>NZ_LR134116.1:2038835-2718446 GCF_900635455.1 Yersinia intermedia | reverse complement strand
TGAATGCCAAATTACCCCCGCTGGACTCTGGGATTATGGGGCCGGAAATTTACCCGGATAACCTGACCATCACAGTTTCTGTCGGGGATTCCTTGTTTGATGAGCGGTTTGGTTTGCAGGGGCAAAAACCCCTACGGCTACAAAAAATGGCGCGTTTCCCCAATGATTCACTGGATGCAGGCTTGTGCCATGGTGATATCTTGCTGCAAATTTGTGCCAATACTAATGAAACAGTGATTCATGCGCTACGCGACATTATCAAGCACTCGCCGGACTTACTCAGCGTAAGGTGGAAGCGTGAAGGCTTTATTTCCGCTCATGCGGCCCGCAGTAAAGGCAAAGAAACACCAATCAATTTGTTGGGCTTTAAAGACGGTACGGCAAACCCGAAAACCAGTGATAAGCCATTGATCAATCAAGTGGTATGGGTTCAGAGCAATATGGGGGAGCCTGCGTGGGCCGTCGGTGGTAGTTATCAGGCTGCGCGGATTATTCGCTTTAAAGTGGAGTTCTGGGATCGCACACCGTTACAAGAACAGCAAACCATCTTTGGCCGTGATAAACACAGCGGTGCGCCCTTGGGTAGCATACATGAACATGATGAGCCGGATTACACCAAAGATCCCGATGGCAATGTGATTAAGCTGGATGCACATATTCGGCTGGCAAATCCGCGTACCGCGGAAACCCAGAATAACCTGATGTTACGCCGTGGCTACAGTTACTCGCTGGGGGTGTCAAATTCAGGGCAACTGGACATGGGCTTACTGTTTATCTGCTATCAATCTGATTTGGAAAAGGCGTTCCTGACAGTACAAAAGCGCTTGAATGGTGAGGCGCTAGAAGAGTATGTCAAGCCGATCGGTGGGGGATATTTCTTCGTTTTGCCAGGGGTGACTGATGCTAACCACTATCTGGCTCAAGGGCTGCTTGAAGCCTAAATCTGTTTAATGAGCAAATGAGAGCACCGCTTTTATGCGGTGCTTTTTTTATTACCAGACAGCAGTATCTGTGCTCAAAGCAGATTAGAACGCTGTTTACGAAACCCGAGGCCAGGTCAGATATCGAGCAAAACTAACCGCTGTAGCATCATCAAGTCCAAAGAGAATTAGCTTACCAGTTTGGCGGTAATTTTCGCTACATGCTCACCCTGGAAACGGGCAATGGCAAGCTCTTCAGCACTTGGTTGACGGGAACCATCACCACCGGCAATAGTTGTTGCGCCATATGGAGTGCCGCCACGGGTTTGTGAAACATCAAATAACTCCTTGGCCCCATAACCGATTGGCACGATGATAAAACCGTGATGGGCTAGTGTGGTCCACGTGGAGGTGATGGTGTGCTCTTGCCCGCCGCCAGTACCGGTGGAGGAGAACACACTGGCAACTTTGCCGAACAGTGCGCCAGAAGCCCATAGCCCGCCGGTTTGATCAAGGAAGGTGCGCATTTGCCCTGCCATATTACCGAAACGGGTTGGCGTACCAAAAATGATACCATCGTAATCTGCCAGTTCTTGCGGCGTCGCGACCGGGGCTTGTTGGTTAGTTTTGCCGCCTGCGTTGGCGAAAGCGTCTGGCGGCATGGTTTCAGGGACCCGTTTGATGGTCACTTCAACGCCGTTAACTTTTTTGGCACCTTCGGCAATCGCACTGGCAAGTGTCTCGATATGCCCATACATGGAATAGTAAAGCACTAAAATTTTCGCCATCTCGCTATGCTCCAATCAAATTTATTGAATAATGCTGATGATGTAATCATAGTCGCTGCTAATGACACCTATTAACCATACGCCAATACAATCAGGCTGCAACTTATTAGTCGAGTGGAAAGTGCATAGGTTATGAGATAACCTTCTATTTCTGCTGATTTTTTAGTGCAATATCATTACAGATTACGTAACTTTTTTTGTAAGCGTTTTTGCTGCCAGCGCTCTACCCAATTGCCTAGCAAAAACTGATTTATTGCCCGCAGACACAGCGGAATACTTAGCCCTAGGACTACCCACCAGGCCCACATATAGCCAGGTGAAGTAAACCAATTGATAGCAAACAGTACCGCACACAGGATAACCGCCCGCAGCAACTGCCGCACGAAAGCCATTTCATCCTCAACCGCTTTGCGGGCATCAATGACGCGCTGGTCAACGGCTTGCGATGGGGTATCTTGTTCCTGAGAAGCATGTGGGCAATACAGTTCACCGACTTTCAGATCCATGACTGCTGCAATGGCACTCAGTGTTTCCAGACTGGCTTGTTCACCATTCTCTATGCGTTGAATCGTGCGCACACTCAAACTACAAAGCTCAGCCAATTGTTCTTGTGACCAGGCCCGGGCCAACCGTAATTCACGAATACGATACAGGTTCATACAAAGTTTCCTATGAGGTTTGAAGTGATATCAACAAACCTATGCCTAAGCCCTCGTCACTGCCACGACAGCAGCATGACATGTTCCCGACTCCTATCTGACAGTGTTACCACGACTTATTTAACTGACGCTTGTGAGCATTTCACCGTATTGCGTCACCTCTCCAGTATAAAACGTCTTAACGCTCTTGATTGAGCTTTTTGGCACAATAACAGAGCGTTATGGCACAATGTAAAAAAGCCTGTTTGCGTAAGCTACTCACTTACCTCATAGGAGAACCATCATGAAAAAAATAGCACTGTCTCTGGCGATTATCGCAGTATCGTTATCTGCTCAGGCACAAACCTTCAGCGTCAAAAGTAGCGATATGTCTGAAGGTAAGCCTTTACAAACCCAGCAGGTTTTTAACGGATTTGGCTGTGAGGGCGGGAATCAATCGCCACAGCTTTCATGGCAGGGCGCGCCAGCAGGAACCAAAAGTTTCGCCATAACCGCTTATGATCCTGATGCACCAACGGGGAGTGGCTGGTGGCATTGGACGGTGGTAAATATACCCGCCGATGTTCATTCATTGGCAACTAACGCTGGGCAGAGCAAAAATGGCACGTTACCTGTTGGTGCCGTTCAGGGGCGTAATGACTTTGGCTATGCGGGATTCGGGGGGGCTTGCCCACCAGTAGGGGATAAACCCCATCGCTATCAGTTCACGGTGTGGGCATTGAAAACCGATAAGTTACCTCTCAATAGCGACGCCAGTGGTGCATTGGTGGGGTTTATGCTCAACAGTAATGTGATTTCGAAAGCGCAACTGGTGGCCACCTATAGTCGCTAATTATTAACCCAAGAGCAGAAAGTATGCAGCAGATAAATCATAGCCAGATGGTCATCTCCAGCGCTGAAATTGTTGCCCGCCGGGCGCATACGTTGCATCAGGTCACGGTGTTTGCACCTGCACTGTGCCATGTCCGTCAGGGCAGTAAATTGGTGCAATGGGGGGCTCAGGCAGCGAGTGCCGGCCAGTCGTCGCTGATTTTGTTTCCTGCCGGTGCCGAAGTCAGTATCGCTAATACCCCGGAACGTGGGCATTACTGTTCTGATATGGTCTATCTGCCGCAAAGTTTATTACGCCGGTTTCGCCACTGGTACGGTGCCTTGGCGGTGACGCCAGCGCCTGCGCCATCGTTATGTGTTCCTCTGGATATCCATACTCGCCTTGCGTGGGATAGCTTATTACTCAATGTGAAGGGGCATGCGCCGGATGCACTATTACAGCATGCAGCTATGGGGGTTTTATTGGCACTTTATTTAGCCGGGCAGGCAGGGGTGTTATTAATCGACCGCCGGGATAAATGGGCGGAACAGGTACAACAAGTTTTACTGCTCGATCCGGCACGCAACTGGAGTGTGAGTGACGTCGCCCGCTCTTTGCATATTGGGGATTCAACTTTGCGGCGCAAACTGATGCAAGAAGATCGCAGTTTCCGCATGATTTTAGAGGAAGTCCGTATGGGGTGTGCGTTACATGCGTTGCAAACCACCTCACTTTCGATCGGCGAGATTGCCGCACAACACGGTTATATTTCACCGTCCCGTTTTACGTCGCGTTTTCAGCAGCATTTTGGCTTAACGCCACGCCGATTACGCGAAGCAATTACGACAGCGTAAGTCTGTAGGTAAAAAGCTGACTCCCGCGCCGGGAGTCAACTGATGATAATAAAGCAACCGCTATACCTGATGATGGCGACTTACTGATTACGATTGTCGTACAAGTAGGTTCTGCGTTTTTTCAAGATGATATAACCAATGGTTAGAATGATAAACCACAGCGGTGTCACCATCAGCGCTTGGCGGGTATCACTTTCCAAGGTTAATAGCACCAAGACAAAGGCAAAGAACGCCATGCATACCCATGACATGAAAATACCGGCTGGCATTTTGTAGATGGATTTTTTATGCAACGCCGGGCGTCTTTTGCGATACACCAGGTAAGAGCAAAGGATAATGGTCCAAACGAACATAAACAAAATCGCTGAAACCGTGGTGACCAGTGTAAAGACAGTCATTACGTTCGGGATTAGGTAAATGAGAACCACACCACCTAGCAAACAGATACAAGAGAATGTCAGGCCAGATGCAGGGACGGAACGGCGCGACAGCTTACCAAATTGCTTTGGAGCATCACCTTCTTTTGCCAAACCGAACAACATCCGGCTGGTAGAAAATACCCCGCTGTTAGCTGACGACGCCGCCGAGGTCAGGACCACAAAGTTGATCACACTCGCAGCGGCGGGTAACCCGACCAGGACGAATAACTCAACAAACGGGCTTTTATCAGCAACCACTGAACTCCATGGCGTTACTGACATAATCATAATCAATGAGAAAACATAGAACATGATGATGCGGATAGGGATGGAGTTGATAGCACGCGGTAATACCACTTCAGGATCTTTGGTTTCAGCGGCGGTGGTGCCAACTAACTCAATACCAACAAAAGCAAAAACGGCGATCTGGAAGCCCGCAAAGAACCCACTGATTCCTTTCGGGAACATCCCGCCATCATTCCATAAATGGGTAAATGACGCGGTGGTACCCGAAGGGGAGTGATAACTCATTAACACCATGGTTAAGCCGGCAAAGATCAGCGCCACGATTGCCACAATTTTAATCATGGCAAACCAGAACTCCATTTCACCGAACATTTTCACCGTGGCCAAATTCAGTGATAGCAACAGTAAAACTACTAGCAATGAGGCAACCCACTGGGAGAACCCGGGGAACCAAAACTGGGCGTAAGCCGTGATGGCAACCACGTCAGCAATACCGGTGATGACCCAACAAAACCAGTAGGTCCAGCCGGTGAAAAAACCTGCCCAAGGGCCGAGTAAGTCGGCAGCAAAATCACTGAATGATTTATATTTCAGATTCGATAGCAGCAGCTCACCCATAGCCCGCATCACGAAAAACAGCATAAAACCGATTATCATATAAACGAAAATAATCGACGGCCCGGCAAGGCTGATGGTTTTACCCGATCCCATAAACAATCCGGTACCTATAGCCCCACCAATAGCAATTAGCTGGATATGGCGGTTGGAGAGGCTCCGTTGAAGGTGCTCTTCAGGTTCCGGCAACTGTTCTGCCACTATTTTGGATTGGTCTACCATCTTTCCCATTCCCTCTTCCTGTATTTGTGAAGTTGTTGAGCTCTATGTTGGCTCTTTGGTCTTAGCATGTCTGTCTGTCTGTCTGTCTGTCTGTCTGTCTGTCTGTCTTTTGGATTTTTTGTATGCTTTAAGTACAATCAGTGAATTATTTAATATCTTCGCAACAATAATTACACAATACGCCTCGTTTTCCAGTGTTTATATTTCACACACTGAATTTTGTTAAGTTCATCACAGCATCTGGAATTACAACATGAAGTTACATAACTAACAATAATCGTAAAGAACAGATGAATAAATAATCTCCAGAGAGGGATATAAAACAGTATAAACAGAAAAATCTGATGAAATGTTTGACAGCCAAGGCTAACAGGAGAATAATTAACGCCGTTGGGTCGTTAGCTCAGTTGGTAGAGCAGTTGACTCTTAATCAATTGGTCGCAGGTTCGAACCCTGCACGACCCACCAACAAAATCAATCACTTAGCATTAATCTCTAATTTCAAATCTGTTTCATGGGACATATTTGGGACACAATCATTAAATATTGCGTCTATTTGTCTGGCATGTTCATTTAAATTATTCGGTGAAAGATGGGCATATTTTTTCACCATTTCAATATCGTCCATCCTCACATTTTTTATAATATATAAATAGTGAACCCCGATTAGGCTAATCAACTTCTTTATGTAAGTCTTAACCATAACAATGGGTAGATACTTTAAAACGCCAATATCAATTGAATAAATAAAATTGAATAAATATCAACCATGATTATCGGCTTGTGCTGGTGACTTTATTTTTCTGTGTGGTTGTGATAATCGTAATAATTTATTTGCTAAGATTGTACAATAAAAATCTTAGTTTCCCATAATATCTAGGGGCAGTGATAATGAGGGGTTTGTGATCAGTAAATACCCATGGTGATCGAAAGCGGAAATCGCTCAAACGTTTGATACTGCCTTTCCTGAGCATATCCTTTCTATTTTAGGCTAAACGTCGAGGCACGATGGCTGGATGCCAGCCATGCTGGGCGGGGTTCAATGAGTCAAACAACTATTTTTTGTATTAACACGACAATTTATTGTACTTTTTATCTCGGATAAAACAAAAGAGCCGCGCGTTAGCGAGACTCTTATAGTGGTTACTGAAAAATAAAATTGATGGTTCCAGCAACCAGTAGCAAAAATACAGCATATTGTAAGTAGTAGGCAGACATTGTTTTCATATTTTTCCTCCTGGGTATTGTTACTCTTAGTTAAGCAATATCTGCGCCATATCTAACTAATTGAAAAATTGGTTATTTCTATTATGGATAACTAAGGTGGTGCCCCTATTTAGGGAGTTGGCACCATTTAGGGGCATATCGCCTATCTCTCTTCTGGCTGATTTATTGTTTAGGCCGTTAGTTTTGATTTGATTAATTATTAACGCGACGGCTTGCTGATGCTTTGATAAGTGTAATAGCACATGAAATTAACTCTTAGATAAAGGGGGCTTTTTAGTGCGTAACTCTAACTTATGCGTGTACATGGAAGAATCGGCGGCAGCAAGTAATTCATTAATCGGTGTGTCTTTATCTAAGTTGCAATTGGCATATCCCACACTAAAGCCAATATTATAACCACGCAATTCTTGGCTATTACGTAATTCTAAGGCAATTTTAAAGCGATTTAATATTTCTGGTATATCGTTGCAACTCGATGCCGTTAGTAATGTGACAAATTCATCGCCACCCAGGCGGGCGACAACATCCGTCTCACGAAAGAAAAGCTGTAACTCTTCAGCGAAAGTCACTAATGCCTTATCACCTTCGGCATGCCCATAGCAGTCATTTATTTCTTTAAAATCATTTAGATCAAAGAAAATCAAAGTGGCAGGAATATTATTATGCGAACAAAACGTTAGTGCATGCTGAGCTAAAATCTCAAAACCCCGACGATTGGTTAACTGTGTTAACTCATCAATAGTTGCCAATTGAACAGCAGCAATTTCTTGCTCGGCCATTTTTGCTAAATCACATAAAAGTTGCTGATCGTATTCATCCAAAATGCGTGGTTTAAGGTCGATAAGACAAAGTGTCCCAAGTTTACTGCCATTGGGAACAACCAGTGGACAGCCTGCATAAAAACGAATGCCAGGATCGTCGGTAACTAATGGATTGTCACTAAAACGGATATCGTCAAGGGCATTGGGCACTAAGAGGATATCGTCACCTAAAATGGCATGACCACAAAAAGATATATCTCTGGGCGTCTCGCTGGTTACCAACCCTGGATGTGATTTAAACCATTGACGATTTACGTCAACGATAGATATGAGCGCAATAGGCACATCAAATAACCGTTTAGCTAAGCGGGTGATACGATCAAAGCGTTCTTCAGGAGAAGTGTCGAGAATATTATAAGCGCGTAATGTAGCAATTCTCTTAGCCTCATCTTGAGGTATTAGGGGAGCTTGCATATTCATCCTCTCCTGTGGTTTACCCTACCCACTAAGCGCAGAAGGTTGCTAACAAGGATTAGCTACAGTGAACAATAATTATTTGGCATGGACACAAATTAGTATCATAAAAGAAAATAAACGCGTTGAAAAATAAAGAATTTTATCAACTATGAGACAACACTTAGTCGCCGTAAACTCAATCCAAAAGTCGATTTAAAACATCACACGTTGGCAACCATAACCATGCAGTGTTCACTGTCATCAGACTCAATTCCCCGGCCAAATGATCGCTTGTGCCGCAATTATCGTCTTTTTCTCTGTGTCATAAGCGATTGAGGGGGAGCCGTATAATACATAACCAAGCATCAATTGATCTGAAACTCGGTTACAAAATGATGAGTCATCGGGGCCGGTAATCAATCGGTACATCGGTAATCCATCTGGCGGTATAGTGTTCATATACAACCCTCATTTTAGTTCACTAGTCGTGAGTATGTTTTTGTACATTTTCTCTGGCCGCTGCTTTGGCGTCTTCAGCCAACTGCTCAATTTGCTCTTCAGTAAGTTGTTCTGAAGCTTCATGAATTTTGGCTAACCCTTCATTAACTGTTGTTTCTTCGTGATTTTTATCAGGCATACTGCACTCCCTTCTCGTGTTAGATTCAATCTATACTATAGGTCATTTAACCCTATTAAGGGTGTTTATAATGAGAGAGTGGATCAAATTGTAACGACCAAGATCTACAATTTTATTCTACTGACAGCGGCGGCAACATCTGACGAATGGTTTCCCACGCTGGCGCGCCAGCTAATCTATCAACGGAACGGTTACGTTTTACATAATTTGGAAAACAGCCTGATTGTCATAAATATTCTGAGTCATATCGCTTTCCCTTTAAATTAACTTCTAACGACTGAATGAAAATAATCAATAGTTTAGCACTAATAGTAGGATATTAAATATGCAGGAGGGAAACGAATGTTATTCTTTCGTTGTAAATACGTGATGTCTGAGATTAGCCAGATGCTATTGAAATAGAATATCGAATAGTTAAAACTATTTAATATGGGCCGTGGGATAAGATTATCACTATTCGGATTCTGTTATTTATCGGAAAATAGCCTAAACTTTATACAGTGCGTGTTGACGACCTTGGTTAACCGTTCTGGAAGGGGTTCCTTCCGTTTGGCGTTTCCCAAAGACTGATAAAGCGTGAATATACTGCGAGGGCAGGTAGTCACTATGCCAGATTAAGGCACTTTATCCCTGATTAGATGCTTCTCTTGAAGGAGATAGCGATGACTCCCGCACAAATACTGATTATTCTGGTGCTAACACTCTTTGCATTGTACCGCCAGTCGGTCAGCCATGAGATGTCTTTAGGCCCCGCCCGTTTTAAATGGGCCTGGGTTTACGGGATGGTCGGTCTGGTAGTTGGTGGAACATATATGCCAGCTACAATGACTTCCTGGGTAGTTCTAGGTAGCGCTGTTTTATTTAGTGTTGTTGTTGGTGTTTTGCAAGGCCGCCTTATAGAGATTTGGCGTGAACCTGATGGACGTATTTTTTGCAAGGGTACACCATTGACGATAACTTTATTTCTGTTACTGGTTGGTTCTAAATGGATTATAGGGACACTGCAATATCTTTATAATCAACCGACTGAGCAAGGTGGATTTGGTGAAATCCTGATCATGATTGCAATAATGGCAGCATTTCAGGTTGAAATTGTCAGGCGGCGTATTCGGGTCTTATACCCTGATAATCCGGTTGATTCATTGCCTGAAGGACAGTAAGAATGCCTATTTTGGCTAACAGTCGAAGGACTGACTGCTAGCCGAATATAGCGGGCCCATAGGCATTTTCAAAAGCTGTATCAATCGACAATGAAAAGTTTGGCCCCTGAGACTGTTGATGAACGATGTGCTTCTGCGTCATCAGCAACCTGATAACTCATACCTGCTTTCAATACGAAAACTCGACCATCGTTCAATTCAGTGCTCAGTTCGCCGTCGAGGCATAGCAAAATATGCCCTTTAGAACACCAATGGTCAGCGTTGTATCCGGCACTGTACTCAACCATACGGACTCGAACACTTCCGAAAAACTGTGTTCGCCAGTAGGCGACCCCTTGCTCCCCTTTATGCTCAGTTTTTTCTATTACTGACCAATCGGTGATACCGAAGGGGATATCCACTATTCTCATTTAAATTACCTCTTGTTAATGCTGGCAAACCTTACATTAACTCACTATTAAAACGAATACACAGTCTATTACTTTATTACCAATCCAACTTTTATAAAGTGGGCCATACTGTGAGATATACGGTTAAATGGAGTCATCAAGTCTATGAATAATCCGACAATTTTCCAGTTTTTTCATTGGTACTATCCTGATGGTGGTAAGTTATGGCAGGAAGTCTCAGAGCAAGCTGCACATATTAGCCAACTAGGAATTAATATCGTTTGGCTTCCTCCCGCATATAAAGGTGCTTCAGGAGGATATTCTGTAGGATATGACACCTATGACCTGTTTGACTTAGGGGAATTCAATCAAAAGGGCACTCAGGCAACTAAATATGGCGATAGAGAAGGTTTACAGAATGCAATTAATCGATTGAAGGAAAATGGCATAAAAGTTCTTTTTGACGTGGTATTCAATCACAAAATGGGGGCGGATGAAAAAGAACAGGTAAGTGTCCGTAAAGTCAATCCTGACAACCGAACTGAAATAGACGATGATATTATTGACGCTCTAGCCTACACCCGTTTTACCTTTCCTGGTCGCAATAAAATTTATTCATCCTTTGTTTGGGATAAACAGTGTTTTACCGGAGTCGATTATATTGAAGAACCTTCAGATGACGGTATTTTTAAGATAGTAAACGATTACAGCGATGAGGGGTGGAATACAGAGGTTGATGATGAGTTAGGTAATTTTGACTATCTGATGGGGGCAGATATAGATTTTCGTAACCCTGACGTCATGTCGGAGTTAAAATACTGGGGAAAATGGTTGCTGGAGACACTGCCAATTGATGGTTTTAGACTGGATGCAGTAAAACATATCCCAGCATGGTTTTTTAAAGCGTGGATAGAATATATACAAAATGAAATAGACCATGATTTACTGATTATTGCGGAGTATTGGTCCCCTGACATCGAAAAGTTACAACAATATTTGGCACGGGTAGATGGCAATGTAATGTTGTTCGACGTTGCTTTACATCACACGTTTCATGAAGCGTCAAAACAGGGTGAAGATTTTGACCTGACGCAAATATTCAACGGGTCCTTGCTTGAAGTTGACCCGTTACATACCATTACTTTGGTGGCCAATCATGACACTCAGCCACTTCAATCACTGGAAGCACCGGTAGAACCTTGGTTTAAGCCTTTAGCTTACGCGTTGATTTTAATCCGAGAACAAGGTATCCCATGTATTTTTTATCCCGACCTGTTTGGTGCTAATTATCAAGATAATGGCGAAGATGGGGGGACTTATCAGATAGAAATGCCGGTTGTTGCTGAATTGGAGGCGTTAATTCAAGCCAGGCAACGTTTTGCCCATGGTGCACAGACTGATTATTTTGATGATAAAAACTGTATTGCTTTTGTGCGTGCAGGCACGGCGGAGGCACCGGGTTGCGTAGTGATTCTTTCTAATGGTGCTGAAAGTGAAAAAACAATCACCTTTGGCGAAGGTTTTGAAAATAAAGAGTTTGCTGACTATTTAGGTAATCGTCAGGATATTATTACTACCGATGAGGGTGGTGGGGCAATATTCCCTGTCAATGGTGGGAGTGTTAGCCTTTGGGTATTGAAAGAGCTTCTGTAGCAAATGGGAATGAACATTTTCATATAATAAGATGAAATATCACCTTAAATGAAGCGCTAAGCCGTTATGTTTTGCACGACTTAGCGCTCAGTCATTATTTTCTTAGTTCAATGATGGCTGATTAATTTGAAAGAAGCGGATAATCTGACGCAATTCTGCACCTTGCTCAGTTAATGATTGAGCAGCAGCAGCAGCCTGCTCAACCAACGCCGCATTTTGTTGAGTAACTTGATCCATTTGCTCTACGGCAATACCGATCTCTTGAATACCAATATGTTGTTCATGTGATGCAGTAGATATTTCCCCGACAATATGGGCAACTTTCCCCACCGAATCGACAATCTCGCCCATCGCTTGACTGGCATGGTCAGCGCGTTCTGAACCCGCATTAATTTTTTCAACAGTACCGACAATTAATTGTTTTATCTCTTTGGCTGCATTTGCGCTTTTCTGAGCCAAAGTGCGCACTTCGCTTGCGACAACGGCAAATCCCTTACCTTCAGTGCCAGCTCGTGCGGCTTCAACTGCAGCATTTAGCGCTAATATATTGGTTTGAAAGGCAATACCTTCAATAACAGCAATTATATCGACAATCTTCTTCGAGCTTTTCGTTATTTCCTGCATGCGAAGTAGCATTTCATCAACAATAGCCCCGCCTTCAGTCGCGGTCGCTGCTGTATTAACCGCCAGCTCACTTGCTTGTCGGGCATTATCCGCATTCTGACGTACAGTTTGGGTTAATTCTTGCATATTAGCGGAGGTTTGAATCAGAGAGGATGCTTGCTCTTCAGTTCGTTGTGATAAGTCCGCATTTCCCTGAGCAATCTGATTCGAGGCGACAGAAATTGATTCACTGCCGTGCATGATCTCATTAATGGTTTTCTTCAATTGCTGGTTCATGATGTTCAGAGAAGCCAGCAAGCTATGATTATCTCCTGGGCGAAGTTTTATTTCAGTCGATAAATTCCCGGCTGCGATATGCCCCATAATAGCTACCGCGTAGGCCGGTTCGCCCCCTAATAAACGAGACAAATTACGGGCAATCATGACCGCAAGCAGTGCGGAGATGAAAACAGCGAAAAGTAATAAAGCGATGAGTACGTTTTTGGCGGTATTAAAACTTTGTTGACCATCCGTTGCAGCTTGTTCTCCACCCTGAACTTCCAGTACGACTAATTCAGCGAGATCTTTCATCAACTGCGTACGGTATTTTCTTGATGTATCACCACTAATTTTAGTGGCTTCAGCTAATTGATTATTATTAACCGCATCAATAACGAGACTGTTTGCCTGAGAGAAATGGTCAAAATCTGACGTTATTCTCTTGAATAACATTGAGTGATTGTAACCTTCCGGTAATTTTATAAACCTATCTTGTGCAGCACGGAAATTGTCTACAGCTTGTAATATCTCCAGACGATGCCCTTCACGCTCTTTTTCTGTCGATGAAGCGATGTACTGAACTTGCTGTAGGCGCAATTCTGCTAAGACGCCCCGCATTTCTAATGCATAGCGAACACCTGGTAACCAACTGTCACGGTAAGCTTCCAGTCTGGAGTTATTATTGCTTAACTGCGATAGGGCCACTGCACCTAGCAATAACATCATGACAATAACGACAGAGAAACCTGAGAGTAACTTTGTCAGAATGGAGAGGTCGGAGAACTTTTTCATAAACATTACGCATATTAAATTTAGGTATAATGTATAACGGCAAATGACATGAATTCTTGATGTAATAAAACTACTTAATTTAATTTTTTAAACATTTTTCATGTCATTACAAAACATAGAGTAATGTTACATTTTTAGGCTTTTTTATCGTTTTTTATATTAGGTGCAGATGATTAGTCTTATAATTTAGTTATTGCTCTATCTTCTGCTTTAAAATTATGAGGGTTTGATACTGCTGTATTTTTAAATTAACTATTTATTAACGTTATTCTGGTGTTTATGATGTTTTTAGACAGATATTTTATATTTTCCGCATCCCTTCCTTTATCTTGTCTGTGGGCCTTAATCGTTTTTAAGGAGTGTGCTAAGCTCGAAGTATCAAAACTTTAGGTGGTTCATCATGGTCTTTGTCATTCTTTGGTTTGCTATTGCAGGGTTAAGTGAGTATCTGGTGTGGGGGTATCCACTGTTGGCAGTGTTTCTGGCTCTGTTTTTTGTGGTGCTCGGTGGGTACTGGGTTTACAGAATCAGAAAAATTCAAGTAAGTGATGAGCCTTCTGATGAATTAAGATCAAGATCTATCAGTAATTTGAACCTGACCTTCTCTGTGATCATGCTGGCTATTCATGCCCTCGTTTTATTACTACTACGCTGAAAATGGTATGGTTTTCGCTAACGGTGCCATTGGCTCCAAACGGATATGAGTATCCAGGCAGCGATGACCCAGCATAAAACGGCAGCGGTCAAGGCAAGTGGTAAGCGTAAATGGTTAATTAGAAAATAAAGTGATATCAAATAGATAATGTAAGGAATTATAGCCCATAAGCCGAATATAATTGTTGTGCGTAGTGCTTCGATGCTACGTTCACTGGCTACAATATAGTGTGCGATGAGAGCAAACGTAGGGAATAGTGGGATTAAACCGGCAATATAGTAATTGCGTGTCTTTGATAATAACCCAATCAATACTACAACCGCAGCCCCGATTAACGCTTTAAGTAACAGTCCCATCACTATCTCGAAAGATTAAAAAAGAAGCTGCCAATAGAATATATCTCAATGAAAAAAAAGAAATTCCTATATCTGGCAGCATAATAGAATAGGACTATTGCATCTTGTTGCTTATTGACGATAGCCGTTTTTGATTTGCGCAAGGGTATTGGTGAAAACTTCAGCTTGAGCACTGTCTTCGATACCGGCAATGGAACGTTCGATATTCAAGATTACTTTCCCAGCATCGGCTTGGCCGATCGCTTTTAGCATTAGCGTTAATGTTGCTTTCAAGCACGCAACTTCATTTGCTAAAGTTTCTGGGTCAGCAGAAGTGGTAAAGTCTGGATTACTCATTTTTTTTCCTGAAGTGAGAGCTTGCCTGTGGACAAAGTGATTTGGGTTAACCCAGCATCGCAGTGAACATTCGCGGCATTATTAAACAGTTATACCATTATATCATAAACTGATGGTCAGCTTTGATAACCTGTGCTCAATCTTTATTTCGTGGTTAAAAACTGGGTTGGTGGCGGGCAGGGAGGTGAATGCTTGAACGATGATTCCTACGATCATGTGAGTATTATCTTAATTAAGTAAGATTTGTTCATAAAAATCATATCATTTCTGAATACATAATTGGTGTCAAAAAATCACTCATTTTGAGAGTGAATATGAGATAAACAATAAATAAACAAAACTAAGAATAATTCCTATAGCGTAGAAATAGCCGATCCTATGTGGTATCAATATGTTGTGCTTTTTTTCGTGAAAATAATTTTCAGAATGTCAGCAATTAGCATTTTTATGAAAAACGGCGCTGTGCCAAGAAAACTCTCAAAAAAACTTTTCTTTTTTATCATGTCGTTAATTGATAAGTCAGCGATTTTATGTACATAGTCAAAATGATGATAAAAATAATATCTGTCAAACAATATAGATATGAATTTGCAATTATTCTGTATTCATTCTTTGGCCGAAAACAAGTAATATCATTGTCGTAAACATAGCGTGATTAGGTTACTCCCTTATTTTTGGAGAATTTTCTTTGATTAGCGTTCTTCTTGTTGATGACCACGAACTGGTGCGCGCAGGGATTCGACGCATTCTTGAAGATATCAAGGGTATCAAAATAGCGGGCGAGATGCAGTGTGGTGAAGATGCGGTAAAATGGTGCCGTAGCCACGCTGTCGATATCGTTTTGATGGATATGAATATGCCCGGTATCGGCGGGTTGGAAGCAACCCGCAAGATTTTGCGTTTTTCTCCAGATACTAAAGTTATTATGCTAACTATCCATACTGAAAACCCATTGCCCGCAAAAGTCATGCAGGCTGGCGCCGGTGGGTATTTGAGCAAGGGTGCGGCACCTCAGGATGTTGTTACGGCGATCCGTGCTGTTCATTCGGGGCAACGTTACATAGCTTCTGACATTGCACAGCAGATGGCGCTGGGCCAGTTGGAACCTCCGGTGGAGACGCCTTTTAGTTGTTTATCAGAGCGTGAGTTACAAATTATGCTGATGATCACAAAAGGGCAAAAGGTGAATGACATCTCGGAGCAACTTCATCTGAGCCCGAAAACGGTGAACAGTTATCGCTACCGGATGTTTAGCAAACTTAATATTAGTGGTGATGTTGAATTGACCCATCTGGCCATTCGGCACGGTCTGTTTAACGCGGAGACGTTGTCTAATAGTGACTGATTGTTTTGATTCTAAAGAGTTTTTGAAAACTGTCACCAGCCAGCCTGGCGTTTACCGTATGTATGATAAAACGGGGACAGTTATTTATGTTGGTAAAGCAAAAGACCTTAAGAAGCGTCTGACGAGCTATTTTCGTGCTCAGGTTGCCAGCCGAAAAACGGAGACCTTGGTTAAGAATATTGCTCAAATTGATGTGACCGTGACGCATACTGAAACGGAAGCATTACTGCTTGAGCATAACTATATCAAGCTTTATCAGCCTCGTTACAACGTATTGTTGCGTGATGATAAGTCATATCCTCTTATTTTCTTGAGTGCGGATACTCATCCGCGCTTAGCAATTCACCGTGGAGCTAAGCATGAGAAGGGGGAGTACTTTGGTCCGTTCCCAAACTCTTATGCTGTCCGCGAAACATTAGCATTATTGCAAAAACTTTTTCCAGTAAGACAGTGTGAAAACAGTGTCTACCGCAACCGTTCGCGGCCTTGTCTACAGTATCAGATTGGCCGCTGTTCTGGCCCCTGTGTCGCGGGGTTGGTGAGTGATGACGAGTATCAACGTCAGGTCGATTATGTGCGTTTGTTCCTTTCGGGCAAAGACCAACAGGTGCTAACACAACTGATTTCCCGTATGGAAGAAGCCAGTAAATTGTTACATTTCGAGGATGCGGCACGTATTCGAGATCAAATACAGGCTGTAAGGCGTGTTACGGAACAGCAGTTTGTTTCTGGCGACAGTGAAGATCTGGATGTTATCGGTGTGGCGTTTGATGCCGGATTAGCTTGCGTTCATGTGCTATTTATCCGACAAGGAAAAGTGCTGGGCAGTCGAAGTTACTTCCCAAAAGTTCCCGCAGGGACTGAACTAAGCGAAGTGGTCCAGACCTTCGTCGGGCAATTTTACTTGCAAGGAAGTCAAGGGCGAACGCTTCCTGGTGAGATTTTGCTGGATTTCACCCTTGAGGAAAAGGATCTGTTGGCCTCCTCACTTTCTGAACTGGCCGGAAGAAAAATTCAGATTCAAAGCCGCCCGAGGGGGGACCGAGCACGCTATCTTAAACTTGCACGCACCAATGCCTCAACCGCATTGATAACTCGCTTATCACAGCAGTCAACAATACATCAGCGAATGAAAGAGCTAGCTAAGATTCTTAATATTGATGAGATCAACCGTATGGAGTGTTTTGATATCAGCCATACGATGGGAGAGCAGACTGTTGCGTCTTGTGTCGTATTTGATGCAAATGGTCCTGTACGTTCGGAATATAGGCGCTACAATATTAGTGGTATAACGCCCGGTGATGATTATGCGGCTATGTCTCAAGTGCTTAAGCGCCGATATGGTAAGGCATTAGATGACAAAAAAATTCCTGATGTTATTTTTATTGATGGCGGGAAAGGCCAGTTATCTCAGGCTTTTGACGTATTTGCTTCTCTTACTGTTCCTTGGGATAAGCAAAAGCCTTTATTGGTTGGTGTTGCCAAGGGCAGTGATCGCAAAGCAGGGTTGGAAACATTGTTTCTGGAGGCTCAAGGGGAGGGTTTCTCGTTGCCGCCAGACTCACCAGCATTGCATTTGATTCAACATATTCGTGATGACTCGCATAATCATGCGATAACCGGACATAGACAGCGTCGTTCTAAAGTAAAAAATACCAGTGCATTAGAAACGATAGAGGGAGTTGGCCCTAAACGGCGGCAAATTTTGCTGAAGTATATGGGGGGACTGCAACCTTTACTTAATGCGAGCGTCGAGGAAATTGCAAAAGTGCCGAGTATTTCACAAGCATTGGCAGAAAAGATCTACAATGCATTGAAACACTGAGGCTAATGTTGCACCATACTCATAATATCCACCCCAGCCAGATAGTTATCGTAGCATTATGCAATTGAATATACCGACTTGGCTTACCCTGTTTCGTGTTGTACTCATCCCATTCTTCGTTCTGGCGTTTTATTTGCCATTCGTTTGGGCTCCGATGGTTTGTGCCATCATATTTGTGTTTGCAGCAGCAACCGATTGGTTTGATGGCTTTTTAGCCCGCCGCTGGAAACAAACTACCCGTTTTGGGGCTTTTCTTGACCCTGTAGCGGATAAAGTTATGGTTGCCATCGCATTAGTGTTGGTTGCTGAGCATTATCATGTCTGGTGGATCACTCTACCGGCGGCAACGATGATTGCCCGTGAAATTATCATTTCTTCCCTGCGTGAGTGGATGGCTGAAATCGGTAAACGCAGCAGTGTTGCGGTATCATGGATTGGTAAAGTGAAGACAACGGCTCAAATGGGATCTTTGGTGGGGTTACTTTGGCGTCCTGACCATAACATAGAGCTTGCCAGTTTTGTTCTTCTCTACATTGCTGCGGTACTGACATTCTGGTCAATGTTTCAATATTTAAACGCTGCCTGGAATGATTTGCTCGAACCTTGATCGAAGCGCCGCAAAAAGCAGCAAACGAACACATTAGTCAGATAATTTTATTGACTCATTGCGTCAGGTAAGTAGAATGCATCGCATCAGACGGCAGCAACCAAATGTCGAAAGATAGCAAAAGAATCAGTAAGTTCTGATGTTGCGGGAATAGCTCAGTTGGTAGAGCACGACCTTGCCAAGGTCGGGGTCGCGAGTTCGAGTCTCGTTTCCCGCTCCAAATTAATAGGTTGGCTTAAAAGCGGATCTAAGCTGTAAAGGCAAAGAAGAATAAGGCGCGTTGGCAGAGTGGCCATGCTACGGATTGCAAATCCGTCTACCTCGGTTCGACTCCGGGACGCGCCTCCAGTTTTCCAGAGCCCGGGTGGTGAAATCGGTAGACACAAGGGATTTAAAATCCCTCGGCTTATGGCTGTGCGGGTTCAAGTCCCGCCCCGGGCACCATGGAAAATATTCTAAGTAAAACAAAGTAGTATGAGTATGTCGTTAACCGCCGAGAGGCGGTTTTTTTGTGCCTGAAATCACCTTTCACCATTGTTTCGCCATATCACTTCGCCACATCTTGCCCGCCCACAACTGGAACAATATTAATTTTTCTATCATATCTTGCGGTCTGTGATGCGTTTTTGTGCCCTGAGATTGCCTGCTTGTCATATAGCGAACCAGTTAGATCTGAGATACCTTTTGCTTTCAGATCATGGAACGTGAAATTAAACTCCAGTTCTGGATATTTCACAGCAGCCGCTTTTTTTGCTTTCATCCAGTGTGCGTTAAAACTATCGCGGGTGAAGCGTGATCCCGATTGCTGGTGTAACAAATAGATACTCATAACACCGTGGTTTAGAGGAAGGGTACCCGCCTGCCGTATAGACTCATGCAGCCTAGGTGTCCAAGCTTTAATTTGGGCAACGCCAGTTTTGCTCTGTTGTATAAGTATACCATTCTCCAGCAACTAAATCGCCGCATGTCTATCGGTGAGGAAATGCAGCATCGGTTTGCTATTAAAGAAACTCGGTCAAAATTGAAAGGTACTATTGGCAGTCGCCTGATGAATGAGAGGAAGAAGGAAAAGAGTATCTTGGCAGTTGAGCATGACCACATAATGCAGATTACCGCCCCTGCAATGCTTTCCATCATGGAAGCTAAAGACTGTTCACATCATCAATAATACAAAATCCCAGATCGTTGATTGATGTAGGGCGTTTAGGCGTTCTCTTCTCTAGTTGTAGTGGCAAAGGCGGTACTCCTCGAACGGTATAGTATACTATACTGAGCGCTGTCATCTAACGAACAATCCAAGCCACTGGCCTTATAAGCTGGTGGCTTTTCATTTGAAATATTTATCTAGTGGATCGAAGTATCTGTACTTTCTGTAGAAAGCTAACCAGTAAGCTAGTCCCATCAAGCCCCCGACAGCAGAAAGCTTGAAACAAGTTATTTTTCGGTTTGTAAGAAACTCAAAAAATGAGTATTCACCTTTCCATATATCAACCAGATCACCACCAATAATCAGATCTAGTACCAGATACATTGCTGGGATAGCGGCAGCATAGGCTGCTGTTAGATAGATGAATAGAAATAGTCGATACTTTGTATCAATATGCATGCAAAAAACTCGTTAAAAGAAATAGTAATACCAAGCCATCGAGACATCTTAGCAAGTATTTCAGAGCTTCGGCATAGCCCGAGGCTTTTCTATTTTGAGTAATACCATGCCACCCACAATACCGCGACCGCGAGCCTGATGTAAGCATGGTTGCCGTCATACTACCACTGACCGTTCGAGCTACTGCACCTAACACCAGATGTTATGATGCCCCCAAGAATAAAGAAGCCCTGTAGGCACAGCGGCTGCGCAGCTCTAACTATTGATATAACGGGCTACTGTGATAAGCATAAGCCTGAACATGCGAGTGATGGCTGGAAGCGGCATAAGCCGGGACAATCACGGCATGAGCGTGGTTAACAGCGCTTTCATGCCGGTATAGCGGCCATCCTGTGTGGATCCACCAATGATGTTTGACGTGGTTTCAGCTTCGGTTTCACCCTGCGCCACACGAACAACTACGGTGAGTGGCTTGGTTTGGTGGCTGATGGCATCCAGTGAATGGGCCAATGTGCCGGTTTCACCGGCTTTGCCACTAGCGGCCAGCACATCGGTGAGTAATACCGGGGTATTGAGTGGAAACAGGGGGGCGTCAGCATCATCGGAGGTACAGACCATCCCGACCACCCCGTACTGACAGTGCGGATCGGGCGAGTGCCTTCGCTAATCTCAATGACGCGCACACCATGGTGGTAATCGGTTGCAGACATGCGTTTTTCTCCGGTTAAGCGTTCATTCGCTATGATGCCGGATACTATGATGCCGGATAATTACGCGTGGGGCAGGTGATGGGGTTGTGTGAGGGATGACACAAAAAACCAGATACGCAGATCAGCGATATTATCTGCATGAAAACCGACTACATCACGAATATTAGTATTATGCAGTGTTTCGTGTTGTAGCCGGTTTTTGCGGTGTAACCTTTATATCTCATTGTATTTACGGATCAACTCCTACAGCTTCAAGATTATTGTGGATAGGCTCACCGTCAATAAATCTATTTCAGTGGTGACCTATCTGTTGTGTTAGAGGGCGTACACTACTTCGAGTGGCTCCTCGCTGTCCCGTAGATAAGTACTGTGCAACGCATCAATTTGCTGCCACAAAATAAGAGAAAGAACCTCTTTAGCATCGGCACGATCAAGGGTAACGATGGCGTAAATCAGCGCACGGCAGTGGTCGATAAGCTCTTCTACTTCGCAGGGGTGTCATCGTACATAGCGCACCTCCGGTAGCAGAGGGGCAGATGAAGAAACAGGTGTGGGAATAACAATGATATTGCTGGTAAATAATGACAGGTGTTTAGTCGTCAGATCCATGATGACTACCTCTTTGGTAGGGGGACTAATCACCACCTTGAGGTTCCAATCTCTTTATGGGTGGTGAACTGAGCGAGGTTGGAACTACCGGTTACCAAAGAACCCGGCGCATCTTGCGATGCCCCCACCCAGTTCACCGTTTCTTGCATATTACAGGTGTCACTGTGCCCGCACATAATAGCCGTGTCTACGGTCGTGCGCTTTGGTAATTTCCGGGGTTCCAAACTCGACCGCGGATTTTGCCGTTGCGGCGTGACTATAGCCCAGCGACGTTCTGCCGTGCAATCAGCCAGCATCACTTTAGGACAAACATTTTTTGTGGAAAAATAGGGGGTTATCGTGATGATGCGTTAAAGAATGGATGAGGCAACAAAGAGTAAGAAATAAAAAGGGAAAGGAGTGATAAACAGCGCAAACAGACGACGTTTAAGGCAACATCGCCTGTTAAAAGTAGGGATTTAGCTAGCAACTTAATGGCAAATTTGTGCCAGTTCTTTATCGCTTAGACCTGTCAACTTCATGACTTCAGTGCGGTCATAACCATTAGCGAGCATCGAGCTGGCAATCTTCAGGGCCATTTCTTGTACCCCTTCCACTCGGCCTGCTTGATGGGCTTTATATTCCAATTTCTGTGCAATCGTCATAAGTTCCTCCTCGTGCTGTGGCAGGTGGTGGGCCAGATCGCGGATAAACCTTTCCGGCTCAGCCGTGTCACCATTTTGTAGTATGTAATGTATCACAGAGATTAGCTGATCTTTGCTAGTGTAACCGTTCGATAACAACCTGACCAGTTCATCCGATAATTCGGACAGGTCACGTTGACGAATGTGTTTCTGCAACAGCTCCAGTAAGGCGACACGCTTATGTGTCATGATTTCGTCATCGGGGATAACGGTCACATCAATCAACGGAAAGTTGCCGCCATACAGTTCCCCCGCAAGCGTGGGTGCACTGAATGCTTGTAACCAGCTCATGGGATACGGGTACGGCGTGACCATCCCATGATAGAACAACATGGGAATGACCAGAGGCAGTTTGTCGTGTCCGGCATCAAGATGGCTCTGCATAGCGGCGATGGCATAGCGCATCAGGCGAAAAGCCATATGCTTGTCGGGAGAACTTTGATGCTCGATCAGCGCGTAAACATAGCCATCCTGTCCCTGCATTTTTAGTGAGTAAAGCACGTCAGAGTAGTAGGCTCGCAGGTCATTTTCAATAAAGTTGCCCGACTCCAGCCGCAGTGTTTTCAGGTCACAGATTTTCCGCAGGGCGGGTGGCAAGTGAATATCCAGCAGATCATAAGCCGTTTCGGGTTTGGTGACGAAATTTTTAAAAAGTGCATCATGGGGTGTAGGGGTCGTTTTCATCGGGCGATAATAGTCATGGGTATCAGTGTGAGCAATCACTCCACACCACTTTAGGATAAACATTTTTTCTATTTAAAATAATGAGTTATAGATATGAATAAGAGAGAAAAAACAATCACAGAGCGGAATAAATAGGGTGCGAAAAACTGGCAGAAATAAGGCAACGTCTAACACAACATCGCCCGTTAGAATGGGGGTTAACGCGTTATTGCGTCAGGTCTTCATCACGTAGGCCAGTGACTTCCTTTACCAGAGTGCGATCAACACCTTCGGCCAGTAAAGACCGGGCGATTTTCAGTATCGTCTCCCGCTGACTTTCCTGATAGCTTTCAGTGTATCCTTTCAGATAGCCTTCTAGTTCAAGTGATTCTGCAATTGCCATCAGTGCTTCCTTGTACTACGCCGAGTTGCTATTAGTCTTTCACAGTTGACGGTGTTGATACTCACCATCTTGAGATTTTCATCTCTATGGGTGGTGAACTGAGCGAGGTTGGAACTACCGGCCACCAAGAAACCGGTGCATCTTGCAATGCCCCCACCCAGCTCACCATTTCTTGCTTATTACCATGTAACCGTATCTATATCATGCGCTTTGGTCTATGCCGGACTGCCAAATCCGGTAAAGGATTTTACCGCTGCGGTGTGACTATAACCCGATGAGATTCTGTCGAGCAATTAGGCAACGCCACTTTAGGACAAACATTTTCCCACGTTAAAATAACGAGTTACAGGTGTAATTAAAGGAGTTTCATAGCGTTTTCACTGAATACAATATTAGCTCCATGAGTCTCTATTGAGCACAGACTTAATCCCAAATTAGGACAAAAATTCCCCCATTAAAATCACCCCTTATTGCGGCAACTCCGGCCAGTCAATCTCTGGCACAGCGCTGGTGTTGATGCGCATTAACGCGACGCGGTAATGTTTTAACGCCGCTACAGTGTGATTTTTACCGAGGCAGTACTGGTGATATTGGGGGCGATAACATCCACCGATTTACTGGCGTCAATCACTGCCGTTGCGATCCCGGTTACTGTCAGGTGGCTGGTTTCCGGTTCATATTCAAAGCGAGCACCATCAGGAAAAATGATCACCACAGCATCCGCCGATTGTGACGGCGCGGAATTAGCATCCGAAAAGATGGCGGACAGCACAAAGCCGGTGGTGAGTTCACCGCCGATACTGAGCACCATAACTTGCTCACCCACTGACGGCGCAGACCAAAAACGCACCCGACCAGTGCGTAGGGTTAACCAATTGAGCTAATCGGTTTCAAGGTTGCCTATTCTGACCCGGCATAATCCGTTGGTGAGATCGACGTCGGAAACGATACCAATACGGATAATGTTAGCCAACAGGCGTTTAAGACCAGCAATAAGGATATTCATGCGGCCAGTGTGCCGTCTACGGGCGCGTGCGGCATGTGATGGGTTTTGTGTGAGGGATGGCACAAAGGAAAAAATAAGAGGTATTGGGTAGGATAATAGAAAGGAAGAGCTACTTATTACATGAATTAATCAAAGGATGACAGTAAACAGTCATCCTTTGATTTTAGATATATTTATTAGGCATTATTTCACATGATAAAAAAAATACAATCACAATTGTTACTAATGTCAGCTTACCAAAGTGATTAGGAATGAATTCTAAATAGAATACTGCGAATAAAACGATAACAATAAATGGAATCGTCGAAAATAATATATTATATAATATCCTTTTCATTACCTTCCCATGCCATTAAGTATATTCACAACTTCGTCAAAACTTAAATTGGAGTTCGAACGTATCTTCTCCATGGCTTTAGAAATAACCGGATCGATATATACATAAAGCATTTCTATATTATTGATTCGTAATAAATTATAATACCCAAGGTCAATGATTTGCAGCTTCCTGGCTGCCATGGCAGATTTCTGAACTTTGCCATATAAATCAGCAGCATTAATTAAAAACAAACCTTTTTTATTTATTTCCGCTCGAACAATATTCGATACAGAGAGTGACCCAGAAACC
Source organism: Yersinia intermedia (assembly GCF_900635455.1). Taxonomy (NCBI): domain Bacteria; kingdom Pseudomonadati; phylum Pseudomonadota; class Gammaproteobacteria; order Enterobacterales; family Yersiniaceae; genus Yersinia; species Yersinia intermedia. Next base: position 2,693,523 of record NZ_LR134116.1, on the reverse strand, counting down.
GCTTTAGCTATAGAGTAAGCCATTGATTTTTTTGTAGCCATTGAAACTGCGAGATTGGCACCCACATGGGATGAGTGATAAGCAGAACTCTGCGCATTCTCACGCGGCGTATGTTTATCAAGGACATACTCGACATAAAGCTTTATCATATCAAAGATAACATCAGATCTTTTGTATATCTCTGATATTGCCTTTATTATTCTTGCATCCTCAGCCTTTATCTCCTGACATTCACTCGCATATTTTTCAAAGAAACAAGATGTATACCAACTGGCTCTCTCTACGCCACTGTATACACTCTCGATTGTTCCCTTGGCAGAATTCATAGTTCCTTTTATCCCACGATCTAGTGAGAGTGATAACATACTATCTGCATTTAGCTTTTCTTTTAAATAAATAGAAGCATTCATTAACTAGCACTCCATTGATTGTTAATAATCGTGTACTATACGTTATAATTATGGATTTTAAATACTACAAAGGAGCTGTATGATGCGATTGGCTAAATTTGGGACTTTTCTCGTTTTATTTGTTATCTTGACCTTCCTTATTCCAGAGGTGCTAGTCTTGGTATTGTCAAGCGATCAGTTTGGCGATGCAATCAGTTATTTTAACTTTCTTAATACGAATATTCTGATAGCGCTCTATTACGAAATGGCTATTCTTGCTCTTATTCTGTCATATCTAATGACAAAAGTGATTTTTTATTTAATGAGAAAAAATAAATAACTTAAGCAGGAATAACTAGTTAGCGATGTGTTCTAATGCTAAATCCCCAATCCATTCACTATCGCCGTCAGTAAAGCCTAGCAACTGGCGGCGTTCGTATTTCACTGTTGGCCCGTTCTTTGTGACTTTATCGCGCAAGCCGTAGTGATGCACTCGCGCCAGATTATTGACCTTACCGCTAAGGGTAACGACAGCTTCATCGGCGTTGGATTCGTTTTTGATATAACGGGTGGTGCGCAGCTTAGTAAACATCTTGCGTTTGATACGTTCTTGCTTATCGCGGCGCTTTATTCACTCCATCCTATGATGCATTTAAACATGCATTGAAAAGGGCGGTTTTTTTGTGCCTGAAATCTCATTCCTAAGATGTTCCTAACGTCATTTCCTAACATGATTTTGGTAATCTGAATAAAAGCTCACTTTTTCTGTCCGCCTACCACTGGCACGATTTTTGTTTTTCTATCATATGTTGCTGTTTGAGCCGTATTCTTATGCCCTGAAATGGCTTGCTTCTCTTCGAGCGTTCCCTCTAAATCGGATATTTCCTTTGCCTTTAAATCATGAAACGTGAAATCAAAATCCAATTCAGGAAATGTTTTTGCGGCCAGTAATTTTGCATTGCACCACTGACTACACCTGAGGAGGCAATGCCGCGTCTTCGGGATTTTTGCGCTTATCAGCCGTATAGCTGTGGTATTGCAGTTGCAAATAGCTAAAATGCATCTTGGTGGTTATTTCATGAACAGTTTATGGTGGTGACCAATTTTTGTTGACCACTACTCAGTAGATATTGCTACAAAAAGAGGATGTATTTGTATTGAAGTACACAAACACTCCGCAGAACTGATACTCATTGATCTTATTACCGCCAGAGATATTCAAAGTTTCCTGAATATGTATGTGAATCAATAAATAAAGGTTTGGTGATATGATTTCTATCAGAGTAGCAATAGTGAGTGATGCAACACTGTTACAGGATCTTTTCCTACAGTTAGGGTATCAAACAAAATGTGAAAATCTTGAATCCCAACTTAAGAGGGAAAGCGATAATCGATGCACGTTAGTTGCTGTATCTGGTAAAAATATATGCGGTGTGATTGTTATTAACTTCATTATACCTGTTCATGAAGAGGGGCTTTGGGGCGTAATTTCTGCGCTGGTAATCGATGAAGTATACCGTGGGAAGCGGATTGGCCAGAGACTTCTTACTGAAGTAGAGTCTATTGCAAAAGATAAAATGTGTACGCATATTGAACTTTCGAGTAGCGAAGTTAGAACGAAAGCTCATAAATTCTATGAATCTAATGGCTTTAAAGAAGTCCGAAAGCGTTTTGTTAAGCAACTGAAGTGATAACGCTATAATGATTTTAACGTGACACTGAACTCTTAACGCTCTCTTGAATAGCATAGCCGCCAAGTAAGGCGGCTTTTGACTGCACGCTAGCTGTGAAACGTGAATTGCGGAATCTGTAAGGGGTGATTCGATGAGGTCATTAGCGGGCGGCTGAACACCAAGGGGATATAATGAACTACCTCAGTTCTATTGGTAGCTATATTATTTTAAAATAGGACCATTCCATATAGCTTATATAGATAGTATTGACTAGATTTAAGCTATATCTGATGACCATTGAAGGTAGTAAAGAATGTTTAAGCAACGTTTGTCTGTTATTGCATTAGCGCTGATTGCTTCTCTATCGCTATCTTCAGCCCCTTCCATGGCTAACCCCGGCAATGGGAACGGGAATGGTGGTGGGCACGGAAACAGCGGCGGGAATCACGGTAATAGTGGGGGCGATGGTCCCGCTAATAAGGGGAGTAAAGCTAAGACAGGGCGTGATAATTTGGTGTCAGTGAATGTAACCTATGACCGCATACGTCCATTGGCTGTTAATTACGGGTTAACTGGGTATCAATCATTACCTCCGGGCATCGCTAAAAATTTAGCCCGTGGTAAGCCACTTCCTCCCGGTATTGCTAAAAAAGCAGTTCCTGCATCTTTACTGGAACAACTACCTTCTTATCCAGGGTATGAGTGGCGTATTGCTGGTAATGACTTAGTGCTTATTGCATTAAGCACGGCCATTGTTGCATCCGTTATAAACGGCGTATTTGATTAAATAGTTAACTAAGAATACGCATCGGCGGCTAAATCTAAGCATCTGCGACCGAGGGCACTGGTCGCAGACCTGCGCCTCGACAAGAGCATGCTGTAGGATGTAATGTCAAAAGCGCTGACGCTGGCTAGGATCAGGGATTTGCAGGTATGGTATGTTGCCAGCCAGTGGCAGTTTTTTTGCGCTTAGAATCTACCCAAATTCAGCATGCTACCAGTTAGTTAAGCGGAGAACAGCGCCGTGTGACTGCGTATCCGCGAGATCACCGACAGGCGAGTGCATTGGCTCCTTGGGTATACATAATACTACGACATGAGGGCTGGCCGGATATCGCTATTAGTTTTCTCTTCGACTGCATTCTTGTCATAAACTTGTCCTTAAGCCCTGTTTCGAAGAGCAACACAGGAAAATGTTTTCGCTGAAAGCAGCCTTAAATCAGGGAAACAGTGTACACCAGACAGCTCTCTTACTGAGGACAACGATAGATCCCGAGTTCAATCCCTGTACCTTAGGGGAGCGACAGCGTTAGTGTGGTAGAGCCAGAGACCGCACCAGATGATGTGTAGTTATTTACAATATTCAACATACTGCGGATCTCAAAGTTTGTTGTGCCAGTGGTGACATTTACCTGAGTACTCCCCAACGTACCGTTGAGTACCAGCATAGTGCGTAAAGTCCCCCCCGAGTCAGTGGCAAGACTGAGGAAACCAGTGTTAGGCACGGATAAATTGACTGTACCACTCCCACTTCCGGTACAAACAATGTTGCCTGTGATCGTTTTTATGGCATTGTTAGCGTTATTTTTGATATCAGTAATAGATACATCCCCGTGGGCAATAATAAAACTTGAGGTTGAACCGAAATTACAACTCAGCGGTTGAACTATCGGGGGGGTTTGGCAAGCCAAATTATATTCATTCAATATTCCGTAATCCAGATACCTTACCGTAGGGCATACGTTCTCCCTAACCAGACCGAGTGGTACTCTCAGTTCTACAATGTCCATCAGCCATTGGCTACTATACTGCCAACCATTCCAGGTACATTGTGCGTATGCGTTTGGCCCTGGGTAGCCATATCCTGGATAACCGATATCCCATGATCCACCGGGGTTTGTCGGGGAACCATCACCCATACACAGCACTGGCAATGTGGTTTGCGCGGCGTATCTAAATACCACAACCCCATTAGAGACGCTGGAACTGATAAAACCTAACATATATGACGCTTGGCAGTTCGAGGCAAATACCAGCAAAAAAGTGATAAATATATGCAAAAACGTTGGTATTTTTAAGAATGAAAATATAGTCATCGTTCCACCAGTTAATTATCGTGAAAGATAAGATCTGTTAATTAATTAACCTGTAAACAGTTGGTTCCAGGTATTTATTTTAAGAGTCAGAATATTATTATCTATGCCTGCAACTCTTGAGCAGCGCGCATTAATCTGCTGTTATGACCGGCTAGAAGTATTCAAGGGTAAACGTGGCTGTGGACGTGAATGATCCCGGCCTGATAGTCTGGTTAAGCAGCGCATTAGGTTCTCCCTGAAGATAGGCATTCAGCTTAAGTACATTATTTCCTGCCAGCAGGGCATAATTTTCACTACTTCCCAACGTTAATGCTTGCCCGCTAGGTGTCTCCAGGCCAATTGCTACGCCGCGAACCGTTGAGCCATTGACAATCAAGAATGTGGGTAAATTTGCATTACGCACACCATCAAATGTTATTTTCACCTTATTGGTATGGGTAAGATCGCAAGATTTTAGAAGTAGCTCAAATGGCGTGCCTACCGTCCTCTGATATTTATACAGATATTGTGTATATGTCATACCCATATTGACCGGGATGGTGTCTTTATCAAGGGAGCAGGCAGGCTCAATTAACTCACCGGAAAATGCCATATTGGCCGCAAATACCGAACTGCTGCAGATGAGAGTGCCCGCGAGCAATAAAGCAGGTTTAAAAGAATGTAACCTCATTGCAGCATGCCCCCTTTATGGATAATCAATTGACATCGTTGCTGATGCTGTAAAAGCCTGAGCTGCTAATGTGCCTGTTGGATTTTTTACCGGTACTGCATAGAGTGCCGGTTTAGTTCCCGCAGGATTAAATGACCAGGCGGTGTTTAAGGTAATGGGCGTTGACCCTAGTTGCAGTTGAATACCTAAATCACTCACCGAGGTTTGTAGGGTTCCAGAGGACGTAAAACTTGTTGCGGTTCCCGAAATCTTCATATTGATCGGAATGGAGGCCTGACAAGTCAGTGTGTATGGCACCTCCATTCTTTTATAGGTTCCATCGACCTGGGTCGTCACGACGTTGCCAAAAGCTACGGTAATTGGCCCCCCGTTATTAATCACACATGGAGCTTCCACCAGGTTCCCGGTGAAAGACATTGCGGCATCAACCGCATGTGCGGAATGACTGATTGCACCCGAAAAAAGTAATGTCAGTACTATGGTGTATTGTTTCATTGCAAACATGCTCCTGTTGTTAATATCTTCCTAAGGGAATTCAACTCTCATCGTTGCACTGGCAGAGTAAAAAACGGCTGCACTCAACGAAGAACCGGTGCGTTTTACCGGCACAGCATACAATTTCGGTGGCGTCGAAGAGTTAAACGGCATGGCATCATTAAAAACCACGGCTGTACCGCCTTCCTTCAACAACTGGATACCCAGGTTTTGATTATTTAATCCAACCGTCGCTAATGTTCCGTTTCCGTACCATGTTGCAGCACTGCTGGTGAGGATGGTCATCTTCAGGTTGGTCGGGGTCGTGCATTTCACTTCATAAGGGATCAGCATTTTTCCGCTAATCCCGTTGACTTGAGTCGTGACCATTTCACCCAAATCCAGTGGGTTGACCTTACTGACGTCAATCGTACAGGGTACTCCCCCCAGGATATTCGCCGTCACAATCAGTGGTTTTATGTCTGTGCTTGCTGCCTGTACTGGCTGTAATAGAGAGAGGTACACCCATAAAATTCGGATAGGGATTACCCTTAGGTTTACCGCTTTTGCAGCGTATCCTTTTAATCCCCACCATCGCGCGGGTAATGCGAGGAATGTCATTTGCATACTCTCTCCTTGCAATACGGAATATTTCCGCATTATTAACTGCGCTTTTCTGGTATCACATGACAAGTCGTCGAAGGGCAACTGAATGTAAGCGCTGGTCTGCCACCGTAATCATTGACATAAGTCAGCACTGGGGCTGAGCCCAGCGTATTTGCACTGATGTTAAGCGTCCCACTATCTTTGGGTGCAACCATCAATGGCTCGAAACCTTTTATACTCCCCGCACCTTTTTTGGCGGCGGCATCGACGATCGTTACATAGTAAGGTGTGGGATTATTGACCTGATACCTATCTCCAATCCGCGTCAGCGTTACCTGCTCTTGCCAAGGATTAGCTTGGTTTGCTGTGGTAACTTCAATGGCTTTTGGGCGGTAGAACAATTTGATACGCGTTTGCAGGGCAATTTGCAGTGTATTTCCCTCCTCACTACGTGGCGGGACTTCACGTAAGTTGAAGTAAAACACGGACTCTCTATCCTGCGGCAATTGTGCGACGGCTGGCAGTGACTGAACCTTTATTTGACTCTTTGCTCCAGGTTCAATCCGTTGCAACGGTGGCAGTACCATCAATGGACTTTTTATCTTTTGACCTTCTGCATTTTCAATCCACCCTTGTGCCAGATAGGGGTACTGTTTATTGTCGTTGCTGACGTTGAGGCTGACAGATTTATCGCCGCCATTAAAAACTACCCGTGTCCGATCGAGTGCTATGGCTGCCAGTGCTGACTGTGACGCCACTGCATAAATCAGTACACTCAACGTTGATATGACACCTACATGCATTTTCATCATTTTTCTCATTAGTAACGTTTTCAATAACCCATCTGTGCTATGTACGGGAATGACACCATCCCTTTCACAGCATGATTAAGATGGCTTGCTTTCTTTCATCTGATGGCAAGGCAGCAATAGCTCCGCCATGGCGTTGTTGGGTAATGTTTGCGGTAGCGAAATGACGCACTGGGCGCTACCACTCCAATAAACGGTCAGTTCATCCCCAAGCAAGACCCCACTCAGATACGTGCTCCCCCCATCACCTACCATGCCGGTCGTTTTCTCTTTCCGGTTAACCACGGTTGCACCAAATGGGGGTGACGAACCATCAGCTAAACGGATCAGTGCCATAATTTTCTCACCGGAGGCGACGTCAAAGCGACGATAACCGATAGCGCCTTCGGTCAGGGTGGCCTGGACCACTGAACTGACGACTTCGGTATCGTCCGATAGCCGATTCAGGTCAATGTTGACATTGTCACGGTAGTAACTGGTCATATCGGCCACTACCGCCTTGCCGAAATAGTTACTTCGAGTACGGCCGACGCTGTTACCATAAATAGGAACATTCGGGACACCATCGGTATCCAACAGCAAGCGAGCCCCCCCCATAGAACCGACGCGGTGTAAAGCACCACCTTGCGCTGTCATGGTTGCCCCCCCTTGTAACGACATGCCCAATGAGGTGTAAAGTCCTTGCGAGTAGCTGGCACTGGCACTCATCAACGCACTGTCTCCATAGTGGTTATAGAATCCTGCCAGTTTCACGCCATTACGGTCGCCACCACTACTGAGCTGATAATTGTCTTCTTCATTAATTTGGCCAAAATAGCTCACGCGGTGGTCGTTATTTTCTTTAGAGTACGTACTGCTGTAACTTATCGAATCGCCATTTCCCCACGGCAGGGCGAGTGATATAAACGCGCCATCGTCATTGGCATTGTTGTATTGATTACGGTAGGCGTTAAGTGACAAACTAATGTTTTTGAAACGTCCTATATCAAAATAGCGTGCCAAAGACAGGCTATAGCGGTCGTTGTCAGCACGATCCCAATACGTCTGATGTTCATAGTTCAGGTAAGCACTCACCCCTGATTCTATAAACTGTTTGGTTAGTGACACCGTGTACATTTCTTTACTGTTCTTCGACCGAATGCCACCGGAATTACGCATATCCAGAAACTCAGACATGCTCATAAAACCCTCTTGTGAAAAGCGATATCCGGCAAATGCCACTTCACTGTTGTAATCATCAAAGCGTTTCGAATAGCTGAGGCGATACGAATTCCCTGAGAGCGTATTATTTGGTTTAGTCAGGTTTGCACGCGAATGGGTCGCATCAAATGCCAGCGCACCGAATATATTCAAATCGCGACCTATACCTAACGCTTGTGAGTTGTATTTTTCTGCCACCATGCTGCCGCCATAAAGTGACCAGCCGTTACTCACCCCCCATGAAAACTCGCCAGCAGTAAAAACTGAGCCATTGATATTGTGCTGGGCATTGGACGGACGCCCTGCAACCAGTTTGTATCTTAACGTCCCAGCTCTGGTCAGATAGGGGATGTTAGCCGTGCTCATGCTGAAAGATTGCACAGTGCCATCTTGCTCTTCCACGCGCACATCAAGCTGGCCGGAAACCGCACTGTTGAGGTCCTGAATGCGGAATGGGCCGGCAGCCACTAACGCCTCGTACAGTACGCGCCCCTGTTGACTGATAATCACTTTGGCATTAGTGCGAGCAATTCCCCGTACCTCTGGTGCATAACCGCGGAGGTTTGGCGGTAACATTCGGTCATCTGTGGTCAGGTTAATGCCGGTAAAACGAAAGCTATCAAAAAGATTAAAATCCAGAAATTGCTCACCTAACGTCAATTGTGCTTTCAGTCGCGCGATCGCTCGGTATGCGTAGAGGCGTTCCCAATCCCAGTTCCTGTTGCTTGATTGCCCAGTTCCGGTCTTATGTTCCAGTTGGCTCTGCCAATTGGCGCGCAGCCGCCAGGCTCCCAGATTGCTTCCCAGAACCCCGTTACCGCTCAGGTTCTGGTTTTGGCTACCCTCTTGTTGATTCTGTCGCTGCAACTGCGCATTGATGTTGTAATCCAACAATATGCCAGGGATACCGTTATCCCATCGTGACGGCGGCTCCCAGTTAGCCGCAACATATTCGAGGTAGGCCTGCGGAATACTGATATAAAGTGTTGATGTCGCTAAATCCCCTCGTGCACTCATCCCCTCAAGGCTGCCGACCAGCAAACATTGCCCTTGATGCCACCAACCCAGATTGGCCACAATTGAGGTTTTAAACCCGAGTTGTTCTACTAGCGTGGGAGAAATACAGGCTTCACTGCCTTTCGGGTCATCTTCCGGTGGGTAAAACGGTACGCTCTGTTCTGGTAAGCTCACGTCATTAATCTGCACTGCCATACTGTATTCGCCGGGCATAATGTAACCACTTCGGGAAAACTGGCCCAGATCGATTTGAGTATCTTCTTTTAAATCTAAGACATCAGTATTGAACTGAACATCTTCAGCATTCACCCGACAGTTTCCTCCCCATAAGACAAGGAAAATGAATCCACGTAACAATCGAGACTGAAAGATTGGTAACGAGAAGTAGGGTGAGATCATCATTATCCGTTGACCTTTAATTATATTAATTAATAATCCAACCATTATTTGTTTTACGAACGCGACTGCCGTGCAGGGCAATATCGCCTATCTTTTATAGTTATTAGGTAGTGTCGAAATAAAACAAATTCAGTATTAGTAATAATCTATTTTGAATCGTATAACCGAGGAATAGCCTCCCACTTGTAGTTGCTGTGAGTTACTCACCAGTTGTACATTATATTTTAGGGCCATATCCTCGGAACTGAGTTGCCCGATTGGTAAAGGGATACCTGGGACAGCAATATTCCCTTGACGATCAGAAATTTGCACTGCCACCCCTTTAGCATTTCCTTCGATACCAAATTTTCCATTATCATTTCGACCATCAAAGGTGATTCGGAAAAAACGCCATTCAGGCAGTTGATTATTAATCTGAGATAAAAGGCAGTTCATGAGTTTTATTGTAAATTCCTGGGAAAACCCCTGACCCTCACGGAGGATTCTCTTGGTTGATAAGACTCCCATGTCCAGTGTCTGATCAAAACTGCCGGTATCAATGGAGCAGGGCACATCAATAATCGAACCAGATAGCGTGACTTCTCCAGCCTGGCAGTTTTTGAATAGGGCACTTCCACCTAACATGCACAGCGAAGAAATCATGGCTAAAGTCGACATTTTCCAGAACATACAACGGCTCCATAGCTGACCGTACTGCAAACAGAATAGACATCCATTCGGATGCAGTACGGCCAAGAACTACAAACTACTGTGCCAATTACTCGTAATTCATAATGAAGTTAACTGTAGAGGTAAAGTTGCCTTCCACAATGTCTGAGGCCGCTACACCTGGATTTGGTTTCAGATAGGCGGTGAACTCCAAATCTGTGTTACTGCTTTGAGCGAGTTCTTGCAGGGTGGTTTTTTGACCCAAAATTACTGGTTTACTGGAATAATCAATAAGTTGGATGCTGGCACCTTTTGCTGAACCGGTGATGCCCAGTAAGGTGTTGGTCACCCCTGTACCTGGGTACCCACCTTGAGGACCGGTAAAGGTTACACTTACATTATTGCCTATCGGGGATCCTGGCGCAGGAGTTGACATCGCGAATGAGCAGTTCAATAGTTGAATCTTGAACTTCTGCTCTGGACCACTAATACCGCTAGCTAAGCCAGGTTTAGACACAGCCCCTAACTTCACAGTTTGTTTTACACTGTCAGGATGTATGGAGCAGGGGGTATCAGTGATTGAACCCTCGAAATTAACCTGTCCTCCGGTCGCTGCGTTTGCCAGTGATATAGAACCACACATCAGCATAGTAGCCAGCGCCATCTTATTCATATTCATATTTCATCCTTAAAAGATTCATTAAATTTAATTAAAAGTGGCGGATTCAATTCTAAAGTGCAGAGCTAAGCCGCCTTTCTTTGCCCTGCATACATTACCCAGACTGCCTGCTCCCAAAATTCGTGTGGTCAACCATTCAGGACTGCCTGATAGCGTATTAAATCTTCTTCTGGCATGGTTATCAGGTCCGCTCTTACCTAGATAAACAGCGGTAGGAAGCCGTCAGTGCTCCCATTCAATCCATGCTCATATGGGGCATACTGATAGGGTCGTCAGCCCACATTCGTTACTGCAAAGATCAATGAATTTGACGGAAAAGCTCTGCATTACTGCACACCCCAAGCTTTTTCATGGCTGACCGTTTCTGACCACTGATGGTCTTTTCACTTCTGCCCAGAATTTTGGAAATATCTTTTCCCGTAAATCCCTGTTTAAGCAGGTCAATAACAGCCGACTCACAGGGTGTAAGTGGCGTAAAGTAATTCGCTGTGGCTGGTGTTGGCCTTTCACGTAATGGTGTTAACGGGTCAACCACCCGAGAGCCTTGCCGGTTTAATACCTGTCTGATTTTGTGCTTAATCTCAGCTTTTTCGTCCGTTTTATACAGGATGCCTGCGACGGCATTGGGCGAAGCAACCCACGGCGAGAAGGCATTTTTTGAACTGGAAATAATGAAAATAGTCAACGGATAGGTCAGCTTAAGGTAACTGGCCTGCACAAATACCGAATAAAAAGAGGCAGAATCGGCATCAATAAACGCCACTTGGGTCTTTTCATTTAACTTATCCGTAAGAATAGCTGTCGATTCAAATGGGTATTTCGCCAGAGCTTCATTGATCAAGAGCAACAGGCCGTGCCGAAAGTAATTATCTGTCATTGCTATTGTACAATTAAACATATCTCCACCCTGCGGAATAACCTGCGAGTCAGGTTGTTAAATAAGGCAATGCAATAAGAATATTTAACAGATAAGTTTTATCTGTTACTGAATAGGGCAATAACGGAAGGTGCTAATTAGCAATCATAAATAGCCGACTTCCTGAATATAGAGATTGTGGTGATAGGTCTCAGTAGTAAACTTTTAACGTAGCTATCACACACATCGCACCTTTTACACGCTTACACGATTTATCCATCCATTCGTACTCATTGCGACAGATTATACAAGTAAACATCCTTTTCGCGAAAGATCAGATCGATAGCGCAAATTGTGCGATATAAAATTCTAAATAAAGATGCTATTACGTGTTTTTACAAAATAAAAAACTATATACTATAAAGTATATAGATCTATAGAATGTATAACGAAACAATTGAAAGATTTAAAACTAAATATGTATTTCATTGTCCCCTCCCTAAAATGATAATAAGAAAACGTCCGTGATAATATGTATTGGCCTGTTTTTTAAACACTGCAACTCGCTACGGATAAATAATCTCTTTGTTTTGTAAGGTATTATTTTTTTACGCGGTCATATTTTAATGATAAAGATGGCCAATTATGAACCATTATTGTTACAATATAACATTTTGATTCCTACAGTTAAAATGTGAAATATCCTACAAAAAAATATAAATTAAAACATTGTTGGCGCTGTTATTTTGCTTATTAATCATCTCTCGCCTCTCATCTAAAGGCTTACAGAGAAAAAATACTCTGAGTGGTGCTGCTGTTGAACGGCAATTTTGTGCACATTGCGCACGCAGGCTGTATTTTGTTGGCGGAGATACAGCAGTGTGGAGGGGCGGCTTGGCGCATGAGTGGGAGGGGGCCATCTTAAAGCGTTTTCTGGTCTGCGGTTCACGATATTCCAAATGCCACCAGACAGTTTTTCGGAGTTACCGATATGTGGGCAATATCAATAATGTAAGCATCACTTTAGTTTCTTATTCATAATATAAATTGGATTTACACTACTGCGAGATAGTTCGAAATAAAGCGCGACTTATTTAAGTCAGCCCTATCGATAGCAATATAAAATCTGTTGGGAATGGTACGGTCACACGGCCTGTTAATGGGGATTACTCTGGTGGGGGATGGGTTGGGTACGTAGAAACTATTGTTCGATTATAAATGCAAAAGACCGCCACTAGCACCGGGTTACCAGTGGGTACGATGTTTCGTGGCGGAAGAAAAACCGAATCCATAACCTTTTACAGGGTCTTATAGCGTGCTCGCAGGTTGACAGACATGAAAGCGCTGTGGATTTGGCACTGAGATGATTGATCAAAAAATGATCAGTATCAATGAGTTTGAAATGATACATATCACATAACGGCAAGTTTACTGGCTGGTCAGATTGTTTATACGGCAGGGCCCACTCAAGGTATCGGGGTGAGCTATATATGTAGGGTGCATTTAAGCATTACTTTGCTGAATGGTTTTTCAGGGGGTATAGAAGGATTACAACCTTCGCTTTGATACTTCAACCTGATGAGGTTAAATCAGAAGATAATCATAGGCCATCATTCAGTAATCATCTTCAACGTCTTTAGCGGCTGAGCGAAGGACGAGCCAGATTATCACCGCGATGACCACAACCACACCGACTATTATCAACGTTATCTTCAATTCCCGAATAGCCTTATTCAAAGTGGTACTATTACTCATCGCGGTAGAGTAACGAATAAAATAGCGCATAACGCCCGACATTGCTGGATTGTGCGCGTTTTCTAATCAATTAAGTTGTGTGGTAGCGCTGACAGGGATGCTAGCAGATATTAAAAGCATAATCGATATGCGACATAGTGATTAAGATTTTTGCTTAGTACCGATGGCGGATATCAAAATTGATGAGCAAAGGCCAAGCATATCATCGGGGAATAGGCATTCTGATTAGATCTAGCCTTTATAGACTATTTACCATGGTAAACCGCTTCAATATTGTAACCATCAGGATCGAGAATAAATGCAGCATAGTAGTTTTCATGGTAATGAGGGCGATAGCCTGGTTCCCCATTCGATACTGCACCAGCTTCCATGGCAGCACTATAGAATTGATTGACCTCATTTTTGCTTGCAGCACGGAAAGCGATATGGCTTCTTGGGGTATAAGGAATACCTTGCATGATCCAAAAGTCGCCACCGGGGTCATCCCCATTTGCTGAGATTTTTACACCAAAACCATAAGCATCACCAAGGTTTAGACGTATTTCGTAATTGAGAGGTGCAAGAATGGCGCTATAAAAATCCTTGCTTATTAATATGTTAGTTACATTAAGCCCAGTATGGTCTATCACTTTTTATTCCTTTGGTTAAATGCTAGCCATTAATCTCACCAGAGTATAACTCACACTGAACATCTTATAATTTGATGCTAATCTCAATCCTTATTAAGACATTGCATAACTTGCAGCCAGGCTGTTTCTGTTTCTTTTCCCAACTGTTGGAATACCTGCTGTAGCAGTTGTATTTGTGTATCTGTTAATTGAGATTCAAGCTTTTTACCGGCAGGGGAGAGAGACAACTGCCGCACTCGTTGATCATATTCGGCGGTGGTAACCGTGATTAACTCCATTTTAACTAATTGTTTTAATGGCGCATTAAGTGCTTGTTTACTGATTTTTAAAATACCCAACAAGGCATTGATGGCGATATCAGGATTGTGTCCGACAAAGTACAAGATGCGGTGGTGCACCCGACCTAATCCTCGCTGGGCCAGTAATTTATCCGGCAGTTCAGTAAATTTCCGATAACCAAAATAGAACTGTTCGATGGCTTGATGAAGTAATAGATGTTCCTGTTGTGGGGCTTTTTTGGAGGTTGCCATCGGATTTTTATCACAAATTAAAAAAATAATTAGGTCAATGGTATTGACGTAATTAGCCGCCCAATTTACTGTCCATAAAGGTCAAATGTGTTGACCTTTATGGAAGGACTGCCATGAATAAGACTGTAGTGGATCAGAATAATCGATTTTCCTCACGGCTGCACGATCTTCACCCCTCGCCTATACGGGAAATACTCTCTGTTATTGAACGGCCTGGGATGATCTCATTTGCTGGCGGCTTGCCTGCGGTTGAGAGTTTCCCGCACTTGCATCTGGAAGGAATGCCGCAATCGATGTTGCAATACGGGGCCAGTGAAGGGGAAACAGAATTGCGCAGGGATATTGCGCAGAATTTATGTAAGCGCGGTTTATCTTGCACTGAGGAGCAGGTACTGATTATTTCAGGCTCGCAACAAGGAATTGATCTGGTCGCTAAGTTATTTATTGATGCAGGAACACCTGTCGCTGTTGAGTCGCCCACTTATTTAGCCGCATTGCAGGTATTTCGCTTCTTCGGGGCACAGTTTGTAGCCTATGATTCGGCGCAACCGGATATTGATAAACTTAAAACAGAAAAACCGGCTTTTGCCTACAGCATTCCAACGTTCCAGAATCCAAGTGGTCACTGTCTTGATAGTACGCAGCGAGCGACATTGGCAAAGGCATGTGATGACATTATGTTGCCACTGTTTGAAGACGATCCTTATCATGACCTGGTTTATGATCCGTGCGAGCGAAAACCGGTATGCGCCTTATTACAGCACGCACCGTGGATTTATCAGGGGTCCTTTTCCAAAAGTTTATCCCCGGCACTGCGGTTAGGCTATCTTGTTGCTTCGCCAGAGTTAATTCCCTATCTGACACGGTTAAAGCAGGCGGCTGATTTGCACAGTAGCCGAATCAGTCAATGGCTGGTATTACAACAGTTGCGTGCTCCTAATCATGCTGAGCATATGAATGAACTTGCTGCATATTATAAAAGTCGTCGTGATGCATTTGAGATCTCTTTACAGCGCCATTTTGGTTCTCTTGCCTCTTGGGAGAAACCTGCTGGTGGGCTATTTTTCTGGCTGACGCTTAATCATTGTATTGATACTCGTAAGCTATTGCCTAAAGCACTCGAAAGAAATATTGCATTTATGCCGGGCGAGTCGTTCTTGCCCTATCCGTCAGAAGGCTGTGGACAGTTACGACTTAACTTCAGTCATGCAACAGAGGAGCAGGCTGATATGGGTTTACAGGTACTAGCAGCGTTGGTGAGAGAGTATTGTTAATATTCTAAAATAGACTACAAATAGAGTGGCGAAAGCTGCAATAACAAAGAAAAATGGTTAATAGGCGGGAGCCATTCCCGCCAATTTATTTCCGGTCATTAAATACGGCTTATACGAAAGGAGGTTGTTTTTTTAGAATTTCATCAATTATATTTAATACACCAGAGTCGTTATTTGATTCGGCCTGATATTTTGCTATTTGTTTAATGTTATCTGGCGCATTTGCCATAGCATAACCAAAGCCTGCGTACTGCAACATCTCAATATCATTACCACCATCGCCAAAAGTGACAACCTCTTGATCAGTTACATTCCACATTTTTTGGAGCAATTTAATGCCATTGGCTTTGTGAATACCCGGTATTATAAGGTCTACAGAACCATGCCCACTTGAGACTGGTGTTACGATACCTGCGAGTTCCTGCTCAATAAATATCATAAAGTCTGCCAGTTTCTCATTGGGTAAACTTATCGCAAATTTGAATGCAGGCTCTGTCACTTGTTCGAAATCATCGATGATTTTGAGACGATGGTAGTATTTACTCATGGTCGTATAGAAATAGTTATCTGAGGAACGCAGCATGTAAGCGCTATTTTTCCCACAAACAATCACATCAAGATAGGGGATGGGTAGTAGCGTTTTTAGCACTTTATTGCCCTTTTCCGCGGAGATTGCACCGCAGAAAATTTCAGTATTTTCGTTACTGACATAAGCCCCATTTTCAGCAACAAAAGCGATTTCATTGGCTATATCAGGGAAAAAGGAAATTAACTGGTAATATTGATTGCCACTGGCAACCACAAATTTTATTCCATTCTCCTTTAGTTGTGAATATTGAGTACTAAACCGCGCCCTATCAAAACTCATTTGATCATTGAGAAAGGTTCCGTCCATATCAACGGCAATTATTTTAATGCTCATATAAATTCCCTCTTTAACATATTGGTTTGATAGAAAATATTTTGGCATAGTCCATTGAAAAAAAAGCTAGCATAATTTTGCTAGCAGGTAAAATTACCATACTCAGTCAAATTTTTATCTTCAAAAAACGGGTTGCCCCACAATCCTGCTACTTTATTCTCGGTAGAGAAATGTTTAGTCAGTGGGGTATTTCAGTTTAAATGCTCCTACTGCTATGACAATAAATGTCAGAGCAACAACGGTGAATGCCGTGTAAAGGTCAGTTAAGTGCG
Organism: Yersinia intermedia; assembly: GCF_900635455.1. Classification (NCBI taxonomy): domain Bacteria; kingdom Pseudomonadati; phylum Pseudomonadota; class Gammaproteobacteria; order Enterobacterales; family Yersiniaceae; genus Yersinia; species Yersinia intermedia. Next base: position 2,676,625 of record NZ_LR134116.1, on the reverse strand, counting down.
CAATAAAACCGATCAGTGCCGGTCCGCCCAAGATACCGAAGTAACCCAGTGTTGCTACCATGGCGACTGACATGTTTACCGGCATTACTTTTTCCTGCCCAGCAAGAGTGATAAGTACCGGAACAATATTAGCTGCTCCTATACCTACCAGAGCAAAGCCAAGCAATGTGGATTTCCAGTCAGGTATGATGACGGCAATGGCATAACCGATCATGGCGATGACACTGCTAAAAATCAGCACCTGCTTACGTCCCAAAATACTGACAACTTTATCACCAGTAAAACGCATTACAGACATGGTGCCACCGAAAATAGCAAACCCCCAGCCAGCATGTGCTATATCAAGACCACGGTTATTGGTTAGAAATACGCCACTCCAATCTAATACTGCGCCTTCTGCCATAAAACAAATCATGCACATAAGTGCCATTAATATGAGCCGGAAGTTGGGACGTGGTTTTGCTTTGGGTTGTTCATTAGGTTCTTTATGATCGCCAAAAGGGATTAATTCCTTGAAAACGACGGATGTGATTATAACCATTATTGCAACGGCAATGAGTGTTACAGGGAGGGGCATCAAGCCAAGAGTAAATAAAATTGCACCACCGCCAGCACCTGCAATTGAACCCATGCTGAATAAACAGTGGAAGCCTGACATCAGTGGTTTATCCGAGGATTGTTCAACCAGAGAGCCTTGGACATTAACTGCGACGTCCACTAAACCAATACCTGCACCAAAAAGGAATAGGCATAATGCCATGAAAGGGAACTGATCAATAATTGCTAATGTGGGCAGGAAAACAGCACTAAAAGCGATGCCTAATAGTATTATTTTTCTACACCCGAAGCGGCCGATCAGTTTTCCAGAGAATAACATAGCGAGCAGGGAGCCCGTTCCCAGGCAAAGCAATAACATCCCCAAAGAACCTGCATCAAAATGAAGTCTATTCTGTGCATAGGGTACTAACGATGCCCAAAGGCCCATCGCAAATCCGGCTACAAAGAATATTGAGCGTGTCGATGTGCGCTTAGCCTGTGTATCCAGAGGGTAGTCGATGACATTGCTAGACATTTAAGCACCTTTTTCTGGTCAGTGGCAGCATGCAATTAATGAGTACAAACCACTTAATAAAAGACTTATATTAAGTTATGGAATATACAGTGGACACATGGCCTGTCAAGAACATTTTTGCCTATCAAGGTGGTTTACAGACTAGAGAGCAGGGGATACGGCGGTTAGGATAGCCTGAAGGCGCGAAAGGGGGTTCTAGAAAATTTTCTCATCATAGATACCGGTGGGCACTAGATCTCAAATACCCGAAAATTATTATAGGCATCAAGAGTGTATTCTGATATTCCATTGTGATAATCGTATTTAATGTCGTCGCGATAGACAAAACGGGGTATGTGTTTGCAATCAAATTTTTTGAGTAATTGAGCCGATAATTCTGCAATACAATTCTGACTGATATGCTCCCCCGAGATAGCTATGGTTACAGGGTTAATCATGGCGATCAACGATGAAGTAATATAAATAAGTCTTTGTTGCACCAGTTCATAGTGAGAATTTATTTTGCTTCCCAAATTGTCATAAAATGGCAGTTTCGACACTTCACCTGCAAATTGGCTTGCACCACGCAGCATTTTACCTGAAATAACAATGCCACAACCGGCACAATGTCTCGGCGGCATAAAAACATAGGCGATAGGCTCATTTATATTACGGCAGTGATTACGATAAAAGCCAAATGCGGTATAATTCATGTCATTTCCAACCTGAACAAAAACACCGAATCGGTTACTTAATAATTCAGTTATTGCCAATCCCTCCAGGCAGGTAATATCGCAAGTAAGTATTTTTCCATCCACAATAACTCCGGGCAGACCTAAGCCTATTGCTTTGATATTACTGAATTTATCTGCGAATTCTTGGATTTTCGCGAGTAACGTATCTTCAGTTAAATCAGTATATATTTTATCGTGCTCTACAATAGTTTTACCATCTGCAGATCTTAGGGATGACGATATAACGCCGGAGGTATCGTTCCCTTCAATATAAATGCTTAATATGCTAAAGTAATTTGAATTATATATATAACGCTTTGCTGGCCGACCACCACGTGATTCATCAATGGATTCTTCAATGATTTCACCCTTTGAGCATAATTCATTCAAAATGGTGCCGCATGTAGCCAAACTTAATCCAGTTTGAGCAGATATATCGCCTTTGGTTGCCGATGACAGCGATTTTAATGTGCTCGCAACTAGCATGATATTTTTTTGTTTCATCTGCCGAGTGGTATTAATCGGTATTGTGGTCATTTTGTTCACCAATGATTCAACTGAAATAAATATAACATGTTCGTTTTTATGAAGAAATAATTATCATGGCATTTACCTGTAGGACGTGGCGATTAAACTTTGCTATAAATGAGTACATTTGTCGAGATATAATATTCAGTAGTGTTTTCTGTTTTCGTGACTATCACACTTCACGACATTGATGCTTCAGAGACTGTCTTGTAAAAGGACTATTTGATGGAATCGTTACTCACGGATCGTTTGCTATTAATACCCTTGACCCTACAGGATGTTGACCAGATTCAGCTAAAATTTCCGGTATGGGAAGTGGTGAAGTATTTAGATGCTTCTGCCGTACCTTGGCCTTACCCGGCCGATGGTGCCCTGACCTTTGTCCGTGATATTGCATTACCTAAGATGCAATGTGGTAGCCGTTTTTTCTGGTCAATCAGGCCGAAGGTTTCACCAGAGACCTTGATTGGTGTTATTAATTTGGCCTGTGATACAGACGATCACCGTGGCTTTTGGTTAAGCCCTGTGTGGCAAGGGCAGGGGTTAATAACGGAAGCCAGTGATGCCGTCACACACTTCTGGTTTACACAATTGGACCAGCCTTATTTACGAGTGACAAAGGCCGTATCGAATAAGGCGTCAGCCGCCATATCACGTAAAAATGGTATGCGTTTGGTTGCAACGCAGGAGCGAGACTACGTTAGTGGGCATTTCCAGACGGAAATATGGGAAATCAGTCGCGAAGAGTGGTTGAGAAATAAGCGCTGAACCGTGGCATGCCAGCTTTGAGGTTATTAATGAGACTAACCGAATGAATAAAATCTGTGGTTGGGCGACAGACTCTTGTTGATAGGGTTGCTAACATGGTGCATATACCGGACAAAGGAGGAGTACAACGATGGAAAATCGCATCACTTTAGCGCGAGTTTACGATGTTCAGCCACCATATCAAGCTAATACTTTTCTGACTGATCGGCTGTGGCCGCGAGGCATTAGCAAAACCCGCCTGCTAGGGGTGGTATGGTTAAAAGAAGTCGCACCAGAAAATGCATTACGAAAATGGTTTCATCAATGTTTAGATTGGCCAGAGTTTGTGGTGCGTTATCAGGCCCAGCTTGATAGCTCAACGGCCTGGCAACCTTTACTGGACGTACTGAAACAGCAGCCAATTACGTTACTGTATGGCAGTCGTGATGCGCAACAGAATCAGGCGGTGGTGTTGCGTGATTTTCTGCTTAGCAAGCTATAGTATTTTCTCTTGTAATACCCATACTGCGGCTTCAACCCGTGATTTCAGCTTCATTTTTTTCAACAGATGTTTGACATGAACTTTAACGGTGCTCTCTGCAATCAGTAGTTTCCGGGCAATGGTTTTATTCGGTAATCCTTTGGCAATGAGCTTCAGGATGTCACGTTCGCGTGGGGTGAGGGTGTTAATATCGCGCTCATTATCAGACCGATTCTCGCGTAGGTTGATCGCCAGTATCGACATCAATGCGTCGCTAAGAACCATTTGCCCTGCTGCCGCATTATACAATGAGACCAACAAATCTTCAGGATCCATATCTTTTAGCAGATAACCATCGGCCCCGCGTTTTAAGGCACTGATGACATCATCTTGATGGTCAGAAACGGTAAACACAACGATTCGCCCGGATAGTGGCTGCTGACGCAATCTATCCAGTGTTTCCAATCCATTCATGCCTGGCATGTTTAAATCCAGCATGATCAAATCAGGATCAAGATTGGTGGCGAGAATAATGCCCTGAGCACCGTTACTGGCCTCACCTGCGATGGATAATCCAGGTGCCATGCTGATTAATTGCTTAATACCGTGCCTTAGCATCGGATGGTCGTCAATCAACAGAATGGTCGCGGCGTCTTGTTCACTCATGAATAATTCCTGTAGCTGAGAGGGTAAATACCTCGAACGGAATGACTTATCGATATTCTTCCTCATACTTGACTATTACCCCATAACCAATAGGGAGTACTCCCTAATAGCCAGCAGGTGTATTACTCAGTTTCAAGAAAATATTCGCATCGGCAACCAAATGAAAATAGGCTGTTTTTTGCCAAAAAAGCCACTACCCACAAATGATGTATGGTTATTGTTAGCTGAAAGTTAACTTCACATCCTCTTGATGTAAATCAACTTTGAAATAGCCTCTGGTGCCTAGGGTGACGCATTACTTCCCGTTTGTGGTCACCCTGACTGAGGTTTTTATGTCGCACTCTCCGACGCCATTAACTAACTCATCACCTTCAGCTACCCCGACAAAATTGGCCGGTGGCCAATCAATACAGCAGTGGTACCCGGAAGATCCACAGTTCTGGCAACAGGTAGGGCATCGTGTCGCCCGGCGAAATTTGTGGATTTCAGTACCGGCATTGTTACTGAGTTTCTGTGTCTGGATGCTGTTTAGTGCGGTTGCAGTAAATCTGAATAAAGTGGGCTTTAACTTCACCACCGATCAACTGTTCATGCTGACAGCATTACCCTCGGTATCGGGGGCGCTGTTACGTGTTCCATACTCGTTTGTTATACCGGTCTTTGGTGGCCGTCGCTGGACGGCTATTAGCACACTGTTTCTGGTTATTCCCTGCCTTTGGTTAGGTATCGCGGTACAAGACAGCGATACCCAGTATGGAACATTTGTATTGATTTCATTGTTGTGTGGTTTTGCTGGTGCGAATTTTGCCTCCAGCATGGCTAATATCAGTTTCTTCTTCCCGAAAGCAAAACAGGGGGGAGCGTTGGGCCTCAACGGGGGATTGGGGAATCTTGGCGTTAGTGTGATGCAGCTTATCGCCCCTATGGCTATTTCAGTTGGGGTGTTCAGTGCCTTTATGGGGAGTGGCTATCCGCAAGCGGATGGTAGCCAGCTCTGGTTGCAAAATGCCGCCTATATCTGGATCCCATTTTTGCTGATATTCAGTGTGGCGGCCTGGTTTGGGATGAATGATTTGTCTGCTGCCAAAGCTTCGATCATCCAGCAATTACCGGTCCTAAAACGTGGGCATTTGTGGATTTTGGCCGTGTTATACCTGGCAACTTTTGGCTCATTCATTGGTTTCTCAGCTGGATTTGCTATGTTGGCAAAAACACAATTCCCTGATGTCGTTATCCTGCATTACGCCTTCTTCGGCCCGCTATTGGGTGCACTGGCTCGCCCGATGGGCGGTGCGCTTTCTGATCGCTTTGGCGGCATTCGCGTCACCTTAGTCAATTTTATCCTGATGGCAATATTTGCGGCATTACTCTTCCTCACCTTACCGGGTGCCAATGTTAACGGCTCCTTCTTTGCCTTTTTTGGCGTATTCATGCTGCTGTTTCTGACGGCGGGACTGGGCAGCGGATCAACGTTTCAGATGATTGCGGTGATCTTTCGCAAGCTAACTGTCGATCGGGTGACCCTCGCGGGGGGGAGTGATGAACAAGCGCAGCACGATGCCGTTAGAGAGTCAGCGGCGGCACTGGGTTTCATCTCAGCCATTGGCGCTATCGGCGGTTTCTTTATTCCTAAATCTTTTGGTACGTCGCTGGCCCTGACCGGTTCACCGGCCGGCGCGATGAAGCTATTCGTGGTTTTTTATGTGGTTTGCGTATTGATCACCTGGTTTGTCTACGGGCGCAAGCTCAACGCGGGTATGGCGACCAAAAAACCACGTTGACCGGTACGGTCCGATAAATAAGCAACATTGAGCAATGTTAATCCACTTATAAAAATAAACAGGGCTGTTATGTCCCCAATCAGGAGATCTCCCGATGAGCAAATTTCTTGACCGATTTCGTTATTTTAAACAACTTGCTGAGCCTTTTGCACAAGGCCATGGCCAGACACTGGACACCAATCGTGATTGGGAAGATGGCTATCGTAGCCGCTGGCAGCATGACAAAGTGGTACGTTCAACTCATGGTGTGAATTGTACCGGTTCATGTAGCTGGAAGATTTATGTCAAAAATGGTTTGGTCACTTGGGAAACCCAGCAAACTGACTACCCGCGTACCCGCCCGGATTTACCTAATCATGAACCCCGTGGTTGCCCACGAGGAGCCAGTTACTCTTGGTATTTGTACAGTGCTAATCGGCTGAAGTACCCGATGATGCGTAAGAATCTGTTGCAATTGTGGCGTGCCGCCAAAGTGCTGCACAGTGATCCGGTGGATGCATGGGCTTCAATTGTTGGTGACAGCGTACAATCAAAGGATTACAAGCAAGCCCGCGGTCGGGGAGGTTTTGTCCGTTCGAACTGGCAGGAAGTGAATGAACTGATTGCCGCCGCTAACGTCTATACCGCCAAACAGTATGGGCCAGATCGGATTATCGGTTTTTCACCTATTCCGGCAATGTCGATGGTTTCCTACGCGGCGGGTGCGCGCTATCTCTCGCTGATCGGCGGTGTTTGCCTCAGTTTTTATGACTGGTATTGTGATTTGCCTCCGGCATCACCGATGACCTGGGGTGAGCAAACTGACGTGCCAGAATCCGCTGACTGGTACAACTCATCCTACATTATTGCCTGGGGGTCAAATGTTCCGCAGACCCGTACACCCGACGCCCACTTCTTTACCGAAGTCCGTTACAAAGGGACCAAAACTGTAGCAGTGACGCCGGATTATGCGGAAGTCGCTAAATTGTGTGATCAATGGCTGAATCCGAAACAAGGAACAGACAGTGCCATGGCTATGGCAATGGGGCATGTGATCCTCAATGAATTCCATCTACAACGACAAAGCAGCTACTTTGTTGAATACATGCGTCAGTACACTGACATGCCGATGTTGGTATTACTTGAGCCTCGTCATAGCGGCGATTATGCCGCCGGGCGCTTACTGCGCGCCGCCGATCTGGTGGATAATCTGGGAGAGGGGAATAACCCAGAATGGAAAACCATTGCCATTGACGGCAACAGCGGGCAGTTAGTCGCGCCGCAAGGATCTATCGGTTATCGCTGGGGTGAGAAGGGCAAATGGAATCTTGAGCAGCGCGATGGCAAAACGCAGCAGGAAGTCTCATTGCAACTCAGTTTATTGGGTCAACATGATGCTATTGTTAACGTTGGATTTCCCTACTTTGGTGGCGAAATCAGTGAGAATTTTCAAAGTGTTGCACTTGAGGAAGTACTGCAACACAAGTTGCCGGTAAAACGGTTGCAATTAGCCGATGGCAGTGAAGCACTGGTGACCAGTGTTTATGACCTGATGATGGCAAACTATGGCCTGGATCGTGGTTTGGCTGATGACAACTGCGCCAGTAGTTATGACGATATAAAAGCTTATACCCCTGCCTGGGCTGAAAAAATTACTGGCGTTGCACGTCAGGATATTATCCGTATTGCGCGTGAATTTGCGGATAATGCAGAGAAGACCCATGGCCGTTCGATGATTATCGTCGGGGCCGGTATTAATCACTGGTATCACATGGATATGACCTACCGTGCACTGATTAATATGCTGATTTTCTGCGGCTGTGTCGGGCAAAGTGGTGGCGGTTGGGCGCACTATGTGGGACAGGAAAAACTGCGACCACAAACCGGCTGGTTACCTTTGGCATTTGGCCTCGATTGGCAGCGCCCACCGCGCCATATGAACAGTACGTCATTTTTCTATAATCATTCCAGTCAGTGGCGTTATGAGACCGTCAGTACCACCCAATTACTCTCTCCGTTGGCCGACAGTTCGCGCTTTAGCCCAAGTCTGATTGACCTTAATGTGCGCGCCGAACGTATGGGGTGGTTGCCTTCGGCCCCGCAACTGAATTGCAATCCATTAACCCTTGCCGCCAGCGCCCAACAAGCCGGTCAAACACCGGTGGAATATACCGTCGATAGCCTTAAAAATGGGTCACTGAGATTTGCCGCCGAACAGCCTGATGATCCACAAAACTTCCCACGAAACTTGTTTGTCTGGCGTTCCAACCTACTGGGTTCCTCCGGCAAAGGGCATGAATATATGCTCAAGTATTTGTTGGGTACGGAAAATGGTATTCAGGGTAAAGATCTGGGCCAGCAAGGTGGGGTGATGCCGGAAGAGGTTGAATGGCAGGATCAGGGGGGGGAAGGCAAACTGGATTTAGTTGTGACATTGGATTTCCGCATGTCCAGTACGTGTCTCTATTCAGACATCATTTTACCCACCGCAACCTGGTACGAAAAAGACGACATGAATACTTCGGATATGCATCCGTTTATTCACCCGTTGTCTGCGGCGGTAGACCCCGCCTGGGAGTCTAAAAGTGACTGGGATATCTACAAAGGTATTGCCGAAACCTTCTCTCGCGTTTGCATCGGCCATTTAGGTCAGGAAACTGATGTGGTGACCTTACCCATCCAGCACGATTCGCCAGCCGAACTGGCACAGCCATATGGTGTGAAGGACTGGAAAAAAGGTGAATGTGAGCTGATACCGGGCCAAACCGCGCCGCACATTTTGGTGGTCGAACGCGATTATCCAGCAACCTATGCTCGCTTTACTGCCTTGGGTCCTCTATTGGATAAATTAGGTAATGGCGGCAAAGGGATTAACTGGAATACTCAGACTGAAATTGATTTCCTCAAAAAACTTAACCATACCCAGCCTGACGGCCCTGCCGCCGGACGACCAAGAATTGATACTGCTATTGATGCCGCAGAGGTGATTTTATCCTTGGCCCCTGAAACCAACGGCCAGGTGGCGGTAAAAGCCTGGCAGGCTTTGGAACAACTTACCGGTCGCCAACATGCCCACTTAGCGCTGAATAAAGAAGATGAAAAGATTCGTTTTCGCGATATTCAGGCGCAACCGCGCAAAATCATTTCCAGCCCAACCTGGTCCGGTTTGGAAGATGAGCATGTTTCCTATAATGCATGTTACACCAACGTTCATGAGTTGATCCCGTGGCGCACCCTTTCAGGCCGGCAACAACTTTATCAGGATCATGAATGGATGCGTGCTTTTGGTGAGAGTTTGCTGTGCTATCGCCCGCCAATAGATACCCGTGCGGCTCAGCCTTTGCTTAATAAGAAGCCGAACGGTAACCCAGAGAAAGCACTTAATTTCCTGACACCACATCAGAAGTGGGGCATTCACTCAACGTACAGTGACAACCTGTTGATGCTGACATTGTCGAGAGGTGGCCCTATCGTTTGGCTGAGTGAAGATGATGCCAAAGATCTACTGATAGAAGATAACGACTGGATTGAGGCGTTTAACAGCAATGGCGCATTAACTGCTCGTGCCGTCGTCAGTCAGCGAATTCCGTCAGGCATGACCATGATGTACCACGCGCAGGAGCGCATTATTAATATCCCCGGTTCTGAAATTACCGGCCAACGTGGTGGTATTCATAACTCAGTCACCCGTATCAGTCCGAAACCAACCCATATGATTGGTGGATATGCGCAATTAGCCTACGGCTTTAACTACTACGGCACGGTAGGGTCCAATCGCGATGAATTCGTGGTGGTGCGCAAGATGAATAAGATTGATTGGCTGGATGACGAACAGCAGAACGAGAGCAAAACCGGGGGCAAACTATGAAAATCCGTTCACAAGTCGGCATGGTTCTGAATCTGGACAAATGCATTGGCTGTCATACCTGTTCAGTAACCTGCAAAAATGTTTGGACCAGCCGTGAAGGTATGGAATATGCCTGGTTTAACAACGTTGAAAGCAAACCGGGACTGGGTTATCCGCACGATTGGGAGAATCAGGATAAATGGAAGGGAGGCTGGATCCGCAAGATTAATGGCAAACTGACCCCGCGCATGGGGAGCCGAGTCGGTGTCCTCGCCAAGATATTTGCTAACCCTGATGTGCCAGCATTAGATGATTATTACGAGCCTTTCGATTTTGATTACCAGCACTTGCACAACGCACCAGCTGGGAAACATCAGCCAGTAGCTCGCCCGCGTTCGCTGATTACGGGTCAACGAATGGAGAAAATCGAGAATGGTCCTAACTGGGAAGAGATCCTGGGCGGAGAATTCTCTAAACGTTCCAAAGACCAGAACTTCGCCCATATTCAGAAAGAGATGTATGGGCAATTTGAACATACCTTCATGATGTATTTGCCACGTTTATGTGAACACTGCCTTAACCCCGCCTGTGTCGCAACTTGCCCTAGTGGGGCAATTTATAAACGCGCTGAAGACGGTATTGTGCTGATTGATCAGGATAAATGCCGCGGCTGGCGTATGTGTCTGACCGGTTGTCCGTATAAAAAAATCTATTTTAACTGGAAAAGCGGCAAGTCAGAGAAGTGCATTTTCTGCTATCCGCGCATTGAGTCTGGTGAACCGACCGTTTGTTCAGAAACCTGTGTGGGGCGCATCCGTTATCTGGGGGTACTGTTGTATGACGCGGATGGCATTGAACAAGCCGCTGCGGCTACTGATGAGAAGAACCTCTACCAACGGCAAATGGATATCTTCCTTGATCCCCATGATCCGCTGGTGATTGCCGAAGCGCAGAAACAGGGCATTCCCTTGAGTGTCATTGAGGCTGCTCAACGCTCCCCAGTTTACAAAATGGCAGTGGAATGGAAATTGGCGCTGCCGTTGCACCCCGAATACCGAACCTTGCCGATGGTATGGTATGTCCCGCCGTTATCGCCCATTCAGTCAGCGGCAGACTCTGGCGCGCTGCCCCACAGCGGCGTGCTACCGGATGTGGAAAGCCTGCGTATCCCGGTACAGTATTTGGCCAACTTACTGACTGCCGGTGATACCCAACCGGTATTAATGGCACTGAAACGGATGTTGGCAATGCGGCACTATAAACGTGCTGAAACCGTTGAGGGTAAAACCGATCTCAGTGCACTGGAGGCGGTTGGGCTGACGGAGGCTCAAGCGCAGGAGATGTACCGCTATCTGGCGATTGCTAATTATGAGGATCGCTTTGTCATACCATCCAGCCACCGTGAAATAGCCCGTGACGCGTTCCCGGAAAGTAAGGGGTGCGGTTTCAGTTTCGGTGATGGTTGCCATGGCAGTGACAGCCGTTTCAATTTGTTCAATAGCCGCCGCATTGATGCCGTTGATGTCACACGTAAGACTGACCAGGGGGCCGCTCATGATTAGTTTGAGAATAATTTCACGTTTGCTGGAATACCCGGATGTTGATCTGTGGCAAAACCGGCAAGAACTTGTTGAGGCGCTCGACAACGCCGACGAGCTCACGACGGAACAGGCTCATCTGCTCAGGCAATTTATCAACACATTATGTCAGAACGAATTGCTTGAGTGTCAGGCTAGCTATTGTGGCTTATTTGACCGGGGACGAGCCACCTCACTGTTGTTATTTGAACATGTGCATGGTGAGTCGCGCGATCGTGGTCAGGCCATGGTGGACCTCATGGCACAGTATCAACGTGCGGGGTTAGTACTCGACTGTAAAGAGTTGCCTGATTTCCTGCCTCTTTATCTTGAGTATTTGGCTAATCAGCCAGCGCAGGATATCACCTTGGGTTTGCAGGATATCGCACCCATTTTGGCGCTGCTGGGGGCACGGTTACATCAGCGGGATAGCGACTATGCTCAGTTATTTGATCTGCTGTTAGTGCTGTCTGGCAGTGCTATCCGCAGTGAAAATCTTGGCGATAAAGTAGCGAGTGAAAGCCGGGATGACACAGCCAAAGCACTGGATGCGGTATGGGAAGAGGAGCAAGTGAAATTCCTCGGCACACAGGGGTGTGCATCAGCTCAACAGGGGATGCCGCCAAAATACGTTGCTGATGCCGTACTACCACAATATCTCAGTATTCAGTCTGCATCAGAGGGCAAAAAAGTCGTTCAGTCCCATTTGGTGGCGGACAATAAAGGAGCCATCTTATGAGCTTTCTGAATAAATTCTTTTTTGATATTTATCCTTACATGGCTATGGTGATTTTCTTTGTGGGCAGTTGGTTGCGCTACGACTATGGGCAATATAGCTGGCGAGCAGGTTCCAGTCAGATGTTAGATAAGAAAGGTGTATGGCTGGCATCTAATTTATTCCACATCGGTATTCTGGGGATATTCTTCGGCCATGTGCTGGGTATGCTGACGCCACATTGGATGTATGAATCTTTCTTACCGATAGAGATAAAACAAAAAATGGCGATGATTGCTGGCGGTGCTTGCGGTCTTATGATGTTAGTCGGTGGTGCCATGTTGCTACACCGCCGCTTGACTAACGCCAGGATCAGGGCAACCAGTACCCGGGTAGATATCCTGATTCTGATATTGCTGGTGGTGCAAGTTAGCTTGGGGCTACTGAGTATTCCGTTTTCCGCTCAGCATATGGATGGTAGCGAAATGATGAAATTGGTCGGTTGGGCGCAGTCAATTGCGACTTTCCGCACCGGTGCCTCTGGCTATCTGACGGATGTAGCCTTGATTTTTAAGTTGCATATTGTTTTGGGATTGACTCTTTTTGTCTTGTTCCCGTTCTCACGCTTGGTACATATCTGGAGCGTACCCATCGAATATTTAACTCGCCGTTATCAACTGGTGCGTAACCGCCACTAAGCGTGTCGATCCAGCCCGTAGGTATCGTGCTATCGACCTACGGGCTAACGATGGGCTTTAACTGGTGGAGTTTTGTTCGCGTAACTTAGCCAGAGCCACTGCTGAAGCGCTTATATCTTCCCGCGGGCGCTGTTTGGGCATTGTATCTATCGGTGCAGCAGCGACCTCAGTGGCGCGTTTACGTAAGCTAAACCAACCAGCAACCAATAATAGGGCCACCACCGGTAATGTGGCTATGGTCCAAGTCCCATTTGGATAGTCAAAAGCCATCATCACTAAAACACCCGCTAGGAAAAATAGTGTTAGCCAGGATGTGACTGGCGCACCGGGCATTTTAAACGAGACAGGTTTTGCCGTTCCCTGTTTTATTGCCTGACGTAATTTCATCTGACAGACGATGATAAATGCCCATGAGCTTATTATGCCCAAAGAGGCAATATTAAGAACAATTTCAAATACCTGTGATGGTACCAGATAGTTAAGTAATACCCCGAAGACATAGATACCCACCGTAACCAATATGCCGGCATAGGGAACAGATTGTGGGCTCATTTTAGACATAAATTTAGGTGCTGATCCGCCCATGGATAATGAGCGCAGAATTCGTCCTGTAGAGTAAAGCCCAGAATTTAAACTGGAAAGTGCAGCAGAGAGCACCACGATATTCATAATGGTCCCGATATAGGGGACGCCTAAATTACTGAAGAATGTAACGAAAGGGCTTTGACCGGCCTGATAAGCATTCCATGGTAGTAGGCACACCAACAGCACCACGGAACCGACGTAAAAGAGCCCAATCCGCCAAATTACACTATTAATGGCTTTTGGCAGCATTTTTTCTGGGTCTTTACATTCACCGGCCGCCGTACCAATTAATTCAATACCAGCAAAGGCAAATATCACCCCTTGAACCAGTATCAGCGCAGGTAATAGCCCGTGAGGGAACAACCCGCCATTGTCGGTGATTAAGTTTAGACCAGAAGAGTGCCCGGCAACACTTTGCCCTGTGCCGAGGAAGACCACACCGACCACCAGAAAGATTGAAATGGCTGCGACTTTGATCAACGCAAACCAAAATTCCATTTCTGCAAACCATTTAACGCCAATCATATTCATGGTGGCGACAATTGAGAGTGCGCCCAGCGCAAATAACCATTGGGGAACATCAGAGAAGGTTCCCCAATAGTGCATATAAAGAGCTACTGCGGTGATATCGACGATCCCGGTCATTGCCCAGTTGAGAAAATACATCCATCCGGCAACATAGGATGCTTTCTCACCGAGGAATTCGCGGGCATAAGAAACAAAGCTGCCACTGGTTGGGCGGTGCATAACTAATTCACCGAGCGCTCTAAGAATAAAAAACGAGAAAATTCCACATACCAGATACACTAAGGTCAGTGCAGGGCCAGCCATTTGCAAACGGGCACCGGTACCCAAAAATAAACCCGTACCAATAGAACCGCCGATGGCTATCATTTGTATATGACGCCGCCCCATACTTTTGTGATAGCCCGTTTCATGAGAATCTAGCCAGCGTTTTTTAGCGGCTTGATGGGCCTCCACAGTGTTTTTTCCTGACATCATAGCTTTCCCTATTTTCCTGTCTGTCGTGCAATCATCGTGAATGTATTACAGCAACTGATTGCTAAAGGTTAATGCATAAATAGCGTCTTAGCGCCTTCGGTTATTATGGTTTTTATTGCTGCCACTGGATTCTGGGAGGGCATGCTATCGTTTCTATCGAGATGAGGCAAAAAAATATTCACTTATAAATTATTTTTTTTGTTCTATTACTGTAATCAGTAATTGCAAGTGAATGGTTAATTTATGTGCAGTGGGAATGCCTCGGTGCTCATGTATTGGTTGTATTTATAGGATGAAAAGTAAAAAAATCGTAACTCATTGTTACGCCCGTGAAAATAGAAGAATTACTTCCCGAAAATATATCTTGACTACATATAATTTAGCTCTAAATCATTTTCGTACTGAGTTTATTTTTTAAGACTATTTCTTGACATAGAATTGCAACTTATCTTATTAAAGATAAAAATCAGATATGGGTTTTATAGATATTTATTTGTGAATTTATAATTTATTTTTATGTAGCACAGTTAATATTCAGTATGATATTTATCTAGCAACTAGATTGTTGTATTAACGCGAGTCCATCTAATAGATAAGTTGCAGAAACTCTTAATTTGTAAGATCGTGGGTTAGCGCTCAACGTGGAAAGGGGCAGTGGAATCCAGTCACTGGGCGGTAGGATTTTGTCGCAGTCAACTAATCATTCATTTAGTGTGTATCACAGGTTCACCAATAGACGAAGAGTAGCACCAAATAACAACAGGTCGTATTCAGTGTGGGTGTGTCTGTCAGCGACTGAAAAGTATAACAGACAAATCTCATCATCTTCAGATTATTTAATTACAAAACACCAAGTTAAGTTAATTAAAATAAACTTGACGATATCCTCGCAAATACAATACATCGCCACAGCTTAACTGTTCTTTTATTTTAAAGAGAGTGGTAGTTTGCCATTCTATATTCACATTTTAATCTTTTGTGTTGTTTTTAACATCAATGATGATTTTTGAATGCCAGATTGGTGGATGTTTCTCAGAGAAACATCAGTCAAAAGAATATCAAACCACTATAACTGGCTAAAGCAGTAGATCCATTACCTCCCGTTCCTTAGGTGCTACCCAACAGTAGGTCTAAAATGAAAAAAATAAATCAGGATATCGCTCTTACTCCCGTTGATGAGATTGACATGACGGGGAAACCTGCAATCAAGAGATTTATTGCGCATGTAAATCAAATGAGCATAAATACTATGCCAATGGCATTATTTATGACTATTTCAGCCATTGTATTCATTTCGGCTTATGCGAGCTATTTACCGAAAAACATGATTGGTGGTCTGGCCGTGATCATGACAATGGGCTTTGTTTTATCACATATTGGCCGTCATATACCTGTGTTGAAAGATATCGGTGGGCCAGCTATTTTGTGTTTAATGGTACCCTCGGTTTTGGTTTACTTTGGCATTTTCCAAACTAACACTTTGGATACGGTCCACTTGCTGATGAAAGAGGCGAACTTACTCTATTTTGTCATCGCCAGTCTGGTGGTTGGTAGTATTCTCGGGATGAACCGTGTGGTGCTTATTCAGGGGATGACCCGGATGTTTGTCCCGCTGGTGGTGGGCACCATTACGGCGGTGGTTACGGGTTTGTTGGTCGGTAAACTATTTGGTTTTACCCTTTATCACACCTTCTTCTTCATCATTGTACCTATCATCGGTGGCGGTATTGGTGAGGGTATCTTGCCATTGTCGTTGGCTTATTCGGCTATCCTTGGGCAAGCTCCTGATGTGTATGTTGCCCAACTGGCACCGGCTGCGGTGGTGGGGAATATTTTCGCTATTATTTGTGCCGGGGTGCTGGCTCGCATTGGTATGCGCCGTAAGGATCTCAATGGCGAGGGGATGTTAATTCGCTCGGCACAAGATAACGCAGTGTTCACCGCCCAAGAAGCGCCAAAGCAAGCCGATTTCCAACTGATGGGGGGCGGGCTACTGATGACCTGTGCTTTCTTTATTGTCGGGGGCTTGTTTGAAAAGATTGTTCATATTCCCGGCCCGGTGCTGATGATTCTAATTGCGGTGATGTGTAAATATGCGCAGGTTATTCCGTCGAAAATGGAGCAAGGCGCGCACAGTTGGTATAAGTTTGTCTCCACCACACTGGTGTGGCCGTTGATGATTGGGTTGGGGATGCTGTATGTCCCACTGGAAAGTGTCGTCGCCGTATTCTCTGTTGGTTACGTGGTGGTGTGTGGTGCCGTGGTGTTGTCGATGGCCGCAGTCAGTTTTATTATTGCGCCCTATCTGAATATGTACCCGGTTGAAGCCTCTATCGTCACCAGTTGCCACAGTGGGCTTGGTGGTACAGGGGATGTCGCTATTTTGTCCGCTTCGAACCGGATGTCACTGATGCCATTTGCCCAGATAGCAACCCGTATCGGCGGCGCATCTACCGTCATTGGGGCTACGTTACTATTGGGTTGGATTATGTAAATAATCGCCCAATAAGACTGACGTCATCAGCGGCATCCCTTAACGGATGCCGCTTGTTTTTTATGAAGACAGTTTTTGCGTATGTTGTTTTATAAAAACAGGTTCCGGGCAGCGTGGCTCATTACTGGCAATACTGCTTTAATACTTCTTGCTGGCTGGGTAGCAACTTGTAGAGATAAACTGGCCGACCTGTCGCACCGTAAAGTACCTTAGTACTCAAAACTTCAGTATCAGAAAGGTAAATCAAATACTTGCGGCAAGAAACTCGTGAAATACCAATGGCGTTCGCCATCTGCTCGGTTGAAAATTCCCCATCCTGCATGCCCTGAATCCATTCACACACCGTGCGCAGTGTTTGTGCTGTCAGCCCCTTTGGTAACTTCTTGCGCTCGGTTGGTGTCGCATTGCTACGCCGCAGTAATGAGTCGACATCTTCTTGAGCACAATATTCACGTTGCCCCAGCAAACTCTGTTTTTCACGGTAAGTGGAGAGTGCCTCTTCGAAACGCGAAAACTGGAAGGGTTTAATTAAATAGTCCACTACGCCGTATTGCAGCGCTTTCTTGATGGTATTCACATCAGTGGCAGATGAAATAACAATCACGTCAGTATGTTCGCTGAATTCACGCAACACTGGCAGCAAATCCAACCCATTGTCTTGGCGCATAAAAACATCCAACAACACCAGGTCAATGGGTTGTTCTGTCGTCATCAAATGTTCTTTAGCTTGCTGTAAACTGGAAACTGTACCACAGCAGTTAAAGCCTGCCACTTGGCTCAGATAACACTTGTTCAGCTCAGCTACCATTGCATCATCATCTACTATCAATACATTAATCATGATTTACCGCGCTGATGTTGTAAGGAAGGTTGATAAAGAACTGGGTAAAAACGCCAGCTTCAGAATCAAATTCTATATTGCCACCAATACTCTCTAAACTCTGGCGGACCAGACTCAAACCGATACCGTGTTCAGTCCCTTTGGTGGAGAAACCATTATCAAAAATACGGCTTTGCAATTCTGATGCAATACCTGGCCCATCATCGCTGACAACACAATGTACCCGGCCATTTTGATAGTGGAAGCTGACATTGATCTCCCGTTGACTCAGGTTACCGATGGCGTCCATAGCGTTCTCAATCAGATTGCCCAACACCGTAATCAAGGTGGTGGTCACTTGTTCATTATCCGTATCGGGGAGCAGGCTATCGTCGCTGATGGATAAGGTTATCCCCAAATCGCGTGCACGGTTAATTTTCCCCAACAGAAAACCGGCTATCACCGGCGATTTTACTTTACGCAATAGTGATCCAATTTCTGCCTGATAATTATTGGAGGTTTTCACAATATAATCTTCGAGTTGCTGATAATACTTCATATGCAACAGGCCCAGAATGACATGAAGTTTATTCATAAATTCATGTGACTGCGCCCGCAACGCATCGGCATAGTGCACCATACCGGTCAAACGTTGCATCAGTTGGCTCACTTCAGTTTTATCGCGGAAGGTGGCGATTGCGCCGATAATATCGCCTTTTACTATTACCGGAACGGTGTTGGTCAGTAATATGCTGCCATTAAAGTTTATCTCTTCGTCACGGCGAGCGATGCCCGTTTCCAATACCTGCTGTAAGTACAAGCGCACCGGCCAATATTTGCTGGCATTACTGAGTAATAAGTTCTCCATCGGCCCACTTTGTTTAAATAAGCGCCGCGCTTCATGGTTAACGACGGTAATGCGTGAGTTGGTGTCAACCGCGATGACGCCTTCCTTAATTGATTGCAACATAGCGTTGCGCTGTTCGAATAAATTCGATATTTCATAGGGCTCGAAGCCCAGCATAATTCGTTTAAGTGCTTTGACCAAAAACCAGGTACCCAAGGAACCAATCAACGCACCAAATAATATGGTCCACGGGATGGTCCAACGCGTTTCGCTCACCACCGAATCAATACTGGTAAGTGAGATACCAATAGCAACTACACCTATCTGTTTGCCGTGCGGTTCATAGACCGGAATAAAAATACGCAATGCCCGTTCAAGCACCCCACGGTTTATCGCAATATTCTCTTTCCCGGCTAATGCCGGTAGCAGGTCATTACCGATAAAGTGCTGACCGATCATTTCAGGATTAGGATGTGAGTAACGGATACCTTTTATATCGGTCACTACGATGAACAACAGGCCATTGGCTTTTTGAACTTCACTGACATAAGCCTGAATCTGTTGCCCGGCAGCCGGGTCACTCAATCCGTTAATAATGGTTGGCGAGAAAGATAATGCGCGTGCAACGGCGACGGCTTTGTTTTGCAAACTATCCTGTGCCATTTGACTGAGCTGAATAAAGAACAATGTGTGAACCACCAAAAGCACCGAGACAATTACCCCAGAAACCATCAAGGTAATGGTGGTGCTGAGCCGTAACGGCACTTTTTGCTTTGCTGCCGTTGTTGCGTTGTTCATGTCATGCTCCAGAGATACTGGCCAGGGTGATGCATAGACCGCTAAATTGAGGTAATGGGTATGGTGCGAATCAGCAGTAAGCTAAATAAACGGTCAAACTCAATGATTGCTTAGTTTACGCCGTTTATTTATTAGGATGCTAAGACTTAGAATTACTTTAACTACATAACGATTTATATAATTATTCAAACTGAACACGGTCAGGTGGTTTTATCATTTGCCCCAAAAGGGACCGCCAGAGGCTGTTTTAACATCAGTTCGGCTGGTGGAGGGCGGGGGCGATGATCAGTTCAATCTCTTTATCGGCCAGTTCTTCATGGGCAGTTGCCGATAAACTGCTATCAGTGATGACCACATCGAAGTCTGCAAGGGGTAATGCCAGATAGGTAGCTATTTTGCCGTATTTTGATGCATCAGCCAGTAGCACGCGTTTACTGCTGACGTCACAAACGGCCCGTTTGACCACCACCTTATCTTCGTCTGGCGTAGATATGCCACGCAACCCCCAGCAGGAAGCCGAAATAAACGCGATATCAATAGATAAGTTTCGTAGTGCTCGTGCCGCTGCCTCCCCGACACATGAACGGTTTTCACGGCACAGCGTACCGCCGGAGTGAATCATTCTGCATTGGCAGGATTCAATCAGAAAGTTGGCGATGACGAAGTCATTAGTCACTACCAATAAATCATCTCTGGCTTCCAATTGGCGCGCCAGTGCCAGTGTGGTTGTTCCAGCATCAAGATAAATACAGCTATTACGGGGAATATGCAGCGCGGCTGACATGCCAATGGCATTTTTTTGGCTGCTGTACATCTGTGTCTTATCCAGATGTGAAGGTTCGGCGGCCAGGCGCTCAGTGGAGCGTACTCCGCCTGACACCGATAATACCGCACCTTGCTCTTCCAGTTTCTGCACGTCGCGGCGAATCGTCATGTGCGATACGCCTAAACGATCGGTCAATTCAGCAATGCTAACCACACCACGCTCGGCAACCAGTGCCAGTATCTGTTGGTGACGTTCAACCGGTATCACATTAACTCCTCGCCAGGTTCGCCCCTTTCGGGGATAGGATGGTAATTAATGTGATTATACGCCAAGAGTGAAAATTTCTTTCTCATTTTTTAACGTAAATGTTACGTGGAGCAGTGAAATTCGCGAGGTAAATGGCTAAAGAATACAGTCAAAAATGGCTAATTGATTAATTTAACTGCTGAATATAGAGGTGCATTGCAGAGTGATGAGATGTGAAATGATGTGATTTAATGTTTTTTAGTGTTAATTACTGTGATTCAACTCACGACGGTTACCCCTTCTTGCCGCTATGCTTAACATAAGAAATCAAATTATCACCAAAATTAACATGGAGAGAATATGACTCACGCAGAAACATTATCAGTATGCGTTATTGGGCTAGGCTCTATGGGGATGGGGGCAGCACAGTCTTGTATTAACGCCGGGCTACAGACCTACGGTGTTGATTTTAATCCGGTGGCATTGGAAACCTTACAAAAAAATAGCGCTATTAGCGCACAAGTCAGCGCGGATGATTTTGCCAACAAATTGGATGCGGTCGTCGTGCCGGTGGTGAATGCCACCCAGGGAAAATACATTACCTGGCCGGAAAAACAGGAGAATATCTGATGCGACTCGGTGTTATTGCGGATGACTTTACCGGTGCGACGGATATCGCCAGTTTTCTGGTGGAAAATGGTATGTCGACGGTTCAAATCAACGGTGTGCCCGATGCCGGTTATCATGTGGATGCTGATGCGGCCGTGGTTAGCCTGAAATCACGCTCTTGCCCAACGACAACAGCGGTGGCGGACTCACTGGCGGCACTGGTATGGTTACAAGCGCAGGGCTGCGAACAGTTCTACTTCAAATACTGCTCAACGTTCGACAGCACCGCGCAAGGCAACATTGGCCCGGTCACTGATGCATTACTCGATGCACTGGATCAGCAACAAACCATCATCTCTCCGGCGCTACCGGTGAATGGAAGGACGGTATATCAGGGCTACCTGTTTGTGATGGGGCAACTGCTGTCGGAGTCGGGAATGCGTAACCACCCGGTAACACCGATGACAGACAGCAATCTCTTGCGTCTGATGGACGCGCAGGGGCGTGGCCGCAGTGGATTAATCAATAGTACGGTGATGGACCAAGGGGTTCAGGCGGTGAGGTCACAGCTCGCTCGCTTAAAGGAAGAGGGCATACGTTATGTGGTGCTGGATACCTTAAATGAGAGTCACTTGCTAACACAGGGTGAAGCAGTACGCGACATGGTACTGGTGACCGGGGGATCCGGCTTGGCCATCGGTCTGGCCCGGCAATGGGCGGCTAATGAGCGCCATCAACCGCAAGCCACATCTGCTGGCGCACCACAAGGTAAACTGTGTGTGGTTCTGTCGGGGTCGTGCTCGGTGATGACCAACCGTCAGGTGGCTCGTTATGCACAGCAAGCACCTTGCCAATCAGTCGATATCGCCCGTTGTCTAACCGAGCCTGAATCTTATGCTGAAGAGTTATGCGCATGGGTAATGGAAAATGCTGTCGGTCCGCTGGCGCCGTTACTGTATGCCACCACTGAACCTGAGGTGTTACAAAAAATTCAACAGCAATGGGGGGCGGCCGCCAGTAGTGAGGCGGTCGAGTGGTTGTTCGGCACCATTGCACGCCGTTTACAACAACTTGGTTTCCAACGTTTTATAGTTGCAGGTGGCGAAACTTCGGGGATTGTCGCGCAATCTTTGGGTATTCAAGCTTTCCATATCGGCCCGGCAATTTCACCGGGAGTCCCTTGGGTAAAATCTACAGATCATCCGGTTTCACTGGCGTTGAAGTCAGGTAATTTTGGTGACGAAAACTTTTTTGCCAGAGCACAAACGGAGTTCGCAGTATGAATGAGCAGCAAGCGCGGGAAGAGATGGTTAAGTTAGGTGCGTCCTTTTTCCAACGGGGTTACGCCACAGGCTCTGCGGGAAATCTGTCAATGAAACTGGCTGATGGCACATTATTGGCCACGCCAACAGGTTCCTGTCTGGGTGAGTTGCATGCGGAGCGGTTATCAAAAGTCAGTTTGGAAGGTGAATGGATCTCAGGTGATAAGCCGTCAAAAGAGGTCAGTTTTCATCGCGCAATCTACCTTAATAACCCTGCGTGTGAAGCGGTTGTTCACCTCCATTGCCTCTATCTGACGGCGCTGTCCTGCTTACAAGGGCTGGATAGCCGTAATGCCATCAAGCCCTTTACACCTTATGTGGTGATGCGGGTCGGCGATGTTCCGGTGGTGCCGTATTACCGTCCTGGCGACGCTCGGTTGGGGGAGGAACTGGCAATGTTGGCCCCGTACTATCGTGCTTTCCTGTTGGCAAATCATGGCCCGGTTGTGGTGGGTAAAAGCCTGCGGGAAGCCGCTGATAATATGGAAGAGCTAGAGGAAACCGCCCGCCTGATATTTACACTGGGTGACCGGCCTGTTCGCTATTTGACGGATGACGAAATTGCAGAGTTAAGGAGTTAAAAATGCCTAAGTTTGCTGCTAATCTATCAATGATGTTTACCGAAGTTCCTTTCCTTGAGCGCTTTAAAGCGGCTAAAGATGCCGGTTTCAGTGCGGTGGAATTCCTATTTCCATACGACTATCCGGCGGCACTACTTGCACAGAAACTGGCAGAAAATAGCTTGCAGCAAGTGCTGTTTAATACTGCACCCGGAAATACCCGTCGCGGTGAATGGGGGCTGACTGCACTACCTGGGCGGGAGCAGGATGCACGGCGCGATATTGATTTGGCGTTGGAGTATGCATTAGTGCTGGAGTGCCCGTCAGTCCATGTGATGGCCGGTGTAGTGCCAGTGGGTGCTGATCGGGCACCTTATCAGCAGACGTTTGTTGACAATATTCGCTATGCGGCAGACCGCTTTGCCGAACATAATATTAAGGTAATGATCGAGGCGTTAAATCCGAAAATAAAGCCTAATTATCTTTTTTCCAGTCAGTATCAGACCATAGAACTGGTTAATATTATCGATCGCCCTAATGTATTTACTCAATTGGATCTCTTCCATGCGCAAATAGTGGATGGCAATCTCAGTCACTTAATTACCTCTTTAGCTGGCCGCTATGGTCATATTCAAATTGCGTCGGTGCCGAATCGTCATGAACCGGATGAAGGGGAAATTAATTACCCGTACCTATTCGATTTGCTCGATAGCATTAACTATCGCGGTTGGATTGGTTGCGAGTACCAACCACGAGCTAATACGGTGGCAGGGTTAAGTTGGATAAAACCTTATCAATCATAGCTGCTGACCCTGTGGCGGCGCTGATGAGTGACGCTCGTTTTACAACGTCAATATCGTAATCGACGGGAACTGCAAATGATGCATAAACTCACGCAGGATCAGCAGGCGTGCGGCAAACACATTATCTGCCGGTATCCCTTCAGATGCTGCGGGCCTGCCCATCATCACCGCCGCCAGCCTGTCAAACATCCGCTCTACGGCCTCAAGTGATAAGTGCGTTTCACCCTGTAATGACAAACCCGCGAGTTGAGCTATCTCGGCTATCTCGCTATCGGTGGTGACTAATTGCGAGGTTTTATTCACCGCAGGGCTAATACGGATAACTTCATCTTCAACCACCATAATGGCGGTTTCCATCTCATCAGCCGTCGGAGGATTGTGGTGGAAATAGTGTTGAGCGGTATTGGTATCACCCACGGTAAGCTGCCATTGTGGGCTAGTTGGGTCAGTGATTACGGTGCTTGTATCACGACCAATGTGCAGCAGGGTGATCTGCGCGCTATCACTGAGCGAAGCGCGGAGAGTTTCATATTCTGTCTGAATGCGATGCATCATCTACCACCTAAAGGGCTAGCGTTACTCTATTAATCCGTGTGGAACAACCAAATTACCCCGGAAAACCTGCGGATTTACATGTTTACCCGCGCGGGCATCAATTAAGTCGACAACCTTTCTCGCCAATGTTTCTAATGAATACTCTATTGCCGGTACTGCCGGGATACCGGGTAATTGTACTGAACCATCCAGGCTGAAAACCATCACTTTATCAGGAACGGTACGCTTGAAGACATGCAATAACGAGATGGCTTTTTGCGCTTCGATTTCATCCATTACCAACAGCGCATTAAATTGTGCGCCGTTATTCAATAGCGTCTGTAACGCCTCTGAAGAGGAGTGAACGTTACCCATGACTAAACTACGGTTATAGGGAATCAGGTAATTTTCCAGCGCCCGTTGATAACCCAGTAGCGTCTGTTCCGCTACCGTGCCAGAGGCATGATTTAGCAGCGCAATATGGCGGCGGCCTTGACTGACCAAATAGTGGCAGGCCGTTTCTGCCGCAAATGAATGATCGAATAAAATACTGTTCGGGGTCGAGGACTCAAGACAATCAATCATGATGGTATTTTCATCAGGAGATGGCAGCGGAAAGCGCGCGCCGATGATGATAATGGCATCACACAAACCATTGGCTAACTCAGCGACGGCATTTGCCACCCCGACGCTATTGTCGGCAAAGCGCAGTAATAAGTGCTTTTGATGCTGGCTGAACTGTTTTTCCAAGGCAAACAGATAACTGGTTGTTTGCTGAATGTGTTCAGTAGCGCAAATCACACCGACACACCCGGTTGACTGTGCGGTCAGAAACTGAGCGATAACGTTCGGTTTATAATTTAAGGTTTCAACGGCTTTCATCACTGCCAGGCGGCTCTCTTCCTTGACGCCGCGTGAACCGCTTAACACCCGGGACACTGTAGCTTTAGATACGTTGGCTAACCGCGATACATCATTAATAGTCGACATAACTTAACTCCACTTTATCTGATCAATGGCCAGAGGGCCTGGTCAGTTCCCTATTTCCTTGGTTCCAGTCTTACTGCATCTATTCTATACCGTGATGATCATAACGGAAACCGTTGTTACGCGAGAGTATCCAATAAAACAGCATCCGGTGCTTAGCTTTTTGTGACGTCTTTCACAACTGCATATCTTTCAGTGGTTAAATATTTGAGCGCGCTCTCATATCTATTCTGTTTGAATGGAAACCGGTTTCCATTTTGTTTCCAATGAGGCTCAATATGACAAAGTTACTCTGAGGCGAAACGTAATGAAAAAGATAATGTTGTGCTGCTCCGCCGGGATGTCTACCAGCATGTTAGTGAAAAAGATGTTGGCTGAGGCAGCAACGCGCGGACTTGAGGTTCAGATTGATGCTTTTGGTGCCAGTGAATTCAATGAACAGTTTAGCCGCTATCAAGTTGTGCTATTGGGGCCACAAGTGAAGTATATGCAACGGGATTTGGCTGCAATCGCTGAGCCTTTGGGCATTCCGGTGATGACTATCGACATGATGGATTACGGTATGCAACGTGGTGATGAGGTGCTCGATTTTGCCTTATCTCTTATTAATGCAGTGAAATAAAAGGTATCTGCAATGAGTTCTCTTTACCAAACAATGGTTGGGATGATTGAACAAACCATCACACCACTGGCCGGGCGGCTGGGGCAACAGAAGTACATAATCGCTATTCGTGATGGATTCACCTCGGCACTGCCGTTTATGATTATCGGCTCATTTATGTTGGTGTTTATATTTCCGCCGTTTTCTGCGGATACCACATGGGGGTTTGCCCGTGGCTGGTTGAACTTCTCTAGCACCTACCGTGAGCAATTGATGTTGCCTTTCAATCTCAGCATGGGGGTGATGACCTTCTTTATCTCGGTTGGGATTGGTGCCAGCCTTGGGCGGCAATATAAGTTGGACCCGATCATGACCGGACTACTGGCATTGATGTCCTTTTTGCTGGTAGCAGCACCTTATGCTGATGGGCACATTTCAACCCAATATTTCTCAGGGCAAGGGATTTTCACCGCCATCGTTACAGCGGTGTATTCCACAGAGTTGTATGCATTCCTAAAGCGCCACAATATTACTATCCGCTTGCCGAAAGAGGTGCCGACTGGGGTTGCACGATCTTTTGAAATTCTGATCCCCGTAGTGGCAGTGGTTGCGACATTGCATCCACTGAATTTATTTATCGAATCCTCCACAGGAATGATTATTCCTGAAGCGATTATGCACCTGTTGGCACCTTTAGTTTCTGCCTCGGATTCGCTGCCTGCCATTTTGTTGTCGGTTCTGTTATGCCAAATTTTGTGGTTCGCCGGTATCCATGGTGCATTGATTGTCACTGGTATCATGAACCCGTTCTGGATGACCAATTTAGCGTTGAATCAAGCGGCTTTAGCTGCCGGAGCGCCGTTACCTCATATCTATTTGCAAGGTTTTTGGGATCACTATTTATTGATCGGTGGTGTGGGTTCGACTTTACCTCTGGCCTTCCTGCTATTACGCAGCAAAGCTATTCATCTGCGCACTATTGGTAAAATGGGGATAGTCCCAAGCTTCTTTAATATTAATGAACCGATTCTGTTTGGTGCCCCCATCATCATGAACCCGGTGTTCTTCCTGCCTTTTATCTTCGTTCCGATGATCAACGCCACATTGGCCTATATAGCGACCAAATTGGGGTGGATCGCTCAAGTTGTGTCATTAACGCCTTGGACGACGCCTGCGCCGATTGGTGCCTCCTGGGCTGCTAACTGGGCATTTAGTCCGGTAGTTATGTGCCTGTTATGCATGGTGTTCTCTGCGGTGATGTATTACCCGTTCCTCAAAGCTTATGAGCGCAGCCTGCTGAAAACTGAGCAGGAAAAAGAGCAACAACAGAGCTTTGCTGAATCAGCCGAAACTCGCTAAGTCGTGATTCGATTAATCTTTACGGAGAGTATGATGAAGTATCAATTTCCACGTGATTTTTGGTGGGGCAGTGCCAGCTCAGCCCCGCAAACCGAAGGTGAAAGCTTGAATGGTGGCAAAAGTGCTACTGTCTGGGACACTTGGTTTGATAAACAGCCAGGTCGTTTTCATCAGCAGATTGGGCCGCAACAGACATCAACGTTTTATCAGCACTGGCAGCAAGATATTGCTTTGTTGAAACAGTTAAATCACAACAGTTTCCGCACCTCCATCTCATGGGCACGGCTGATCCCTAATGGACGAGGTGAAGTAAATCCGCAGGCCGTGGATTTTTATAACGGTGTCATTGACGAACTGCTGGCGCAGGGGATAACACCATTTATTAATCTGTTTCATTTTGATATGCCAACAGTCATGCAAGAGTTGGGGGGCTGGGAGAGCCGCTATGTGGTGGACGCCTATGCTGAATATGCCGATACCTGTTTCCGTTTATTTGGTGACCGGGTACAACATTGGTTTACCTTCAACGAACCTATCGTGCCAGTCGAAGGTGGCTATCTCTATGATTTCCATTATCCGAATGTTGTGGATTTCAAACGGGCGGCAACGGTGGCTTATCACACTGTGCTGGCTCATGCTTTAGCGGTAAAAAAATACCGTCAACGTGAGTTAGGTGGTGAGATTGGTATTATTTTAAATCTTACACCGTCGTATCCGCGTTCTGAAAATCCTGCGGATGTAAAAGCAGCTAATATCGCCGACTTGCTATTTAATCGCAGTTTCCTTGATCCGGTATTGCGCGGTGAGTATCCGGCTGAGTTGATCGCATTACTGAAAGATTATGATCAACTGCCTGCCTGCCAACCCGGAGACAGTGAATTAATCGTTGAGGGTAAAGTAGATTTACTCGGTATTAATTATTATCAGCCACGTAGAATTAAATGTCGCGATAGTCGAGTCAATCCAGAATCTCCCTTTATGCCAGAATGGCTGTTTGATTATTATCAGATGCCAGGCTGTAAAATGAACCCGTACCGGGGTTGGGAAATTTATGAACCAGGTATTTACGATATCCTGACTAACTTGCGCAAAAACTACGGTAATCCACGCTGTTTTATTTCAGAAAACGGTATGGGGGTTGAAAATGAACAGCGATTTAGCCACAACGGCCAGATCGATGATAGCTATCGTATTGAGTTTGTTTCTGAGCATTTAAAATGGGTGCATCGTGCCTTGGCGCAAGGGAGTCATTGCCTTGGTTATCATATGTGGACGTTTATTGATAACTGGTCATGGTGTAATGCCTATAAAAACCGCTATGGCTTTGTGCAGTTAGATTTGAAAACACAGCAACGTATTGTGAAAAAAAACGGCGAATGGTTTGCAGCAACAGCAAGCAATCAAGGTTTTGATGAGGTAGAGAGAAATGATTGATTTGGAAGAAGCCGTAATGGAGATCATTGTCAATGCCGGTCAGGCCAGAAGTCTTTGCTTTGAGGCATTGCGCGCCGCCCGCGAAGGTGATTTTGTTCAAGCGCATGCACTGTTATCGGAATCAGATGGTTTTACCAAAGCGGCTCATCGGATGCAAACCATGCTTATCGAGCAAGATGCCGGTGAAGCCAAAGCACCGATGACATTGATAATGGTCCATGCTCAAGATCATTTAATGACATCGTTATTAGCCCGTGAATTAACCAATGAATTAGTGTTGTTATATCAGCGAGGATAAACTTTATTCTTAAAATTAAATTAATTGTATAAGTCAAATAAAAATTCAAATCAATTATTGCATTGAGGTCAAATATGAATATTTAGCCATTGGTCATTATTTGCCAAAAGATACTTCTGGGTATAAAAAATAAATAAATCATTAACTCTTTAAATTAAGGGGGGATAAGTATCATCCTTATTTAAATGAGTAATATTTCACTTCACATTATCCTAAATAGAGATGGTTATTATGAATAAGTTTATACTGGTTGGACTTACCAGTCTTTTATCATTGCCTGCGTTAGCTGAAGTATCCTGGGAAACCCCACAAGGGAATCTGAAATTATACGGTGATGTTGAGATTAATATGGATGCTGCCAGTAAGAGCGGGCAACTCACATCTCTACGCACCAGTGCAAATAAGGACTGGAAAGCAGGCAGTAGAGAACAATGGGATATTAATGGACGGATATTGATTGGCCTGGATGGTTATCGGCGCATGAATAACGGCAATTTCGCAGGTTTCACTGTACAGCCACTGGCTGATATTGGTGGACATATGAACCTCGATGACGCAGCGTTCTTCTTTGGTAATGAAAAAGATTGGAAAGTTAAAGTCGGTCGCTTTGAAGCCTATGATATGTTCCCGCTAAATCAGGATACTTTCGTCCAACATTCGGGGAATACCGCGAATGATCTCTACAGCGATGGTTATGGCTACATCTATATGATGAAAGAAGGCCGTGGGCGCAGCAACAATGGCGGTAACTTCCTGGTGAGTAAATATCTGGGTAACTGGTATTTTGAAGTTAACACCATTCTAAAAGACGGAACCACGTTATTCGCTGATAAAAATTATCATGGCAATACGTTGGAAAACGAAAAAAATGTGGCATATATTCGCCCAGTGATTTCGTGGAAACAAGATAGTCTTTCTGCGGCTATAGCAATGGAAAGTAACGTTATCAGTAATGCCTATGGTTATCGTGATGATCAGGGTCAGTTCCAGGATCAATCGAAACGTAATGGTTATGGGGCAACATTGACTTGGAATAATCAGGATAAAGATCCTGAGAATGGTATTGTCGCTAATCTGAGTTCAGCTTATATGGATGCTACCAATGAGAAGAACTTCAGTGCGGGGGCTAATATCTTATGGCGAAACTTTGAAATTGGTTATATTTACGCACACAACGACATCGAATATTTCAACAGTGCAAATGCAGGGTTGGTTACTTCAGGATTATTGACCTCGCCAGATAAATATGATGTTCACACGATTCATACTTCCTATAAAATTGCCAATATTATGGATATGAATAACTTTAATTTATATCTTGGTGCTTACTGGTCTAAATTGGAAGTATCACCTGACAATAAAGTGGTCAATGCTGAAAACGATGACCGCTATGGTGTCCGTGCCAGATTTAAATATTTCTTCTAATAGGTTACTGGCGACCAGGTGCTTTAATTAACCATTAAGTATTTTTACTCAGATAAATATTTCACTTACATAAACGCCTGTCTGCGGAATTAGGTTATGCACGCCTGTGGTACTTCCGCAGCAGGCCAGGTGATTTTCTGCCTCACCGCAACTCACTGAATGAAAAAATCTGCTGTTTGCCTTGCGTTTACTCTTTCCCAATATGAAATTGCGGGGTGCTCCGCATTTTTAAACAAAAATTCAAGAAACCAAATATTTTTTGATGCGGATCAAGACACATTTCAATTGTTTAGTGGTAATGTAAATAAATCTCATTATCAACATCATGTGCGTTACTTAAATATGCGAATTTGGCACAAGCTCTTTCTACTTTGCTGCTGTTGGTGGCTATCTGCGTCAGTAACCTGGGCTGCTGTGGATTACCCGCAGTTGGTTAATGATATCCAATCCCGTCTTGATAAAACGTCTCAGTTGTACCAACAACAGAACAATAATGAAGCCCGTACTACGGTGCAGATGGCTTATTTTGAGGTATTTGAGAACCTCGAAGGCCCGATTCGTATCAATATCTCCGCCCAGAAGAGCTACCAGATGGAAGCCGCATTTGGCGAAATCCGGCGCATGATTGGTGAGGGCAAGCCACAAGCTGATGTTGATAGTAAAATCGATTGGCTTAAAAGTGAGCTAACGGCGGTGCTGCCGGTATTGGCCGATGGGCATAGACTTAACGCAGAACAGCAACATGCTGCCTATGAAAACAGCGAGATTGCGCTGTACTGGCAGCAGAGTTTCAAAATCATTGATGACTTGCTGGCACAAGCCATCAGTGAATATCAAGAAGGGAAGTTCGCCGCAGCCAGTAACAGCGTGCAACAGGCTCATTATCAAGGTTTTAAAAACTCTGAAATGGAAATGTCAGTACGGGGCAACCGTTCCGCACAAGCAGCGGCAGCGATTAACCAACAATTTACCGCATTAATCGATCTCACCCGCAAGCCAGACCAAATGACCGACGTGGCCTATCGTGTCACCGCTTTACTGCAAACTATCGAAGATACCCTTCCGGGCTTACCAACAACGCGAGAACAACAACAAGTCACCGCAGATCAAGCCAATGTTGGGCAATCATCGGCGTCAGATGCCAATGCTGATGGGCAAGCGAATGCGGATTGGGCGGCGGTTTCCAGCAAAATAGATCAGGCAATTAGCCGGGCTATCGGTCAGTACCAAAAGGGCCAGACCACACCCGCAATGATGGCGGTGCAGGATACCTACTTTGATTTGTTCGAAGCCAGTGGCATGGAGAATAAAGTTGGTTCACGTGATGCTGCGTTTAAATCGACGTTAGAAGGGCATTTCACCCGTTTAGTTAGTCTGATGAAAGCCGGTCAGCCAGTCGAACAGTTACAAGCTGAAGCCGTCACGTTGCAAAAGGATCTGGCCAGCGCTGTAGAGATGCTGGGTGGGGGGGATGAAACTAACTGGAGTCTGTTCATCTATAGCCTGCTGATTATTGTGCGTGAAGGTCTGGAGGCCTTACTTATTGTTGCAGCAATAGTGGCTTATCTGGTGAAAAACAACCATCAGGATAAATTGCCGCTCATTCGCCAATCCGTCGTAGTGGCCTTAATCGCCAGCGTGCTAACCGCTTTCGTCTTCCAGTGGCTATTTGCCAATTCAGGGCAAAGCCGGGAACTATTAGAAGGTTTCACCATGATGATTGCCGTGGTGATGCTGTTCTCAATGAGTTACTGGCTACTGTCGAAGACTGAAGCGCGCCAATGGAAAGCCTATCTTGAAGGGAAATTTTCTAAATCACTCAGTAGTGGTTCGATGGTCGGGTTATGGCTGACAAGCTTCCTGGCGGTATACCGTGAAGGGGCTGAAACCGTACTGTTCTATTTGGCCCTGATGGGCGATGCCAGCACCACCAGCGGCCACTTGTCCATTCTGGCGGGTTTTGGCGTTGGCTGCGTATTCTTGTTGGCCGCTTATCTGGTCATGCGTTTTACCGTCGTCAAATTGCCAATTAAACCCTTCTTTATGTTTACCGGCGGTTTTATGTACCTGATGGCGTTTGTGTTTGCCGGTAAGAGTGTCCTTGAACTAATTGAAGGTAAATTATTTGAGCCGACACTGCTAGCTGGCATACCTGAAATCAGTTGGTTGGGGATCTATCCATATCTGGAAACCCTGATCCCTCAAGGGATATTACTGATTGCTGCGCTGGTTGCTCTTTGGGTAATGCAACGGCGTGGTCGTACTGTCTTAGCGTAATGGTCCGGCATGATGCCGGTGTGAATAACGACAATGTAATTATCATTTGATACCAGAGGGTGTGCTACATGACCATGAAGAAAACGATTATTGCCAGCAGCATTATCGCCAGCATTTTTGCAGCGCCTGCAGCTTTCGCCTTTAAAGAGTATCCGGCTGGCGAGCCTATCAAGATTAATGATATGGAAATTGCTGCGGTTTACTTGCAGCCAATCGATATGGAACCGCGTGGTATGGGGTTGCCAGCCGCGAAAGCTGACATTCATCTGGAGGCAGATATCCATGCCACCGAAGGCAATAAAAATGGGTTTGGTGCGGGTGAATGGATGCCGTACCTGACTATCGCTTATACCTTGGTGAACACGGACACTGGCGCAAAACAAGAAGGCACATTCATGCCGATGGTTGCCAGCGACGGTCCACACTACGGTGCCAACATTAAAATGATGGGTGTAGGTAACTATAAAGTCACTTACCACATCAGTGAGCCATCTAAAGCTGGGCTACATCGCCATACTGATAGCGAAACCGGTGTTGGCCGCTGGTGGAAACCGTTTGATGTGAGTTATGACTTTAAATATACCGGTTTGAATTGATAGCAATGACCGCGATGGCTTAAACAGTTATCGCGGTTTTTTCTTAATGCTAGACGGTCAGAGCGTTTTTATTAGAGCGTTTTTATTAGAGCATTGTTATCAGCGCGATGTAAAAGCTGGTCAGTGATAACTGGCAGGTGTTGTGATTTTCTTGCCCAAGGTGTGTGCTAATGAGTTATTTTTTTGTTTCCGTGCTACAAGCCTTTTTACCGGTAGCGTTGTTATTGGGGTTAAGTTGGGCATTCAGGCCAGCCCCTGCATTGAACCGGGTGGTATGGATAACGGTACTCATGGCTATCGTGGGTATTTGGGCCGGTACTCATTACCCAAAATCGCAGCAATTGCAGCTAGTTCTGGCGGGAGGGCAACTTCTCGCACTGCTGTTATTCTTGTTAAGTCAATTTACGCTCCGCCAGTCGTTAGGTTATGCCTGGCAAGCCCTGTTGGTATTGGGGGCGGCCTTCAATTGGGGCAATAACCCGAATCTCGGTGCCTTTACCAATACCCATGTCATCAACACCGATTTACTGCTCAATCTGGCGGCTATTGTCGTGGCATTCGGCTGGGTTATTTTCAGTGCCGTATTATTGCTGATGATGGTCAGGCAGTTGCCTCGTTGCCGTTGGCCGTTATTGATACTTATCACGGTATTACTGATTTTGCCACTTAGTGGCAATGGCATTCTGTTATTAATGAAGTTACAGGTTGTGCCACTGGCTAAATCACTACTCAGCTATGTCGCTTTAGTTACCAATGGGCATGCCTGGCTGAGTTACATTTGTGCGCTGCTTCTGGCCTTTACGACCTTTTGTTACTTGATACCGTTACGTAATTTCCGCCGGGTTGTCGGTGAAAATTTAGACCCGATTGCTCACCGTAAAGCCTTAGCTGATTACCGTAATGTACGCAGAATCTTTGTTTTTTCCTTGCTGGCATGGGTTATGGTCGCCGGCGCTCAACTGTACTGGGATAACGTCGCCTCTCAACCACCGCAGTTGTCTGAGGCCTTGCCTGTGACACTCTCGGCTGATGGTTTAGTCCGTATACCAGTCGAGCAGGTACGCGATGGTAAGTTGCATCGTTTTGTCTGGGTCGCCGAGGATGGCAAAGCAGTGCGTTTCTTTATTATTAACCGTTATCCCGATCGTCTGCGCCTGAGTGTGGTCTTCGATGCCTGCTTGTTGTGTGGTGATCAAGGGTATGTCATGGAAGGCAACCAGGTTATTTGCGTTGCCTGCGCAGTGCATATTTTCATTCCGTCGATCGGTAAAGCAGGGGGCTGTAACCCGATACCGTTGGAGGGTTGGAAAAGTGATGATAAAGAGTTAGTGATTCCCAAAGCCTCTTTAGAGGCGGGAGTCAATTACTTCACCACGGTAGTGACGCTTGATGTAATTGATCCGGTTGATAAGACTCGCCTCACCAATCAAAAGGCAGAATTTAAGTACAGCTATGGCGATAAAACCTACTTCTTCTCCTCTGAGGCGAATTACAACCGTTTCCGCGAACACCCGGAGCTGTTTGTGACATCCGTTGCCAGTAGTGAAGGCAGTGACACGCAGGAGAATCCATAATTATGCTATGGCGCATGCTCAAGCAGTCTTGGTTCAGGAATGTCCGGCGTAAATCCCTGGCGGTATTTACGGTCTTCCTCGCTGCCGGACTCATCTCGTCATTGTTGGCGGTGTCGATAGATATTGGCGATAAAATGTCGCGTGAGTTGAAGTCTTATGGTGCCAATATTTTGATTGAGCCTGCTGGACAGGTGGCACTACCTTCACTGTTCGGTGAGCAGAGTAACCCACTTAGCGGGCAGGATTTCCTTGATCAAGCTGAGTTACCCAATATCAAAGATATTTTTTGGCGTAACAATATTGTCGGTTTTGCGCCACTACTGAGCGGTGAAACTGATGTTAAAGGCCAGATTATTCCGCTGCTGGGGACCTATTTTAATCAGCCGGTTGATGTACCCGATGAAGAGGACTATCACACCGGTCAGCAAATTATCAGCCCGTATTGGCAGGTTAAGGGTAACTGGCCGCAGGAGCCAGTTAAAGCCGATGCTATAGCGGTTGAGGCGTTGTTAGGTAAACAACTGGCACAGCAAACTGGCTGGAAAGTCGGTGATGAGTTGCACCTCAACGGTGCCTCTGGCCCACTAACGGTGAAGATAAGTGGGGTGCTGAGTAGTGGTGGTGAAGAAGAGAGCCGCCTGGTGTTACCCCTAAGCGCAGTACAATCACTACTCGGTCTACCAGGGAAAATCCAAGCGGTGCGGGTTTCAGCATTGACTGTGCCGGAAAATGAGTTGTCGCGTAAAGCGCGCGAAAACCTTGAAGCCCTCAATGCCGAAGAATATGACCTGTGGTATTGCACCGCCTACGTTTCTTCAATTGCGCACCAACTGGAGGAGGCGATTTCCGGCTCAGTAGTGCGGCCTATCTGGCAGGTTGCTGCATCTGAAGGCGTGGTGATTGAAAAAATACAACTCCTGTTGGCGGTGGTTACGCTGGCTGCGTTGATAGCTGCGGCAATGGGAATAGCATCGCTGATGACCAGCACGATTATGGAACGTGCTAAAGAGATTGGTTTGATGAAAGCATTGGGGGCGCGTCAGTGGCAAATTTTGATGCTGTTTTATCTTGAAGCAGCAATCAGTGGCTTGATTGGTGGTTTAGCGGGCTGTTTGGCTGGCTGGGGCTTGGCAAAAACCATTGGCCTGATGTTGTTCGGCGCTCCGCTTAGTTTTGCCTGGATGGTGGTGCCTTGTGTGCTGGTGATATCCGTGTTGATTGCCATCATAGGTACCTGGTTCCCTGCCCGGCGTATTGCCAGTCTCTATCCAGTGGAGGTGCTTTATGGCCGCTAATCATCGCGCAATACAGCATAAAGGCAGTAATAGTATGTTCTGGCGATTGGTATTACGTGCACTGCGCCTGCGGATGCAACGGGTCAGTGTGGTATTTGCCGCACTCACTGTTGGCGCGGCAATTGTCACCGCGATGTCGGCAGTTTATTTCGATATTAATGCCAAGATGAGCCAGGAGTTAAGAACCTTTGGTGCCAATTTCTATATCGGCCCAGGGCATGGTAACTCTTTTGAACAACAGCGATTTCAACCGATTATAGATGCGGCCCCAAAAGGGCTTATCAATGCCTCCAGCCCCTATATTTATGGTATGGCCCGTACCGAATTAGAAAAAGTGGTGCTGATGGGGGTGTGGTTTGAATCTCTACAACAGCTCGTTCCCTACTGGCAAGTAACCGGCAACTGGATCGGCGTCAGTTTTGATGATCGCAATGCCATGATTGGTGTCAAACTTGCCGAACGCTTGCACGTCAAAGTAGGCGATAGCATTACATTAGTGAATGGAGCGACTCGCCAGCGTCTACAGGTCAAAGGTATTGTTGAAGCGGGTGACGCCACGGATAACATGTTAATCGTCAATCTTGAACTGGCGCAAAAATGGCTCAATCAACCGGGGCATATCAGCAATGCGCTTCTTAGCGTCAGTAATGATGTGGGGCAGGTTGAAACATTCGCCAGCCATCTGCGTGAACAATATCCTGATCTTGAAATTCGGCCAATCCGTAAGGTCTCCGCTTCTGAAGGTCAGGTGCTTGATAAAATAAAAGGGCTGATGGGGCTGGTCTCCGTAGTGATCCTTATTTTGTCATCCCTGTGCGTTAACACCACCTTAATGGCGATAGTGGGTGAGCGTTCGAAAGAGTTCGCCCTGCAAAAAGCATTGGGTGCCAGTGATGCCGATATTATTCGTCAGATGCTGACTGAAACGCTGATTATATCACTGGCTGCCGCAGTCTGCGGTGCTCTGCTTGGCTATGTATTGGCGCAAGTATTGGGTCAGACGGTGTTCAGTGCGGCAATCGCTTTGCGGGCACCAGTACTGCCATTGACCCTGGTATTGTCATTGTTAGTCGCCGCCGTGGCGGCAATTGTTCCCACCCGCCGGGCTATTCATATTGAACCCGCTAAAGTCCTGAAAGGAGAGTAGCAAATGACATCGCCACTAACACGGGTGAAACCTGAACACCCCACGGATGCCGTCATTGAAACCCGACATTTATATAAGCGTTTTGGGCAAGTTACAGCGCTGGAAGACATTAATATCCGCATTAATCGTGGTGAGTTTGTGGCGATTATGGGGGCATCGGGTTCAGGTAAAACAACATTAATGAATATCCTGACCTGTCTGGATACCGTTAGCGAAGGGCAGGTGTTACTTGATGGTATTGATGCCGCAGGCTTAGACGAAGAAGGCCGCAGACAGTTTCGGGCTGACAAGATAGGGCTGGTTTTTCAACAGTTTCACCTGATCCCTTACCTGACCGCGTTAGAGAACATTATGTTAGCGCAGCATTATCACAGTGTGGTTGATGAAGACGCGGCGCGGCAGGTTTTGGAACAAGTCGGGATGACACCGCGTATGGGGCATTTACCTAGCCAACTCTCTGGTGGTGAGCAACAGCGGGTATGTATTGCGCGTGCACTTGTTAATCAGCCTCCTATCATTTTTGCGGATGAACCGACC
Organism: Yersinia intermedia; assembly: GCF_900635455.1. NCBI lineage: Bacteria > Pseudomonadati > Pseudomonadota > Gammaproteobacteria > Enterobacterales > Yersiniaceae > Yersinia > Yersinia intermedia. The sequence goes on along the minus strand of NZ_LR134116.1, from coordinate 2,638,905 downwards.
GGCAACCTTGATGAAGAGAATGAACAGCGGGTGCTGGATCTGCTAAATCATATTCATCGTCAGGGTAGAACCATTGTCATGGTCACCCACAATCCAGATTTAGGGTGTGTTGCTGATCGGGTAATCCGGCTCCAGCACGGCAAATATCTTAATGAAGAGAGCCGTCATCATGTGGCGTAATCGGTTAAAAATTATCGGTGTGTGTGGTGTGTTATTGCTACTTAGCGCATGTAAACAAGAAGAGTTAGTGGTGGGGGAAGTTGCCCCTCAATTGGCGGCTTATGACCTGCAAGGCAAGCCGGTAGCACTTGATCAATGGAAAGGTAAGCAGGTGTACCTCAACTTCTGGTCAGCTAGCTGTGGCGGTTGCCTGGCTGAAATGGCGGCGCTGGATAAACTGAGTCAGGAGTATCGGAATGATATCGTGGTTGTGGCGATTAACACCGATCCTGAGCAGGTGGATATCAATCCGGTGCTGGCTCAGAGGAATATTAGCTATCCGGTCATTCGTGATCAATTAGGTATCACACAAGAACGTTACCAGGTTATTGGCACCCCCACTTCTTTCCTGATTGACCGCAGTGGTAAAGTGACGCAACTGCATCAGGGCGCACGTAATGAGCAGGCGCTGGTTACGTTGTTCCAACAATGGGCGGCGGGTGCATAATGAAGGTAGTGCTGTTGTTAACCGCCGGTGTTCTGCTGCTCAGTGTCACGGTTCAGGCAGCCACTGACGGTGAACATATTTATAAACAAACTTGTTCAAGTTGCCATGGGCGCTCGGCTGATCGCAAAGGCTTGGATAAAGCGCCGCCACTGATATCGTTATCGCGTGATGAGATTGTTGATGGTCTAACTGCTCGCCGCGATGGCAAGATTGTTGGCCGAGGCAATAAGGCCAAAGCACATCTGACGGATGACGATATTCAAAAACTGGCCAGCCATATCGAAAGTTTAAAAACGATTAAACGCACGATGCCTTGATGTAATATTATCTTTTATTTCAATTTGTTGACTGATTTAAACAAACCAAAGCCCGTGCCGAATTTGTTTGTTCCGACGGCTTCATTTGATAATGTTAATGCTGTACTATATGTTGCATATTAAATGCATCTTTAAGTTATCTGAGGAGTATCAGTATGGAAAATACATCAGCGCTGCTGTGTTATAAAGAGTTACCTGTCTGGAACAGCGCCGCTGTACCGGCGATGTTTCGGGAAAAACACAATACCAAGGCAGGTACTTGGGCCAAACTGACCATCCTAAGTGGGGAGATGGATTTTCTGATCCTCGATGAAGCAGGGAACACTCTGGCAAGGCATAGCTTCTCTTGTGAGCAGCAACCGCCGTTTATTGACCCTCAAGTCTGGCACCGTATTGCCTCCTGTTCAGATGATCTGCAATGCCAGCTCAGTTTCTATTGCACGGCGGAAGATTTTTATCATAAAAAATACGATTTAACCGCGACGCACTCTGAAGTTATTGAAGCGGTGAGAACGGTTAAACCGGGCAAAGCATTGGATTTAGGCTGTGGTTCCGGTCGGAACTCGTTGTATCTGAATTTGTTGGGTTTTGATGTCACGGCGGTAGACAAAAATAGCGACAGTATCAGTAACTTGCAGCAAATTATTGCACAGGAAGAACTGCAAAATATTACCGCCAGCACTTACAATATTAATGATGCCAGTGTAGATAACCGCTATGATTTTATTCTGTCGACCGTGGTCCTGATGTTCCTGCAACCGGAAAGAATTCCCTCTATTATTAATAATATGCAAGAGTGCACCTTGCCCGGCGGTTATAATTTGATTATCTCTGCCATGTCTACCGATGACTTCCCTTGTACTGTGCCGTTCTCCTTTACATTAAAGTCAGGTGAGTTAAGTCATTACTATAAAGATTGGGATATTATCAAGTACAACGAAGATGTTGGGCAATTACATAAGACTGACGCCCAAGGCAACCGGATAAAATTGCGCTTTGCGACATTACTGGCGAAAAAGCGATAATTGTACCGCAGGTACCCAACCAGCCACTTAGTGGGGGTTAATACAGCAGATTAAATCGCTGGTAGTTTAACCGCAGCGGGGGGTAAGTTGGGTTCATCATGTAAACAATTGACAATATAATCAATAAACACGCGGAGTTTGGGGGGTAAATAGCGGGTTGGTGGGTAGAGTAACCACAAGCCGCCGCTATACGAACTGGTAAAGCGCCACCCCGGTAATACCTGCACTATCAACCCCTGTTGCAATGCTGTTCTGGCCGTAAAATAAGGCAGGCTACCAATACCTATATGCTGTAAGACGGCATCTAGTCTGACACCGGTATGGTTAGCTGCGTAGCGGCCCCGTACTGCGACAGTCGCCGCTTTGCTACCTTGGCGGAATTTCCAGCGGGCATCCCCCGGTGTTTCTCCGAGATAAATACAACTATGGTGTGCCAAATCATGAGGATGTAGGGGAACTCCATGAATAGAGAGATACTCGGGTGTGGCACACAGCAAGTGTTCGATAGTCATCAATTGGCGGCCAATCATTCCCGGTGGGGGTTGGTCAGTAATGCGAATTGACAGATCTACATTTTCTTCAATTAAATCAACGTAGCGATCATCTAAGATCAGTTGTACATCTATTTTACTGTGGCGGCGCAAGAATTCAGGTATATGCGGGTGAACGACAAAGCGGCCAACAGCTTTTGGCACACTGATACGGATGAGTCCTTCCGGTTCCTGATTGTACTGACCACTCACCTCCATCACTGAATTGGCTGCGTTAAGCATCATATGACAGCGTTTAAAAACTTCCTCGCCGCTTTCGCTCAAACGCAACTTACGTGTAGTTCGGTGTAATAAGCGCGTTGCCAGTGCTTTTTCGAGCCGGCTGACGCTGCGACTGATTGCTGAGGGTGAAACACCTAGCTGGCGTGCGACAACAGAGAAACTGCCGGTTTCTACCACTTTAACGAAAACAGCCATCTCACTTAGCAGAGTCAGAGATTGATTTGTGCTCACAACGCAACAGTCCTTTGAGTTCATGATGGATTATCACGACAGACTGACATCAATATAATCATAATGGAAATGATAAAAGGACAATGACTATGACAACTCGCCTATTTTTTGACAACGATACACTGGCTGCGGATGTAAATGTCCTGAGCTGCACGCCTGACGGTGAACAATTCGCCCTAATATTGCAGGAAACTATTTTCCATCCGCAAGGTGGTGGGCAACCTTCCGATATCGGTTCAATTGGCGGTAGTCCGGTATTACATGTGGTTCAGCAACAAAATCAAGTGGTTCACTATGTGGCCCTGCCTGTTGCCTTGGGTAAACAGCCTGCGCATGTCGACCGTGAACGGCGCATCTTGAATACACGCATGCATTCCGCTGGACATGTGATTGGTAATATTGGCGAAAGCTATGGTTGGTTGCCAATAAAAGCCCATCATTGGCCAGGGGAGGGGCGAGTCTCATTTAAGCGGGCCGAGAAGCAACATCCTATTGATATCAATATTATTCAGACAGCCTTAGAGCAATTTATTGACCAGGATTTACCAAGACAGACGCGGATACAGGGTAATTTCCGCGAAATTGGATTTGGCAAATTACCGGCGTATGCCTGTGGCGGTACCCATGTTTGTTCTCTGCGTGAGTTGGGCCATGTTGTTATACAGTCTATTTCGGAGAAAAAAGGGGTAATGTCGGTGAATTACACTATTGATTAGTCGGCGATAAATTGTATTGGTTCCGTACCTGCACCTTCAATGACTTTAGGTATATTATTCAACACACAAATAAAGTAAATCTTGAAGGACAACGTGGTGAATAAAGAAAAGATTGCACATCTTGATGCGGTAAGTCGCAAAGCCCGCACGGTCATGGAGCGAGAAGGGCTCGACGCTCTGGTGGTTACAGTATGTGATAATTTCTATTATCTCACTGGGTTCGCCAGTTTCTTTATGTATACCTTCCGGCACACCGGTGCGGCGGTTGCGATTATGTTCCGTGATGCGGCAATTCCTTCGCAAATCATCATGAATGAATTTGAAGCAGCCAGCACCCACTTTGATATGCCTAATATGGTGCTAAAAACCTTTCCGGTGTGGGTCGATGTCGACTCTCCACGTAATCCGCTTAATCACCAGAAAAAGCGTGAGCGGCCGATAGGCCCGCCAGTTGAAGCTGTTTTTAGTTTAGTGAAAGCCGCTCTTGATGATGCTGGAGTGCTGGGTAAGACCATTGCCATTGAATTACATGCCATGTCTAACGGGGGAAAAACTGTTCTGGACAAAGTAGCGCCAGGGCTAAAATTGGTTGACTCGACTCCGTTGTTTAATGAAATAAGGATGATTAAAAGCCAGTGGGAGATTAAACACCTGCGCAAAAGTGCTGAGATCACCGAGTTTGGTATTGCCAGTGCGGTGAAAGAAATTCGCGTCGGTTGTACTGCAGCACAACTGACAGCGGCATTCAAAGCCGCAGTGATGACGTTCCCAGAAACAAACTTCTCCCGTTTCAATCTTATTTCTGTTGGCGATAACTTCTCGCCAAAAATGCAGGCGGATGACACCCCAGCCAAGCTGGGAGACTTAATTAAGTTTGACTGCGGTGTGGATGTTGCAGGCTATGGAGCCGATCTGGCCCGAACTTTTGTTCTGGGAGAGCCGGACCCACTAGCAAAGCAAATATATGACACCATTAGAATTGGTCATGAACATATGCTCTCGAGGGTAGCTCCGGGGGTTAAATTAAAAGATGTTTTCGACTCGACGATGGATGTCATCAAGAAATCTGGCCTACCACATTATAATCGCGGTCATCTTGGGCATGGTGACGGTGTATTTTTGGGGTTAGAAGAAGCCCCTTTTATTAGCACATCAGCAACTGAAACCTTCCAGCCTGGGATGGTGTTAAGCCTTGAAACTCCCTATTACGGTATTGGGATCGGTTCGATCATGTTGGAGGATATGATTCTGATTACTGACAACGGTTATGAATTTTTAAGTAAACTCGATCGTGGCTTGCAGCGTTGTGATTGATCTGTGCTGAACACTGCGTTTTATATGAATTAAATTCATCTTTGAAAATAGACTCTTGCCATTTTAACAGAGTCTATTTTTATTTCGTCAAAGACATGGATACCAAATAGTTAAATGTTACTGGAAATTAACTATATGAAATGATGAGTTAAAATATAAAGGTATGTTACGGTTTGATTGTCAGGATCCTATCCGTGATACTCGGTTTTCTGACAGTTTGATTCTTAATGATAACGTCTGTAATAATCCATTATTGCTAATAATAGCAGACTTGTATTTTTATTATAATATAAAGAATATGTTAGATATTTAAAATCTAACCTGGCTAAAACAGGCCAAACCAGCCTAAAAATCAAATCGTGCTGCGCTTTGCAGAACACTGTATCGCAGGATTGGCTTAGTAAAAAAATTTAATCTCTAAATCTTATCTTTTTGCAGAATTTTAACCTAGGATTATTCTTGATTTCATCAAAATTAACCGCTATAACACATTTATACCTCCATTAATCGCTGGAATAACAATATCCTATAATAATTCGACAACAGTATTTTCTTTCAACTATCCTATGTAACATGCTGTAATACATTTTAAGGACTTCATTTCATCATAATCGATAATGAAAAATGGACGTTCGGGAAGTAACTTTCCTTAATTATCAAACAAGTTGCTGGCTTAAGGGTTATATAATGTATAACGCATTTACGACACTACTGCGCCCGTTGCACCGGCACAGAATAACTTTATTAGCGCTATTAATTTCCGGCCTTTCAGTTAATCCAGTTTTGGCGGATACACAGTATGATTCGTTAATCATCCAAGCCAGATCAGGAGATACCGCGCCGGTCCTTGACTACTTACAAAAAGAATCCAAATCTGGCCCTCTCAATAGTGGGCAGGTCGACGACTGGTTACAAATAGCCGGTTGGGCAGGGCGCGATCAAGAGGTTATTGAAGTTTACGAAAGATACCACTCGTCAATGAATCTTTCTTCGCGCGGCTTAGCGTCTGCGGCACGTGCATATCGCAATGAAAAACGTTGGGATCAGGCGTTGGCATTGTGGCAAAGCAGTTTAAAGAAAGACCCAACCAACCCAGACCTTATCACTGGCATGATAATGACTCAGGCGGATTCTGGGCGTGGTGGTGAAGCTTTACAGCAGGCAAAAGACTTGGCTGCGCGTGACCCTTCCGCAAAAAACTATATGACCCTTTCTTATCTTAATCGAGCAACCAACCGCAATTACGATGCTTTGCAGGCCTCCAGCGAGGCGGTGCGACTGGCACCTGAATCTGAGGAAGTATTAAAAAATCACCTTGAGATTCTGCAAAGAAACCGTATTGCCGATCCTGCGTTGCAACTTGCTAAAGAGAATCCAAAATTAGTGACCGCAGAGCAATATCGACAACTTGAGCGAGATGCTGCTGCAGAACAAGTCCGTATGGCGGTGTTACCAACGCGCAGTGAAACGGAGCGATTCTACATCGCTGATCAAGCGTTGGCTGATTACCAGGATTTGTTAACCCGCTGGAGCAAAGATCCTGAAGCACAGGCCGACTATCAACGTGCGCGCATCGATAGATTAGGCGCATTATTGGTTCGCCGTAATACCGAACAACTTATTAAAGAATATGAAGGCATGGAAGCCGAAGGCTACAAAATGCCGGATTATGCGCGTCGCTGGGCGGCATCTGCTTATATCGATCGCCGGATGCCAGAAAAAGCAGCACCGATCCTGACCAGTTTGTATTACGCCGATGGCAAAACATTCCGTAACAGCGATGATTTGCTTGATGCGGATGATCTCTATTACGCGTTGAATGAAAGTGAGCAATTGGACAAGGCGCATCAATTCGCTAAAAACTACAGCGAGCAAACGCCGTATCAGGTGGGGGTTTATGGCCTGCCGGGTAAAGAGCCCAATGATGATTGGATGGAAGGGCAGACCTTGCTGGTTCAATCCCTGGTGGCACTCAATGATCTGCCTGCGGCACAGAAAAAACTGGAAACGCTATCCAGTACCGCGCCTGCTAACCAGAATTTACGTATTGCATTAGCCAGTGTTTATTTGGCAAGAGATTTACCACGCAAATCTGAACAAGAGTTGAAAGCAATAGAGTCATTGGCCCCGCGCAGTCTTATTCTGGAACGCGCACAAGCTGAAACTGCGATGGACTTGCAGGAATGGCATCAGATGGAGTTACTCACTGATGATGTGATTACCCGTTCTCCTGAAGATGTCCCCTCTCAGGAACTCGATCGCCAGCGCAAAGTGCATAACATGTATGAATTGCGTGTAACCGGTAATCGAACTATTTCTTCTAATAGCCCAATTAGTGGCAACAAGGACTTTGGCGTTGAAACGTTGCTGTATAGCCCTCCGATAGCCGAAAACTGGCGAGTATTCGGTGGTGGTAGCTACGACAATGCGCAATTTGAAGAAGGAAAAGGCATTAATCGTGCTATGCGGTTAGGGGGCGAGTGGACTTCCCGTGACCATTGGGTTGAGGCCGAAGTGAATAATCAGAATTACGGTTTTGGTAACAAAACCGGTGCTCGGTTATCGACTTGGTACGATTTTAATGATCACTGGCGGGTGGGCGGGCAGGTTGAGAGATTGGCCAAAGAGACCCCATTGCGTGCCTTGAAAAATAATATATCCGCTAACAGTGCGTCAGCTTATGTGTTTTGGAAAGCGGATGATCGGCGCGATGCTGAATTTAGCGTGACACCGTCACGTTTCTCTGACGGCAACAACCGGTGGGAATATGAGTTCAATGCACGCCAGCGTATTTGGACTGGCCCTTACCTGACGGCAGATCTTAGCTTAGGGTTAGCGTCGAGCCATAACACCAAAGAAGACGTAATTTACTATAACCCGAAAAGTGATTTCACCTACGTCCCTGCCATTACCTTAAATCACATCATGTATCGCCATTATAAAACCGTCTGGAGCCAACAAATTCAGTTCGGTGTCGGTGGTTATTGGGAGAAAAACTACGGTAATGGTCTGGTAACCACAGCAGGCTATGGGCAGCGTGTTCAATGGAATGATGTCGTGGATACGGGAGTGGCAGTGACCTACGATAAGCGCCCTTATGATGGTGCTCGTGAGCACGATCTCTCGCTCGCTTTCGATTTGAATTACCGTTTCTAAGGGATCAGCGTCATGGTGAAGATACTATTTTTTATACGAATACTTGTAGTAGGAATGATAACGGTACTGGCCTCTGTCTGCTATGCAGAGAAACCGGTATTTGTTCCCCCGGCTGAGCGTGCATTGCCGCTAAGTGAAAGGCCGTGGCAAAAAAATACCTTTGTGGTTATCGCTTATCACGACGTTGAAGATGACTCCGCAGACCAACGTTATCTGTCGGTAAGAAGCAGCGCATTAAGCGAGCAATTGGCCTGGCTAAAGGATAACCGCTACAACGTGGTGTCCGTTGATCAAATTCTAGCGGCCCATAATGGCGGTGCACCACTGCCGAATAAAGCCGTTTTGCTGACCTTTGATGATGGTTATAGCAGTTTCTATAACCGTGTTTACCCATTGTTAGAAGCCAATAATTTGAGCGCAGTACTGGCTCCGGTGGGGACTTGGATAGATACACCATCAGATAAAAAGGTGGACTTTGGTGGTTTGAGTACCGATCGCGATCGTTTCCTTACCTGGAAACAGATCAGTGAAATGGCTAAATCAAAACTGATTGAAATAGGCGCTCATACTTACGCTTCGCACTACGGTGTGATAGCCAATCCACAAGGCAATACCGAGCCGGCAGCAGCCAATTTGATTTATGACCCTAAAACGAAGAAATACGAAACTGAAGCAGCCTTCAAGCAGCGGATGGAAAAAGACGTAACCTTGATAACCCAGCGCCTTATTCAGGCTACAGGGAAACAGCCGAGAGTGTGGGTTTGGCCATACGGTGCAGCCAATGGAACCGTGATAAATATCTTACGCCAACACGGTTACCAAATGGCGATGACGCTGGAGCCGGGCATTGGCAACGTCAATGATCTGATGAATATACCGCGTATTCTGATCAGTAATAATCCGTCGTTGAAAGACTTTGCCCAGTTGGTTACCTCCGTGCAGGAAAAAGACATCATGCGGGTAGCGCATGTCGATTTGGATTATCTCTACGATCCAGACCCGGTACAGGAAAAGGAAAATCTCGATAAACTGGTTCAGCGGATTTCTGATCTACGTGTCACGACCGTGTTCCTGCAAGCCTTTTCTGATCCAAAAGGGGACGGCAATATCCGTCAGGTTTACTTCCCTAATCGCTGGATACCAATGCGTCAGGATCTGTTTAACCGCGTTGCCTGGCAATTGGCATCACGCCCTGATGTGGATGTTTATGCCTGGATGCCCGTGCTGGCGTTTGAGATGGACCCGTCGTTACCTCGGATTAAACGTATTGATCCGAAGACAGGTAAAACCAGCATCGACCCGGATCAATATCGTCGCCTATCGCCATTTAACCCGGAAGTCAGGCAGCGCATCATCGATATTTATCGCGATATGGCCTACAGCGCCCCAATTGACGGGATTCTCTATCATGACGATGCTGTAATGTCTGATTTTGAAGATGCATCGCCGGATGCTATCCGCGCATATGAGAAAGCCGGTTTCCCAGGCTCTGTTGCAGAAATACGTAAAGACCCGGAAACCATGGCCCGCTGGACGCGATATAAAAGTAAATATCTGGTTGATTTTACTAATGAGTTAACACGCCAGGTGCGTGATATCCGTGGCCCGCAAGTAAAATCCGCCCGTAATATATTTGCTATGCCGATCTTAGAACCGGAAAGTGAAGCATGGTTTGCGCAGAATCTTGATGATTTCCTGGCTAACTATGATTGGGTTGCCCCGATGGCAATGCCGCTAATGGAGAAGGTGCCGTTATCAGAGTCTAATGAGTGGCTATCGCAACTGGTTAATAAAGTTGCACAGCGCCCTGGAGCCCTGAATAAAACCGTATTTGAACTGCAATCGAAAGACTGGACTAAGCCTGAGGGCAGCAATGCCATCAGCGGCCCGATACTGGCGGGATGGATGCGCCAGTTGCAGTTAAATGGCGCGCAAAATTTTGGTTACTATCCGGATAACTTTATCACTGGCGAACCACCGCTAAAAGATGTCCGCCCTGTGCTATCTTCTGCCTGGTATCCTTTATATGATCGATAGAATTATTGCGTTACTCATCCTCTGCCTGGTACTGAGTATACCTGCGGGTATGATCCTGCTCTTTACCGGTGATGTGTTACTGAATTTTGTTTTCTTCTATCCGCTCTTTATGTCCGGTATTTGGATAACCGGTGGTGTCTATTTTTGGCTACGCCGAGAAAGACACTGGCCATGGGGCGATGATGTGCCAGCACCGGAGCTGAAAGGCAATCCGTTAGTGTCTATTTTAATCCCTTGTTTTAACGAGGGGGAGAATGCGCGTGAAACCATCCACGCGGCGTTGGCGCAGACTTACACCAATATTGAAGTTATCGCTATTAACGATGGCTCCAGTGATGATACTGCGCAAGTGCTGGATAGCCTGTTGGCCGAGGATCCGCGTTTACGTGTTATTCATCTGGCTCATAATCAGGGTAAAGCTATTGCTCTGCGTATGGGGGCGGCAGCGGCACGTAGCGAATATCTGGTATGTATCGATGGTGATGCTTTACTGGACAGCAAAGCGGTGCCTTATTTGGTCGCGCCGCTGATTGCGAATCCACGCACGGGTGCCGTTACCGGTAACCCACGTATCCGTACGCGTTCAACGTTAGTTGGTCGGGTACAGGTTGGTGAGTTCTCTTCTATCATCGGGCTGATTAAACGGACACAACGTGTCTATGGCCAAGTCTTCACGGTATCGGGTGTAGTTGCTGCATTCCGCCGTCGAGCATTGGCCGATGTGGGCTACTGGAGCCCGGACATGATCACGGAAGACATCGATATCAGTTGGAAATTACAAATCAGGCACTGGTCAGTATTCTTTGAACCTCGTGGTTTGTGCTGGATTTTGATGCCGGAAACCCTACGTGGTTTATGGAAGCAGCGCTTGCGTTGGGCGCAGGGTGGGGCTGAAGTTTTCCTGAAAAATATGTTTAAGCTGTGGCGCTGGCGTAATCGCCGTATGTGGTTACTGTTCCTTGAATATTCACTGTCGATAACCTGGGCGTTTACTTACCTGTTCAGTATTATCCTGTTCCTGCTGGGATTGGTTATTACTTTGCCGCCAGGTATCCATGTTCAAACCGTCTTCCCGCCAGCCTTTACCGGGATGGTTCTGGCGTTGACCTGCCTGATGCAGTTCGCGATAAGCTTGGTTATTGAACGGCGCTATGAACCTAAACTGGGTAATTCACTGTTTTGGATTATCTGGTATCCCATGGTCTACTGGATGCTGAGTTTGTTTACCACAGTGGTTTCGTTCCCAAAAGTTATGCTCAATACCAAGCGTAAACGTGCGCGTTGGGTTAGCCCTGACCGTGGGATCGGGAGGGTTAAACCATGAGTGCTCCTCTTATTCATACTGAACAACGGCTGATACCCCGCTGGATTGATATTATTATCACGGCATTGGCTTGGATCGGTTTTATCTTTCTGTTCGTGAAGGGTTTTCTCGATATAATTGGCAGAGCGCCAAATATGGGGCCGATTCCGTTCAGAATATATATTATTAGCGGTCTTACTACCCTGGCATTGTATCTGGCAATTGCGGTATTCAACGCCGTGGTCATCATCATCTGGGCCAAATACAATCAGGTGCGTTTCCAGGTGGAACGCCGTGGGCACCGGCCACACCTGAATGACGATGAGTTGGCTAGCAGTATGGAGCTTTCAGCAGAGATGATTGCTCAGCTTAAAGCCGGCTCCTGCCTCACGTTATATAACGATGAACATGGGCAATTGCTGGAAGTCAAAGAAGGGCTACAGCTTCCCACCGTTGCACCGGTAGTCAATCTACGCCGGGGGTGATGGGCCACAACTAACACCTCTGAATACCTGATAATAAGCCATCCTGTGCTTATATCGGGTATTCAGACCCAACTGCTATTGTTTCAACTATTCCCTGCCAAAAAACGCCACTTTCTTTTGCCATTCTTGCTTCATATATTGCTATGATTTAGCAGGGATTACCGCGTGCGAAATCATTGAGTATCGTGATAATTGATATTCCTCTGTCAGTTGCGTTTAAAGGGATCATACAGTGAAGCAAAATCATTTCGGGCAAACTATTGGCACTGAATTACCGGATTGGCAATCAGCGCAACAACCTCAACGTGAAATTTTACCAGGCCATTTTTGTTATCTGGCACCAGTTGATGCAGATAAGCATGAAACATCGTTATACCAGGCATATCACATGGTGGAAGATGCACATGACTGGACTTACTTTTATTGTGAACGGCCTGAAAATGAAGCTGACTTTCATCACTATCTGCAAACACTGATCAAGGCGAAAGGGGCGCTCCACTACACGGTTATTGATGCACAAACTGGCCTTGCAATGGGGACGGTTGGTTTGCAGCGGATTGATGAGGTTAATGGTGTTATTGAGATAGGTTCAGTGAATTGGTCGCCGCGTTTAAAACGTAACTCGGCGGGGACGGAAGCAATATATTTACTATTACACTATGTCTTCGATAAATTAGGCTATCGGCGCTGTGAGTGGAAATGTGATTCATTGAATGAACCTTCAAATGCTGCTGCGGCTCGATTTGGTTTTCAATATGAAGGCCAATTTCGGCAGGCCATTGTGATTAAAGGGCGCAACAGAGATACCAATTGGTACTCCATAACTGACCGTGAATGGCCATTAATTAAGCAGTCATTTAATGACTGGCTAGCGATGGAAAACTTTGATAGTCAGGGTAAGCAAATAGCGCGTTTACAGGATTTAAGAATCAGCCGCTAGCAGGGTTCAGTAAATTACATTTTAGTTTATTTAGTTGTATTAATTATGTTTTTTATTTTCGTCTTTACTTATAACTCAAATAAAAAGGGTAAAGGCGAATTTATGCAGATTGTTTAATGCGGCTGGTAAAACAGGGCTTAATAGTATAGCGCGATGTAAAAAATAATTAGAGGAAAAAATGAATAAATAAAAAAATTATATTTTTTTACATTTTGGGATCGCGAAACTTAAGAGTGTCATTATACTGTAATCATCTGGCGGTATTTTTCACACGGTGCATAGCTTAGGCTGTTGTTTATCACTGCGGGGATCGCTAATGGTAGAGTCCATGATTGGGCTGTTAAGACAAGACCACTGTTTTACTCCAGCAACTCGTTGTTACGAGTGCTCCACCTCCGACTCTCATTTTCCCGCAGTACTGTCATTATCTATTCCTACTATATTTTTGTTCCCAGCGTTATTGTTTCAAGTATTCATGTCACGTAACACTCCCCCTTGCGATACTGTTCTCACCTTTGTCCTATTTTTACCCAAGTCATTCTGGGGCTTAGGTGCTGAGGATACTCGCATTTTTAATTGGCTATTATTGGCTGCGAAGGAAGCCAAAACCTCATCCGTATGTGAAACATATACCCAAAATAATTCGAGTTGCAGGGAGTCAACACACATGCAGCTTGAAGTATGGCGGATATAATCGCGCAGGCAAGCGCTGCTGCGGTTGGTGAAACAAACTGTAAGGTGCCACTATGGGAAGACAGAAAGCAGTGATCAAAGCTCGTCGTGAAGCGAAACGCGTAATTAGACGTGATTCACGTAGTCATCGTCAGCGTGAGGAAGAAAACGTGACATCGTTAGTGCAAATGGGCGGTGTTGAATCAATAGGTATGGCACGGGATAGCCGTGATACCTCCGTTATTCAGGCGCGTACGGAAGCTCAAGGTCATTACTTATCAGCCATAGACAATAAACTGCTCATCTTCGCGACCGGCGAAGCTGGGTGTGGTAAAACCTTTATCAGCGCGGCTAAGGCCGCAGAAGCACTGATTCACAAAGAAGTTGATCGGATAATTGTAACGCGACCGGTATTACAGGCAGATGAGGATCTGGGGTTCTTGCCTGGTGATATCTCTGAGAAATTCGCGCCTTATTTCCGCCCGGTGTATGACATTCTGCTACGCCGACTCGGCTCATCTTTCATGCAATATTGTCTGCGCCCGGAAATCGGCAAAGTGGAAATTGCGCCTTTCGCCTATATGCGCGGGCGTACCTTTGAGAATGCGGTAGTGATCCTCGATGAGGCACAAAATGTAACCGCCAGCCAAATGAAGATGTTTCTGACCCGTCTCGGTGAAAATGTTACGGTCATTGTCAATGGCGATATCACCCAATGCGACCTTCCGCGTGGTGTGAAATCAGGTCTCAGCGATGCGCTGGAGCGTTTTGCTGAGGATGAAATGATTGGTATCATCCGCTTTGATAAACAGGATTGTGTTCGCTCTGCACTCTGCCAACACACCCTAAATGCCTATTCATAACTCAGTGTTATGAATGGATGACCCGATAAAAAAGGGCAAGCGCGATAAACGCTTGCCCTTTGCTTATCCCTAATGGCATGAAGCTACAGCATGATAGTCATCATATAAGCCGCAAACAGTGCCAGATGGGCGGTACCATTAAGTACGTTGGTTCTGCCGGTGGAAAATGATATTTGCGACAAAATCAATACGCTCACCATCACCACAATATGTGGTGCTTCCAGACCAAAGTTCAACTCTTGCCCGGTGAGTACCGCAATCAAGGTAACCGCAGGAACGGTCAGTGAAATGGTTGCCAGCACTGAGCCGAAGAACAGGTTCATCGCGCGCTGTACCTGATTAGCCAACACCGCTTTTAATGCACCTAACCCTTCAGGGGAGAGGATAAGCAGGGCAATCAGGAAACCGGTAAATTTAGCGGGTGCATTTAACTCAGTTAGCAGCGCTTCTAATGGGTTGGCATCAAATTTGGTCACTGCAATTACTGCCACTAAATGAATTAGCAACCAAAAGGTGTGCCACAAACTGCTGTGTGAGGATGGCTTACCATGATGAGGGTCACTCGGGTCGTCACCTTCATCCTCATGTTCATAGACAAACAGGCTTTGGTGCGTTTTGGTTTGAATCAACAGGAAAACACCGTACATCGCTGCTGAAATTGCTGCGACAACCAGTGATTGTGCCACACTAAAATTACCGTCGGGCAGTGTGCTGGGTAATACCAACACAATGATCGCCAACGGGAATATAGCCATCAGATACTGCTTAATACCCACCAGATTGACATGTTGGGTAGCAAATTTGCGCCCGCCGAGCAGCAGGGAAACACCGACTAATCCACCAATTACAATCATGATGATTGAATAGAGGGTATCGCGCATCAGGGCGGGTGCCGCATCCCCTGTTGCCATCATTGCTGAGATCAAGCTAACCTCAAGCACAACAACGGACAGACTGAGGATTAAGGAACCATAAGGTTCACCCAGACGGTGTGCCAGTACGTCTGCATGACGTACCACGCTAAAAGCACTGCTCAGGATACCTACCAGTGCTATCAGGTTGATGATAATAACAGCAGCAAAATTACTGGTATTACCCCAGATATTAAGAATAACCAATGCAATGATTGGCAGAATAAGGGAGTATTCGTGATGGCGGGATTTAGATCGGCCGGGATCATTTTGCGACTTCATTTCGAGAGCGCTCCTAATAACTTTACTGCATTAAACGGGCGTTAGAGCCATTTAACGATAATTAAGTGCCATATTGTAGGCTAAGTAGCTTTAAGACTAACAAATAACAGGGAATTGTCGCAGAAAATTTACAAGGTTTTAACTGGAAAGGGTAAAAAAAAACGGCCATGAAAATGGACACTACAGGTAATGTCCATTGATTTTATAGATATTAATTAATCTTACTCGTCAATATTGTCCATAACTTCATGGCGCTTATGGTGATAATCTTCTTCATTCAGGCCTTCGCGCCAGTAGGGCACAGCATAGAGTTGTTGCCGCTCACATCCCCTTTCTCGGCGTAGATAACGGCGCAATTTCACCACCATACTATCCTCACCCGCCAGCCAGAATGTTGATGCCTCCATCAGCAAATTGAGTGCACAGAACTGGGTTATCACATCATCTGTTTTTTCCGTACCGCCAATGACCCAGCTTAGCTCCAATCCGGCAGGTTTGATCAGGTTCAATACATCTTGCGGACTATCTACACGGATGATGGCATGGCCTTCGGCATTTGCTGGCAGGGTTTCCAGTAATGCGGCGATGGCGGGCAGTGAGGAGGGGTCACCCACCAGATAGCTGTATGCCGCTGCTGGCAACATTGTTTCTGGCCCACCGGGATTAGTAATCCCTAACCAATCACCGACTTTGGCATTGCGGGCAAAATCGACCGCCGGGCCACGGTGATCATGGATAGCAAACTCAATATCCAGCTCACACAGATCAGGGCGAACAGCACGAACAGAATAGGTACGAACAATCGGACGCCGCTCGGCGGCAGGCCAGATCGGACCTTTTTCGCCCAATACTGGCAGTTCCGGTTGAGTTTGGCTTGCCAAAGGTAGGAAGATTTTCAAATGAGCGCCCGCACAATCTGATGGATAATTCTGCAATGTCGGGCTATGGAAGGTGATTCGACGTAAATGCGGCGAGGTATCTACTACCTTTTTCACCTGAACCAGACGTGGCGGAACTGGGCGATACGCGGGTTTTGCTGCAGTTGATCCTGTGGTCACAGTTTATCCTTCTTATCCTATGGTGTTTTACTCTTAGCCACTAGCCAGCAGAGGTTGTGGCTTATAAGGGGATAAACTATAACATTAACCAATGTTAATGATAATTATTTGCATGAGAGGAGTGTGATAAATACAAAGGCTCATTTGCCCGACAAAAGTGTAGGGCAAGATGAATTGATTACTTAATTGATGGGTTGCACAATTGCCGTCCGACGGAAATGCAATCTTAAACGCAACATAGTGACCAGTGCGACTGCCATTACAACCATTGCAGCCAGTGGAAGCTGTTGTAACTGCAGCCCAAATGCCAGCAAGGTGCCACCCAACCAGGCACCTAATGCATTGCCTAAATTGAACGCGC
Source organism: Yersinia intermedia (assembly GCF_900635455.1). Classification (NCBI taxonomy): domain Bacteria; kingdom Pseudomonadati; phylum Pseudomonadota; class Gammaproteobacteria; order Enterobacterales; family Yersiniaceae; genus Yersinia; species Yersinia intermedia. The sequence continues at coordinate 2,621,794 of NZ_LR134116.1, read as the reverse complement.
TTTGGTTAAAGGTTGATGCCAGATTAGGGGCGTCGCGGGCCTGATCCACCACTAACAGTTGTAACATTGGGCACAAGGCAAAGGCCACAATGCTCCAGATAAACAATGTCAGTAGTGCCGGTAAATAAAAACCAATGGTGTAATGCAGTGCTAGTAGGATAGCTATCAGTATAGCTATTAGCCGGGTCATGGATCCCACCAGATTTTTGTCGCCTAAACGACCCCCCATTACGCTACCGATGGACAAGCCAATCCCAAGAATCAATAACACCACGGTAACGCCATGTTCAGAAACCCGAGTCACCTCACGCAGTAATGGCGCAATGTAAGTGAAAACAGTAAACAGGCTGGTATTGGTTAATACTGATAGCAGTAAGGCCGTTTGCACTTTTTTCTGCATCAGAGTTTTGAATTCCAGCTTAGGACTGATTCTCTTCATTGGAATATTATTTGGTAACCAGGCGATCACTGCGATGATTGCCACAATACCGATAGCACTAACTCCCCAGAAAGCTGCTCGCCAACCAAAAGCTTGCCCAACGGCTGTACCCAACGGCACACCTAGCACATTTGCCAGGGTGACTCCCATAAAGACTAATGCTATTGCCCGTGCACGGCGGTTAGGTTGGACCAAATCGGTTGCGACCACCGATGCCAAACCAAAGAAAGTGCCATGGCAAAGGGCTGCAATAATACGGGCAGCCATCAACAAGTTATAGGTTTGTGCCAATGCACACAGGATATTGCCAATAATAAACAGGACAATTAAGCCCAAAAGTGTGGATTTACGCGGGATTCGTGCCGTTGCGATAGCCAATAAAGGTGCACCAATTACTACACCCATGGCATAAACAGAAACTAACATCCCGGTTTTAGGGATACTGACCCCCAGATCATGGGCAACTTCCGGCAATAACCCCATAATTACAAACTCGCTGGTACCAATGCCAAATGTAGCAATGGTGAGTGCGATAATAGCCAATGGCATGAATAACTCCTGATCAGCCTCATATACATAAAAAGGCTGAATAACATCAATATCAACTCACTCCCTGGCATGAATATGAAGGAGATAAAGTCTTGGCAGGTGAATTTAATTGGGCGATTCTAGCACCGAGCTAAAAGGGCGTCTAACGGCAAAGTGCGATCCTACCTGAAGCCGCAGGGGATAGCAGGCGGTCTATCGGCAATGCCAACAACCCTGAGTATATTAAAAAGTAATTAAATATAGCTGACTTTAATGTTTATCCCAAACCTCGCTCAAAACGAGACGGTCATCTATCTGCCTATCATTTTGATAAATTTGGTTATTTCAATTTTTATCGCAACGATATAGTAATTAACATATGTCATAAGCTTTACTTAGCACAAAAAAACATAAGCAACGGTTTTTTTGTATTTGTTGTTAACCATTTTCCCCCGTAAATCTATCTATTAAATAGCGTGAAATCGAAAGGGGCTAAATGTGAATTTCCAACAGCTTAAAATTATTCGGGAATCAGCCCGTTGCAACTATAACCTGACCGAAGTGGCTAATACCTTATTTACCTCACAATCGGGGGTTAGCCGGCATATTCGCGAGCTAGAAGAAGAACTGGGTATTGAGATCTTCGTTCGACGGGGTAAGCGGTTGCTGGGGATGACTGAACCGGGCAAGGAGTTGCTGACAGTAGCTGAACGCATGCTGAATGATGCCAATCAAATCCGCCGTCTGGCTGATGTATTCAGCAATAATGATAGCGGACAATTGCATATTGCTACCACACACACTCAAGCCCGCTATAGTTTGCCACGAGTGATTAAAGAATTTCGCCTGTTATATCCACAAGTTAAGTTGGTTATTAGCCAGGGAAACCCGCAAGAAATTGCAGCTATGCTGCATTCGGGTGAAGCGGATATTGGTATTGCCACTGAGCTACTAATGAGTGACGCATCAGTCGCAACATTTCCTTATTATCGTTGGCACCACGCAATTGTCGTGCCCGAAAATCACCCGTTAACACAAGAACCTCATATCAGCCTTGAAACCCTGAGTACGTTGCCATTGATTACATATCGTCAGGGGATTACTGGCCGCTCACGATTGGACAATGCTTTCAAAAATGCCGGTCTGACACCGGATATTGCGCTCAGTGCGCAGGACTCAGATGTTATTAAGACCTACGTTGAATTAGGTATGGGGGTAGGCATCCTGGCGGATATGTCCTATGAGGCACATCGTGATAAAGGGTTAGTACGACTGAATGCAGAACACCTGTTTGATGCAAATACTGTCTGGCTAGGACTAAAAAGAGGCCAGTTACAACGTAACTTTATTTGGTTCTTTATACAGCTCTGTAATCCAACACTTTCTTTGCATGATATTAAAGAGAAAGTGCTGGCAGAGGCAACAGATGATGTGGTGATTGATTACCAGATCTAGGCGCTAACTAAGTAGTATAGGCCGGTAATTTAGGCGGAAGCATCAGTCAAGAGAGTCATTATCTGGAGCAAATCGCACCTGAACCTCTGTTCCGCCATCGTCCCGTTGGCGGATGTTACAGTCACCATTCAGGCTATTTGCTCGATCCTGCATAATCATCAAACCATAATGATTTGGCCGCTCGCTGTCCTGCCCAATCCCGCAGCCGTTATCCATGATCGACATGACGACATCACCTTGTTCAAAAGTGACCCGAACCAACGCCATACTGGCATGAGCATGCTTATAGATGTTGTTCAGTGCTTCACGGGCAATGTTAACCATGTGGATCGCTTGATGGTCGGGAACGCAGTCAGATGGCAAGTCAAACTCAAGGGTAATGGGCAAGTTGGCCCGTTCACTGAATTCATTTACCAGTGTTTGAAGCGCCGCTTGTAGAGTCGCCTCATTTAGTTTCAGACGGAAGGTTGTCAGTAATTCACGTAGCTGGCGGTAGGCAATGTTAAGCTCATCGCGCATTTGCTGTACTAAAAGTTTACTGGGTTCAGGCATGTCGGGCGCTTGCATTTGCAAACAACTAATTTGAATTTTGAGGCAGGAAAGAGACTGGGCGATGGAGTCATGTAACTCCCGCGCAATGGCTGAACGCTCTTCCATCAATAATAATTGCTGCTGATGCCGGGCTTGGCTTTCCAGCGCCAATGTGCTGCTCAGTTGCTCCACCAGCATATTGACCAGTTGCTGCTGATCAGAATTGAGTGATTTATCCGTGGGTAATTTTGCCAGTAGCAACCCATATTGACCAAGCTTATCACTCAGACTCCAACTCAGAGACTCCCGCAAAACGGCACTACTCACTCCGTCAGATGAGCTGCTAATCGTTAATTGTGTTGGGCGATTCTGTGGCGGCAGATACTCACCATCGGCATTATCTATGAGATGGGCGCGATAAAGATGATTTTCATATAAACAGATCTGCACATTTTCCAGCGGTGTCAGTGTTTGTAGCTGCTCGATAATTGGAACTAAGCGCTCGCTTAATGGTTGGTGGGTATGTAATTGACGGCTGCTATGATACAAAAAGGCCAATACTTGATTTTTTTGTTGTAAATCAGCCGTTTTCTGGGCGACGCGCTGCTCCAAATCACTGTATATCAATGAAAGTTCCTGCGACATTCGATTCAATGCGGTACCCAGCGTCCCCATTTCATCTCGTTGATAAGACAACGTGTAGCGCTTGCTGAAATCACCGCGACCAATCGCATTCGCCATAGAAATTAATTGCAGCCATGGGCGGAGTAGGCGACGGCGCAAATAATAGATAGTAGCCAGTAGTAAACTCATTGTCAGAACAATGAATACCAGTTGGATCATGGTAACTAATAACAAGCGTTGTTCAGTTTTATGGTCAATAGCCAATACCAGTGCATCTAGCTGGTGGACAAAATCGGCCACATTGGCGGCAACCTCGTCGGGATGTTTAGCTTGCAGCAACTGTGTTTTTAGCGTGGTTTGCCAGTAACGCTCTATTTGTTGATATTGGCTGGTTAAACCTTCTCGCTGTAATGCTTGCTGCAAGTCGCCACTGGTTTTGTCTTGCTCCAGTGCAACCAAATAGGGCAAATCACGCTCATCCAACGGTACCATTGAAAGCAGCCGATAGCTTTGCATGCGTAGCGATCCTGCTTTGTTGATGGCATGCGCGTTACCTTGAATGCTTTGTGCCATCCATGACGAGATAGTCATGCCAGCAAGGCCCAGCAAACCCAGTAATATCATCAGCAAAGCGATCTGATTAACTAAGGGGATGAGGAAACGTTTCATAGCATAGTATTCCTTTGACCAATAAACGCGGCAACCTTACCGCATTTTAATCACGTAATGTTAGCGTTAGTGGGACTTCATGCCTGCCGCAGTCATCATCATACGAAACAGCATTGAAACGGCTAATAAAGCCAGTACGCTACCGCACCAAATAAGCAGCATCCAGCCGATTTTCTTCCACCAAGGTAATTTTACGTGTTCAGTTGGCAAAGAGGGTGTTGTTGATTTTATCGTTTTATTTTCAGACATATAAGTCTCATGCATACAAATTATAATATTCACTATAAGAAAATATCAGGGCCAGCGAACTAGCCCATGATCGTTATTATCTACTTGGTACTCAGTGGTAACCTTGATCGTGATTGATTTTCCCCCGGAATACGTAGTAGCTCCAGAAGGTGTAAACCAAAATAATAGGAATAATAAAGAGTGCGCCGACCAGCATAAAACCCAGACTTTGCGGCGGAGCTGCCGCTTGCCACAAAGTAATGGATGGTGGAATAAGATAAGGCCAGATGCTAATACCCAAGCCGCTATAACCAAGGAACACCAGCAATAACGTCAATAGGAAGGGGGCATAATGCCCACCTTGCTTAACTGATCGCAATAATGCCCAACTTGCCAGTGCTACCAGTAATGGCACCGGTAGGAACAAAAACAGATTGGGTAAAGTAAACCAGCGTGCGGCAATTTGTGGATGTGCAAGCGGAGTCCATAGGCTAATGATGGCAATAACTAATAACATCACGAATGTCAGTGGTATGGCTAGCTTATGCATGACCTGCTGCACATGCCCTTCGGTTTTCATAATGAGCCAGGTACAGCCAAGTAGTGCATAGGCTATGACCAGACCAAAGCCGCAAAACAGAGCAAAAGGTGTCAACCAATCAAATGGGCCGCCACTATAACTCCGGCCCGTTACTGGGAAGCCGTGAATAAAAGCACCGACTACCATGCCCTGAGTAAAGGTGGCAATCAATGAGCCACCGATAAAGGCTTTATCCCAGATATGCTGTTTTTCAGCGCTGGCCTTAAAGCGAAATTCAAAGGCTACACCACGGAAAATTAAACCCAACAGCATCAAGGTTAGGGGAATCGCCAGCGCATCCAGAATAACCGCATACGCCAACGGGAAAGCACCTAATAAGGCTGCTCCCCCGAGAACCAGCCAGGTTTCGTTGCCATCCCACACGGGGGCGACGCTGTTCATCATCAAGTCCCGGTCACGGCTGTGTTTTACCAGTGGAAACAGGATCCCGATACCTAAATCAAAACCATCCATAACCACATACATCATGGTACTGAAAACGATAATGACAAACCAAATCAGTGGAAGATCAATACCCATAATTAGCTCCTGTTTTGGTGGTTGTCAGAACTAAATGACTCACTTATTGCCGACAGCGGTCGTGATGGCGTATTGGGCTGACCGGGGCCGCCGGATTCTTGCTGGGCACCTTCATGGGCTTTTGGCCCCTTGCGAATAAGCCGCATCATGTAAGCGTAACCAACACCAAATACCGAACCATAAACCACAATAAAGACCAGCAGGCTGATACTCATATGCATTTCGCCATGAGATGAAACTGCATCACTGGTACGTTGCAAACCATAGACTATCCATGGTTGGCGGCCCACCTCGGTGGTGAACCAACCGGCCAGAATAGCAATCAAACCAGATGGCCCCATCCACAGCACAAAATAGAGGAAAGGGCGCGATTGATATAAGCCGCCGCGCCAGCGTAGCCATAAACTCCAGCAACCGGCCAAGATCATCAACATGCCTAATCCGACCATAATGCGAAAGGACCAGAAGACAATGGTCGAGTTAGGGCGGTCTTCCACTGGGAAAGATTTCAACGCTGGGATCTGTTTCTCCAAACTGTGAGTGAGGATCAAGCTACCTAAATAAGGGATTTTCAGCGCAAAATGGGTTTTCTCCTGCTTCATGTCTGGCCAGCCAAACAGAATCAGTGGTGTGGGTTCACCCGGTTTGTTTTCCCAGTGCCCTTCAATCGCTGCAATTTTAGCTGGTTGATATTCCAGTGTATTTAAGCCATGGGCATCGCCAATAACCGCCTGTAGTGGGGCAACAATCAGTGCCATCCACATTGCCATGGACAGCATTTTCCGCATGGCGGGAGTATCCCGTTTACGCAGTAAATGCCAGGCGGCAGAGGCACCGACAAAGAATGCAGATGCAAGGAAAGCTGCCGTTGACATATGCAGTAACCGATAAGGGAAGGATGGATTAAATATCACTTTCAACCAATCGACAGGCACCACTTGCCCGTTAATAACTTCAAAGCCTTGTGGGGTCTGCATCCAGCTATTGGAGGCGAGTATCCAGAAGGTAGACATCAACGTGCCTAATGCCACCATGCAGGTTGCAAAGAAATGTAAACCAGGCCCAACGCGGTTCCAGCCAAAAAGCATCACCCCGAGGAAACCGGCTTCAAGGAAGAACGCAGTCAGCACTTCATATGTCAGCAACGGGCCGGTGATACTGCCGGCAAATTCGGAAAAAAAGCTCCAGTTAGTGCCAAATTGGTAAGCCATGACCAGGCCGGACACCACACCCATACCAAAGTTAACGGCAAAGATTTTCGACCAGAAATGATAAAGGTCGCGATAATCTTCATTTTTGGTTTTTAACCATAAACCCTCCAAAACCGCAAGAAAACTGGCCAGCCCAATAGTGATGGCCGGGAAGATGATATGGAATGAGATGGTAAAAGCGAATTGGATTCGGGCCAACTCAAGAGCGGTTAAGCCAAACATAGTGACCTCGCTGCAAACATGGTACTGCCTCATCAATCTATAAAATGAATCACGCCGGTATTAGTCATCCTGACAATAGGTAGTGACAACAGGCGATTATTTCGGGGTGTAAACTTGGCAGTTAGTTAACCATAAGTTAAAGTGACTATAATAGTGACAATTAATTCAATCTTACCTATAACAGTTGGCCTATGACTCGATATGAACAGTTAGCTCAGCAAATACGAGCACAAATACAATCCAAGGTCTGGCAGGCGGGTGACAAGCTGCCTTCATTGCGGGAAAGTTGTAAACAATCAGGATTAAGTCTGATGACCGTAGTGCAGTCTTATCAGCTATTAGAAAGCCAGGGTTGGATCGTGGCCCGGCCGCAGTCGGGATATTATGTTGCTTCACGCCCGACACAATTACCCCAGCCACAGCGAGGGAAAAAACTGCATCTGGATGAACAGGTAGACATTAATGCTTTTATTTTTGATGTTCTACAGGCAGGGAAAGATCCAGCAATAATGCCATTTGGCTCGGCATTTCCCGATCCGAGTTTATTGCTACAACCCCGATTATCACGGGCGCTGGCCAGCGTTGCACGTAAGATATCACCACAAAGCTCGGTGACTAACTTGCCACCGGGTAACGAAAGTTTACGCCGCAATATTGCTCAGCGTTATGCCGCCAGTGGAATGAATGTCTCTCCCGAAGAAATTGTTATCACTGCGGGCGCAATGGAGTCACTAAGCCTGAGTTTACAGGCGGTTACTCAGCCCGGAGATTGGGTAGTGATTGAGTCACCCGCATTTTATGGTGCATTACAGGCGATTGAGCGTTTGCGGCTAAAAGCGATTGCCATTACAACCCACCCGCAACAGGGTATGGACCTCGATGCGCTCGAACAGGTGATCAACCAATATCCCATCAAGGCTTGCTGGCTGATGACGCATTTTCAAAATCCATTGGGTTGCACGATGTCATGGTCACAGAAAGAACGGCTCGTCGCCCTGTTACAGCAGAATAATATCTCGTTGATTGAAGATGATGTTTATGGTGAGTTGTACTTTGGCACGGATCGCCCGTTGCCCGCTAAAGCACTCGATCAGCATCGGCAAATTCTGCATTGCTCATCGTTTTCTAAATGTCTGGCGCCGGGATTCCGCGTCGGTTGGGTCGCCGCAGGGGAACATGCGCAGCGAATTCAGCACTTACAACTGATGAGTACAGTTTCGGCCAGTGTGCCAACTCAGTTGGCGATTGCAGATTATCTCAGCCAGGGGGGATATGACACTCATCTGCGCCGCCTGCGCCGCTTAATGGAACAGCGGCTCAATACGCTGCATCAGGCGGTTATTGAGCATTTTCCTAAAAATGTCAAAATCAGCCATCCTGCGGGGGGATATTTCCTTTGGCTGGAATTGGAACCACCGTTTAATGCCAGTGAGTTATACCGGCGGGCCTTGGAACAGGGCGTTAGCATCGCGCCGGGGAGAATGTTTACCACGGGGAATCAGTTTGATCACTGTTTCCGCCTGAATGCTTCGTTTGCCTGGTCGGAACAAAGCGAACAAGCCATCCGCATACTGGCGCAACTGATTAATCAACTCACCAGCGCCACAGATAATAGTCGTGCGCGTCGATAACAATCTGATGTCCACTATGAGTCTATTTACCTGGCTCCAGAAAATGGAGCCATAACAGCATTATCTTCTGCCACTATTTCTGCAATATCCCTCATTCCATTATGCATAAACGGCGTAATTCCTTTCGTATCGCCTGCTTTGTTAGCAGAAGAAATGCACTTAATTGATGCATGCACTGCCCATTTATAGGGCATTGGAAACCTTAATTGTTATTTTTGTGTTGCCATAATGTGATCTGACAGAGCAAAAATCAAAATTGATGTCAAATGCATATAATTTCTACTCAAACCCACCTGGCCGGCTTGTTTATCAACCAAAATGCAGTATGAATGCGACCAATCTGCATAGTTATGCATTTTAAATTATTGTTTTAATGGAATTTGTACAATTTATTCACATTGGATCTGGTGTGGCATGAAAGCTGCTGTACACTTTATATCAGGTGAATATATTTCATTTTTTATTGTTAACAGAATAAGAGATTTTTGTTGAGGCATGGTGACCTCAAACGATGAGTCTCTCAACCCCATATTTACGCTGATCAAAGAGGCCACTATGGAACACCCAATCCCCGTTACCCGACAGTCTTTTGATGAATGGATCGTGCCAACCTATGCACCAGCAGATTTTATTATCGTGCGGGGGGAAGGGGCGACACTGTGGGATCAGCAGGGCAAATCTTATATCGATTTTGCTGGTGGTATCGCCGTAAATGCCTTGGGGCATGGCCATCCGGCAGTAAAAGCGTCACTGATTGAGCAGGCCGACAAAGTATGGCATTTGGGTAACGGCTATACCAATGAGCCGGTACTGCGCCTGGCAAAACAATTGATTGATGCCACTTTCGCCGAAAAAGTTTTCTTTTGTAATTCTGGGGCTGAAGCCAATGAAGCGGCACTGAAGCTGGCCCGTAAATATGCCTTGAACAATTTTGGTAATAAGCCAGGGCTGGCAGGCGAAAAGAACCAGATTGTGGCATTCAGAAATGCGTTTCATGGCCGGACGCTGTTTACCGTTTCTGCGGGCGGGCAGCCGAAGTATTCGCAAGACTTTGCTCCGCTACCGGGGGGGATCAGCCACGGTATTTTCAATGATATCGCCTCGGCTGAGGAACTGATTAATGACCAAACCTGTGCCGTAATTGTGGAACCGATTCAGGGCGAAGGTGGTGTGCTACCCGCTGATAGCGAGTTCCTGCATGGCTTGCGGGCTTTGTGCGACCGTCATAACGCATTACTTATTTTTGATGAAGTACAAACTGGGGTTGGCCGCACCGGAGAACTCTATGCCTACATGCACTACGGTGTAATTCCTGATGTGCTGACCAGTGCCAAAGCACTTGGGGGCGGCTTCCCGATTGCGGCAATGTTAACAACGACCAAATATGCCAGCGCACTTAATGTCGGCAGTCACGGTACAACCTACGGCGGTAATCCGCTGGCCTGTGCCGTGGCGGGTACTGTCTTGTCCCTTATCAACACACCAGAGCTTCTCGCAGGCGTAAAAGAGAGACATCAGTGGTTTTTGGCTGGATTGGCTGAAATAAACGCTCGCTACAAAATCTTTTCTGAAATCCGTGGGCGCGGCTTGCTGATTGGCTGTGTGCTCCACAAGGATTATGACGAGAAGGCTAAAGAGATTGTTCAGGCCGCCGCACAGTACGGGCTTATTGCTCTGATTGCTGGCCCGAATGTGGTGCGTTTTGCTCCGTCCCTGATTATTTCTCAACAGGATATTAAAGAGGGCTTAGCCCGGCTTGCCATGGGTATTGAACAGGTTTGTCGACAGGCTAAGTCATAACATTGATGCAGTAAGCAAGGGACCTTGACTATGATGATAGTTCGCCCGGTAGAACGCCGTGATCTGGCCGATATCCTTGAGTTGGCAGGAAAAACTGGCGTTGGCATGACTTCACTGCCACAAAATGAAGAGCACCTCGCCGCTCGGATTGAGCGTGCGTTAAATACCTGGCAAGGTTCTTTGGCTGCGGGTGAACAGGGCTACCTGTTTGTTCTGGAAGACAGTGAGCGAGAAAAAGTGGTGGGCGTTAGCGCTATTGAGGTGGCCGTTGGTTTGCATGACCCTTGGTATAACTTCCGTGTCGGCACGTTGGTTCATGCATCCAAAACCCTCAATGTGTACAAATCGGTACCGACCCTGTTTTTAAGCAATGATCACACCGGGTATAGCGAACTCTGTACGTTGTTTCTCGATCCTGAATACCGTAAAGATAAAAATGGCCCCTTCTTATCAAAAGTGCGTTTTCTCTTCATTGCCGCATTCCGCCAGTATTTCTCCCGCAAAGTGATTGCGGAAATGCGCGGCTATACCGATGAACAGGGGCGTTCGCCATTTTGGGAAAATGTAGGGCGGCACTTCTTTGCCATTGAATTTGCGAAAGCTGATTATCTCAGTGGTACCGGGCAGAAAGCGTTTATTGCTGAATTAATGCCAAAACACCCGTTATATGTGGATTTTTTGGCAGAAGAGGCGCGGGCAGTCATCGGGCAGGTCCATCCACATACGGCTCCTGCACGTGCAGTGCTGGAAACTGAAGGCCTGCAATATCAGGGATACGTGGATATCTTTGATGGCGGCCCAACGCTGGAGGCCAACACAGATGAAGTGCGGGCGGTGCGCGACAGTAGTAAGCGAATCGTGGTTATTGATGACATTGATGTTGACCCGAGTGGCACTGCTTATTTAGTGGCTAATGATAACTATCAAGATTTCCGCTCAATATTGATTACTACTCATCTTTCAGACGAGCTACTGCATTTAACGACTAAAAATGCGGCAGCGCTGGGTGTCGTAGCCGGTGATTCGGTTCGGATAGTCAGCCTTTTTGCCCCGGAGATTAAAAAATGACTCACCCAGCACTGTTTATTCAAGGGGAATGGCGCACCGGTAACGGCGCGCATTTCGATAAACTTGATCCCATAGATCAGCAATTATTGTGGCAGGCGCGCGCCGCAGACAGCCATGATGTCGCAATGGCTTGCCGTGCGGCACGGCAAGCTTTCCCTGCTTGGGCACGAGCACCGTTGGAACAGCGGGTCGCGGTGATACAGCGTTTTGCTGCATTACTTGAGCGGCACAAGCAGCAACTGGCTTGCACTATCAGTTTGGAAACCAGTAAACCACTCTGGGAAACACTGACAGAAGTGCAGGCCATGATTGGCAAAGTGGCTATCTCGTTGCAAGCCTATCAAAGCCGAACTGGGAGTAGCCAAATGCCGATGGCTGATGGCATGTCTGTGTTACGACACCGTCCCCATGGCGTATTAGCAGTATTTGGCCCCTACAACTTCCCAGGACATCTCCCTAATGGGCATATCGTTCCTGCATTGCTGGCAGGTAACACGGTGGTATTTAAGCCCAGTGAATTGACACCAAAGACGGCGGAAGAAACCGTCAAATTGTGGCAGCAGGCAGGTATGCCTGACGGGGTATTAAACTTAGTACAAGGTGGGCGTGAAACGGGCGAAGCCCTTGCTGGACAACATGATATTGATGGTTTGCTGTTTACCGGCAGCGCTAATACCGGCTATCAATTACATCGCCAACTGGCCGGCCAACCGGAAAAAATCCTGGCACTGGAAATGGGTGGCAATAATGCATTGATTGTTGAGCAGGTAGCAGACTGTGATGCGGCAGTAAATCTTGCTATTCAGTCGGCGTTTATCTCGGCTGGGCAACGCTGTACCTGTTCGCGCCGTCTATTGGTTAAATCTGGCGCTGAAGGCGATGCATTTTTACAACGGTTTGTCGCTATTGCCAAAGCCCTGCGTATTGGGCGCTGGGATATGCAGCCAGCACCCTTTATGGGGGCGGTAATTTCATCACAAGCAGCAGAAAAAATGCTGGCAGCGCAACAACATTTGCTGGATTTAGGTGGTAAGTCATTATTAACCATGACTCGCCCTGATAGCCAAAGTGCGGTGCTGACGCCGGGTATCATTGATATTACCGGTATCAGTGATGTCCCTGACGAAGAGTATTTTGGCCCGCTGGTCAGCGTTATTCGCTATGGTGATTTTACGCAAGCATTACAGATTGCGAATCAAACCCGGTTCGGTTTGGCGATAGGGTTAGTTTCTGAGGACCGGCAACAATTTGAACAACTGTTATTGGAAGCCCGAGCGGGTATTGTTAACTGGAACAAACCGTTGACCGGAGCATCAAGTGCTGCGCCCTTTGGTGGGGTTGGGGCATCAGGTAATCATCGACCAAGTGCCTTCTATGCTGCTGACTATTGTGCCTGGCCAATGGCATCACTCGAAAGCGAAAGTTTGACGCTACCAGCAACATTGTCACCGGGTATCTCTTTCGATTTGCCCGATAGCCATTGAGCCATGAACGGAGAATACGATGGCAGGATATGAGGTTAATTTCGATGGATTGGTTGGGCTGACACATCACTATGCTGGATTGTCATTTGGCAACGAAGCTTCTACGGCGCATCAAAATAGTATTTCCAACCCTCGTCTCGCTGCGCGGCAGGGGTTGCTAAAAATGAAAGCATTAGCCGATTTAGGTTATAAGCAAGGCATTTTGCCACCACAGGAGCGACCAGCCATAAGCGTTTTGCGCCAGTTGGGCTTTAGTGGTTCAGATGAACAAGTATTGAGTGAAGTGGCGCGTAAATCTCCACGCCTGTTATCTGCGGTAAGTTCCGCATCATCAATGTGGACGGCGAATGCGGCGACGGTATCACCTTCTGCGGATAGCGCGGATGGGCGGGTTCATTTTACTGTGGCCAATTTAAATAACAAATTTCACCGGGCAATTGAGGCGGAAACTACGTCGGCTTTGCTCAAAAGCGTTTTCAATAACCATCGCCACTTTGTTCATCACGATGCGTTACCTGCGGTGGAATTGTTTGGTGATGAAGGTGCGGCTAATCATAATCGTCTGGGGGGAGAGTATGACTCGCCGGCGGTTCAGGTCTTTGTTTATGGCCGCAACGCGCTGGAAAACGGAGTAAGCCCTAGCCGATACCCTGCTCGCCAAACGCGAGAGGCCAGCGAAGCAGTGGCTCGGCTGCATCAACTGGCGCCAGACCGAACTGTTTTTGTGCAACAGAACCCCGCCGTGATTGACCAAGGGGTTTTTCACAATGATGTCATCGCTGTCAGCAATCAGAATGTGTTATTCCATCATCAGCATGCATTTGTCCCTGGCATTCAAGCTATGGATGAGATTCGCCGTAAAATGGGTAACATTGAACAGCAACTGATCAGTATCGAGGTCCCTGACGCTGAGGTGTCTGTTGCTGATGCGGTATCAAGCTATCTGTTTAACAGCCAATTATTGAGTAAACCGAACGGCAAAATGCTGTTGGTTATCCCGCAGGAAGCACAAGACAATCCGGCCGTGTGGCGATATCTGTCGGAATTGATCAATAGCGGTGGTCCGATTGATAGTGTCAAGGTATTCGATTTGCGCGAGAGCATGCGTAACGGAGGAGGCCCTGCCTGCTTACGCTTACGCGTTGCCTTAAACGATACTGAATTGCAAGCCGTTAATAGTCGAGTAATGATGACACCCGCGCTGTTTGTGACGCTGAATAACTGGGTTGACCAACATTATCGTGATCATTTGCAATTTAAAGACTTGGCTGACCCTCAGTTATTGCAAGAAGGGCGGCAAGCATTAGATGAATTGACACGGATACTTAATATTGGCTCGGTATATCCGTTCCAGCAGAATTAAAAGGAACAATGATGCTAGATCTCCTGGCGATAACACTTTCAGGCCATCCGCCAAAACAGACCCGAGGTGCGACACCGGGTATTGAATGGCAATGGCTCGATGAAGGGATACTGATGCTGACACCTGTTGGCAATTGTACTCAGTCGGTGGTGTTATCTGCCGGTATCCATGGAAACGAAACGGCTCCGATTGAAATCTTGAATCAATTGGTATCAGATTTGTTAGCTGGTGAATTAACGCTGGCCGTCCGTTTGTTAGTCATATTTGGCAATCCAGCGGCGATAAGTGCAGGGAAACGTTATCTCTCAGCGGATATCAACCGTATGTTTGGTGGGCGGCACCGGCGTTATCCTCCAGGTAATGAAACCCGACGGGTTGAAATTGTTGAGCAAGCTGTGTTGGCGTTTTTCCAGGCAGAGTCTCAATTGACGCGTCAGCATTACGATTTACACACGGCAATTCGCGGATCTCATCATACTCGATTTGGATTGTTGCCTTATCAAACAACACCATATAGCGCAGCAATGCTGCGGTGGTTACAAGATATTCAACTGGATGCATTAGTGATGCATACCTCGGCTGGAGGGACTTTTGCTCACTTCAGTAGTGAGCACTGTCAGGCAGCAAGTTGTACCCTTGAGTTGGGAAAAGCGCTGCCATTTGGCGAAAATCAGCTTGCTGAATTTACGCATATCATCGGTGGATTACGTTCATTAGTTAGCGAAGAACCATTGCCTGTGCAACCCTCTGGAGGAATGGTGTTTTATCGCGTGGTGCAATCACTGCTAAAACAGCATCCTGATTTTAAACTGTGGGTTGACGAGGAGACAGTTAACTTTACTCGTTTTAGCCAAGGAACATTGTTGGCAGAGCAATCAGGTGAGCATTATCGTGTTAAACATAACGAGGAGTGGATCTTGTTTCCAAACCCTCAAGTAGCCTTGGGGTTACGTGCAGGGATTATGTTGGTACGAATGGATAAGAGTGAGATACCAACGGTATAAATAAGGCTGTGTTACCAATCCCGCCATAGATAGTTACTTGGGGTAATATCACCACCAGAACTACGACTTAAGCCAAATTTTAAGTAGTATATTGTTTCTAACCTATAAGAAATGAGCTTTTAGCCATGGCAGCTCATTTCTTATGCATTAAATTAAAGTTTTTCTTATTGCGATTTTTATAAAAAATCCACTTCCAATGAAAATTCCGATAATTAATAACCAGACAAACCCATACTTTCTATAATCCTATTAACACACTTAATGTTTAACTTTTATGTTATTGCACCAAAGCTGATACGACAACACTCTCTATTTATACTTTAAATAGTCATCTAATCACTTTGGATATATAAAAAAGTACATTAGAGCTGTGATATTCGCCCCATGTCACAAATATGATGCCCAAATAGAACAAAAAAGAAACAAGCTGAAATGAATTTGCACCATTTTGGTGCGTATGCACTATTTTGGTTATATGTAATTGCTTAAAAATAAAGATAATCAGTAAGTTATGGAAAGTTCCATTAAAAATATTTTGTTACAATTGATTACCTGTTTATACCTGTATTTCTTCAATTTTATCGTTTTAACTTTTCGTGCTTAGTGATAATGTCTCTTCGCTTTACAAGACAGGTAATTATAAAAAATTAAAAGCTAACTTTTATGAGGCTGAAAATTTAATTCAGTCCGGCGGGTTAGTTTTATTAAAATTTAAAGGAAAAATAATGATGAAGCGCAGTGTACTGGCCTTGGCGGTCACCTTGAGTATCATTCCTACTCTTTCAAACGCAGCAGAAATTTATAATAAAGACGGCAATAAGCTGGATCTTTATGGCCGTGTAGCCGCTAAATATCTTTTCTCAAACCATAATAACGCTGACGATACTTATGTGCGTTTCGGTTTTAAGGGTGAGACACAGATTAATAGCCAACTGACCGGTTTCGGCCAGTGGGAATATAACGTAGCTGCTAAAAATGCAGAATCTCAGGGCGATAAAGGCAATAAAACCCGTTTGGGTTTTGCAGGTCTGAAATTTGCTGAGTTTGGTTCTTTCGACTACGGCCGTAACTATGGTGTAGTTTATGATGCGCTGGCCTATACCGACATGCTGCCAGAGTTCGGTGGCGACTCAATTGCTTATACCGACAACTACATGACTGGCCGTTCTACCGGTTTGGCAACTTACCGCAACTCTGATTTCTTCGGCCTGGTTAAAGGCTTGAATGTTGCTGCTCAGTATCAAGGCCGTAATGACGACGGTGATACCACTAAGAACGAGCGCGCAATCCAGAAAGCCAATGGCGATGGTTTTGGTCTGTCCGTTGATTACCAAGACATTGAAGGCAGCGGTATCGGCTTCGCAGGTGCATATTCTTCTTCCAATCGTACCTTAGGCCAGAAAACATTGGCTGGCAGTGCGACAGGTGATAAAGCTCAGGCTTGGGCTACTGCGCTGAAATATGATGCAAACCAAGTTTATATCGCAGCAATGTACGGCGAAACGCTGAACATGACGCCATATAAAGCACTGATTGCAAATAAAACCCAGAACGTTGAATTGGTTGCTCAATACCAGTTCGAAAATGGTATTCGCCCGTCCATCGCTTATGTTCAGTCTAAAGGTAAAGAACTGGCCGTTGTTGGCGATGCAGACTTACTGAAATATGCTGAAATCGGTGTGACTTACTATATTAACAAAAACATGTTTGCCTATGTTGACTACCAGATTAACTTGCTGGATGAAGACAACAACCCACTGGGTCTGGGCACTGATGATACTGTTGCAGTTAACCTGACTTACCGTTTCTAAGTTAACTTAGCAGCAATTATTACCCTTTTCTGTGTCGGAAATAGGTGAATTAAAAAGGCGGGATTAACCCCGCCTTTTTTGCATTTCTTACCGACTGAGACTCAGTGAGTGGGATGTGACGTTTCAGCGTTGATAGCGTTGTTCGCCCCAGGACAACATAGTATGAATTAACTGTTCGAGTAACTGCTGCAAATGCACTGCCCGTTCAGGCAGGTAGTGATAAGGCTCAGTTTCGGACATATAGTTTAACTGTGATAGCTCCAGTTGCACGGCGTGTTGTTGATTTTGGGGAAGACCATATGATCGCGTTATGTGACCACCTTTAAAGCGCCCGTTCAATATATGGCTGAAGGTAGATTGATGTTGGCAACATTCAATTAATTGATCGCTTAATGAAAGGTCACAACTAACTCCACTATTGGTACCAAAATTCAAATCGGGTAATTGTCCTTCAAATAATCTTGGAATCACTGATGCAATTGAGTGTGCATCTAACAGCAACGCATAACCAAACTGTGTTTTAAGCCGATCCAATTCTGATTGAAGTTGCTGGTGATAAGGCCGCCAGATATGTGACAGGTAGGATTGACGTTCCTGAGGCGACGGTGTTTTGCCTGAGATAAAACAAGCTCGCCCATCGAACAACGTTTCGGGGAATAAACCGGTTGTCGCGGTGGTATACAGTGGTTGATCGTCCTCTGGGCGATTAAGATCGACGACTAAGCGGGAGTAATTACCGATTAGTAAGCTGGCCCCCATATTTCTGGCAAAGTCATAGAGACGAGGAATATGCCAATCAGTATCTGATAAAGGGCGAGCGGCATCCGTTAGTCCGGCCTCAACAACGGGTGTTAGCTGAGTCCCTGCATGAGGAATACTGATTAATAAAGGCAGTTTACCAGAGTGGAAACTTAGCGGTTCGGTGAGATTCATGAGCGAACTTCTCCTTGGAAAACGACCGTCGCGGGTAATTGGCCACCTAGCCAGTAAGCTAACTCGGCCGGGCGGGATAGTGGCCAATGAACCCAGTTTGCCTGTTTGCCTATTTCTAATGTGCCTTGAGTCTCTTGCAGGCCAAGTGCCTGAGCAGCATGGCAAGTGACCCCAGCCAGCGCTTCTTCTGGTGTCATGCGGAATAATGTGCAAGCCATATTGAGCATCAAGCGCAAAGAGAGTGCAGGGGAGGTTCCTGGATTAGCGTCGCTGGCCAAGGCCATTGGCACACCATACTGGCGAAACAGGTCAATAGGGGGACATTGAGTTTCACGTAACAGGTAATAAGCCCCCGGCAGCAGCACCGCCACTGTACCCGCCTGTCTCATCGCCTGAACATCAGACTTCGTGGCATATTCAAGATGGTCGGCCGACAATGCCTTAAATTTTGCTGCGAGAGTACTGCCACCAAGTGCTGACAGTTGTTCGGCATGCAGTTTGATCGGCAAACCCACTTTTTGGGCGGCTAAGAATACTCGCTCGACCTGTGCCGGTGAAAATGCAAGGTGCTCACAAAATGCATCAACGGCATCGGCTAACCCCTCTTCGGCTACCCTAGGAATTATGGTATTACAAACGAAGTCAATGTAGTCGTCAGCCCTGCCGGCAAACTCAGGCGGTAAAGCATGTGCTGCCAAACAGGTTGTTTTAACTGTAATGGGGAGTAACTCACCTAAACGGCGGGCAACCCGCAGCATTTTTATTTCACTTTCAAGACTAAGGCCATAACCGGATTTAATCTCAATACAGGTTACACCCTCCGCAAGTAGAGGCTTTAGCCGAAATAAAGCTTGTGCGAGCAATTGTTCTTCACTGGCGTTCCGCGTTGCCCTAACCGTCGAAATAATTCCACCACCATTGGCGGCAATCTCTGCATAGCTAACCCCGTTAAGGCGTTGCTCAAATTCAGCGCTGCGATCACCGCCAAAGACGAGATGCGTATGGCAATCAATTAGGCCAGGGGTAATCAGACCACCTTGAAAGACAACCTCACGTGAGGCATGGAATGCGGGCAACTCTTTATGTGGCCCAATCCAGACTATTTTACCGCCTGTGACCGCTATTGCCCCTTGCGGTATCAGATGATATTCCCCTCCACACATGGTCACGATATCGGCACCGTACCACAAACTGTCACAGTGAATTACTGACACCATCTCACTCCTTCAAGCTATACCTTGGTATCCGACGCCACAGCGATGCTCACCAATTGAATCACTGACGTGAGTCAGTGCTCCGAGATTCATTCATTTGTTGCTGTAGCATGAGCAATGCGAGTATGCAGCGAAATTAAGTTGTATATACAATCATGGACAACCTAGCGCATAAAGTCATTATCAGCAAGATAGAGATTTAAACAATTGCGTAACACTTCGCAGTTCTCAAAGAGAAATAAAATTGATCAGGACGTCACAGTACCTTGTGGGGTAAAACGACCATAGAGTTGATAGCGTGAACCTGGATACAGTAATTGCGCAGCGGTGACGATTGCTTTTCCATACCAAGTTCTGCGGCGAATTAATAGACAAGGCTCATGCTCATCCAGTTGGAGTAATTGTCGCTCAGTCTGGCTCGGGATCACGGCTTCAACAATATGTTCACCTTCGGTAAGAGGAGCGGCTTGTGTGAGATAGCTGTAAGGGGTTATGTGATTGAAATCCTGCTTCATATAGTCGGGGGCAGTGCTTGGGTTAACACAGCGATTTTCGACTTGAACGGGGAAGTCATTCTCATAATGCACAATTTGTGAATAGAACAACTGTTGGCCGGGCTGAATTCCTAACGCTATCGCTTCTTCAGGGCTTGCCGGGCGAGCTTCTAATTGCAGAATTTTACTGCTGTGACGATGACCTCGAGCGGTTATCTCGTCAGCAATGTTATGAACTTCAAGTAAGGCACTGTGCGCTTTTGCTTCAGCAACAAAAGTTCCCACGCCTTGCATACGGATAAGGAAACCTTCATTGGTTAATTCACGTAATGCACGGTTGATGGTCATACGGCTAACCCCCAATTCTGTGACGAGCTCGCTTTCTGAGGGAACTCGCTGATGGGGCAGCCAGACCCCGGTTCGGATCTGGCGGATAATAGCCAACTTAACCCGTTGATAAATCGGCGCAGGAGTATCGTCCATTGCGGCACTTAATTGTAAGACTTTTTGTTGTTCCGCCATGGCGTTAACCTCGTCAAATAAAAAATTTATATGCTAAGTCTACGGTTGAATTTAGCGTATGTATATGTCTATACAAGTGGGTGGTTTAATTAATTGACGCCGCTGCTGCTTAGCGGGTTTGACTCTGAACAAAATATTGGGATATCGCCATGCCAGTTTATTTTACCGAGCGTGCTTTCTTACCGAATGGATGGGCTGATAACGTACAGATTACTGTTGACGAACAGGGGTATATTCAGCGCATTGTGACCGATAGCAATGGTACTGGTTGTCAGGTTTTATCCGGCCCAATAGTGCCGGGTATGCCGAATCTTCACTCCCATGCCTTTCAGCGCATGATGTCAGGATTAGCTGAAGTCGCTGGCAATCCGCAGGACAGTTTCTGGACTTGGCGAGATCTGATGTACCGCTTGGTTCAGCAATTAACACCGGAAGATGTTGGCGTGATTGCCCGCCAACTGTATATCGAGATGCTGAAAGGCGGCTACACCCAAGTTGCAGAGTTCCACTATCTACACCATGATCCTGAGGGTAATCCATACAATTGCCCCGGTGAAATGACTGCTCAATTGAGTCAGGCTGCGCAAGAGGCCGGTATTGGGATGACGTTGTTACCTGTACTTTACAGTTACGCGGGGTTTGGCGCTCAGCCTGCTCAGCAGGGGCAGCGCCGCTTTATTCAGAACACGGATAGCTACCTCAAACAGCAGCAGATCATTAGTAAACAATTGGTTAATCAACCATTACAAAACCAAGGTTTATGCTTCCATTCATTGCGTGCCGTAGAGTTAAGCCAAATGCAGGAGATCCTGCAAGCTTCGGATAATCAATTACCGGTACATATTCATATTGCTGAGCAGCAAAAGGAGGTTAACGATTGTCTGGCGTGGAGTAGCCAGCGCCCCGTGGCATGGTTGTATAACCATTTGCCTGTCGATAGCCGCTGGTGTTTGGTTCATGCTACACATCTGGATCAATCCGAGCTTATCCGCTTGGCTGAAAGTCAGGCGGTGGCAGGATTATGTCCAACAACAGAAGCTAACCTTGGGGATGGCATTTTTCCAGGTGTTGATTATGTACATCGTCAGGGGCACTGGGGTATCGGTTCAGATAGCCATGTCTCGTTAGATGTAGTGGAAGAGTTACGGTGGTTAGAATATGGGCAGCGCCTGCGAGATCAACGCCGCAATCGTCTGACTGATGAACAACATCCTGCTGTTGCTGACTTACTTTATAGCCAAGCTTTAGCGGGGGGGCGACAGGCTTGTGCCAGCAAAATTAGCCAGTTAACGGAAGGATACCGCGCTGACTGGTTAGTATTGGATGGTGATGATCCCTATATTGCGGGTACAAAATCGGCATCTTTGTTGAATCGGTGGTTATTTGCGGGGGGCAAATCGCAAATTCGCGATGTTTATATGGCAGGTAAAGCGGTAATAGTGGATAGATATCATCCAATGCAACAGCAATCTGCACAGGATTTTCTGACGGTATTGAAAGCCTGTCAACAGGAGGTCTGATGAGCTTTACCCTTTTTGATTTTGCCAGCTTACCCGTTAGTCGTTGGCGAAATGGTGGCGGCGAAACCCGTGAAATAGCATGTTGGCCCGTTGGCGGCGATGATTTTGCCTGGCGCGCCAGCATTGCTACTATTGAAAGAGATGGTCCATTCTCAATGTTTTCGGATATCGATCGGTCAATTACGTTGCTCTCAGGTGATGGGGTTGAACTCTCCAGCCCCGGCTGGGAGGCTCATACTCTTTCCCAGCAATTACAGCCGTTTGCTTTCCCTGGCGACATTCCTATTCACGCGCGTTTGTTAGGGGGAAGTAGCCAAGACTTTAACATTATGACACGGCGTGGTTGCTGGCAGGCGACGGTTTTGTCAGTAAGTTCAGTACAAGAACTGCCCACATCTCATGGTGGGTTGATCTACGTTGTGAAGGGGAACTGGCTTATTTGCCATACGGAAACGCACCAGCTTACTGCTTCGCAAGGCTGTTGGTGGTTGCCTGCAATTAAGGGCGGGCAATTGCAGCCTCTTACTGCGGATAGCATGCTGTTATGGGTAGATTTATTCCCTTGTAGGTAAAACCGTCACTTTGCTAATTTTCATTAAAACTAAAGTGATAAATTTTTTGAGATTATTTCTTTTCATCACATACAAGATTCCTATAACTGATGCTCACATAGATACTGTGAGCATCACTCAAATGCTTTTGACTGTATCCCTCTCCCACTCAAACTGCAGCTAAGACGATTTCCTCATTACCAAGGTGTGTCTTTGGTCACTCTCCGTGTTCAAATTACGAGCATTTGTTAGATCCCTGTCATATTTTTGTTATTTGCTCTGTGCAAAACACACATTTCGATTGTTTGGTGTTAAAAATTTCAATAATCTTAATTATGAAATAAACATTTAAAAAAAGGAGGTTAGCTTGAGTAGGATGTAAGAGATAGTTAATTTATTGTTTAACAATGGTTATTGGTGATTTATAGGCCGGGGATGGTGCAGTTGCATTCACGGGAGCGCATTGAAGTGCCTACAGTAACTATTTTTACCTCCTGCTGAGTTAGGCAGTTGTAAAAAATTATTTTCAATAAGTGGCACTGAGATGTTAATGCATTCCATTTTTGAAGGATATAGACCATGAAGCTGAAAAAAATCATTATCACCTCACTCGCTATTTGTATGTTGCCATTGGGTGCTTATGCTAAAGATCTAAAAATTGGCGTTTCTATGGCTTACTTCGATGACAACTTCCTGACAATATTACGTCAGTCCATGCAAAACAAAATGAAAGAGGAAGGAAATGTCACTGGCCAATTCGAGGATGCAAAAGGGGATATTGCCCAACAAATTCAGCAGGTAGAGAATTTTGTCAGCCAAGGGGTAGATGCCATTATTCTGAATCCGGTCGACACTCAAGGTGTAAAGCCAATGATCAAATTAGCTGAACAGGCGAAGATCCCCTTGGTTTTTGTAAATCGCCGTCCTGAAATAACGTTACCGGCTGGTATGGCCTATGTGGGCTCAGATTCTGAACTTGCTGGTCGCCTACAGATGGAGGAATTAGCAAAATTGATGGGTGGTAAAGGTAACGTAATGATCCTGATGGGGGAACTCTCTAGTGAGGCTACTCGCGATAGAACTCGGGGAGTAGAGAAAGTTGCCGCTCAGTATCCAGATATTCATATTATTGATAAGCAAACTGCAAAATTTTTCCGCAAAGAAGCAGTGGATGTTACTACTGATTGGGTTTTGTCTGGGCAACAAATAGATGCCATTGCGTCAAATAATGATGAAATGGCTATTGGTGCTATCTTAGCCTTAAAACAAGCGAAGAAAAAAGGCGTAGTGATTGGAGGTATTGATGGCACACCCGATGCACTTGAGTTTATTAAGAAAGGCGACTTGAGTATTAGTATTTTCCAAGATGCTAAAGGTCAAGGGGAAGGGGCTGTAGATACCGCGATTAAATTAGTTGCCGGCCAAAAAGTTGAAAGCAGTGTTATGATTCCTTACCAGCTTATCACGAAAGATAATTATCAAGATTTCGCGAATAAAAAATGAAAATATCCGCTACTCCCCAGACGAATAGTTAATTATAAAAACACAGGGAATAACTTAATTTCTTGAAACTCGGCTGTTATACATGAATAAGTAAAACATTAATCAAATCTATTTTAATAAGTAGACTGTGCCGTATTTATCATTGTCATTTATTTGATAAATACGGCACTTACTAACTAAACGTATTATAATGACCCCGGAGATGATGATATGCATCCTTACATTCTCGAGGCTGAAGGCATCAGCAAGCAATTTCCTGGTGTAAAAGCGTTGAATAAAGTGGGCATTAAAATAAAAGCAGGAAGTGTCCATGCATTAATGGGAGAAAATGGTGCAGGGAAATCAACCTTGATGAAGTGTCTGATAGGAATATATCATCCCGATGAAGGAACAATAAAAGTAAAAGGTGAAGCGATTACCTTCAGTGATACATTAGATGCACTCCATGCCGGTATTGCAATGATTCATCAGGAGCTAAATCTAGTCCCTCATATGACGGTGGCAGAAAATATTTGGCTGGGGCGTGAGCCTGTTCATTATGGTTTTGTTAACCATGATTTGCTCAACAGCAAAACTAAGGATTTATTAAAACATTTAAATATAAATTTGAAACCAGACATATTGGTTGGTGAATTGAATATTGCTAGCCAACAAATGGTGGAAATTGCTAAAGCGGTTTCTTATGATGCAGATATTTTAATCATGGATGAACCAACATCGGCACTGACTGAAGGTGAAGTTTTTCATCTGTTTGCAATTATTACTGAGTTAAAAGAGCAAGGGAAAGGCATTATCTATATCAGCCACAAGATGGATGAAATATTCGAAATTACTGATGAGGTTAGTGTATTTAGAGATGGTATGTTTGTTGCCACAGATAAAACTGCAAACCTGACAAAACAGTCACTAATTACGATGATGGTTGGTCGTGAACTCACCCATATGTTCCCAAAGTTTAATAATAATATTGGTGAAGAAGTGTTACGGGTTAGTGGGTTACGACGAGATGGGTTATTTCGCGATATCTCCTTTTCCATAAAACGAGGCGAGATATTGGGTGTTGCTGGCTTGGTTGGTGCTGGTCGTAGTGAAGTTATGGAAAGTTTATTTGGCATGCATCCCGCAGACAGCGGCGAGATCTTTATCGAGGGTCTTCCAGTCAATATTGACTCCCCGTCAAAGGCTATCGAACAAGGACTGGCTTTCCT
Source organism: Yersinia intermedia (assembly GCF_900635455.1). Lineage (NCBI taxonomy): Bacteria > Pseudomonadati > Pseudomonadota > Gammaproteobacteria > Enterobacterales > Yersiniaceae > Yersinia > Yersinia intermedia. Next base: position 2,596,661 of record NZ_LR134116.1, on the reverse strand, counting down.
TACCGAAGACCGAAAGAAATCAGGCTTATTTTTAGTTTTGTCTGTAGTTGAGAATATGAGCATTGTGAATCTTTCGGAGTACATTAATAAAAAAGGGTTTGTCAGTCACGGGCAAATGGCCCAAGACTGTATGGATCAAATTAAAAGATTAAATATCAAAACACCTACGATGGATCAAATAATTAATAATCTAAGCGGTGGTAATCAACAAAAAGTGCTCATAGCACGCTGGTTATTAGCTCAGCCAAAAATACTTATTCTGGATGAACCTACGCGAGGTATTGATGTCGGGGCAAAATCAGAGATTTACCGTTTGATTAGCGAACTGGCAAACCGTGGTGTTGCCATTATTTTAGTTTCCTCTGAGTTACCTGAAATTCTGGGCATGAGCGACAGAGTCATGGTTATGCACAGTGGACACATCACTGGAATACTCGATAAGCAAGATGCTAGCCAAGAAAAAATAATGGCACTGGCCTCAGAATAATTACTGGGAGGTAACGATAATGAGTAATGTTAAAATTGAGAAATCATTAACGGTTGAGTCAACAAAAGCATATTCATTCATATCTGGATTTAAAGGGAGATTACCTAAAGATACCGGTATTTTTATTGTTATGATCGGTATTGCATTGATTTTTGAGTTTCTTGGTTGGTTTATTCGCGACCAATCATTTTTATTGAACCCTAATCGATTATTATTAATCGTTCTACAAGTGTCTATTATAGGTATTATTGCCGTCGGGGTGACACAAGTTATTATCACTACCGGTATTGATCTCTCATCAGGCTCTTTAATCGCATTAACTGCTGTCGTCGCTGCGAGCCTGGCTCAGACATCAGAAAGTATTTCGCCTATGTATCCGCACTTATTAGATTTACCTGCTGCTATTCCCATTACTGCTGGAGTAGGGGTAGGGATACTGTGCGGATTTATTAATGGCTTTTTGATCACCCGTACAAGTATTCCACCCTTTATTGCTACATTAGGGATGATGGTTTCTGCCAGAGGGCTTGCCCAATATTACACTAAAGGCAATCCGGTAAGTTTTCTCTCTGATGATTTTACAGCGATTGGGCAAGGTGCCATGCCCGTTATCATCTTTTTGGTTATTGCAGTGATATTCCATATTGCACTGAAACACACCCGTTATGGTAAATATGTCTATGCCATCGGCGGGAATATGATTTCAGCAAAAGTCTCTGGTATTAACGTTAATAAATATCTGGTAACGGTTTATACCATTGCCGGGGGATTAGCTGGCTTGGCTGGCGTGGTGCTGGCAGCGCGCGTCAGTAGCGGGCAATCAAGCATGGGCCAATCTTACGAGTTGGATGCGATCGCGGCTGCCGTTATTGGTGGTAGCAGCTTGATGGGTGGGGTTGGTCGTATTACCGGTACGGTAATTGGTGCTGTGATTTTAGGACTGATTAAGAGTGGTTTTACTTTTATTGGTGTGGACTCCTACATTCAGGACATTATCAAAGGCATCATTATTGTCAGTGCCGTCGCCATCGATATGCATCGTAATCGTAACAAGCGCTAATGCATTACTCTGGCTTGGCTTCATGTTCACGAACAGACTGGGTTATCTACCCGTACCGATAACCACAGTAGTTTAATAAGATAAAATCGAATGGCAGATAGGTAGTTATTAGTAATAGAGAGCAAATTGGCTGATTGGTACATTCTTATCAACAGCCAGTTGCTTTATCGCAAGTAAATGCATTGTCTCACACCCCCGGAGTTTTTCCCAAAGCGTCTATTGATTATCATTTATGTTATAGTATAACATAACATCTTTGGTGTTCAACAAGGAGCTATTTATGCCTAAAAAATATAACTACCTATCCATAATTACATTGAGTATTTGTGTTTCATTGATCAGTTTTAAATCATTTGCGCATGGTAAACATAGTCACTCACATGAACACCATCAATCAGACGCTGCACGCAAAGCAAGCGAGGGGATTTTTGCAGATAAAGATGTTAAGGATAGGGGGTTGAGTGATTGGGATGGAGTCTGGCAATCGGTTAATCCTTATTTATTGAAAGGGGATCTCGACCTGGTATTAGTCAATAAAGCGAAAAAAAATAAAGATAAAACAGTTGAAGAATACCGAGAATATTACCGCCAGGGCTACGCTACTGATATCACTATGATTGGCATTGAGAAAAACACCATTGATTTCCACACCGCAGATGCTGTTAATTCATGCAAGTATAGCTACTCTGGCTTTAAAATAATGCACTATGACTCAGGGAAGAAGGGAGTACGCTATTTATTCGAATGTAAAGATACTAACTCAAAAGCACCAAAATTTGTCCAATTCAGTGACCATATAATAGAACCACAAAAATCCCATCATTTTCATATTTACACGAGCAATGCGTCGCATGAAGTATTGCTTAAAGAAATGGATAACTGGCCAACGTTTTATCCAATCACATTAGGCAAAGATGAAATAGTTCACGAGATGTTGCACCACTAAAGTTGGTGTTACCCATTTTTTGCCAATAAGAGAAGACCATGCATCTGCATGGTTTTTTTGTATGTTATTCAAGCGAGTATTTTGGTCGGTAGGCTAAATATTAACCCATTTGATTTTGTATTTGCCACAGATGAGCGACGCACACAGCTACATACACCTGCTATTTCTATGGTTATTCGGTAGGATACATGGCGGCTAAATCTCAAAATGTGATATTTATAAAACATCTTTTCATTAAAATTGAAATTTTGTTTTTAGAGTGCTATGTTCTGCACAGTCAAGTCTAACTATCACATCCAATGGGCCACAGCTCATTGGCGCAAAGGAGAGAACATAATGAAAATTGCACTGATGATGGAAAACAGTCAGGCAACTAAAAACGCCATCATTCTGAAAGAGCTGAACGCTGTAGCCTCGGAAAAAGCGTACCCGGTATACAATGTGGGCATGAGTGATGAAAACGACCATCATCTGACTTATATTCATCTGGGGATCATGGCCAGCATTCTGCTCAACTCCAAAGCAGTGGATTTTGTGGTCACTGGCTGTGGTACTGGCCAAGGCGCAATGATGTCATTAAACATCCATCCAGGTGTTGTATGTGGATATTGCATCGATCCTGCTGATGCTTTCCTGTTTGCTCAGATCAATAACGGTAATGCATTGTCACTGCCATTTGCCAAAGGTTTTGGCTGGGGTGCTGAATTAAATGTGCGTTATATCTTTGAAAAAGCGTTTACTGGCGTGAAGGGGGAAGGTTACCCGCTGGATCGTAAAGAGCCACAGGTGCGTAATGCCGGTATTCTGAACCAAGTGAAAGCTGCGGTAGTGAAAGAAAACTATCTTGATACACTGCGTTCTATCGATCGCGAATTAGTGAAAACCGCCGTAAGCGGTGCACGTTTCCAGCAGTGCTTCTTTGATAACTGCCAAGTTGAAGAGATTAAAGCTTTCGTGAAAGAAGTGCTGGCGTAACGATAGCCTCAAGTGATTACAGAATAAAACAAGGCTCCTGAAAAGGAGCCTTTTGCTTATTTGATACCGCTATACTCTAAATAATTCGAGTTGCAGGAAGGCGGCAAGCGAGTGAATCCCGACGAGCTTACTGTAGTAAGTGATTCGGGTGATTGAGCGCGGCCAACACACATGCAGCTTGAAGTATGACGAATATAAAACACCTAAGGCCAACTGTTAACACTTAGGCGATGCCCCCTGTGGTGGTAGATAGCGTAGTGGGTCAAGTGCGGTTGCCCGGTAACGGATTTGGAAATGCAACATCACCGTATCTGTACCTGTGCTGCCCATGGTGGCTATTTTTTGCCCTGCTTTTACATCTTGAGCATTATTCACTAGCATGGTGTCGTTATGGGCATAAGCGGTGATGAAATCCTCACCGTGTTTAATCATTATCAGGTTGCCATAACCACGTAACTGATTCCCGACATACACAACTCGCCCTTTGGCCGACGCGTAGATTGGCTGCCCACGTTTAGCCGTAATATCAATGCCTTTATTGCCACCGTCGGCGGTGGAATAGCGCGATATTATTTGGCCATTAGTCGGCCAGCGCCAGCACCGACTCGCACCTGGTGGTGGTGTCGATTTAGCGAGTACAGTACTTGAGGATTTACGCTTAGTTGATGTTAGTCGCCCTGACGCAGCAGAACTGCTGAGCTGAAGTTTTTGTCCAACTTCAAGTCTATAGGGGGGGCGGAGCTTGTTGATGCGGGCCAGGTCACTCACTTCGCTGTCACTGATCCATGCAATAAAATAAAGCGTGTCGCCTGATTTAACGGTATACGACTTATCGTTATAACTGCCTTTTGGCAATTTGGTGTAGTCACGATTGAATTTGTTTGAGCACCCAGCCAATAGCAAGACAACCATTGCATATACCGCCAACCATGGCCACAACTGCATTCTACTTTTAGTGTTCAAAACTTTTCCTTTATCATCATCATCGTGATATCAAACTCCCTCAGCCGCTATATTAACATTTGAACTATAAGGTTCAAAAGCCTGTGTAAGGTTATCGTTTAGGATCTATGGTAATTGGCAAGACTAAGATGGCTCACAAAATTTTGTGATACGGTAGTAACCCCAGATTAGCGCTTTCCTGTGGAATGAAGCACTCTGGCGGGTAGTCGCCGTTGCTGCTTGCAGTGTGTGAGCTTATGAGTCGTATAATATCATCATGGCTAATATAGTTGAGCCGGTTTATTATTTTGTGATAAATATGTCATTACTAATTAGATATGTCTTATTCATAAAATATTAATCTGTATATAAATAAGCGTATATGCTTGCTAATGAATAGTAGCCGCAATAGCACAATAATTGGGATGTACCCTATAATGTATCGATGGCTAATTGTTTATGATAGGCGAAATTAAATGTAAGGTTGTAGGTGAGGGTAATATAGACAGCGCCAGACAAGATAACGAATAAAGGATTTTTATGTACAGTAAACATACTCTGGTGTATTTACCCGCGCTGATGACTGCGGTATTTCTGCTTACCGGGTGCCCACCACCACCTGATCTAACTCAATGGCAGCGCCCTAATACCACGGTGGATGAGGTGCGCGTAGCAATGGGGCAATGTGGTATTCCTCTGCCAGGGCCTGAGCCAGATTTTACTGATAACGAAACGGTCCTGTATTACCAATGCATGGAACAAAAAGGTTTTACTTTTAAACACGGATTTAAAATTTGTGATGTGTACAAACAAACACCGGCCTGTATTAATAAGATACAGGGGTTCCCATTAAGCCTGCAGCAACTCGAAGCCCTGCCTTTTGTCGCTGATAGTGGATTTCACCCTATTAAGGCAAGTTCAGGTGTCGATGAATCTTCGCTGATAAGTTGGCGTAAGGCAGGAGCTTCACTGCATTTTTCACACGCGCTTGATAATAACGCGGAGGCGTTACAAGTAATGTATCAATGTGGTTATCCACAACCACTGGGTTCAAATCCTTTCGATCCTACAATTAGAAAGGCCGCCGAAGTGCAGCGGTGCATGTTGGATAAAGGCTTTGAGCCCAAAAAGAAACTCGCTTTAGTTTGCCGTAACTACCCACAAGTAACGGGTTGCCAGTAATGATATTTTCATTTTGCGGTGCTAAATACCGTAACATCCATACCGCTGGATATTCTGGTTTAGGCACATGTAAGAGTGGTTAGCTCAGTGAAAAATTCGGCCTTGGCTAATTCAGGGGGCATATTTAGCTAAAATATCTTTAGACTCCCATCTATGACATAAAAAAACCACGCGATCGCGTGGTTTTAAAGTAATAACTGAAGCTTGTGGAGGCGAGAGTATTAGACGTTAAACAAGAAGTTCATCACGTCGCCATCTTTTACGATGTACTCTTTACCTTCTGAACGCATTTTGCCGGCTTCTTTCGCGCCTTGCTCACCCTTGTAGGTGATAAAATCCTCAAAGGCGATAGTTTGCGCGCGGATAAAACCTTTTTCGAAGTCAGTGTGGATTTTACCGGCAGCTTGTGGTGCAGTTGCACCTACCGGGATGGTCCAGGCCCGCACTTCTTTTACACCGGCAGTGAAATAGGTTTGCAGATTCAGCAATTCATAACCGGCACGGATCACACGGTTCAGACCGGGTTCTTCAATACCTAACTCAGCCATAAATTCAGCACGGTCTGCATCTTCCAACTCAGCAATATCAGACTCAACAGCAGCACAAACGGCAACCACTACAGAACCTTCCGCCGCAGCGATGGCACGAACCTGATCCAAATATGGGTTGTTTTCAAAGCCATCTTCATTGACGTTAGCAATGTACATGGTTGGCTTCAGGGTCAGGAAACTCAGATAACGGATAGCGGCTTTATCTTCTGCGGTCAGGTTCAACGCACGCAGCATGCCAGCATTTTCTAAATGTGGCAGGCATTTTTCCAGCGCTTCCAGTTCCGCTTTAGCGTCTTTATCGCCGCCTTTGGCTTTCTTCTGAACACGATGCATCGCGCGTTCACAGGTTTCGAGATCAGAAAGCGCCAGTTCAGTATTGATGGTATCAATGTCATCAACTGGATCAACTTTACCAGCAACATGGATGATGTTGTCATTTTCAAAACAACGAACTACGTGACCAATTGCTTCAGTTTCACGGATGTTGGTCAGGAACTGGTTACCCAGGCCTTCGCCTTTGGATGCGCCTTTAACCAAACCTGCAATATCGACAAATTCCATGGTCGTTGGCAAGATGCGCTGAGGCTTAACAATCTCGGCCAGTTGGTCCAGACGCGGGTCCGGCATTGGCACCACACCCGTGTTGGGTTCAATGGTACAGAACGGGAAGTTAGCTGCTTCGATACCCGCTTGTGTCAACGCGTTGAACAGGGTGGATTTACCAACGTTAGGCAGGCCCACAATACCGCATTTGAATCCCATGTTTTATATCACCTTAAATAACTTAAAAATCAACTCGTTAGGGTTAACGTGCTGATGTAATCAAAATTTATATCGCCATTATACACATAATGATGATTTATCTCGATCATGCTGTTTCACCACCGCAAACGCTTATGCCGTAAGGGCTAGTAGGTAATTGATTTTTCTAACTCTGTGGCCAAGGTCACGCTTATGCTATCTGAAGTTTCCTGGGCAATGTCCGATAACTAACTATTACAGTCCGCATACTGAATTTGGATAGTTCCAATGGAAATGAGTATCTATAAATGGCTGATAGTCATCTTGTTCGCAGGCATGGTGGGTATTATGGGAATGCGCTTTCTAACGGCAGATGTTGAGCCTGCAGCACCTTCATTTGCCGAGTTAGTTGATCAGTATGGTGTGGAAATTGAAAATCACTCGGGCAAGAGCGTTAGGTATGTAGGATACAAAAAAAATACTCTTTATGAAGATTTCGACAGTATCCAGTTGAAATTTTCCGCAGTAACCGACAGGTTTGAACGCAGCCATGATCTGTCGGATAACAAAAGAAAGGCATCGGATTGGGATACGCTTTTCTGTACCGATAAACTGGGTGATATTGCGGATGAATATGATGGTAAAAGTAACAATTTTCTCGGGCGGGTGAGGGTGATATTCTCCGGTGTGGTGCTAACGGCTGAGGGGCAACAGGGAATTAATGCGCTGTGCAACAAAAATGAGTAACAGCTGGTACAGGCACCCCGGCTAATGCTCGTTCGCCGGGGAACCGGGCAAGTGTTATAGACTGGCCTTAAAGGAGTGCAGGCGATTCATAGCCTTGGTAATATCTTCTTTGAGCAGTATTTCAGTACAGCGGATAGATTCATCAATGGCATCGTCAATTAAGGTCTGTTCGCTGCTTGGCGGTTTACCTAAGACAAAACCAGTAACTTTGCTTTTATCACCCGGATGACCAATGCCGATGCGCAAACGGTAGAAATTAGGGTTATTCCCCAACCTGCTCTGAATATCTTTCAGGCCGTTATGACCACCGTTCCCACCCCCTAGTTTTAATTTAGCCACGCCCGGCGGGATATCCAACTCATCGTGCGCGACTAAAATCTCTTCCGGCAGAATACGGTAAAACCCAGCCATGGCGGCTACGGCCTTACCACTGAGATTCATAAAGGTAGAGGGTACCAGCAAGCGAACATCTTGCCCTGCCAGATTTAGCCTTGCAGTATAACCGAAGAATTTGCTCTCTTCTTTCAGTGGTTGATTATGGCGCTGCGCCAATAAGTCCACATACCAGGCACCCGCATTGTGGCGGGTTTGGGCATATTCAGCGCCCGGATTTGCCAGCCCAACGATTAATTTAATACTGCTCACGTCGCCATTCGCTATAACTAAAGGAATTAAAGTGCCATAGTTTACCTGTCATGGGGCGTAATAACAAAACCAAGCGGTAATGGAAGTCGTAAGGGAGCTACGCGGCCCATCCTTCCTGTGGAGTTAATAGTTCAAGATGTGAATAGTTACCAATATGTATAATTCAAGTTTGATGCCAAATGTCTGGATTATGTAAAGATTTGTTGAAATATATCTGCCAGTTGTGATCACAAGCGCAATACCTTCATCACAAGCCTGACTATACTTAGTTATTAAGTGGACATGAATAATCGCATTAAGCAAGCAGTTTTCAGTGCTCGGCTCAGTGATTATTTATTGGCAACCTAAGTGGAGGTGGCATATGAAACGTAAAAGCGCAGCAATGGTTGGTAATGTGCTGATGGGATTAGGTTTGGTTACTATGGTCGGAGGGGTGGGTTACTCAATCCTGACCGAGGTTTCTCAACTGGGTCTACCGCAATTCTTTGCCCATGGTGCCGTAATGAGTATTTTCGTCGGTGCACTGTTGTGGTTAGTCGGCGCACGTATCGGTGGGCGTGAGGAAGTTGCAGATCGCTATTGGTGGGTTAAGCACTTTGACAAACGTTGTAATCGTAATCAGCGCCATTCATAGCAATTAATGAGCCATTAGCGGCTAATAATCGCGTAATAGCGGAGCTGCAAACATAGAACCTGTTTTTTTGGCTTTTAATTGAGCTAATGGTCAGGAGGAGTAAATAATGGCTCGACGAGCTATTAGACAAGAATTTACTGATCAAGATGTTACTGATCAAGGTGTTATTGATCAAGAGTAGAAAACCCGTTGTCGCATCTGCTTCAACGGGTTTTTCTTTATCTGCTTTAGCTCACGCATTATCTGCATCAGCTAATGCATTGCACAATATCAACTCGTTATGAATCCCGTTTGCAATGCCCACCAAGTGACCTGTCGCAAAAATAGCCTAACGGTTAACTGCGGCCAAATAGCACCGCAGGGATATCCACAACCTAATACTGATTAATGCTCAAACATCGCAGAGATAGACTCTTCATTGCTGATACGGCGGATAGCTTCAGCCAACATGCCAGACAGAGTCAGAGTACGTACATTTTTTAATGCCTTGATTTCAGCCGACAACGGGATCGTGTCACAAACAATCACTTCATCGATAACTGAATGTTTGATATTTTCAACCGCATTGCCAGAGAAGATCGGGTGAGTCGCGTAAGCAAATACACGCTTGGCACCACGTTCTTTCAGGGCTTCTGCTGCTTTACACAATGTGCCACCGGTATCGATCATATCGTCAACCAACACGCAGTCACGGCCAGCCACGTCACCGATGATGTGCATCACCTGAGAAACGTTAGCGCGTGGGCGGCGTTTGTCGATAATCGCCATATCAGTATCGTTTAGTAGTTTTGCAATGGCTCTGGCGCGAACAACGCCGCCGATGTCTGGAGAGACAACAATTGGGTTTTCCAGATTCTGCTGCAACATATCTTCCAGCAGGATTGGGCTACCAAATACGTTATCAACCGGAACATCAAAGAAGCCTTGGATCTGTTCAGCATGAAGATCCACTGTCAATACGCGGTCAACCCCAACACTTGAGAGAAAATCGGCAACAACTTTGGCAGTGATAGGTACACGGGCAGAACGCACACGGCGATCCTGACGAGCGTAACCGAAGTAAGGAATAACAGCAGTAATACGTCCTGCGGAGGCGCGACGCAGGGCATCAACCATGACAACCAGTTCCATCAGGTTATCGTTCGTGGGTGCGCAGGTGGACTGGATGATGAAAATATCACCACCGCGTACATTTTCGTTGATTTGCACGCTCACTTCGCCGTCGCTAAAACGACCTACAGCGGCGTCACCAAGACTGGTGTACAAACGGTTGGCAATACGTTGTGCTAGTTCCGGGGTGGCGTTACCAGCAAAAAGCTTCATATCAGGCACGAGAAGAACCTCAGGCATGCGTCCAGAGAAGATATTGTCATATCAGTAATCAGGGGCGATTATTCATACTGATTGCAATATACATACGGGTATTTAAAGCCCAAACACGGTGAATAACCGTCATCATTCAAATTACAGGTGTGTCGACTGCTCTCGTTCACCCGCATCACTCACTCATGTAAGTTCATCGGGATTCGCTCGTTTGCCGCTTTCCTATATCTTGAAATCTATTGGGTACAAAACAGTATTATGAACCGGCTTTCAATCAAGTGGGACAGGTATTTTCAGAACTCAAGGTGAGTAGAGCCATTACATCGGCCGTACTCACGCTGTAAATCGCTACCTGTGCTCACTGCTTTCAATTTTCCCAGAGCGTACACGATGCAGGGGCGAAACATTCACACCACGAGCAACAAAACCATGCAACCACTGCGGGGCAATACTTAACACCTGCCGGGCCGATGCTTCAGTGTCGAATTCTGCAAACACACAAGCGCCGGTTCCGGTAAGGCGTGACGGAGCGTATTCTAACAGCCATGAAAGAGCCTGTTCAACCTCGCGAAAACGTTTTCTTGCGATCGGTTCGCAATCATTTGCGTATGGAGTGCTTAAAAGCGCCGCCAGTGGGCGAACTGGCGTATTTCTTTTTAATTCAGGATCGGAAAAAATAATTGGTGTTGGGATGCTTACACCGGGGTGTACGACCAAATACCACTTCTCTAAAGGCTCGGCTGGCTGCAACTTCTCGCCAATTCCTTCAGCAAAGGCCGCATGTCCACGAACAAACACCGGTACGTCGGCACCTAATGTTAGCCCGAGGGTGGCTAATTTTTCATCAGACAAACCACATTGCCACAGCAAATTGAGTGCAACCAACACCGTTGCCGCATTGGAAGAACCACCACCCAGTCCTCCCCCCATCGGCAAGCGTTTATCAATACTGATATCGGCCCCCCGAGGTATTTTTACCGCGCCGGGTTGTTGTTGTGAGTGTTGTTGCAGCAATCGTGCCGCTCGCATTATCAAGTTCTGCTCGTTGGCAACACCCGCAACTGGCGTTAATAAGCGAATCTGATTGTCATCTCGTGGCACAATAGTCAACTGGTCGCCATAATCGAGAAACTGGAACAGGGTTTGTAACTCATGATAACCATCAGCCCGTTGCCCGGTGATGTAAAGAAACAGATTTAATTTGGCCGGTGAGGGCCACACATGTTGCTGCGTGCTAACCATGTTATTTGACAGTCCAATTATCCATTTTTAGTTTAATTCGCTGCCCGCCCTGGCTCAGTTCCATACGGCTTGGTAATGCTGGCGTCACTTGAGTATTGTATTCCTGATAATCCACCACCCACGTCATCCCATTTTGTTTATACGTCAGTTGCTTAAGGCGGTATTTATCATCAAGGGTGAAGTCAGTGGTATCACCAGGTAACCCGAGAATCCATTGGCGTAGGCTTTCTAATGGAATGGACATCCCGGTCAACTTCTGAATCATTTCTTGTGGGTCATCACTGACATAGCGTTTACCTTGATTATCAGTTAACTGGGTCACGCCGGGTTGTACCACTAATTCCAGTTCCGTGCTGCCCAACGGGTTGGTCAGTAATAGGCGATAACGCTCAGGTGCGGTTTGCTGCCAGAAAAAACGCGCATAGACTTTTTGTTTTTCAGAGATATAGGCAAAAGCACCCCGCGTCTGGAATTGGCTCAATTGCTGTAATTGTTGCTCATGTTGACGCCACTGTGGCGATGTTGGGCTGGTCGCTGGCCCTGTCGGTGGGGTGGTGCTACAGGCAGCCAGTAACAGTGTTGCTAAAGGGAGCAGGCGATAAAAACTGATTTTATACATCGACATATGGCTATAAATCCTATCGGCCGCAGGGTTTTCACTGGCGACGCGTCTTTGATGAGGTCATTTCGATAAGTAATCATTATTGATAAAACAAATCATTTGATACGTAGCTTATTGGTATCTGAGGTGCTCACGCTAACGGGCTGAAGGCCTAGCGTCAATATCTTGTTCTATTTTGTACTGGGTCTACACAATATTGTTGTACAACAGATAACCAAATTATGACCATAATGTATGATAATAGTTAGGATATTGCACTGTGACTTTTATTGAACCCGCGCATCAAGTAGAATGCGGTTCAGACGAGAATCCATACTAACATCAGTATTACTCGAAGCCGTTCTCATGACTCTGCTCGCATTAGGCATTAATCACAAAACTGCTCCTGTATCGTTACGTGAACGGGTGACATTTTCACCGGAATCGATCGATCAGGCGCTTGTCAGCTTGCTCCAACAACCGTTGGTGCAGGGCGGTGTCGTATTGTCTACGTGTAACCGGACTGAGTTGTACCTCAGCGTAGAACAGCAAGAAAATCTGCATGAACAACTTATCGCCTGGCTGTGTAGCTATCACAAACTCAGCCCGGATGAAGTGAGAAAAAGTCTGTATTGGCATCACGGAAATGACGCAGTCAGTCATTTAATGCGCGTTGCCAGCGGGTTAGACTCGTTGGTCTTAGGCGAGCCACAAATCTTGGGGCAGGTGAAAAAGGCCTTTGCTGAATCTCAGCGTGGTCAATCATTGTCTGGTGAGTTGGAGCGCTTGTTCCAAAAATCTTTCTCGGTGGCCAAGCGAGTTCGGACAGAAACAGAGATCGGTGCCAGTGCCGTTTCGGTGGCTTTTGCTGCCTGTACCCTGGCGCGTCAGATATTTGAGTCGCTTTCTGAACTGAATGTGTTGTTGGTTGGTGCCGGGGAAACCATTGAGCTGGTGGCACGTCATCTGCGTGAACATCAAGTCAAGCATATGATTATCGCTAACCGTACCCGTGAGCGAGCACAAGTGCTAGCGACAGAAGTGGGGGCCGAAGTGATCACGTTGCCGGAAATTGATGCCCGGCTGGCCGATGCCGATATCATTATCAGTTCAACTGCCAGCCCATTACCTATTATTGGTAAGGGGATGGTCGAACGTGCGTTGAAAAGCCGCCGCAATCAGCCGATGCTGTTTGTCGATATCGCCGTACCACGGGATATCGAACCGGAAGTGGGTAAACTGTCTAATGCCTATTTATACAGTGTTGATGATTTACAAGCGATAATTCAACACAATATGGCGCAACGTCAGGCCGCTGCAGTACAGGCCGAATCGATAGTACAGCAGGAAAGCATGAATTTTATGGCCTGGCTCCGTGCGCAAGGAGCGGTTGAAACTATTCGTGATTATCGCTCTCAGGCCGAACAGGTTCGCAGTGAAATGACGGCTAAAGCCTTGGCCGCCATTGAGCAGGGCGCTAGTGTAGAACAAGTGGTGAATGAATTGGCCCATAAGCTCACTAACCGCCTGATTCATGCTCCTACCAAATCCCTCCAGCAAGCCGCCAGCGATGGCGATATGGAGCGGTTACAATTATTACGCGACAGCCTCGGGCTGGATCAGCATTAGTTTCCTCTAATTACAGGGTTTAAAACCACGGATGAAGTCTTCTATTGTTGCCAAACTGGAAGCGTTACAAGAGCGCCACGAAGAAGTGCTGGCGTATCTTGGCGATGCCAGCGTTATTGCCGATCAAGACCGTTTCCGCGCGTTGTCACGTGAATATGCGCAATTGACGGATGTCACCCGCTGTTTTAAAGAATGGCGCAGCGTGCAAGATGATCTCGAAGCCGCAGAAATGATGCTGGAAGATCTTGAAATGCGCGAAATGGCTCAGGAAGAATTGAAAGAAGCAAAAGCGCGCAGCGAAGAACTGGAACAGCAGTTGCAAGTGCTGCTGTTACCCAAAGACCCTGATGATGAGCGCGATTGTTTTCTGGAAATCCGTGCAGGAACCGGTGGTGATGAAGCGGCTATTTTTGCCGGTGATATGTTCCGCATGTACAGCCGTTATGCCGAAGCGCGTCGCTGGAAAGTTGAAATCATGAGCGCCAGTGAAGGCGAGCATGGTGGGTATAAAGAAGTGATTGCCAAGGTTTCCGGTGATGGTGTGTTTGGTCAGTTGAAATTCGAGTCAGGTGGTCACCGTGTGCAACGCGTGCCTGAAACCGAATCACAAGGGCGTATTCATACATCTGCTTGTACCGTCGCGGTAATGCCCGCTATTCCTGAAGCCGAAATGCCAGAAATCAATGCCGGTGATTTACGTATTGATACTTTCCGCTCGTCAGGTGCCGGTGGTCAGCACGTTAACACTACCGATTCGGCAATCCGTATCACCCATATTCCAACGGGTTTGGTGGTGGAGTGCCAGGATGAGCGCTCACAGCATAAAAACAAAGCCAAAGCGATGTCGGTGTTGGGTGCACGTATCCGTGCCGCTGAAATGCAAAAACGCCAATTAGCAGAAGCGTCCGAGCGCCGTAATTTACTTGGTTCTGGTGATCGTTCTGATCGTAATCGGACCTATAACTTCCCGCAGGGCCGTGTGACAGATCATCGGATTAACCTGACCCTCTATCGTTTGGATGAAGTGATGGAAGGCAAGCTGGATATGCTGATTCAGCCGATTGTGCAGGAATATCAAGCTGACCAGCTCTCTGCGTTGTCAGAGCAAGATTAATGGACTATCAGCAGTGGCTGTCGCTGGCGGCAGCCCGTTTCAGCCAGAGTGACAGCCCCAAGCGCGATGCCGAGATTCTGTTGAGTTTTGTCACCGCAAGAGCGCGAACTTATGTGTTGGCGTTTGGAGAGACCGAGCTGGCAGCCGATCAGTTACAGGTATTAGAGCAACTGGCAACCCGGCGTGAGCAGGGGGAACCCATTGCTTACCTGGTCGGGGAGCGCGAGTTCTGGTCACTACCTCTGAGTGTCTCTTCTGCCACGCTTATTCCACGCCCTGACACCGAATGTTTGGTTGAGCAGGCGTTGGCGCTTCTGCCAGTCACTCCTTGCCGTATTCTGGATTTAGGTACTGGTACCGGTGCTATTGCTTTAGCGTTGGCCAGTGAGCGGCCAGACTGTGCTGTGGTGGGTGTGGACATCCAAGCCGATGCTGTTGCTCTGGCTTGCCATAATGCAGAAAAACTTGCGATAGAGAATGTGTGTTTCTTGCAAAGTAGCTGGTTTGACACGGTCAGTGGGCGGTTTGCGCTGATTGCCAGCAATCCTCCTTATATTGATGCTAATGACCCCCACCTTAACGAAGGCGATGTTCGCTTTGAACCACACAGTGCACTCGTCGCACCTGCCGAAGGTATAGCTTCGCTGGATGAAATTATCCGCCGGGCACCTGCTTATTTAGAGGCTGGTGGCTGGTTATTGTTGGAACATGGTTGGCAACAGGCCGATGCAGTACAGAAATTACTTAACACCGCCGGATTTAGTGCTGTAATGACGCATAAAGATTATGGTAATAATGATCGTGTTACTGTGGGGCAATGGATCGCCTAATCAAGAAAAGTCCGATTTTTGGATGGCATTTATTCTGCAACGAATAAAAAAAGCGACAAATAACTAACGTAAATAAGGAAGCGAGAGTCATGTGGGTTGATTACATCGCCATGAAGTATTTGCATTTACTCACAGTGGTTATCAGTATTACGCTGTTTGTATTACGTTTCTTTTGGAAATGTCGCGGTTCAGCTATGATGGACAAACGCTGGGTAAAAATAACACCGCATATTAATGATACGCTGTTATTTGTCAGCGGCATTGTGCTGATTTTTATTACCGGATTTTACCCTTTCAGTCCACAAGGAACATGGCTGACTGAAAAGCTGTTTGGCGTTATTATCTATATCCTGCTTGGCTATGTCGCATTAGGTAAGCGAACCCGCAGCCAGAATCGTCGCTGGCTTGCCTTTATACTCGCATTGGGTTGCCTGTATTTAATTGTCAAACTGGCAACAACTAAGTTACCACTGCTGATGGGATATCTATGAGTAGCATTGCTGATTTTGAATTTAACAACGCGTCCCTGTGTGATGGGGTGCTACTGGTTACCCAGGAGATTCGACAAAATTTTCCACTGGCTGATGTACGCAAGCAATTGCAGCAGCTCGTTGATGATGCACGGGCTGCGATGCCCGCCGATCTCAATCAGGATCAGCAATTAGAAGTGCTTATTGATCTGTTTTACCGTAAATGGAAATTTGGTGGCGCTGGTGGCGTTTATCGCCTGTCCGACGCGATCTGGCTTGATAAAGTGTTGGATAAACGCCAAGGGACTCCGGTATCGTTGGGCGTTATTTTCTTACATATCGCCCATCAATTGGATCTGCCTTTGATGCCAGTTATCTTTCCCACTCAATTAATTCTTCGAGCTGATTGGCTAGATGAAGAAATGTGGCTGATTAACCCGCTGAACGGTGAAACACTCAACGAGCATGTACTGGAAGTGTGGATCAAGGGCAACCTTGGTTTGAGTGCTGAACTGGAAGATGAAGATCTGGAAGAGGCAGAAAACACGCTGATTGTGCGCAAAATGCTTGATACCTTGAAAGCGGCATTAATGGAAGAAAAACAGATGGAATTGGCATTGCGCGCCAGTGAAGCGGTATTGGCTTTTGATCCCGATGACCCCTATGAAATCCGCGATCGCGGCCTGATTTATGCCCAATTGGATTGCAACCATATCGCCATCTCTGATTTAAGCTATTTTGTTGAACAGTGCCCTGAAGATCCAATTGCTGAAATGATAAAAATGCAGATCCACTCCATTGAGCAACAGCGAGTGACATTGCACTGATTTCTTTTATACAGCGGTTATGTGGCAATCACATTTTGCCGCATAAATCGTTGTAATTAATCTCGATTTACCCTTTATAAAGGTATTAGTATGAAACAGAAAGTGGTTAGCATTGGCGATATCAACGTAGCGAACGACCTGCCTTTCGTGCTGTTTGGTGGCATGAATGTGCTTGAGTCGCGCGACCTGGCGATGCGCATCTGCGAACATTATGTCACGGTGACCCAAAAGTTGGGCATTCCTTATGTGTTCAAAGCCTCGTTCGACAAAGCCAACCGTTCTTCAATTCATTCTTACCGTGGTCCCGGCCTGGAAGAAGGGATGAAAATTTTCCAAGAGCTGAAACAACAGTTTGGCGTGAAAATCATCACCGATGTGCATGAAGCCAGCCAGGCAAAACCGGTATCCGAAGTCGTTGATGTTATTCAATTGCCAGCATTTTTAGCTCGTCAAACTGATCTGGTTGAGGCCATGGCCCGCACTGGCGCGGTTATCAACGTGAAAAAACCTCAGTTTGTTAGCCCTGGGCAGATGGGGAATATTGTCGATAAATTTAAAGAAGCCGGCAATGATCAGGTCATCTTATGTGATCGTGGCAGTAACTTCGGTTATGACAATCTGGTGGTTGATATGTTAGGTATCAACGTTATGGTCCAGGCTACTGGCGGTCATCCGGTTATTTTCGATGTGACACACGCATTGCAATGCCGTGATCCGTTTGGTGCCGCCTCCGGTGGTCGCCGTGCTCAAGTGGCTGAATTGGCGCGTGCTGGTATGGCCGTTGGTTTAGCAGGGCTGTTTATCGAAGCGCACCCAGAGCCTAACAGCGCCAAGTGTGATGGCCCATCAGCCTTGCCATTAGACAAGCTGGAGCCGTTCCTGGTGCAGATGAAAGCTATCGACGACTTGGTGAAGAGTTTCCCTGTGTTGGATACCAGCAAGTAACAAGTATTTACGCATAAAGTCTTAATCGAAAAAAGGCAGTGTAGTTACCTACGCTGCCTTTTTTGATACCCGTATCGCTAACTCAAACGTACTAGCTTCTCACGCGTAAAGCCTCTAGCGCCTCTGGCAGTGATCCATAAAAACTCAACTTGCCTTCAATTGGCTGCACTCTGGCTCTTGCCAGCGTCTTCAGCGGCTGGAAAGGAATATCAGTGATAACGAGTTGTTGTTGCTCACTCAGCGCCTCTGTGAAGCGCAGGAACGCATTTAGGCCACCGGCATCCAGAACCGGTACCGCATCCCATTGCAAAATAATGGTCTGATAATTCTCACAGCGGCTGAGTAATTCATTAAATATCCGCTCTGCGGCAGCGAAAAACAGCGGCCCGTTCACTCGCAAAACCAATGTATGCTCATCAACTGCTGCGGGTATCTCACTCAGGCGCGTCATGCGGGCAATACGCCGCATAAACAGCAGTGAGGCCAACACAATACCTACGGTTATTGCAATCACCATGTCGAATAATACCGTTAGGCTCATGCACAGCAACATCACGATAATGTCATCTTTAGGCGCTCGGCGTAGTAGGTCGACGACTTTATGTGCCTCGCTCATATTCCAGGCCACAATCAGTAGCAGGGACGCCATCGCTGCTAAGGGCAGATAAGACAACATCGGTGCCAGCACCAGTAAGGCCAGCAGGACTAACAGTGCGTGGATAATGGCTGATACCGGAGAGGTTGCGCCAGCGCGAACATTAGCCGCAGAACGAGCAATGGCGGCGGTCGCAGTGATCCCGCCAAAGAACGGTGCGACCATATTACCCAGTCCTTGCCCCACTAACTCACTGTTGGAGTGATGCTTTTGTCCCGTCATGCCATCCAACACTACCGCGCAGAGTAACGATTCAATTGCTCCCAGCATTGCCATGGAAAAGGCTGCAGGCAGTAATGCAGAGAAGGTTGCCCAATCCAATACAAATGGCTGACCATTGGCGGCAGGTAAATTCCACGGTAAGACAAATTGCGGCAGTATTGGCGGAATACCGTGGCCTTGGGTACCATCGGCCAGTAAATAGCCAAAGCGCGAACCGATAGTCGCCACTTGATGATCAAATAGGGATAACACCGCCATGACGGCAGTACCCGCAACCAATGCCGGTAAGTGACCCGGTAACTTTAGTTTTAACCGTGGCCAGAGAATTAATACCAGCAGGGTGACGGTTGCAATTAACGTATCACTGAGGTTGATGGTTGGCATGGCCTGTGCCAGAGCGGCAACCTTGCCGACATAATTTTCCGGCACTGCTGTTAGGTGCAGACCAAAAAAATCTTTTACCTGCATGGTGGCAATGGTGATACCAATGCCAGAGGTAAAACCGAGGGTGACTGACAGCGGGATATATTCAATCAATCGGCCAAGTCGCCCCAGGCCCATAAATAATAGAAATATACCGGAGATCAGTGTCGCCAGGAGTAAACCCGCTAAACCAAACTGCTGTGATACGGGATAGAGAATAACCACAAAAGCGGCAGTTGGGCCGGATACGCTGTAACGGGAACCGCCGCTAACAGCAATGACAATACCCGCGATAGCTGAGGTATATAAGCCGTACTGTGGTGGGACACCACTGGCAATCGCCAGTGCCATCGCCAGTGGGATAGCAATAATGCCGACTGTAACACCGGCAATTATATCTTTTAGAAGCCTTTGAAAGGTATAGGTTTCTCGCCAGCAAGCGTCTATAAGCGCGCTGAACGGCCTAATGCCGTTAATTCCGTGCGTTTTCATCTAAGGTGCGAACCAAATAAAGAAAAGACAAAATAAATGGCGGGCCAGTAAGGGTCCGTCTCGAAGTAGCAGAACACAACGATACGCCAATTAGACGACTAAGATCTAGATGTATATCAATCTCAGCCGGAAAATTAGATAACTGCTGGTTTTATGAGAGGGTGGAAATCAACGGATTCATGGTAGGTCAGTGAATTTCTTCTGTGATTAAATGAAAAGTGGTTATTATCGCCCCTAGCTCTTTCTTTTGGCCCCAAGCATCGGAAACTGAATTATAGGCATCCAGTTCAGAGGGTTATCCTGCGTGTACCGCTGAACTAGTGTGATGAGTAGATATCTTGTTACATGAATGGAATAGCTGGCCTCATAATGAAATTATTCAAGAATAAAACCAGCCTCACAGCTAAGATTTGAGTTAGGAACTGTGACTATTAATCAGAATCAACTTTTAGGATTTCCAATGAATAAATTCAACGTAAAATGTGATTTAATATTGGTGGTAAATCAGCCAAACCGATGCCAGTCAACATCCATGCTGAGGATTCAAAGGATTGATACAACGCCATGAGCGAATTAGAGTCTCTCTCGACACTATACCGGGATGCATGTGTTACCTATGCTACTCTCTCAATCAGTTATTTCGCCTTAAGTAGGAATAGTGCATTTTCTTACAATGGGGACGTTTGGAAGCGTATTCTATTTGGTCTCACATCGGGGCTGGTTTCACTTTATCTGAATCAGGATCAGTGGGTGATTTCAGGTACATTTTTCTATAGTTTCGAATTGATTCCGATTATTTTGGTCACCTTCTATGGTGGGTGGTTAAGTGGCTTGACTGCATTGTTAATTAATTTTGCTTTCACCGGCTGGCTTACACTCGATAATATACTCATAACCATAATATTTATTCCGCTCATACTGTCGCGAGTATGGGAGAAAAAAAACAATCGTATTTTTTATACCACAATCTTCGCTATCGCAATTTATCGTATAGTTGCTGCTCTATTCGTTGTCCCGCATACGCTGTCCTGGGCTCCGATCGTGGTTTATCAACTGATTTCCGCGCTCTGTCTGGCGATTTGTTACCATGCGCTGAATTTTAAAGAGCGCCATATCTACGCTTATTTTTCGATGAAAAATCGGGTCAATATCGATAAATTGACCCAGTTAAATAACCGGTCAAGTATCGATTATCGTTTAACGGCAATTCACAACAGTCGCCAGGCGTGTGGCTTACTGATTCTGGATCTTGATCATTTTAAGTCGGTAAATGATACCTATGGTCATAATGGTGGTGATTTACTTTTGACAGAAGTGGGGAAGTTATTGACTTCAAGCATTCGTGATGAGGATTTTGTTGGCCGTTATGGTGGTGAAGAGTTTATCGTTATAACCCGCCGCCACGAACCACAAACGATTAAAGCGGTTGCGGAACGAATTCGTCAACAAGTTGAAAATCTGGCGGTGGTTTTGCCTGATGGCCGTAAAATTAAGGCCACGATATCGATAGGCGCTTCACTTTATTTACCAGGGATGTCGATGCTAAAAGCATTGAAAATGACCGATGAAGCACTCTACCAAGCGAAGAAACAAGGGCGTAATCAAGTTGTGTACAGCCGACTAATGCCATTTTCCCCATTGGGAGACAACATAAATAAAGAAAAGCGCCGCCGCAAGTCGTAGTGCTAAAAATCCCTTATTAACACAAAAGAAAAAGGCCCTGACTTTCGTCAGAGCCTTTTGCTCGAATATGGCGGTGAGAGAGGGGTTCGAACCCTCGATACACTTACGCGTATACACACTTTCCAGGCGTGCTCCTTCAGCCACTCAGACACCTCACCGTTATGTTACCGCGCTACGCACTGCAACGGGGCGGTACTATAAGGACCGGCAGGCTGATGGTCAAGAAGTATTTATCCGTTGCCATTCATCTGGTTATTCTGCGTGCACATAGCGTAAATCACAGGCAAACCAGAGGGGCTAACGCCACTCTTTTGCCTGTAGTGGTGAATCAACCATCACATAATCGGCACCTAAATCTTTAGCTAATTGATAATCTTTGGCAGAATTTATGCCGATCAGCATGATTTTCGCATCTTCACTGTCCTTGAAACAGTCCATGGCCTGTTGATTCCAAACCAATTGGGTCCGGGTTGTCCCTTTACCCAAGGTGAATTTCTCCACAACTTTCACATCGCGTCTTAATTCAAAAGCATAATGCCTATTCTGACTGCTAATGAATGAATTACCCTTATTTTTGGCGATAATGCACTTATCTGCCATAATTGCATTCGCCAATATTTTACGGGTTTTATTACGTGACTCGAATTTACTTATATAATCAGGTAGCGCATCAAGATATTTTTTCTCCGTGGAATAGAAAACAAGGCGGTCAGGTGACAGAATATTCCCCCTCATTTCTGTTATGGCACTTGCTAGTATTTTTGGATCGGCGTCAGGGGATTTTATATCAATAGTGAATTTTGCTTGTGGGAATGATAATAACATATGATGTAATGAGGGGGATCTTCACTCCCCAACCGCGAAATACATATTGATCGTTACTTTTAAAATGATAGGCAGCATCCAATAACTGTAACTCTTCCCAAGAGTGGTCAGAGACAAGGCCGCTACCGTCAGTCAGTTCACTCAAGTCCTTGGGCCGGTATAACACCAAAACACCATCTTTACTGAGTTGGACCGAGACCCAAATAATATCGGCATCATTTGATAGGGCTTTACTGATGGCATATCGAGTATTCTCTGGGAAATCGGCTGTTCCTGCCCGATGAGCAACAATTAAGGGCGAGGCTGATAGTGGGCTAATACACAACGTTAATAATAAATAAATAAAATAAAATCGATTACGTTTCAATTTACACCTCGATAGTTGCTATTGAGTATTTGAAATACGTCTTATCTTGTAGCATGTAAATTTGAAGTGAAATAAAAAAATTAATAATAGAGGTGTTTAATAAAGTGGTTGTGTTTATACCGTCATACTTCAAGCTGCATGTAGCGTTGGCTACGCTCAACAACCCGAATCGCTTACAAATGTAAGTTCATCAGGATTAATGAGCCTCATCCTTGAGGCTCATCCTACGGGCTAGCATAAGTGCTGTTCAAATCGGTTCCCGACCGATTTGTATTTCGTTTTCCGCCTTCCTGCAACTCGAATTATTTAAGGTATATATGTCTGAAACGACATTCGGCAGGAAATAAAGCTATCTGAAGACAAAAAAAAACGGCAATCGATAACAGTCAGATATGAAACCAGACATGTTATCGATTGCCGCTTCGTTTGCTGTAGAGACCTACGCTCATCTACTGGCAAAATATGGCGGTGAGGGAGGGGTTCGAACCCTCGATACGCTTACACGTATACACACTTTCCAGGCGTGCTCCTTCAGCCACTCAGACACCTCACCGTGTTACAACAATCAACTGTGTTACAACAATCAACCGTGTTAACGCGGTCGACCGGCGTAATGTAGGCAAAACTATGTCCAGCGTCAACCCTCTTATGTTGGCTTTGTTACTGTTTAGCTAAAGTTACAACAGTTTGCTGATTTCATCGGCATTTATTGCGGGTAGCACTTGCATCTGATAGTTAATCGCGGAAATCTAGCAGGTACTTTCGCAAGGAGCTGGCAAATAATGAATATTATTTTTTATCACCCGTTTTTTGAAGCAAAACAGTGGTTGTCAGGCATCGAATCTCGCTTACCCTCGGCGAAAATTAGGCAATGGCGGCGTGGCGATACACAACCAGCGGATTATGCCCTTGTCTGGCAGCCGCCTCATGAAATGCTCGCCAGGCGCGTTGACCTGAAAGGTATTTTTGCATTAGGGGCGGGGGTGGATGCTATTTTGGACCAAGAGCGCCGCTATCCAGGCACATTACCCACTGGAGTGCCGTTGGTACGTTTGGAAGACTCAGGTATGTCAGTGCAAATGCAGGAATATGTTGTTGCTAATGTATTGCGATATTTCCGCCGAATGGATGAGTATCAACTGCAACAACAGCAAAAAATGTGGCAACCGTTGGAGCCGCATCAACATGATAACTTTACCGTAGGTATTCTTGGGGCTGGGGTTTTAGGAAAGAGTGTGGCCCACAAATTAGCTGAGTTTGGTTTTACTGTGCGCTGTTGGAGCCGAACACCAAAACAGATTGACGGTGTAACCAGTTTTGCGGGTAACGAGAAATTACCGGCATTCCTGCAAGGAACACAATTGTTGATTAATTTGCTACCTAATACCCCTGAAACGGTAGGTATTCTGAATCAATCACTGTTTTCACAACTGAATAACCGTGCTTATGTCATCAACATTGCGCGTGGCGCACATTTATTAGAGCGTGACTTATTAGCTGCAATGCGTGCTGGGAAGATCGCGGCGGCAACCTTGGATGTCTTTGCCGAGGAGCCATTACCGCCGATGCATCCTTTCTGGACCCACCCACGTATTACTATTACACCGCATATTGCAGCAATAACGCTGCCGGAGGCGGCGATGGATCAAGTGGTTGCCAATATTCATGCCATAGAAGCAGGAAGAGTGCCGGCGGGCCTGGTTGATGTGGTACGTGGTTACTGATTTACATACTGACTCGGTTTGATTGGATATAGTGATAGCCCTGCAAGTAAGGGCTTTTAGCGCTGCTGATGAGAAGAATTCCTGCTATCATTATCGGTCTATGCTTTACCTGCAAAAAAGCCATCCTGCCTTAAAAGATTTTGTGGAGTAGTCATGTATCCTGTTGATTTACATATGCATACCATCGCCAGTACCCATGCTTATAGCACCCTGCACGATTACATTGCCGAAGCTAAGTTAAAAAATATTAAGCTGTTCGCCATTACAGACCATGGCCCGGATATGGCTGATGCCCCGCATTACTGGCACTTTATGAATATGCGTGTCTGGCCACGGTTGGTGGATGGCGTGGGTATTTTGCGTGGTATTGAGGCCAATATTAAGAATCTGGACGGTGATATCGATTGTACCGGTCCGATGCTTGATGCTATAGACCTGCTGATTGCTGGCTTCCATGAGCCTGTATTTCCGCCACAAGACAAAGCCGCCAATACTCAGGCGATGATTGCGGCGATGGCACAGGGGAATGTGCATATCATTAGCCATCCGGGGAATCCTAAATATCCTGTTGATATTCCAGCTATTGCTGAGGCTGCGGCAAAATACAATGTGGCGTTGGAATTGAATAACTCATCCTTTACACATTCACGCAAGGGTAGCGAGGCGAATTGCCGGGCGATTGCCGAAGCGGTTCGTGATGCTGGTGGCTGGTTGGCATTAGGCTCTGACTCCCATATCGCCTATTCGTTGGGAATGTTCGAGCATTGTGAACGGATTATTACTGGGGTTAATTTCCCGCAAGATCGTATTTTGAATGTTAGTCCGCGTCGGTTGCTGAATTACCTTGAGCAACGTGGTGGTCCGGTAATTACTGAGTTGGCAGATTTATAAAACATATTAATACGATAAGATGTGACGTTGTCACATATCATTTGAAAGTTTATAAGACACAGGAAGATGTAAATGAATGATTTTTCTCTGGTATGCCGGGTTCTCGGGTCACTGTTTTACCGCCAACCACAAGATCCGTTACTGGAACCCCTGTTTGAGCTGATAAGTCAGGGAAAATTAGAGCAGCATTGGCCACTAGAGCAAAGTGAACTTCTGGTGCGTTTGCAACAAGACTATCAGCCTCAGGCTGTAACTGCTGACTATAACGCGTTGTTTGTCGGCGACGACCGTAGCGTCTCACCTTATGGTAGCGATTATGAGGATGCTTGCCCAGAAGCTGAGGTTAGAGCATTTTTACAGCAACGCGGGATGCCATTGGGTGACGGACCAACGGATCATTTTGGCGGATTATTACTGGCTGCCTCTTGGCTGGAAGATCAGGCGGCGGAAGATGAAGTTGCGGCCCAAATCGCACTGTTTAATGACTATTTACTGCCCTGGTGTGGTCGTTTTCTCGGCAAAGTAGAAGCTCATGCCACCACCGGTTTTTATCGGACGTTGGCACAGTTGAGCCGCGAAGCGTTGCAAGCGATGTGGGATGAGTTGTCTGAAGATGCTCCACTTTGAGGATTTATCCGTTAGCTGCCTTGCTGCAACTCCAATGATGTTTGATATCAGTGAAGATGCAGCAGACTATCTGGTGTAAACCTCGACGTGCAGTCAGTTAGTCAGTCAGTGGGATGACTAACTGGCCTGGTTTCACTTCTAAACCTTTTGCCAGCTTTTTCGCCATTCCCTCTGCTTTACTCTTTTCACTGTCCAACACATAGGCAGGTTGCTGATCAAAGTAGGATTTCAACGACTGGTTCAGATAAGGTGCCAGTGCTTTCATCACTGAATCCATTTTCTCTGGCTTAACCGTATAATCAGTCAATTCCATATCTTTCAGGAAGATAGCGCCTTTTTCACGATCGAATGTTGGCTGCGCTTTTAGGGTTAGCGTCATATCAGCGCTTTGTGGCCCAAGGATCGAGGTAATATCTACTTTGGCATTACCGGTTAACGTAACTTTGCCAGGTTCTGCGCGGCCAATCTGGCTCTGTAATTGTGTCAAGGTAATGTGAGCGTCAACCAAACCGGGTACGCCAATCTGCTTTTCATAGTTATTGTGTTTTTGCAGATATTCATTGATTTCCTGCTCACTCAATGTGTATTGAGTTAATTGGTTACAGCCGACCAGAGTAGTGGTCACGATCAGCGCAGCAGCGCCCCACGTTAATGTCTTCATCAAAGCCTCATAGCAATATGTACTGAACAAACAAAATAGATTCGTCAAATCAAACCAGCCAAACAGGCCCAATAGTAACCGGTTAATCCACAGTTTTGTATTATTAACCGTATTTGTTCAGCCAGTGTTCAGGATAACGGACAATAATGCGGCGGTGTGGGGCACAGGCCAATCAGATAAGCCTGAATTACAGCTTATGTGAAAATAATAGAAAGTGATGCCGGAGGGCTTGGCTACTCCGGCGATAGTGCTAACGGCAGAAGGGTACTAACGACAGAATCGTGTTAACTGCCACTCAGCATGGCTGACTCAATGCGGCGCTGATTAAACTGCCAATAAAGCCCCACCAACGTCACTAATCCAATAATCCCCAGCAGGAACCACGGTAACTCCGGCATTTCCAGCGTGCGGCCGGTATCGTACATCCACCCGCCGCCGGTATAGCCTAATGCGCCACCCAGTGCCAAACCTAAACGGCTAAAGCCCATGTAGCTGCCACGGGCGCGGGAATCGGCCAGCGAAGCCCCCAGCGTTTCACGCGCCGGTTCAGCAATAATTGAACCCATGTAAAAGAAACAAATAAACATAAACAGTGTTTGCAGATGGGAGATCAAGCCGATCGGGAATAGGCTTAATGTCATGATTAATAGCCCAAACATCAGGCGTTGTTCAAGGCGAAAACGTTTTTCGCTCCAGCGAGCAAGCGGATAAAGCAATGTCAGAGAAAGTGCGGCCTCAATGGCGTACATCCATTTTACGGCTGCCGGTGATCCTGCAATTTCATTTACCACGATTGGTAGCATGAGCATCACCTGTACTGACAGCATGTAATAGCCTGTTAGCGTCAGGACGTAAGTCACAAAGCGGCGATCACGTAGTACCCGCATCAAACCTTCTTTCATTGGTGCGCGCACAGTGGAAATGCGGTACGCGGGCAGCAACCAAAGGTTCCAACCTGCCGCCAAAATGAAGATTACTGCGCCGGTCCAACAGACAAAATGGAAGTCGTATTGCAGCAACCAACTGCCGATCAATGCGCCGATCACCGCACCGGCACTGTCTTGCATCATCAGCAGGGAGTAAAAACGGCCACGTTCATGGGGGCGGGTTAACTTGATAACCAACGCAGTTCGCGGCGGATCAAATAGAGTGCCACCTAAGCCAGACAGCGCGCAAGCGAGCAGGAGTATCCAAGGTTCATCGGCCATTGCCATAAATGCGAAGCCAGCAGCGCGCATCAGCATACCGGTGACAATCATTGGCTTGGCACCAAAACGGTCAGCAATCGCCCCACCAAAGATGCCTAAGCCCTGTTGGACAAGTTGCCTTAATCCTAAGGCAAGACCAACGAGCACCGCAGCCCAACCCAGTTGATCGACAAATCGGATAGAGATGAGTGGGAAGACAACAAAGAAGCCCAACACAACTAATAAGTTATCAAGCAATAAAAAATACTTACCCAAGCTCCGAGCTTGCGATACCAAGGCCATGCTTCACCGTCAGAAATTAAATAGGGAGGGAATAAAAAATACGCTTATAGTTTGTACCCAAATTGCCAGAAACGATAGAGGCTAGATTGATAATATTTTTTTATCGTCAATACGTTATCTCATCAAAAATTCATAATAATATGTATTTTGGCGCTTTAGCTGCGTGATTTCATTGTGCCCCTGTATGCAAAGTTTGCAAGGGTGGTTTTACGCAGGGTATGGGCAACAGGTATATTGAACTAAAAGATTGTCGCTAAATTAAGTACAGAGTGCAGCCCAAGGGGAGCAGATGTTCGGCTATCATTCAGCAACACCTAAAATACGCCTGACGACGGACCGTATGTCATTGCGGTTGGTTTATGAACGTGATGCTTACCGCATGGCGGAGTATTACGCTGAAAATCAGGTATTTCTCAAACCGTGGGAGCCGGTACGCGATCAAAGCCACTGTATGCCTTCCGGTTGGCAGGCGCGGCTGGGAATGATCATGGAGCTGCAAAAACAGGGGAGTGCCTACTATTTTATTCTGCTGGACCCCGAAGAGAAAGAAGTGCGTGGGGTGGCGAATTTTAGCAATATATTGCGAGGTTCGTTCCATGCCTGTTTTCTGGGCTATTCACTAGGTGAGCGCTGGCAGGGGCAGGGTTTAATGTTTGAAGCGTTGCAGCCGCTGATTCGCTATATGCAGCGGCAGGAACGGATGCACCGTATCATGGCTAATTATATGCCGCACAATCATCGTAGTGGCAAGTTACTGGAACGCCTTGGTTTTGAGCGTGAAGGTTACGCCAAGGATTATTTACTGATTGATGGTCAGTGGCGCGATCATGTGCTGACTGCTTTGACTAATAAAGAATGGACGCCAACTCGCTGAGGTCAGGATGAAACACAGTTTAAACGCACTGGAAGCCAGAGTTATTGGCTGTTTGCTAGAAAAACAAGTGACAACACCGGAGCAATATCCGATGTCGCTCAATGGCGTGACCGTCGCCTGTAATCAGAAAACCAACCGTGAACCGGTGATGGAGTTATCTGACTCAGAAGTCCAGCAGACACTGGATTTCTTGCTCAAAAAACACCTTATCCGCACCCAGAGCGGTAACCGAGTAATGAAGTACGAGCACCGCTTTTGCAATTCAGAATTTGGCAACCTAAAGTTCTCATCCGCTGAGTTGGCGGTGATTACCACGCTATTATTGCGTGGTGCACAAACACCTGGAGAGTTGCGTACCCGTACTAACCGGATGTATGAGTTTGCTGATGTTACTGAAACGGAAGAGGTATTAAACCAACTGGCAATCCGCGAAGATGGGCCATTTGTGGTGCGTTTGGCCCGTGAGCCGGGTAAACGTGAAAGCCGTTTTATGCATCTTTTTAGTGGTGATGTGGCCCCGGCATCAGCAATAGCAGAGAATGCTGAGGGGGAAAGCAGCGCCCTTGAGGAAAGAGTTGCCCAACTTGAACGGCAAGTGATCGCACTGACACGTCGGCTGGATGAAGTATTGATTCAGTTGGATGATTAATAAGGATCCTATGGAAAAGCTACGTATTGGTATTGTCGGCTTGGGCGGTATTGCGCAGAAAGCCTATTTACCTATCTTGACTCAAGCACGGGACTGGCAACTGGTTGGTGCGTTCTCCCCCAATCAAGTCAAAGCGCAACCCCTGTGTGACAGCTATCGTATGCGCTATTTTTCTCGATTAGATACGTTAGCTGCTGAATGCGATGCTATTTTTGTTCACAGCAGTACTGCCAGCCATTTTAAAGTGGTAAGTGAACTGTTGCAGGCAGGGATTCATGTTTATGTCGATAAGCCGTTGGCCGAAACACTTGAGCAATCAGAACAATTGATAGCGCTGGCCGCGAAACGGCGTTTGGCACTGATGGTCGGGTTTAATCGACGTTTTGCTCCGCTCTACCAGCAGCTTAAACAACAAGTCATCCACCCGGCATCGCTGCGGATGGAGAAACATCGCCAGAACAGTGTGGGGCCGAATGATCTGCGCTTTACCTTGCTTGATGATTATCTGCATGTGGTGGATACCGCACTGTGGCTTGGTGGCGAGGCGGCAAGGCTCCTGAGTGGAACGGTTCAGACAAATGCTCTGGGGCAGATGTTGTATGCAGAACACCATTTCCAAGCGGGGAATGGTCTGATAACCACCAGTATGCACCGCCAGGCAGGGACACAGCGCGAAAGTGTGCAAGCAGTTAGTACCGGAGCCTGCTACCAGATAAACAACATGAGCCATTGGCAGCAGGAGTCTGATGGGCAGGTGCTAAGTTTGCCTGCACCCAGTTGGCAAACCACGTTAGATCAGCGTGGCTTTACTGGAGCAGTGCAGCATTTTATTGATGCAGTAAGCAACCAAACGGCACCACAAGTTTCGGGCGACCAGGCTATTTATGCACAACGGATGATAGAACAAATTATATCGCAGGGTACTGTTCAATAAGTCGGTAATGCAGAGCATTACGGTACAAAAAGCGGGCTAAGTCAGTAATTTGTTACACCTTGCGATGGATATTCATCGCCGGATACGTAGACTGGCGGCTGTGTTCAAACCGTTTCAGGGGCACCTTAATTTTGGCACCTCAACAATTGGGTAGAAGCAACGCCTGCTAATGCAGGCGTTGATATTTACGACGTATTAAAAAATAGATCGGAAAACAGATCAGAACCCCATATCAGACAACCTATGAATCTACTGAAATCACTGGCAGCCGTCAGTTCCATGACCATGTTTTCCCGCGTATTGGGCTTTGCCCGTGATGCGATAGTGGCGCGGGTTTTTGGTGCCGGGATGGCAACGGATGCCTTCTTTGTGGCGTTTAAATTGCCTAACTTATTGCGGCGTATATTCGCTGAAGGGGCATTCTCACAGGCTTTTGTCCCCATACTGGCTGAATATAAAAGTCAGCAAGGTGAAGAGGCAACGCGGACTTTCATTGCTTACGTCTCTGGTCTGTTAACGCTGATACTGGCCGTCGTAACCGTATTGGGGATGTTAGCCGCACCTTGGGTGATTTTTATTACTGCCCCTGGTTTTACTGATACACCGGATAAGTTTGCGTTAACCTCCGCGTTGCTACGCGTGACTTTCCCCTATATCTTGCTGATTTCGCTGGCCTCTTTAGTGGGGGCTATCCTTAATACTTGGAATCGTTTTTCTATTCCTGCCTTTGCACCCACCTTCCTTAATATCAGCATGATAGGTTTTGCGCTGTTTGCTGCTCCCTACTTCAATCCACCGGTAATGGCTCTGGCCTGGGCGGTGGTGGTTGGCGGGGTGCTGCAATTAGGCTATCAACTCCCTCATCTGAAGAAGATTGGCATGTTGGTGCTGCCGCGGTTATCACTGCGAGATGCAGGTGTCTGGCGAGTTATGCGCCAAATGGGGCCGGCGATCCTTGGTGTGTCAGTCAGCCAAATTTCTTTGATTATTAATACCATTTTTGCTTCATTTTTAGTGTCAGGCTCCGTTTCCTGGATGTACTACGCTGACCGTTTGATGGAGTTTCCATCAGGTGTGCTGGGTGTAGCACTAGGCACTATTTTATTGCCCTCACTGGCAAAAAGTTTCTCCAGTGGCAATCATGATGAATACTCCAGGTTGATGGATTGGGGCTTGCGTTTATGTTTCCTACTGGCGTTACCCAGTGCTGTCGCATTAGGGATTTTAGCTAAACCGCTGGTGGTGTCATTGTTCCAGTACGGTAAATTCAGTGCTTTTGATGCAGCAATGACGCAACGAGCGTTAGTGGCTTATTCCATTGGTTTAATGGGGCTTATTGTGGTGAAAGTGCTGGCTCCTGGCTTTTACTCGCGCCAGAACATTAAAACACCGGTAAAAATTGCCATTATCACACTGATATTGACTCAGGTGATGAACCTGATATTCATTGGGCCGCTCAAGCATGCAGGGTTATCACTCTCTATCGGTTTGGGGGCCTGCCTTAATGCTAGCTTGTTATATTGGCAGTTACGCAAGCAGAAAATATTCCAGCCACAACCGGGTTGGGCTGTGTTCCTGACTAAGTTGGTTATCGGTGTAGTGGTGATGTCGGCTGTGTTACTGGGGCTGCTCTGGGTGATGCCTGCGTGGGATGTGGGAGGGATGGCCTATCGCTTGTTACGGTTGTCTGCTGTCGTTGCCGCAGGGGTGATTGCCTACTTTGCCGCGCTGGCGTTACTCGGATTTAAAATTCGGGATTTTGCCCGGAGAACGTCTTGAGTCAATCAATCAAAATATAATTATATGTTAAATAAATAGTTTAGCGAAAGCCCCGATAATTTATTGGGGCTTTTTTTATGTTTTAATACCTTACATTCATTGCTTTGCATAATACAATTTTTATTTCTATTAAATAAATACAACCAAATCGACTAATTGCATTACTAATCATTAAAAATCATTTCATTAGCTTATCATGTACTTTATTGGGTTAGGGCATTATGTATTTTGAATGGGTGCTGACATGTGCACCAATTTAAATAAAATCGTCCATATTGACCTTTCACTATCCGTGAATTTACTCGTCTCTATGTATATGAAATAGTTGAAGTGCGTATTCAAGGTATTTGATAAATGCATATTTTACGGTTATCTATTTTAATCGCTTTCTTTACATGTAATATTGCTCATGCAGATAAGACTGATTTGACCGGGAATGATAAAAGAAAACAGTGTTTGGCAATATCAGGTCTCTTTGTTCAAGGAAATACACTTATCTCATTAAAGGAGATAGAGCGACTCATTAATGTCAAAAGCAACTGTATTACAAATAATGACATTAACGCTCTGGCCAAAGACATCACTAACGAGTATATAAAAAAAGGCTATATTGCCGCGCGTGTCAGATTTATCCCCATAAATGCGCAGGGACAGCTTGGACTGCGGGTGACCGAAGGTATTGTTGAAAAAATTACCGGTGGGGATAAACGCACACATTACAACATGTTATTTCCTGGCGTGGTGGGTAACCCCATCCAAATATCACAACTTGATCAAGCCATAGACCAGGCCAACAGATTGCAATCTAACCAAGTTACGCTGGATATATTACCAGGCAGTAACGAGAATAACTCAATTATTCTGATAAAAAACAAACAGGCTATGCCATGGCATTTATCAGGTTCAATTGATAATTATGGTTATAAAAATATTGATGAGTGGAAGAAAAAGATGTCTTTTACTCTGGATAGCCCACTCGGGCTGTCAGATGTGATCAGTGTTAGTCTGAATAAAACATTAGATAACGAGAGAGTGCGTTATAAAAATGAAACAACAATATCTTATTCAATCCCTTATGGCGCATTTACATTCAGTGCCTTTATTAACCAAATGCAATATAGGCGTTATGAAACACTGACTTATAATAGGGTTAAGTTTCATGGGAATGTAAGAGACGTTAATTTTCGCTCTGAATATACATTCGAACGCAGCAAGAACAAGATAAACACACTCAGTGTGCAGTTAAAAAATAAGAAAACAAATACCCATCTTAATGATAAGAAAATCGAGGTAAGTAGTTATCAATTTACTACACTGAAACTTGGTTTAAACCAATTTTTCATCAAGCCCGCAAGAATAATTAATATTAATACTTATATCGAAAAAGGTATGCCATGGTTTGGTGATGATAAAACTCGTGGTAATAAAAATGCGTTTAAAATAGATAATAAATTCACAAAAGGAGGTGTCAACTTTAATTTAAATTACGGATTTATGGTTCTTAATTCCCGGTATCAACTAAACAGTATTTTATCCGGGCAATATAGTTATGGTCAATTGCCCAACTCGGAGAAGTTCAGCATAACAGAACGTAATGCTATTCGCGGATTTAGCCGAGAAGCCAGTAAAGGGCACTTAGGTTGGTATATCAAAAATACACTTTCACGGCATATATCGAGCGCTAATTTAACCTTTATACCCCGTGTGGGCATAGATGTTGGGCGAGTATTGCAACGTGATAATAAACAAGGTTGGCAAAGCAGTGCAGGCTTGAGTGCCGGTGTCGGGTTTTACTACAAAAAGGTAAGTCTTGATGCCGAGGTAAGTCGTGGTTGGCTGTTATCAGAGCGTTCAACTCGTAAAGAACCCGTCCAGATATTAGGGCGGCTAAGTTACGCATTTTAATTTTAATACAAAACAGATTAATAAGGATAATAATTCATGGGGAAAAAAGAGTTTAAACTTTCGCCAGCAGGTAAATTAACCGTTCTATTGGCGATGATGCTAACGCCTATCTCTGTTATTCACGCAGCGGAGTCGAGTCTGGCAGCAACAGCGGGGGCACATAGTCCTGATATTCATGTTGCCACTAATGGTGTGACCGTGATTGATATCACCCCACCTTCGGCATCGGGAATGTCTCACAATCAGTATGAGGAGTTCAGTGTGGGTCATGAAGGTATGGTATTTAATAACTCATTGGAAAGTATTAATTCAAATGCGGGGCAACTCAGTGCCAACCCTAATCTGCAAGACAAAGCCGCCAGCTTGATTCTAAATGAGGTGGTTGGTCGTAATGCCTCGCTGTTACTGGGGCAACAGCAAGTTGTTGGTATGGCCGCTGACTACATTCTGGCAAATCCGAATGGTATTAGTTGTGATGGCTGTAGCTTTGACCCTAATTTCAATCAGGTAACCCTGGTGGTGGGACAGTCTGTGGTGAATGACGGGGTATTACAGCAATTTGATACTTCAAATAATACACAAAGAATGACAATAAAGAACACCGCAGCCGCCGATCTGGCGACTGTATTGACGTTAATCACCCCGACTCTCGATGCTCACAGTGATATTCGGGCAACTAAGGATATAAATGTTATTGTTGGGCAAAACACGGTTTCTAGCCAAAATGTAGTGCTCGACTCTGATGCTGGTGACGCCAGCAAGACGATGATTGACGGATATTACCTTGGCAGTATTGCGGCAAATCGTATTCAACTCATCGATACCCGTAAAGGGAGTGGTGTGGCGTTGAGGGGCGATATCACGGCTCAGGAGGAATTAAATATAAATGCAGCAGGCACAATCTGGCTACAAAGCGATGTGGTAAAGGGAGGGACTATTGATCTACACGCCAAGAATGTAATCATGGCTAAAGACTCTTCAACCTTACAAGAACCGAATCAAGTAGTTAAAACTATTTCTGTGGACGGCGGTGATGTCAATATTATCGCTAGCGATAAAACCCAACTAACCAGTGTTCAAATTAGAGCAAGTGACATATTGGTCAAAGGTTCTACAGTAATAATAGAAGGTTCAGCACGCGAAAAGAAAACCATTATAGATTCAGACAAACAGGGTGATGGTCTTGGTGATAAAATCACCGAGTATACTCAAAGTGTGAAGAAATTTGACGAGAGTGTAATACTCGGTGACAGTAGTTTAAATATTGAGGCTACTGATGGTGATTTGGTTATAAAAGGGGCGACTCTGCGAAGTTTTGATGGGGTAAAATTGGATGCAAGTCGTGATTTACTTATCAGCGGGAATATTGGCAAGGAAACGACTGATAAATTGGTTGTAATGAAGAGTTTTGGTTCGGATCTAAAAAATGGCAATAAAAGAGAATTGATTACATTTGAGAATTTAGGTAAAGCAAACATATATGCTAATGGAAATACTGAGTTGAAGGCTGGGCGAGACATCAATGTTGCTGGCGTGAAAGTTAATGTCGATGGGGGGGGCATCTTAAGTTAAATAGTGGCAATAATATTAGTGTGAATCCACAAAAAATTGAAGATTCCAAAGTGAATTATACGGGCTTTACTCAATGGGACGCGTTAGGTGGCAGTGAAAAAGATTTAGATAAAAAACATACTTATATCCATAAGCCGTCAGAATTATCTGGCGGCAATGTTTATATCAATGCCAAAGAAAATGTTTCTATTGTTGCTAGTAAAGTTAATGCGTTAAATGACACGTCGATTAAAGCGGCAGGCGATCTGATTTTGGCGGGAGTGCTTAATAAAATAACAGAATATCATAACAAAAAAACCGGTGGTGCATTTAATATCATTACTGATTCTAGCAATAAGGAAAACAGCAATGAGCGTTTTGTTGATACTGAAATAATATCCGGGGGCAGCGTTGTTTTAGACTCAAATAATGTCTTTATTGATGGTGCACTGGTTAATACTGGCGGGGCATTAGGCGTTGATGCCAAGGGTAATTTTGTTGTCACAGCAGCTCGCCAACAACAGCAGAGTGATGAAGAAAATAGTCGCCTTAGCTGGGAGTGGTTTGCTAACAAACAGAAAGATAAGCAATTTCGGGCAGGATTTGAAATTAAACATGTTAATAACAAAGAAAAAAATAGTAAGACAAAGAGACATTTCGCTACATTAACGGCAAATAAAATTAATATTAATGCAGATAAAGACATTAGGTTTTACGGTACTGCGATAAAAACAAATCAGGGGGATTTAGCGTTGTCGGCTAAAGAGGGGATTCAATTTCTGGCGGCGATTGATTCCCATCTGACAGATAAAGAACGCACGATTTACTCTGGCGGTGCACATTATGATGGTGGAATAGATATGTTTGGTAGTGGTGTTGAGGGTAAATATAGTTATTATGAACACCATAAGATGACCAACACCAGTATTGCCTCAAAGACTGACATTAATGGTAACATGTTAATTACCGCTGGAGAGGATATAACTCATCAAGGTGCTCAGCATCAGGTTAATGGGAAATATCAAGAAAGTGCAAAAAATATCTATCATATGGCAAGCAATGATAAAACCATCAGTAACAGTACAGAGAAAGAAATTAAATCGGGGTTAGGTTTTAATATTAATTACAGTAAATATACCCGGCAAATAGAAAAAATCATAAAGGACCCGGCGAATGTGCTTCATCATTTGGGGGGCACAGGGAGTATCAAAGGAATTTCAGATCCTAATGCTGGTGTAGATATCTATGCCAGTGGTGGTAAGACGACTAAATCAGGTCTCAGTTCATTGGCTTCAGTAACTGAAATAGCCGCTGCAGATATTACTTTACTGGCAAGAGAAAATATCATCGATGATGGGACGCAGTATCATGCCAAGGGTCTTAATAAGGAAGGCGGGCTGTTTAGTTTGGATGCAGGCCATCATTTCAGTCATACAGCAATAAATTCAAGTCAGTCAGAGGTTGATGGTGAGAAAGGTGAGGGCGCGATTCGGGTATCAACCATGACGGGTAAAGATATAAAAGTTGTATTATCGGGTGCAGCCGAGACATCTAAAAAAAATAATGCTAGTAGCATGTTGTTACCCTCATCTATTAAGGCGGGTAGTCATATTCTGATTAAAACAATCGGCAATGCTTATTATCAAGCGACTGAGTTCTCTTCTGAGCAAGGAGGGGGGCATATTAAATCTGGTGGGGATATATATTTTGATCAGGTCATTGATAGCCGCAGTAATAACGCCACAGGCACTCATGGGAAAGGCAAGTTAACACTGGGCGGTGGTATGGGGTCTAAAGAGTTACGCCTTGATTTGGGGGGAGGTTACCAAAAGAATGATGATCATGAGTCTAATGCAAAAGTGAGTCAAATTAATGCACGGCATGATGTCATTTTTGACGCGGCTAACATTACTCTCATCGGGACTGAAATAGGTAATGAAAAAGCCAAGGTTGGCAATGTTCAGATGATGGCAGGCCAAAAATTAATATTAGGGGCCTCGCTGTCAGACAGTGCTAATAATGGTCTTAAAGCCGGTGGGAATATCAGAGTTGGGGGCAAGGTCTCCGCTTCTGTGACTGATAGCAGCAAAATGGGTTTCATTGGCGGTGATGGTAATGCAGATAAAGTCAATGAATCCAGAGTGGTCCGTAAAGGAATGAAGATATACAGTGCCGGGGTGCTTTCATTACAAGCGGGTAGCGATGATAATCAGGCTATTTATACTCAAGGGCTACAGGTTGATGCAAAAAAAGTAGATGTCAGTGCCAATAAAGGAGGCATATTTATGGAGTCTTCGTTAACTATTTTACCAAAAGACAATTGGAACTTTGATATTAACGCCGACTTAGTGCTAACCAGTAAATTTAATAAAGATAGCGATGGTCTTATTGACAAAAGTAGTGGTAGTAAAAGCCATTATACTGGTGCAGGAATAAAAGTGGGTATCGATAAGCAAGATATCGTTGAGCACCAAAACACCCATATAAAGACGGACACTTTCACACTCAAAAGTCATAAAGATACCCGCATGGTCGGTGCTGATGTCTCGACTGATATCGCACTGGTTGATGTTGGCGGTGATCTCCATATAGAAAGCCAGAAAGATAAACAAGATATCACTAAGGTATTGGTCAATTTTGCCCTGAGTCATACAAATGATAAAAGTAGCAGTGTGGTCAGCAATATATCGAAAATCGGCACCAAGCGTTTTGAGGGGCAGATTAAGGATATATTAACCAGAGGGATTAACAAGACAGGTGCGGCGTATAATAAAAGATTTCCACCCAAAGATACCATGGGAGGGGTTAGTTTTAGCAAAGATAAGCAAACTGTAGCATTGCCGCCACTATCAAGCAAAACTCAATCACAAAACCTTGCAGATAAGACGGCCCGTTTTCTTGGCGATAAATTTAAATCGGGATTAACCGGCCCTGCAGGATTAGCCGGTCATGCTAATTTAGATGTCAATATAGTTAAAAATGATGCCATCGATCATGTGTCAGGCATTTTTGCGCAAAAAATGGCTGATATTAAGGTGCTAGGAAAAACGACATTGATAGCCGCTCAAATAAATAACACGGAGAATGAAGTTATTGCTAATATCAAAGAACTGCACGTTGGGAATATAAGTAATAGCTATCATCAAGGTGGTGGTGGATTTAATCTTGCATCTACTATACTGGGTGTTGCCCGAGGCACTATCTCTGATTCAGCTTCAGGGAAAAAGTTACTGATACGCACCCCCTATAATACTAACAAGGATAACAATGTTCAGGGCGGAATTTTTAATTATTCAAGCGGTGAGCATATTATGCCTGACGTCCCTGAAAGTAATTAGCAGTCGGTGATTTAATCTGTTGGTTCGTATTATAACAAAGGCACCAGAGGGTGCCTTTTTCACTGAGATACGACTCACTTTCACCCTGTATTTGGCAGGGCGACGAGAGTTGATGTCGCCACCAATTACATCCGTTCTACCGTTTGAATACCTAAAGTATCCAGACCTTGTTTCAGTGTTTTTGCTGTTAGCATCGCCAGTTTCAGGCGGCTTTGGCGGATTTCTTCACTTTCTGCATTCAGGATCTGGCAGTGTTCGTAGAAGCTGGAGAACAAGCCTGCTAAATCATACAGGTATGAACACATCACATGTGGTGTGCCTTCACGGGCCACCGTGGTGATGACCTCTTCAAACTGCAACAGGCGGGTAGCCAGTGCCGCCTCACGGTCTTCAGTGATAACCAATGGCAATGTCAGGTTGCTTTCATCAATACCGGCACGTTTAAAGACTGAAACCACGCGGGTATAAGCATATTGCATATAAGGCGCAGTGTTACCGTCCAGTGCCAGCATGTTATCCCAGTCGAAGATATAGTCAGTGGTGCGGCTCTTAGACAAGTCGGCATATTTCACTGCACCAATACCAACGGCGTCCACCACCTGCTTCAGCTCATCTGCGGGCATATCGGGGTTTTTCTCGGCAATCAATTTACCAGCACGCTCAATAGCTTCATCCAGTAAATCGGCAAGCTTCACTGTACCGCCGGAGCGCGTCTTAAACGGTTTACCGTCTTTACCCAGCATCATGCCAAACATATGGTGCTCAAGGGGTACTGACTCAGGAACATAACCGGCTTTACGAACGATAGTCCAGGCCTGCATCAGATGCTGGTGCTGACGGGTATCGATGTAATACAGCACGCGGTCTGCGCCCAAGGTTTCATAGCGATATTTGGCACAAGCGATATCAGTGGTGGTGTAGAGGTAACCGCCATCCTTTTTCTGAATGATGACGCCCATTGGCTCACCATCTTTATTTTTATATTCATCCAGATACACCACCGTTGCCCCTTCGCTTTCCACCGCCAGCCCTTTGGCTTTCAGATCAGCAACAATACCCGGCAACATGGCGTTATACAGGCTTTCACCCATCACATCATCTTTGGTCAGTGTGACATTTAACCGATCGTAGGCAATCTGGTTTTGCGCCATGGTGATATCCACCAACTTGCGCCACATCTGACGGCAATACTCGTCACCACCTTGCAGTTTTACCACATAGGCGCGGGCGCGTTGGGCAAACTCTTCATCTTCGTCATAGGTTTTTTTGGCTTGCTGATAGAAAAGCTCCAGATCCGATAAGCCCATATCACTGGCATTTTCGTTCTGCATTTTTTCCAAATAGGCGATCAACATGCCGAATTGGGTACCCCAGTCACCCACGTGGTTAGCGCGAATAACATTGTGGCCCAGGAACTCTAAGGTGCGCACCGCTGCGTCACCGATGATGGTCGAACGCAGGTGACCAACATGCATCTGTTTAGCCACGTTGGGTGCCGAGTAGTCAACCACGATAGTTTGCGGTTCTACCGGTGCAACACCGAGTTTCGGTGCCGTCAGCGCATGTTCTACTTTTTCTGCAACCCATTGGCGGTCCAGAAAAATATTGATAAAACCGGGGCCGGCAATCTCAACTTTGCTGGCAATGCCTGAAAGATCAAGCAGCTCGATGACTTTTTCCGCCAACTGCCTCGGTTGCATGCCAAGTTTTTTGGCAACGGCCATTACGCCATTAGCTTGATAATCGCCAAATTGAGCTTTAGCAGATTGGCGAACCTGAGCTTCGCTGTCTGCTGGAGCACCTGCTGCAATCAGCGCCTGGCTGACTTTATCTGAGAGAAGAGCCTGAATATTCACCGGGTTACCTTAATTACGCACAAAAGACAGATTAATGACGCACAAGAGAATCTCTGTGCCAGTTAATTCAAACAAAGCCTGAGCCTTGCACCGCAAAAGACTGACGGGCGGCAGAGTGGCTTGGTGGATGGTTAGTCACAATATGGCAGGATTTATACCATATTTGACCCTCGGCGTCAGCATCAGGCCAATGGTTGTGGTGAATCTCATGGCTAAATAGATTAACCGGTTATTTTATTAGCAATGGCGGATGTGAAATAACAGAACGGTTAGATTAAATATGGCTGATAAGCGGTAATAACGGTAGATTATGGCCGCGTTACTGCACGCAATAACAATTCAAAAGGAGATCCGAATGCGCAGCCTGAAAGATATTGTTGAGCTACAGGACTTATTAACTGACCTGCCCTATTTTGAGCAAAAATTGGCTAACTTCGCCGCCAGATTGAATTTGGATTTAATGCAGTTTAGCGCTGACCATATTTCGCTGCGTTGCCACCAAACCGAAACCGCGCAACGTTGGCGCACTGGCTTAGCCCATTGTGGTGATTTGATGTCCGAGACACTCATTAATGACCGAGTCATTTGCCTGTTTGATCTGGCTCAACCACTGGTGGTCGGGCCATGGTTGATAGATTGCGTGGAATTGCCCTATCCGGGGAAAACCCATTACCCGCACCAGGGATGGGAGCATATCGAGCTAGTCCTGCCTGGTTCTCCACATACCTTGAGGTCACGTGCCCGTGCTTTATTGCCAGCCACATTGCCGGAAGGTATTAGCGAGAAATTCAGTTCTCCACAAGGGGAACATGAGCGCTTAGCCAACCCGACACTGGCGGTGAGTGATGGTGAGATAACTATTAAGTTTCATCCCTATACGTTGCGCCAGATTGTGGCCAGTGAGCGTAATGATTAACGTGAATGGGTTATTTATTTCGATAGCGATTTTCACTTATGGTTATCACTGTGACTGACATCTACTCATAGATTCAAAATGAGTGCCATAGTAAACACTTAAGTATGATTTATTAGTTTGTGTTTTAGTTCGAGAGAGGTTTGGCTATTTATTCATTCAATAGATGAATTATTTAATTCTTATTAATATGCCCGCAACTCAGCAGGGTATAGATACTGTCGCTGTGGCGTTCGTCAAACGGGAGAGAGAATGACTATATTGGAAATTTGTTGCTATAGCGTTGATTGCGCGCAGATAGCAGAAAAGGCAGGAGCCGACCGGATTGAATTATGCTGCGGTCAGTCCGAAGGGGGGTTAACACCTAGCATTGGCATGTTAATGCAAGCCAATGAAACCGTCACTATTCCGGTGCATCCTATCGTAAGACCACGGGGTGGTGATTTCTGTTATAGCAATAATGACTTTGCAATCATCAAGAATGATATCGCGCGAATCCGTGATATGGGATTTGCGGGGGTAGTGGTTGGCGTACTGGATGAAGATGGCCACATTGATATGCCACGGATGCGGGAGATAATGTCCATCAGCGGCCCGTTGGCGGTCACTTTCCACCGGGCATTTGATATGTGCCAGAACCCCATGACTGCCTTACAACAATTGGCCGACCTGAGAGTGGCTCGAATTCTGACTTCGGGCCAGCAGCCAAATGCTGAACTGGGACTGGCATTATTAAAGGACTTGCTTGCTGCAACCCAGGATTCCGGGCCGGTGATTATGGCTGGTGCGGGAGTCCGCTTGACGAATATGCAGAAGTTTATCGATGCCGGTATCCGTGAGCTGCACAGCTCTGCCGGGCGGGCTGCCCCATCGACCATGAGATATCGCAAAGCGGGCGTCACAATGTGTGCCGACAGCGATGCTGATGAGTTTGCCCATTATTGTGTTGATGGTGACGTTGTGGAAGCGATGAAGAGTCTGTTAGTGATGGGCGCACCTCTTTCGCAAAGCGCCTAGATCCTGCGTACTTGGCTCACCGGTTGTACACCGCCCCCGGCTGATTAAATCGGGGGCGGTTTTATTATGGCTTACGCGCGATTAATACTGCTCTGAGAGGGGCAGGGTAGCCTTCTACCGTTTTGCTTGGGTCATGTGGGTCAAGGAATTCGGCTAACGATTCGCTGGTCATCCAGCCGGTTCGGCGCTGTTCATCGGTGGTGGTCAGCGCCATATCAGCGATCCTGACATCGACAAACCCGCACTTTTCCAGCCAGGCTTTTAACGCCGGTGCTGATGGAATGAAATAAACGTTGCGCATCTGGGCATATCGGTCACCGGGGACTAATACCTGCTGGCTATCACCTTCAACGACTAAGGTCTCAAGTACCAGTTCGCCGTCGTTGACCAACTGATTTTTGAGCTGATAAAGGTGGTCCAAAGGTGAGCGGCGGTGATACAGCACCCCCATTGAGAACACAGTATCAAAAGCTGCCAGCTCCGGCAGTTGTTCAATACCCAGCGGCAGTACATGCGCTCGCTGATCCCCCCCCAACAGTTTACGAATAGCTTCGAACTGGCATAAAAACAGTTGCATTGGGTCGATGCCAACAGCCAGGTGGGCACCTTCACCAATCATGCGCCACAAATGATAACCACTACCGCAGCCGACATCCAAAATGCTACGACCAGCCAGTGGGCTGATATGGGGTAACACGCGTTGCCATTTCCAGTCAGAACGCCACTCGGTATCAATATCCAGCCCGTAGAGAGAGAATGGGCCTTTGCGCCACGGCATCAAAGTGCGCAACATATTCTCCATCCCTTCCCGCTGGCCGGCTGAAAGGAGGGGCGACATCTCAGCTCGCACACCGTCACGTAAATCCAATGTGGTCGGTGTAAGTAACGGCAAATGCTCTACCGCGTTAAACCAAGTTTTAAACTTACCGTGTAACGACTCCCGCTGCCAGGCACTGAGCTGCGCGGGCAGGGTATCTAACCATGGACTTAATGGGCCTTTGGCAATCAGCCGGTAAAAATCGCCAAATTCAATCATTGCGCCTCTCCTGCTTTCAGCGCGATCAACGAGCCAAAGTTAAAGCATTGGAACCAGACTTCTGCGTGTTCAAAACCCGCCTGATGCAAGCGTTGTTTATGGGTTTCAACCGAGTCGGTTAACATGACGTTCTCCAGCATG
The DNA here is from genome assembly GCF_900635455.1 of Yersinia intermedia. Classification (NCBI taxonomy): domain Bacteria; kingdom Pseudomonadati; phylum Pseudomonadota; class Gammaproteobacteria; order Enterobacterales; family Yersiniaceae; genus Yersinia; species Yersinia intermedia. The sequence continues at coordinate 2,552,717 of NZ_LR134116.1, read as the reverse complement.
CTGCGTTTCTGACTGATTTCCAGTTCGCTGTAGCCATTGGCGCGCTTAAAATCGAGGTGCATATTGAACAGCAATTCACCAATATCGTTATCTTCAAAATTGAATTTTTCGGATAATACCAAGGCACCTCCTGGGCGTAACCCTTGGTACACTTGATTAAGTAGCCGCTGGCGATCTGCGGGTTCAAGGAATTGCAGTGTGAAGTTCAGCACCACCATGGAGGCATTTTCTAGCTGAATATCCAGAATATCGGATTCTATGACGTCCACCGGCGTTTCCGCCCGGAAAGCATCCAGATGGCGGCGGCAACGTTCAACCATTGCTGGCGAATTATCCACGGCAATAATTTTGCAGCCCTCAGCCTTAATATTACGGCGCATTGACAGTGTCGCCGCACCCAGCGAGCAGCCGAGATCATAAATCTGGCTGTTAGGCTGCACAAAACGTTGCGCCAACATACCTATCATCGAAATAATATTGGAGTAACCTGGGACCGATCGCTGGATCATATCGGGAAATACTTCAGCGACCTTTTCGTCGAAGGTCCAGTCACCTAACTGGGCAATAGGGGCTGCAAACAGGCTGTCACGCTGTGGCTCTATCGCCTCAGACGGATGGCGCTGTGTGTCGTTTTGAGATTGAGTGTCGCGATTTGGCATGACTGTCATTGGCATTAACAAGAAATTTAAGGCGCATATTATAACAGAAATCTGTGTAGATCAGCGCGATAATACGAGTGACGGGAGCAGATGGGCATGAAGGCGGTAGTCAGCCGCCCAAACTAACGGTGTTGCGGCGATGTCACTCTCGTAACGGATCAAGCGACAATTCAGATCAGGTCAGACTGAAAACCTGATCCCAAGGCAAATAGTAAATATTAGCAATAACCATTAATACCAACGAAACGTAGGTGGCACTCATCCCGGAGCGACGCCAGCGAATTTCACGATGGCGCAAGCCATAATAATGCAGCAGACGGCCAATTATCAGCATTAATCCACAGATATGGATCATCCACGTTTCAGCACCGTTCATCTCCATCATAATGAGTAAAATAACAGCAATAGGGATATATTCTACGGCGTTCCCATGTACCCGGATGGCAGTTTGTAATTCATAAAAGCCGCCGTCGCCATAAGCGACCCGGTACTGGTTTCTCAATTTAACCACATCAAATGAAAGCTTTATCAATAACAGTGCGCCCAACACGACATAAAGCGAGCTAACCATTTTCAACTCCATTGCCCAACCATAACTGGCTGAATAATGATAACCGCCTGTTGGGTTACTGTCGCTAGAAAAATCGCTGGATTATCATTTCTTGAGGTTCAGTTTAGTGTTTGGAAAGATGAGGTTAAAACAACGTCGCTTGTTCGGGCCAGTCTGGAGCAGTTGCTAGCGTCGGTATGCGTGCTGCTAACTGTTGCCATATCTTTTGCGCTTGCTGCGGCGAATCACTGTTATCAGGGGTATGAATGAATAAATAAGGCTGATATTGCTGTTCCCACTGTGGCAGCCTTTGTAACCATGGCGAAAATAGCGCTAAATTATCATCCATTTGGTCGCCACCAATAAATCGTACTAAGGGCTGATTGCCAGTGACGACGGCATGTACGGGGAGGCGGGGTTTCTTGCTTTGCGCATCCCGTACTGCCGTTGTTGCCGGTTTGGCTGCATGAATAGCGCGGCTATCTAATATCACCCGATTGATTGACCGTTGGTGCAAACCTTGGTTGAGCGCCAACTCAGCGGCCCCTTTGGCAAAAAACTCAGGATGGCGTACTTCGACCCCATAATTGAAGCCAGCAGGCAATTTATCGAGAAATTGCCACAGATGATTCAACGCATTAGGCCCAAAGGCTGCGGGCAACTGTAACCACAACTGACCAATGCGTTCATGCAATGGGGCCAACCAGTGATAAAAAGCCTGTAGATCCAGTTCACATTCGCGCAACGCAGACTGATGGCTAATCGTTGAGGGGAATTTAAAGCAAAAGCGGAAATTGTCCGGCGTCATATCGCGCCAGCGCTGTACGATCTCCAGCCGTGGCAATGCATAAAACGTCGTATTCCCCTCTACACAATTAAAGTAGCGGCTATAGTCAGCTAAATCCTTGATACCCAGCCGGTTCCAGGTTGGGTGTTGCCATTGCGGCAGTCCGATATACATTTTTTACCCTTCTTACTTGGCGCTACAGCGTTGTTAGCTGCACTGACGTTATAGCGTTACGCGCTAAGGGCCGCAAGAATTTCGCGGCTACTGCGCACGCGGGATATCCGTGGGAAAATATGCGTAAATGCGAACTGCTGCATCTCATTGCTCGCCGTACTGCAACCGTCTTCGGCAATCACCAATTCATAACCGTGCTCCCAAGCTGCACGAGCTGTTGACTCCACACCGATATTGGTGGCAATCCCCGCCAATACGATGGTTTTGATGCCGCGCCGGCGCAATTGTAAATCCAAATCTGTGCCGTAAAATGCGCCCCACTGGTGTTTAGTGATTTTGATATCTTGATCAGCCACCGCGAGTTGTTCGGGGAACGTCCACCATGAGTCTGGCAACCCGCCTTTGGGGGCAGGGCTTGGCTGATCTACCGGTTGTTTTAGTGCCTCGGCGAAGGAATCGGACCAACCCACACGCACCAAAACCACCGGAGCATCCAGCAAGCGAAACTGTTCTGCCAATTGCGCGTTGGTCGCGATGATCTGTGCTGCCGTGTAGGGGCCTTTGGCAAAAGGTAAGATCCCTTGTTGTAAGTCAATCAGCACCAGTGCGGTGGTTTTTACATCAAGTTTCATTCTGCTACACCTTAATATCATTATGCGAAAGTTGGGATGAGCGGTTTCACCCGTTGCCCTGTTTATGCCAGCATATGTTATCGGGCGGTCCTTGTGAGGGGATAAATTTGTTAAATGATGTGTTAAAACATCGCTGAAAGGGATTTTGTCGTGCCTGAGCTGTGCGTTCGCTCTTATCTATACCATGAAATTCCTTTATAATGACCCCCATTTTTCAAGACTCTTTAATCCAAAACACCTAAGAAAACAGTCGCACGGACAGTGCATAGCGCGTGCGGCATCGGCTGAGTAAAAGGATATTGTATGCGTACTGAGTATTGCGGGCAGTTGAATCTGTCCCATGTGGGCCAAAGCGTTACACTTTGTGGTTGGGTTAACCGTCGTCGTGACCTGGGTGGTCTGATTTTTATTGATATGCGTGATCGCGAAGGCATTGTTCAGGTATTTTTCGATCCAGACCATAAAGCCGCTTTTGAACAGGCTTCAGAGTTGCGTAATGAGTTCTGTATCCAGATTACCGGCACCGTGCGCGCCCGCCCTGATAGCCAAATCAATAAAGATATGTCGACGGGCGAAGTGGAAATCTTTGCCAATGCGCTGAATATCATCAATCGTTCTGAGCCGTTGCCACTGGACTCAAATCAAACCAACAGTGAAGAACAGCGTCTGAAGTATCGCTATTTGGATTTGCGCCGCCCGGAAATGGCTGATCGCCTGAAAAGCCGTGCCAAAATCACCAGCTTTGTCCGTCGCTTTATGGACAGCCATGGTTTCCTCGATATTGAAACCCCAATGCTGACCAAAGCAACCCCAGAAGGTGCGCGTGACTATCTGGTGCCAAGCCGTGTACACAAAGGCAAGTTCTATGCATTGCCACAATCACCACAGCTGTTTAAACAGTTACTGATGATGTCTGGCTTTGACCGCTATTATCAGATCGTAAAATGCTTCCGTGATGAAGACTTGCGTGCTGACCGCCAGCCTGAATTCACCCAAATTGATGTTGAAACCTCTTTCATGACCGCCGATCAAGTGCGTGAAGTGATGGAGAAGTTGGTGCGTGAATTGTGGCAGGAAACCAAAGGCGTGGATCTGGGTGACTTCCCGGTGATGACTTTTGCTGAAGCTATGCGTCGTTTCGGTTCTGATAAACCAGACCTGCGTAACCCAATGGAATTGGTGGATGTTGCGGATCTGGTTAAAGACGTTGAGTTTAAAGTCTTCTCTGGCCCGGCAAATGATGCCAAAGGCCGTGTCGCTGCACTGCGTGTTCCCGGTGGCGCACAGGTTACCCGTAAGCAAATCGATGAGTACGGCCAGTTTGTCAGCATCTATGGCGCGAAAGGCTTAGCATGGTTGAAAGTCAATGACCGTGCAGCAGGTGTTGAAGGTGTGCAAAGCCCAATTGCGAAATTCCTTAGTGCAGAGGTGCTGGAAGCCATTCTGGTTCGCGCTCAGGCTGAGAGCGGCGATATTCTGTTCTTTGGTGCCGATAGCAACAAAATCGTCACTGACGCGATGGGGGCATTGCGTCTGAAAGTAGGTCGTGACCTGGAACTGACCAAACTGGGGACATGGGCACCGCTGTGGGTTGTTGACTTCCCGATGTTCGAAGATGATAGCGAAGGTGGCCTAACGGCGATGCATCATCCGTTTACCGCACCAAAAGAGATGAGCCCAGAGCAATTGGCTGCGGCACCGACTACGGCTATCGCCAATGCGTACGATATGGTGATTAACGGTTATGAAGTCGGTGGCGGTTCAGTGCGTATTCACCGTACCGAAATGCAGCAACAGGTGTTTGGTATTCTGGGTATCAATGAACACGAGCAGCGTGAGAAATTTGGCTTCCTGCTGGACGCATTGAAATATGGCACACCGCCACACGCAGGTCTGGCTTTCGGCCTGGATCGTCTGGTGATGCTGCTGACCGGTACTGATAACATTCGTGATGTTATTGCTTTCCCGAAAACCACTGCGGCGGCTTGTCTGATGACCGATGCGCCAAGCTTTGCTAATCCTGCTTCTCTGCAAGAGCTGTCAATCAGCGTGGTGGCGAAGAAAGGGGCAACAGACGTAGCGGAAGAAGAGAATCAGTAATGAATTATATATACCCAATAGATTTCAAGATGCAGGAAGGCGGCAAGCAAGAGAATCCCGGAGAGCTTACACCGGTAAGTGATTCGGATGATTGAGCGAAGCCAACACACTTGCAGTTTGAAAGATGACGGGTATAAGCGCCCAGAATCAATACTGGCGGTGATCTACGCCAGATCCAGTGGTCGGGTGCTGATGTTGCAACGGCGTGATGATCCTGATTTCTGGCAGTCGGTGACCGGCAGTCTGGAAGAGGGGGAAGCGCCGTGGCAAACCGCGCAGCGCGAAGTAAAGGAAGAAGTCGGCATTGATATACTGGGTGAAAACCTTGATCTGTTCGACTGCCAGCGTTGTGTGGAATTTGAACTCTTTGTGCATTTGCGCCGTCGCTATGCGCCGGGTGTTACGCGGAATAAAGAACATTGGTTCTGTCTGGCGTTACCCGAAGAGCGGGATGTGGTGATCACCGAACATCTTGCTTACCAGTGGTTAGATGCAGCGACTGCCGCAGCATTAACTAAATCCTGGAGTAATCAGCAAGCGATTGAAGAGTACGTTCTTTATTCAAGCTAGTATTTTTGGAGATACTTATTTATGGCAGGTCATAGTAAATGGGCCAACACAAAACACCGCAAAGCGGCACAGGATGCCAAGCGCGGTAAGATTTTCACTAAAATTATCCGTGAGCTGGTGACTGCAGCACGTCTGGGTGGTGGTGATCCCGGTGCAAACCCACGTTTACGTGCGGCCATCGATAAAGCGCTATCGAATAATATGACGCGTGACACGCTGAACCGCGCCATTGCCCGTGGTGTTGGTGGTGACGAAGATAACAACATGGAAACTATTATTTACGAAGGCTACGGCCCTGGCGGCACTGCCGTGATGGTTGAATGCCTGAGTGATAACCGTAACCGTACCGTATCTGAAGTCCGCCATGCATTCACTAAGACCGGCGGTAATTTGGGAACCGATGGTTCTGTTTCCTATCTGTTTACCAAAAAAGGCGTCATTTCTTACGCACCAGGGCTGGAAGAAGATGCCGTGATGGATGCGGCATTGGAAGCGGGTGCTGATGATATCGTGGTATATGATGACGGTGCTATTGACGTGTTCACGGCTTGGGAGTCACTGGGTGCGGTGAAAGATGCGCTGGATGCTACAGGTCTGGTGGCTGAAGGTGCTGAAGTTGCGTTGATTCCATCAACTAAAGCAGATCTGGATGCAGAAACAGCACCAAAACTGCTGCGTTTGATCGATATGCTGGAAGATTCTGATGATGTACAAGAGGTTTACCATAATGGTGAAATCTCTGATGAAGTGGCGGCAACATTGTAAAACAGCGTCATCCCATCGGGCTGTTCAATGAGTTATGTCATTCTCTCTGGCCGCACTATGTGGCCAGTGTTTTTAGAGGCACCCACGGTATTGCACAGGTGCGGTGCCTTTGCTCATTAATGTTACTCAACATAATATTAATGAGAAGCAATGCAGCGAATAAGGTAAAGAAACTGGTATGGCGATCGTATTAGGCATCGATCCCGGTTCTCGTGTCACCGGTTATGGCGTTATTCGTCAGCAAGGCCGTCAGCTCACTTATCTGGGCAGCGGCTGTATCCGCACTGTTGTTGACGATATGCCTACTCGTCTGAAGCTAATTTATGCCGGTGTGACTGAAATTATCACTCAGTTCCAACCTGATTTTTTTGCTATTGAACAAGTGTTTATGGCGAAAAACCCGGATTCGGCGTTAAAGCTGGGGCAAGCACGTGGTGCTGCAATTGTCGCTGCGGTCAACCTGAATTTACCGGTTTCTGAGTATGCAGCCCGCCAGGTAAAACAAACCGTCGTGGGGACTGGGGCGGCAGAAAAAAGTCAGGTTCAACATATGGTGCGCTCACTGTTGAAACTGCCAGCGAATCCTCAGGCCGATGCTGCCGATGCATTGGCTATTGCGATAACCCATTGCCATCTTAGTCAAAATACCTTGCGATTGGGTAATGACCAAATGACATTGGCGCGGGGCAGAATACGCTGATCATCCCCTTAGACTTGTGAGCGCAGGGTGGTGCGGCGTTTATTACTCGGCCTTGCCTCTAAGAGGCTGCCTCCCTGCAATCCCAGGTTCTTTGAGTAAAGCCTCATTACTAGACGAACAGGTTAACAGTAATTGTTGGCTGTATATCCATCCAGCCTTTTTTGTGCTATAAACAGCCATTATGCTTATACCCGGCCGTGGGTAAACGAGGAGAGAGTCAACGTGATAGGGCGCCTCAGAGGTATCATTCTGGAAAAACAGCCACCGTTGGTGCTGTTGGAAACAAACGGTGTTGGCTATGAAGTCCAATTGCCAATGACCTGCTTTTATGAGCTGCCGGATCTGGGGCAGGAAGCCATTATTTTCACCCAATTTGTGGTGCGAGAAGATGCCCAACTTCTGTATGGCTTTAATGATAAGCAGGAGCGCGCGTTGTTCCGCGAACTGATTAAAGTTAACGGTGTTGGGCCTAAACTGGCGCTGGCCATTCTCTCCGGCATGTCTGCGCAGCAATTTGTTGCCGCAGTTGAACGGGAAGACATTACTACTTTGGTTAAATTACCGGGTGTCGGCAAGAAAACTGCTGAACGGCTGGTGGTGGAAATGAAAGACCGCTTTAAAGGCCTTAATGGTGATCTGTTCAATAATACCGGCGATATTCAGTTACCCGCCAGTTCATCGCAAACATCGGATGCTGATATAGAGGCGGAAGCCGCTTCTGCACTGGTCGCTTTAGGCTATAAACCACAGGAAGCCAGCCGGTTGGTGAGCAAAATTGCTAAACCGGGTGCTGACTGTGAAACCCTGATCCGCGACGCTTTGCGTTCCGCACTATAAAGTGAGTCATACAGGATGATTGAAGCAGACCGCCTGATCTCCGCAGGTATCATCAGTGATGAAGAGAGCATTGATCGGGCTATCCGACCGAAGCTATTAGCTGAATATGTCGGGCAGCCCCACGTCCGCGAGCAAATGGAAATCTTCATTCAGGCGGCAAAACAGCGCGGCGATGCGCTGGATCATGTCCTGATTTTCGGCCCGCCAGGGCTGGGCAAAACCACATTGGCAAATATTGTTGCTAATGAGATGGGGGTGAACCTGCGAACGACCTCCGGCCCAGTCTTGGAAAAGGCTGGTGATTTAGCGGCGATGCTGACCAATCTTGAGCCACACGATGTCCTGTTTATTGATGAAATCCATCGATTATCGCCGGTTGTAGAGGAGATCCTCTATCCGGCAATGGAAGATTACCAATTGGATATCATGATTGGCGAAGGCCCAGCCGCCCGTTCAATCAAACTTGATTTGCCGCCATTTACCCTGATAGGTGCGACCACCCGTGCTGGCTCGTTAACCTCTCCACTGCGTGATCGGTTTGGTATTGTGCAGCGCTTGGAGTTTTATCAGGTGGCAGATTTAGAACATATTGTCGCGCGCAGTGCCAGGTGTATGGGGTTAGAATTGACGCCAGAAGGGGCTCATCAACTGGCGCGTCGCTCAAGAGGGACGCCACGTATTACTAACCGCCTACTGCGGCGGGTGCGAGATTTTGCTGAAGTCAGAGCCGATGGCGCGATTAACGGCGATGTGGCGATGAAAGCTTTGGATATGCTTAATGTCGATGCCGAAGGGTTTGACTTTATGGATCGTAAGCTGTTGCTCGCCGTAATCGATAAGTTTATGGGGGGGCCGGTAGGGCTGGATAACTTGGCCGCCGCAATTGGTGAAGAGCGGGAAACGATTGAAGACGTGCTGGAACCTTATTTGATCCAACAAGGTTTTATTCAACGCACACCTCGTGGGCGAATTGCCACCAATCATGCCTACAAACATTTTGGTATCACCCGCGAAGAGTAAATTCTTTTGATGCAGGGCTGAGCCAATGCCAGCCCTGATGGTGTGATAATCAGGCAGTTGCTTGTTCGCCGACCGGTATGTTAATCATTCGGTTAAGCCATGGAATGAGTAGCGCCATAACCAGTGCAATGGCCAGTGTAGTCATGCCAATCTTGCCAAAAACATCGGTATAGATAGGCAGTGTCTCGAGTGGGTCCGTTATCCCTTCAGGTGTTGCGGTAAAGGTGGCAACATAACCGCCAATCAGGAACGATGCGGCTTGCGTCAGGAACCACATCCCCAGAATAAAGCCCATCAGATATTGTGGTACCAGCGCTGCTACCATCGCTAAACCTAACGCACTGATCATCAATTCCCCCAAGCTCTGGAATAAGTAAACCAGAACAATAAACCAAGGTGATGTTAGACCTTGTGCATCAGCAAACCACATCCCCGCAGCCGCCGCTGTCAGAAAACCCAGTGAACATAAAAACATGCCTAAAGTAAATTTGGCCGGCATCGATAAGTCACGGTTTTTACTGCCTAAACGAGTATAAATTGAGGCTAAAATCGGGCTGGCTACCACCACCCAGAATGGATTCAGCGCCTGGAAACTCACCGGGTTTATAGTGAAACCCAGAATTTCATGATGAACATTATTGATAGCGAAGAAGTTGAGTGACGTCGGCATTTGTGCGTACAGCACGTAGAAGACGATCGCTTCAATCATCAGAATAAAAGCGACATACATTTTATTGCGGCCTAATTTATCTTGCTTAAATGCTTCTTTGAAAAAGATAAATACGACAATCAACGATAAAACGATTAGCACCAGATTGGCAATCACCACATGGTTCATTAACCAGGCACAGATACATATCATCACCACACTGCCAGCCAGTACCAGTAGCAAGTTTCGCCAATTTAGTGGTTTGGCATCAGGCTCGGAACCAATATGGCTCACCATATGGCGGCAGCAAAAATAGACCAGCAGGGCAAAGATCAGACCAATGCCGCACAAATAATAGGTCACGGTATAACCGAAACGTTCGGCAATAACCGGAGCCAATGACAGTGAAATCAAGGAGCCGATATTGATCGACATGTAAAACAAAGTGAAAGCCCCATCAAGGCGTGGATCTTTGGGGGGATAGCATTTTGACAATAAACTGGCCGGGTTAGCTTTAAATAAACCATTACCAACAGCAATGGTCCCCAAAGCAAAGAAAATCAGATTTGGGTTATACAATGATAAACCGGTAGCGAAGTATCCGAGAGCCAGCACTATAGCCCCTAATACCATGGTGCGTTTAGTGCCTAATAAATGGTCGCCGACATATCCACCAATCGAAATCAGGCCGTAAACCAAAGCGGCAAAAGCACCAAAAGTGACAAAGGCTTGTTCTTGTGAAAACCCTAACTGTTTGACGAAGAAAACAGCAAGAATACCCTGAACACCGTAATAACCGAATCTTTCCCATAGTTCGACAAAGAAAATCATAAAGAACGGTTTGGGTTGCTGAAGTAAACCAGTTGGTGTGGATCTATCCATGAGAGGCCGCCTCTGCGGAATAATCATTCTGCATAAATTGGGAGCATACAAGCCCACGCAGAGACGAGATACGTATCTGCATAACCATTATATTGCTCATTGGTTTGAGTGTTAGGCAGGGTATTACACTGCAATTATATTGTATTTGTGGTTGATCACACTAATTAAAATATAAAAAACAGAATTGATGATTGTCGATATATTTGGCAATAGGCGTTAATAGTGAGCCTGGTTATTGCTAGCAGTGGCGGGAATACATGGTTTGATAAGATTAATGGCAAGGGTGGATAGGGGTTTATCACGTTAAACCCCATCTAATTGAGCAATTATCCACGCGCTTTTTGTGACAGGCTCAGTACAAACATGACGGCAGCACAAAGTACCACTGAAGGCCCAGCGGGAGTGTCATAGAAAGCAGAGAATGTCAGGCCACCGGTCACCGCAACAATACCGATACCAATGGCAATTCCAGCCATTTGTTCGGGAGTTTGAGCAAACCGACGAGCCGCAGCGGCAGGGATTATGAGCAGCGAGGTGATGATCAATGCACCGACAAACTTCATAGATAACCCGATAGTCAGTGCGGTTACCAGCATCAACAGCATCCGTACCCGTTCCAGATTGACTCCATCGACATGAGCCAGTTCCGGGCTAACGGTCATTGACAGCAGTGCCCGCCATTGCCAGCCAAGTACCGCCAAAACCACAATCACACCCGCAGCAATCAACCAGATATCACTCAGTGTTACGGAAAGCAGATCACCAAACAGATAGGCCATTAAATCGACCCGGACGTTATGCATCAGGCTGACCACCACCAAACCCAGTGATAATGCACTGTGAGCCATAATCCCCAGCAGAGTGTCGACTGCAAGCTGTGGGCGACGTTCTAACCACACCAGAATCACAGCTAGCACCATAGTCATCGCAATTACTGCATAAAACGGATTTACATTTAGCAGCAAACCGAAGGCAACACCCAGTAAAGAGGCATGGGCCAGAGTATCACCAAAATAGGACATTCGACGCCAAACGACGAACGACCCCAGCGGGCCTGCCGCAGTTGCCAGCAATACTCCCGCTAACCAGCCAGGCAACAATAATTCAATCATGCCTCGCGACTCCCACTGTTTTTCAAAATAATCTTTCCGTGCAAATCGTGTCGATGATTATGGTGATGACGATAAACCGCTAACTGTTCAGCACCACGATTGCCAAACATGGCGATAAATTCAGGGTGAGTGGAAACAACCTCTGGCGCGCCAGAGCAGCAAATATGTTGGTTAAGGCATAATACTTCATCGGTTTTGGCCATGACTAAATGCAAGTCATGGGAAACCATCATAACAGCGCAGCCTAACTCTTTACGCAGTTGCTCGATTAAGTCGTATAGCGCTAATTGACCGTTAACATCAACACCTTGCGTTGGCTCGTCCAGTACCAGTAACTGCGGTTTGTTCAGTAGCGCACGGGCTAACAGCACGCGTTGGTTCTCACCGCCAGACAATTTTTGCATCGGTTGGTCTAATAAATGCGCGGCATGTACGCGCTTGAGGGCGGGTAGGATATCCGCCTGCTTGACACCTGGTTTCAAGCGCATGAAACGGCTTACAGTGAGTGGTAATGTGGCATCCAAATGGAGTTTTTGCGGAACATAACCGATACGTAAACCCGGCTGACGGATAAGGGTACCGCTGGTGGGCGGAATTAGGCCCAACACCACGCGAACCAGCGTTGATTTACCCGCCCCATTTGGCCCAAGCAGGGTGAGAATTCTCCCTGGGCGCAGCGAAAGGGAAATATCATTCAGTACCCGTCGACTACCAAAAGTGACGGATATATTACTTAGAGTTACCAATGTGGACATTATGATTACGTTTGCAGAACCGAGTGAATGTTATAATATTACGCTTTACCCAACAAAACGTCGAGAATTCGTATTATGTTACATAAAAAAAAGTGGTTAAAGCGGGCGATGTTAGCCAGCGCAATTTTACTTGCTAACCCATTTAATATTGCCTCTGCTGCGGTCGTTACATCGATACGACCGTTAGGTTTTATTGCTTCAGCCATTGCCGATGGCGTTTTGCCAACTGAAGTCTTATTGCCTGATGGCGCGTCGCCGCACGATTATGCGCTTCGTCCATCGGATGTCCAGCGGTTACGCAGTGCCGAGCTGGTTATTTGGGTCGGACCAGAAATGGAAGCATTTTTAGCAAAACCGTTGACACAAGTTACTGATAATAAAAAGATTGCATTGGCTGAGTTACCTTCAGTTACACCTTTATTGATTAGAGGTGACGAACATGATGAACCTGAAGGTGAGAGCGCAGGGCATGACCATGATCATGCTGAAGATAATCACAGTGATGAGCACCATCATGGCGAAAACAACATGCATATTTGGTTGTCGCCAGTAATTGCGAAACAATCTGCAATCGCTATTCACGATAGATTATTGGAACTTATGCCACAAAATAAGGACAAATTAGATGCAAACCTGCGCCGATTCGAGGATCAACTAGCGCAAAATGAAAAAAATATTGTTACTATGCTGAAGCCTGCCCAAGGTAAGGGATACTTCGTTTTTCATGATGCTTATGGCTACTTTGAAAAATACTTTGGCTTGAGCCCGTTAGGGCATTTTACAGTCAATCCCGAAATACAACCTGGTGCGCAGCGTTTACATCAAATTCGAACACAGTTGGTTGAGCATAAAGCGGTATGCGTTTTTGCTGAGCCACAATTCAGGCCGGCCGTCATTAATGCCGTTGCTAAAGGAACAAATGTGCGTTCAGGCACCTTAGATCCCTTGGGCAGCGGTATCGTATTAGGCAAGGACAGCTATGTGAACTTTTTGTCTCAGTTGTCGAACCAATACGTGAGCTGCCTGAAGTAAGATTAAAAGGATACTCATAAGTGCAGCAGATAGTCCGAACTATCACCTTGGCGTATAACAATCTTCCTCGGCCCCACCGCATTATGCTGGGGTCGCTGACTGTAATGACACTGGCCGTAGCTGTTTGGCGGCCTTTTGTTTATCACCCCGAGCATGAACCTGTCGCCAAGAGCGTGGTATTAGATAACAGTCAACCCCGCATTTTATTACCAGAAGCCAGTGAACCCATTGATCAGCCCACGCCTGATGATGAAATCCCGCAAGATGAGCTAGATGCTAAAGATGCCAGTGAAACCGGTGTCCATGAGTATGTGGTTTCAACTGGGGATACCTTGAGCAGCATTCTTACCCAGTACGGTATCGATATCTCGGATGTTTCCCTGCTGGCCACGCAAAACCGTGATCTGCGTAATCTGAAGATCGGGCAGCAAATCTCTTGGACCGTCAATGATACAGGTGATTTACAGAGCTTGACTTGGGAAGTTTCTCGTCGTGAAACGCGCACTTATGATCGTGTTGGCAATAATTTCAAAGAGACCAAAGAGCTACAAAAAGGTGAGTGGAGCAACAAGGTTCTGACGGGCCGCCTTGATGGCAGCTTTGTCACCAGCGCCAGGAAGGCGGGCTTGACGGCTTCCGAGATTCGCGCGGTCACTAAAGCATTACAGTGGCAGCTTGACTTCGCCAAACTGCGTAAAGGTGATCAATTCTCGGTTTTGATGTCACGTGAAATTCTTGATGGTCGCAGTGAGCAAAGCCAACTGGTCGGGGTGCGTATGCGTTCCGGCGGTAAGGATTACTTTGCTATCCGTGCCGATGACGGTAAATTCTATGACCGCCAAGGCTCTGGTCTGGCCCGTGGTTTCATGCGTTTCCCAACCATGAAGCAATTCCGTGTGTCCTCAAACTTTAACCCGCGCCGGCTTAACCCGGTAACAGGGCGTATTGCACCGCATAAAGGTGTGGATTTCTCTATGCCCGTCGGGACGCCAGTACTCGCCGTCGGTGATGGTGAAGTGGTCATTGCGAAACGCAGTGGAGCAGCCGGTAACTATGTCGCTATCCGCCATGGTCGCCAGTACACCACCCGTTATATGCATTTGAAAAAGTTATTGGTCAAGCCTGGTCAAAAAGTCAAACGTGGTGATCGTATTGCACTGTCAGGTAATACTGGCCGTTCAACCGGCCCTCATCTGCACTATGAATTCTGGATGAACCAGCAAGCCGTTAATCCATTAACCGCTAAACTACCGCGTTCAGAAGGCTTGAGTGGTAAAGACCGCAGTGAATATCTGGCTATTGCTAAGCAGGTCATTCCGCAGTTACAACTGGATTAATCGTTATCCAGTCACCACTATCTACCTGAGTGTTATACCCAGAAAGTGGCGTCGCAGGGGCGGCAAACCAACGAAACTCGATTAACTGACGTTAATGGGTGAGTGAGAGGCGTAACCAACCCTGCGGCTTCATAGATGAAAGGTATACTATTATTAGCCCACAGAATTCCAAGAGCTCCCCCATGCATAAAGATAAAAACGACGCCGCAGGCTTTATTCCGGTATTTAAGCCCTCTTTCCTCCACCCACGGTTTTGGGGGGTATGGCTGGGGGCCGGGACGATGGCTGCGATGGCTTATGTGCCACCGAAATTCCGTGATCCTTTATTGGCAGGAATAGGCCGTCTGGCGGGCAAATTTGCCAAGAGCGCCCGTCGTCGCGCCCGTATTAATCTTCTTTATTGTATGCCAAATCTGCCGGAAGCTGAGCGCGAACATATCATTGACCAGATGTTTGCCACTGCGGCGCAACCGTTGATGATGATGGCAGAACTGTGCTTTCGTGATCCAAAGAAAGTATTAACTCGGGTTCATTGGCATGGGTTGGAGATTCTGGATGAGCTGCAACAGCAGCAACGCAATGTCATTTTGTTGGTGCCACACGCCTGGTCGATTGATATTCCTGCAATGCTGCTCGCTGAACAGGGTAAGCCGGTTGCAGGCATGTTTCATCACCAGCGCAATCCGTTAGTCGATTATTTATGGAATAGTGCCCGCTTGCGGTTTGGTGGGAGAATTCATGCGCGTGAAAGTGGTATTAAGCCATTTATCAGTTCAGTGCGTCAGGGGTTTTGGGGCTACTATTTGCCTGATGAAGACTATGGCCCTGAGCAAAGTGAATTTGTTGATTTCTTTGCTACCTATAAGGCGACCTTGCCTGCAGTAGGGCGTTTGATGAAAGTGTGTCGTGCGGCGATCGTCCCCATGTTCCCAGTCTATAATTATCGTGAACATCGCCTTGATATCTATATTCGTCCACCGATGGATGACTTAGCCGACGCTGATGACGCCTATATTGCTCGCCGTATGAATGAAGAGGTTGAGCTGTTAGTTAACCCTAACCCAGAGCAATATACCTGGATTCTTAAGTTGTTGAAAACCCGTAAAGAGGGTGAGATAGAACCTTATGTCCGTAAGGATATCTAGCCGCCGCTATCGCGATTAAACATAAAAAAGCCCGCATATCTGAGTTGCGGGCTTTTGTGTTTAATGGTTTACAACAAATTACTCAACGCGCAGGATACGGCTAGTATTGGTGGTGCCAATCGTTCCCATCACGTCGCCCTGAGTAACGATAACCAGATCACCAGAGACCAGGAAACCTTTATCTTTTAATCGGTTAACCGCTTCACTGGCCGCCAGAACACCATCAGTGTGAGTATCACAATAAACCGGGGTAACACCACGGTAGATTGCCGTCAGATTCAATGTATGATCATGACGCGACATGGCGAAGATAGGTAAACCGGAGCTGATACGGGACATCATCAGCGCGGTACGGCCTGATTCGGTCATTGCGATAATGGCCGTGATACCTTTCAGGTGGTTTGCTGCATACATGGTCGACATCGCGATGGCTTCTTCGACATTGTCGAATTGCACATCAAGGCGGTGTTTAGACACATTGATACTTGGGATCTTCTCTGCACCAAGACAAACCCGTGCCATCGCCGCAACGGTTTCTGCTGGATATTGGCCGGCAGCGGTTTCTGCTGACAACATAACCGCGTCAGTACCATCCAGCACGGCGTTAGCAACATCCATCACTTCCGCACGGGTTGGCATTGGGTTGGTTATCATTGACTCCATCATTTGCGTCGCGGTGATAACCGCGCGGTTAAGCTGGCGCGCACGGCGGATCAGTTTCTTCTGAATCCCCACCAGCTCTGGGTCACCAATTTCCACACCCAAATCACCACGAGCAACCATTACTACATCAGAGGCCAGGATGATGTCATCCATCGCTTCATCGGTTGCTACTGCTTCAGCACGTTCAACCTTTGCCACGATTTGTGCATTACAGCCAGCATCACGCGCCAAACGACGGGCATAATTCAAATCTTCACCCGTCCGCGGGAACGAAACGGCCAGGAAGTCCACTCCGATTTTAGCGGCGGTAATAATATCGGCTTTGTCTTTTTCTGTTAGCGCTTCTGCGGACAGACCGCCACCGAGCTTATTAATGCCCTTATTATTGGAGAGCGGGCCGCCGACGGTAACTTCGGTGAAGACTTTCATACCCTGAACTTCAATAACTTTTAGCTGTACCCGACCATCGTCCAACAGCAAAATATCACCAGGAACCACATCGGCTGGCAGGCCTTTATAATCGATGCCGACTTTGTCTTTATCACCTTCGCCTTTTGCCATATTGGCATCAAGCAAGAATTTATCATGCACATTAAGGAATACTTTACCTTCCTTAAAAGTAGATACCCGGATTTTAGGACCTTGCAAATCGCCAAGAATAGCAACATGACGCCCTAATCTTGCAGCGATTTCACGGACTTTATTGGCCCGTAATTCATGATCTTCGGCGCTACCATGGGAAAAATTCAGGCGGACTACGTTAGCACCAGCAGCAATAATCTTTTCCAGATTATTGTCGCGGTCAGTAGCCGGCCCCAGTGTAGTAACAATCTTGGTCCTTCTGAGCCGTCTGGACATCTCTTACTCCGTTGACTGATGAAGCATGGTGTTGTTAAAACAGCGGATAATGAATCCGATAGTAAAAAATAATTAAGATCAAATTTTACGACGACATGCTATACGACCACCCTGTGTTACAACACGAACCCTGCGTTAAAACACGGTGCCATGCATGTTATCCGCTTGCGGATGTAAAACGATTGATGCAACAAATAGCCCCATTCGGGTGCTACCTGCACATCAATGACAACATTACAAAAGCGCGCTATTTACCCCTTATCGGTTTTGGTAACGCTTACCGTCACCATAACAAGGACTATTTTCTAATAATACGTCAAATTATTACTCCAGAAGATGCGCTAACACAAAACAAAGCGACTTCTGCCTCTGACGCTATTCGCCGCTGTTGACGCGCGGCGAACCTTTATCAAAACGTGATTCTTTTAATGCATCTTTTACGCGTTTCAGGTTATCCCTGAACTTTGCCCCGCGCCGTAGGGTAAACCCGGTTGCCAGTACATCAATTAATGTCAACTGAGCAATACGGGACACCATCGGCATATACATATCGGTGTCTTCCGGCACATCCAGCAGCAGTGATAGCGTCGCTTCACTTGCCAACGGTGTATCGCGTGAGGTAATAGCAATCACTGTGGCATCGTTTTCACGGGCTAACTGCGCCAATTCGACCAAACTTTTTGTTCGGCCAGTGTGGGAGATCAAAACCACCACATCACCCTCACTGGAATTCATACAACTCATACGTTGCATAACGATGTCATCGAAATAAATTACCGGAATATTGAAGCGGAAAAATTTATTCATTGCATCGTGGGCAACAGCGGCAGATGCGCCAAGGCCAAAGAACGAAATTTTCTTCGCCTGAGTTAATAAATCTACTGCCCGATTAATGGCTGGAATATCTAAATTGTTCTTCGCCATATCCAGGCTGGCCATGGTCGATTCGAAAATTTTTGCCGTGTAAGCGCCTACACTATCATCTTCTTCAACATTGCGGTTCACATAAGGTGTGCCATTTGCCAGACTTTGCGCCAAATGAAGTTTAAAATCAGGGAAACCTTTGGTGTCCAGTCGGCGGCAAAAACGGTTTACCGTGGGTTCGCTAACGTTCGCCATTTTGGCCAGTGTCGCGATACTTGAATGGATAGCAGTTTGTGGGGAGGCGAGGATCACCTCAGCGACTTTCCTTTCTGATTTGCTCAGGAGGTCCAGACTATTTTGGATATTTTCCAGCGTATTCATATATCGAGAGTCACCCATGGGTTTTACCGATTTCATTTAAAGGAGAAATCTATGCCGGTTTAATGAAAATATACTACGAGCTGGGACCCGTTGGCAGTGGCATAGGGGGTGAAGTAAGGTTTTTTCACCAGAATATGACCTGTGTCTAATTTTCATAATGGTAAATAGTTGTCAAAAACGTCATAAAATTACATTTTAAAGTTGCACGGCCTGATTTGGCGCGGTCTGGCACCATGATGAGTGTTTTTTAACCTTTTTTGCTCTGCTTTTATCTGGGTTTACTGGCTATAGTCAAAGAGAGTACATTAGTAATGTAAGAAAATTACAAATATCCTGCAACGAGGAGAATAACATGGCGGTAACTAATACAGCCCAGGCAGCCCAGGCGTGTGATCTGGTGATTTTTGGCGCTAAGGGAGACTTGGCTCGCCGGAAACTGCTGCCTTCCCTTTACCAATTAGAGAAAGCGGGTCACATCCACCCAGATACTCGCATCATTGGCGTAGGCCGTGCCGAGTGGGACAAAGACGCGTACACAGCCGTGGTAAAGGAAGCCCTCGATACCTTTATGAAAGAGAAGATGGATGATGAATTGTGGCAAAAGCTCAGTTCTCGTCTCGACTTCTGTAATTTAGATGTCAATGACAGCAAACACTTTGCCAAATTGGGCAAGATGCTGGATCAAAAAAATCGCACCACCATTAACTACTTTGCTATGCCACCCAATACGTTTGGTGCAATTTGTAAAGGATTGGGCGAAGCAGGGCTGAATAAAGAGCCTGCTCGTGTGGTAATGGAAAAACCGTTAGGGAAGGATTTGGCCTCTTCTCGGGTGATTAACGATCAAGTGGCAGAATATTTCAATGAGTGTCAGGTTTACCGTATCGACCACTATTTAGGTAAAGAGACGGTACTGAACCTGTTGGCTCTGCGCTTTGCTAACTCACTGTTTGCCTCTAACTGGGATAATCGCACTATTGACCATGTGCAGATCACGGTTGCAGAAGAAGTCGGGATTGAAGGGCGTTGGGGCTATTTTGATCAGGCCGGTCAGATGCGTGACATGATCCAGAACCATTTGTTGCAAATTCTGACCATGATCGCGATGTCACCGCCAGCAGATCTCAGTACTGACCGTATTCGTGATGAAAAAGTGAAAGTACTGCGATCGCTGCGCCGTATCGACCACACTAATGTGCGAGAAACCACAGTGCGAGGTCAGTATACCGCCGGTTTCGTCCAGGGTAATAAAGTGCCCGGCTATCTGGAAGAAGAAGGGGCGAATAAGAACAGCAACACTGAAACGTTCGTTTCTATCCGTGTCGATATTGATGACTGGCGTTGGGCTGGGGTACCGTTCTATCTAAGAACCGGTAAGCGCCTGCCAACAAAATGTTCTGAAGTGGTGGTTTACTTTAAGAATCCTGCACTGAATCTGTTCCGCGAGTCTTATCAGCAATTGCCTCAAAACAAGCTGACGATCCGCTTGCAACCGGATGAAGGCATTGAGATTGAAGTGTTGAATAAAGTGCCAGGTCTGGAGCATAAGCACCGTCTGCAAACCACCAAACTGGACCTCAGCTTCTCCAAAACCTTTAACGAGCAGCATATTGCTGATGCCTACGAACGTCTGTTGCTGGAGACCATGCGTGGGATCCAGGCGCTGTTTGTGCGCCGCGATGAGGTTGAGGAAGCCTGGAAATGGGTCGATTCCATTATGGATGCATGGGCAGCTGATAATGACGCACCTAAGCCATATCAATCAGGAACCTGGGGTCCGGTGGCATCCGTTGCCATGATTACCCGTGACGGTCGTTCATGGAATGAGTTCGAATAAATATTTAGGTTATGACTATACCCTAAATAATTCGAGTTGCAGGAAGGCGGCAAGCGAGAGAAAAATCGGTCGGGAACCGATTTGAACAGCATTTATGCTAGCCCGTAGGGTGGGACTCAAGGATGAGGCTCATTAACCCCGATGAGCTTACATCAGTAAGTGATTCGGGTTATTGAGCGTTGCCAACGTACATGCAGCTTGAAGTATGACGGATATATTCCCGATAACAGCGCCGCACCTAGGCGCAATAATAAAGAGTCGTTAGCTGGCTCGCATTGTGATTCTTTATGGCAGACAGAAATCCGTTGTAAGTGTTCTGCCTGCCATATTTCAACTGGCACCCTCGGGTGAGTACATGCCAATCGGCATAAGTGGAGATAACAACTGATGAAAAGCTGGAAAACGAGCGCAGAACAGATCATGACCGCAGGCCCTGTTGTCCCGGTGATTGTGATTAATAAGCTCGAGCAGGCGGTACCGTTGGCAAAAGCCCTGGTGGCCGGCGGTGTTCGGGTGCTGGAAGTGACGTTGCGCACCCCTTGTGCTGTTGAGGCTATCCGCGCTATCGCAAAAGAAGTCCCTGAGGCGATTGTCGGCGCAGGGACTGTGCTTAATCCGCAGCAATTGGCTGATGTGGTTGAGGCTGGTGCGCAATTTGCTATCAGCCCAGGGCTGACGGCTGAATTACTCAAAGCGGCAACTGAAGGCTCAATCCCATTAATTCCAGGGATCAGCACTGTTTCAGAATTGATGCTGGGCATGAGCTATGGCCTGCGTGAGTTTAAATTCTTCCCTGCGGAAGCCAACGGTGGTGTTAAAGCATTGCAAGCCATTGGCGGCCCATTCTCGCAAGTGCGATTCTGCCCAACTGGCGGCATTACACCTAACAACTACCGTGATTACCTGGCGCTGAAAAGCGTACTGTGTATTGGCGGTTCATGGTTGGTTCCGGCTGATGCGCTGGAAAATGGTGACTACGCTCGCATTACTGAATTAGCCAAACAGGCTGTAGCGGGTGCAACAGCGTAAGTTGCTCTAACGCCATGAACTGACGAGATAATCTCAATATTCTCGTAAAGTAATTAACCTCTGCCATGCAGGGGTTTTGTTTTTTTAGAATAACTAACTTATTATTTTTTAATCTCTTTTTTTAAACTATTTATAAAATTGATGGTTTGCTTTATAAAATTGACTGTGGTAAAAATACAGCAGTTAATTATTCCATTTTGATGAGGGTTTTAGGCGTATCACACTAGGTTTGGCAAACAAGTATGTGGCTAAAGCATGTGTGGCTAAAAAAAAGAGATATATTATGATTAAAACTAATGGAATTACTTTCAAACCTTCTACCTGCCAACTTTTCCTGTCAGCCATTCTGGCCAGTGAGCATCACTGGTGCAGTGAGCTGTAGCGTCTTTCTTCTTCCATCTTAAATACCCGTCATGCTTCAAGCTGCATGTGCGTTGGCTACGTTCAATCACCCGAATCACTTACTCATGTAAGCTCATCGGGGGCTCTCGCTTACCGCCTTCGTGCAACTCGGATTATTTAGGGTCTAAAAGTTTATACGCCAAGTGAGTTTCTATTTCTTACGGCCTGCGCACATCTGTTCCCAGTGAATAGGGTGCCGAGTGAGGATAACCGTAACAAATAGACCTTAGCGTGCGTTTTACCCGTGATTGTTCAAAAAGCTGGGATATTTCCCTGCACGTTGAAATCGATAGGGTAGCTGTGTGTTAGGAGAAGAATGATGATTTATTGGATATTTTTAGGTTTAGCGATTGTCGCAGAAATTATCGGCACGTTATCAATGAAATACGCCAGTGTCAGTGGTGAGATGGCCGGACATATCGTGATGTATTTTATGATAACCGGCTCATATATTTTACTGGCTCTGGCAGTGAAGAAAGTCGCGTTAGGGGTGGCCTATGCCCTGTGGGAAGGGATTGGTATCCTGATTATTACGGTCTTCAGCGTGTTGTGGTTTGATGAAAGTTTATCACCACTGAAAATTGCCGGTTTAGTGACCTTGATTGGCGGCATAATGCTAGTGAAATCAGGGACGCGTAAGCCGAAGAAACCAAGCAGTCCGCGCAAGAATTCAGGTGATCAGCATGCAACAGCTTGAGTTTTACCACATCGCGTTTCTGATTTTGGCGGTCATCCTGGAAATCATTGCCAATATCCTGCTGAAAATGTCAGATGGTTTTCGCCGGGTATGGTTGGGCATATTATCACTGCTGTCAGTGTTAGGGGCATTCAGTGCTTTGGCACAAGCAGTAAAAGGCATTGAATTATCAGTGGCTTATGCGTTATGGGGTGGGTTTGGTATTGCCGCCACCGTGGCAGCAGGTTGGATTTTGTTCAATCAGCGCCTGAACTATAAAGGCTGGGTCGGTTTAATACTGCTGCTGGCCGGGATGGTGATGATTAAGCTGTCCTAATCTGGCGTTTGCGGGGTGACTGCACCGATGGGCGCTCCGGCGGCTTATGCCGCTACGACCCATTCGGTACATTTCCCCGCGTTCTCACTTTGTGATTAGTTTGAGAGAAGCCAGGTACATTTAGCGGCTAATCAGAGCGCTGCAATAATTTTGATTTCAACTTTATACTTCGGATTCATTAATTTGGCTTCGACGGTACAACGCACTGGTGCATTGCCATCAACCACCCAGGCATCCCATGCCGCATTCATCGCCGCGAAGTCCGCACTGTCTGCCAGAAAAATGGTGGCATCCAAAATACGGCCTTTATCTGAACCGAGCTGATTCAGCATCATATCTATCGCTGCCAGAGTGTCGGCCGTCTGTGCCGTGGCATCTGCATCCAAATTTTCCGGTACGCTGGTGTAATAGATAGTGTTGTTGTACACCACCGCATCTGACCAACGTTTTTCTGGATTAATTCGTTCAATACTCATTTTCACTCCCTTGTGTGAATGTCAATGTCAGTTATCAGCAGTAGGGTAGCATAGCTTGTGATGAGAATGTGTGGTCGCGGGGCGATAGGCTTGGCATAATCACCGCTGATTTCGCCCGGAAGAGAACGCGTGACAGACGATTTTGCAACAGACGGCGCATTAGCGCAGGCCATTACAGGTTTTAACCCCCGAGAGTCTCAGCGCCGAATGGCTGCGGCCATCAGTGAATCTATTGATGCCAAACAACAATTAGTGGTAGAGGCAGGTACCGGTACCGGTAAAACATTTGCCTATTTAGCGCCCGCACTGCGTGCTGATTGCAAAGTGATTATCTCCACAGGCTCGAAAGCGTTACAAGATCAGCTCTATTCGCGTGACTTACCCACGGTAGCCACTGCTCTCAAATACAAAGGGAAGTTGGCCTTATTAAAAGGGCGCTCAAACTATCTTTGTCTGGAACGCCTTGAACAGCAATCATTGGCCGGAGGCGAATTAGCCAGTGAGACATTGGTTGATTTGGTTCGTTTGCGTGGCTGGTCAGCCGAAACCATCGACGGTGATATCAGTACCTGTGGTCAGGTTGCGGAAGATAGTTTTGTCTGGCCGTTGGTCACCAGTACCAATGATAACTGCCTGGGCAGTGATTGCCCGCTGTATAAAGATTGTTTCGTGGTAAAAGCCCGCCGTAAGGCGATGGATGCGGATGTAGTGGTGGTTAACCATCATCTGTTCCTGGCGGATATGGTGGTGAAAGAGAGCGGTTTTGCCGAACTGATCCCCACTGCGGATGTGATGATTTTCGATGAAGCCCACCAGATCCCCGATATTGCCAGCCAATACTTTGGTCAACAACTGACCAGTAGGCAACTAATGGATTTGGCAAAAGACATTATTATTGCCTATCGCACCGAAGTGCGTGACTCGGCCCAATTGCAAAAAAGCGCTGACCGCCTGACGCAAAGCACACAAGATTTCCGTCTGGTACTCGGCGACCCAGGGTATCGTGGCAATTTACGCGATGTGATGGAACAACCGGCGATTCAGCGGGCGTTGCTGTTGCTCGATGATGCGTTAGAGTTGTGTTATGACGTGATGAAACTTTCCCTTGGTCGCTCAGCCATGCTGGATGCCGCTTTTGAACGTGCAACGGTGTATCGCAACCGCCTTAAGCGCTTAAAAGATGTCACTACGCCTGGCTACAGCTATTGGTATGAGTGTAATTCACGCCATTTCGTGCTGGCGCTGACACCGCTGTCGGTTTCTGATCGTTTTCGTGAACTGATAGAAGAAAAACCGGGAAGCTGGATTTTTACCTCAGCCACGCTATCGGTTAATGATCAGTTGTCACATTTCACCTCAAGGTTGGGGCTAACGAACGCCAAAACGCTACTACTGCCCAGTCCGTTTGATTACGCCAATCAGGCATTGCTCTGTGTACCACGCAATTTGCCGTCGGCGAATGAACCTGGGGCTGCCCGTAAACTGGCGGTGATGCTAAAACCATTGATTGATGCCAATAAAGGGCGTTGCTTCTTTTTGTGTACCTCACACCAGATGATGCGTGGTTTAGCCGAAGAGTTCCGCGCCAGTATGACACTGCCAGTTTTGGTTCAAGGCGAAACCAGCAAAGGGCAATTGCTGGCACAGTTTGTCGCAGCAGGCAATGCGCTGTTAGTGGCGACCAGCAGTTTCTGGGAAGGGGTGGATGTGCGGGGCGACGCGTTATCTTGTGTCATCATCGACAAGCTGCCGTTTACCTCACCGGATGACCCTTTGTTGAAAGCCCGTATCGAAGATTGCCGCCTACGCGGCGGTGACCCGTTTAATGATGTGCAATTGCCTGATGCCGTTATCACGTTGAAACAAGGTGTGGGGCGTTTGATTCGTGACATCGACGATCGTGGGGTGCTGGTTATCTGTGATAATCGCCTGGTGATGCGCCCTTATGGCGCGATGTTCCTTAATAGCCTCCCGCCCGCACCCCGCACCCGTGATTTGGCGAAAGCCATCGCTTTTCTCAAGCAACGCGATTAAGGGAAAAGCGAGGAGGGGTGTGCTATCATGCGCGCCCTGTATTGAATTCATACTCTTTTCCTGCCGAGGTTGGCATGTCCACGCGAATTTTAGCGATCGATACCGCAACAGAAGCATGTTCTGTTGCACTGTGGAATAACGGCGAAGTTCAGGCGTTGTTTGAGCTTTGTCCACGGGAACACACCCAACGAATTTTACCGATGGTGCAGCAAGTCCTGGCTGAATCGGGTTTATCACTGACGCAACTCGATGCATTGGCCTTTGGCCGTGGCCCAGGCAGCTTTACCGGTGTCCGTATTGGCATTGGTATTGGCCAGGGATTAGCATTGGGAGCTGACTTGCCGATGATCGGTGTTTCCACCTTGCAGACTATGGCTCAGGGCGCATTTCGCCTGACGGGAGCGTCTCGCGTATTGGCTGCGATTGATGCCCGCATGGGGGAGGTTTACTGGGGCGAGTTTGAGCGTGGCGCACAAGGCGATTGGCTTGGTGAACAGACTGAGGCAGTCATGACGCCGGCACAAGTATTGGCGCGCGTGCCATCACTCAGCGGCCATTGGGCAACGGTAGGCACTGGCTGGCAGACGTATCCTGATCTGGTTAGCAGCGATAATGTGGTGCTGGTTGACGGGCAGATGCTACTGCCGCAGGCAGAAGATATGTTGCCACTGGCGTTATCATCATGGGCGAGTGGGCAGGCTGTCAGTGTAGAAAATGCCGAGCCGGTATATCTGAGAAATGAAGTAACCTGGAAAAAACTGCCAGGCCGCTAGAACTGGCCTGCGCCACAGTCATGTGAAAAATTAAGGATATAGCAACTTGTCATCCTGTTTAGAGTCTAAAATATTCAGATAGCTATAGATATGATAAGGAGCAGCACACGATGGCGATAAATACGTCAACAACTCAATCTATAAAGAATAGAAGCCGTAAATGGACGTGTGGCTGGCTAGGATTGGGCGTTTTGCTCCTGTCCGGCTGTATTACGGTCCCGCCCGCTATTCAGGGTACTACTGTGACGCCGCAGCAAAATCTTAATTTGGTTCGAACCGATCCGAAGGTATTTGTAGGTCAGGAAGCGCGTTTTGGTGGGACAGTCATTAATGTGGCTAACGAAGCGCATCGCACCCGGCTTGAAATCGCCAGCGTGCCCTTAGATTCAGGTGCCAGGCCTATTTTGGGGGAGCCTTCACAAGGGCGAGTGATCGCCTATGTTAATGGTTTCCTTGAACCAGTTGATTTTCGCGGTCATCTCGTGACCGTGGTTGGGCCGATTACCGGTGTTGAAGCCGGTAAAATTGGGATGACACCGTATAACTTTGTGGTGATAAATGCCACCGGTTACAAACGTTGGAATCTTGCACAACAAGTGATGATGCCACCAGCAATGGGCCCGTGGGGTTATCATAACCCTGGAATGTGGGGGCCGGGATGGGGTGGTTGGTACAATCCAGGGCCCGCGCAGATTCAAACTATCGTTACGGAGTAGTTAACCTAACCGGTTTGGATTACTGTCAGAAGTTATAACGTAATACATGAAAGGCGCTGAATTTAGCGCCTTTTTTACGTGGATAAAACGTAAAAGAGTCTATAATCAAAGGCTTACAGTGTAAAATGATAAAGGTTTCTTGTAATATTTTGATTTTATTGAATTTTAATGGGCGGCATTGGCCGCCTTGATTATTTTTGAGATCTCAGCGCCAGAAAATAGTGATGTATATCCCAACCTCAAAATTGTTTAAAAGCAAACTGGTAAGCTGAGTTAAAATATTGTTAAAGTTCTGGTGCTAATTTGCGTCTTACCCTGGCGACCAATAATAATTTCAGGAGTACTACCTTGGAAAAAGTATGGTTAAAGCGCTATCCGGCGGATGTCCCCGCAGAGATTGATCCGGACCGCTATTCTTCTTTGGTGGAAATGTTTGAGAATGCCGCACTGCGTTATGCGGACCAACCTGCATTCATCAATATGGGGGAGGTGATGACTTTCCGTAAGTTGGAAGAGCGCAGTCGTGCTTTCGCCGCCTATTTACAGCAAGGCTTAGGGTTGCAAAAAGGCGACCGTGTCGCATTGATGATGCCCAATCTACTGCAATATCCTATAGCATTGTTTGGCGTTTTGCGTGCAGGTATGGTGGTGGTGAATGTTAACCCGCTGTATACCCCGCGCGAGCTGGAGCATCAACTGAATGACAGTGGGGCTGTGGCAATTGTCATTGTCTCGAATTTCGCTCACACACTGGAAAAGATCGTTTTTAAAACCCAGATCAAGCATGTCATCTTAACGCGTATGGGTGACCAGCTATCGACGGCTAAAGGGACGCTGGTTAATTTCGTGGTGAAATACATCAAACGACTGGTACCAAAATATTATCTACCTGATGCTATTTCGTTCCGTACCGCGCTGCAAAAAGGCCGTCGCATGCAGTATGTTAAGCCGGATGTTATCAATACTGACCTGGCATTTTTGCAATATACCGGTGGTACTACTGGTGTGGCGAAAGGCGCAATGCTGACACACCGCAATATGCAGTCGAACCTGGAACAGGCGAAAGCGGCTTATGCGCCTTTGCTGCAACCTGGTCACGAACTAGTGGTCACGGCGTTACCCCTTTATCACATATTTGCCTTAACCATGAACTGCCTACTGTTCATTGAGTTAGGTGGGCGCAGCTTATTGATAACCAATCCGCGTGATATCCCAGGGATGGTAAAAGAGCTAAGTCGCTACCCATTCACGGCAATGACGGGAGTGAATACCTTATTTAACGCCTTGTTAAATAATGAAGAATTTACCAAGTTGGATTTCTCTACATTGCGCCTTTCTGTTGGTGGTGGCATGCCAGTGCAGAAAGCGGTTGCTGAGCGCTGGGAAAAACTGACCGGGAAACATCTGTTGGAAGGCTATGGTTTGACCGAGTGCTCGCCGCTAGTGACTGGCAACCCTTATGATTTGAAACACTACAGTGGCAGCATTGGCCTGCCTGTACCCTCTACCGATGTTCGGTTGATAAATGATGAGGGGAACGAAGTGGGATTAGGCGAGCCGGGCGAACTATGGGTGCGTGGGCCACAAGTTATGTTAGGCTATTGGCAGCGACCAGACGCGACGGATGAAGTGTTAAAAGACGGTTGGCTGGCAACAGGCGACATCGCGACGCTTGATGAGCAAGGTTTTTTGCGCATCGTTGATCGCAAAAAGGATATGATTCTGGTTTCTGGTTTTAACGTTTACCCCAATGAGATCGAAGATGTGGTAGCGTTACATTCGAAAGTGCTGGAGTCTGCTGCGGTTGGCGTGCCTAATGAGGTCTCTGGTGAGACGGTAAAACTGTTTGTCGTGAAAAAAGATGCCTCACTGACACCCGAAGAGCTGCTAACCCATTGCCGACGCTACCTTACAGGGTATAAAGTACCGAAAATAGTAGAGTTCCGTGACGAGTTGCCGAAATCAAATGTCGGCAAAATTTTGCGTAGGGAACTGCGTGACGAGCAAGTTAAGGCTAACGGTAGCGAACAAAGCGCCGCCTAATTTAACAGCGTCACTCCATTATCAACAACGCCGGTCATCGCCGGCGTTGTTGTGTTTGTCATAGACTAACGACCAAGAGAATCATGTTTTGAATTATCAGTTGATCACGACCAATAGTGCGTTGCAGCAGGTCTGCGAGCAAGCCCGGACACATGCTCATGTTGCGTTGGATACGGAGTTTGTCAGAACGCGCACCTACTATCCTCAGTTGGGCCTGATTCAACTGTATGACGGTGAACAACTTTCACTCATTGACCCCTTACCCATTACTGAATGGCAACCTTTCAGTGAGTTACTGCAAGATTTGAATGTGGTGAAATACCTGCATGCTGGTAGTGAAGATCTCGAGGTATTTTTAAATGCCTTTAGCCGGATGCCGACGCCAATGATAGATACTCAGATATTGGCGGCATTTTCTGGCCGAACCCTATCTTGCGGTTTTGCCATGCTGGTAAATGAGTTTGAAGGTGTCGAGTTAGATAAAAGTGAATCACGTACCGACTGGATTGCCCGCCCACTCAGTGAAAAGCAATGTGATTACGCCGCCGCCGATGTTTTCTACCTATTACCC
The DNA here is from genome assembly GCF_900635455.1 of Yersinia intermedia. Taxonomy (NCBI): domain Bacteria; kingdom Pseudomonadati; phylum Pseudomonadota; class Gammaproteobacteria; order Enterobacterales; family Yersiniaceae; genus Yersinia; species Yersinia intermedia. The sequence goes on along the minus strand of NZ_LR134116.1, from coordinate 2,523,351 downwards.
TTGGCAGCTAAATTAGTTGAAGCCACTGAAGCCGCAGGGCGTATGGATGCGGCAATAGATGAATGCCAATTGCTGTGTCGCCGCCGCAGTGAAACACTTGACCCAGAGCTTGCCTATCGTGAGATAACGAATGCCTGGCAGTTACGCGGCCAGCAGTTGGCATGTTTGCAGAAACTGGCGGCATGGCGCTTGCGCCAAGCGCGTGAGCGTGATCTGGCGGTTAACTTTGTGGTGCGTGAAGAGAACCTGTGGCAAGTTGCCCGTTATCAGCCAACATCGTTGGGTGAGCTAGATTCCCTGGGCCTGAGTGGGCAGGAGATTCGCTATCATGGGCGTATTTTGTTGGCGCTGGTGGCTGAGGGGAATGCTGTACCGGAAGAGCAGCTCCCGCAACCGGTGGCTAACCTGATTGACCAGCCAGGCTACAAGAAAGTCTTTAAAGATATTAAAGCGTTAATCCTGTCAGTTAGTGAGCGTAGCGGGCTGAGTAGTGAGTTACTGGCGTCGCGCCGTCAAATAAACCAATTACTCAGTTGGCATTGGAAACTAAAATCAACGGATACGCAGCCTGAATTATTAAGCGGGTGGCGGGGCGATTTGTTATCACTGGAATTGACTGAGATTTTGAAGCAGTATTAATCTATATTCGGGGTGGGGGGTAACTTCACTCTGAGTGTTTCAATTTAATTCATATGTACTTTATGGTTAATTGAAATGGAGATTAAGAACTTTCTTGTTTTGGTGGCGGATATATTTATTAACGTTATTTGCTGGATGTATATACAGTTAATTAAACGAAAGTACCCCCTGTAAATAAATACAGGGGGTAGTTATTGCGAAGAAATCATTTAGGCGTTTCTTCCGTTTCCGGTAATGTCACGTTAAGTTCAAGTACCGAAATATCATCTCCTTTCTGCTCAAATTGCACATGCAGCATTTCAGGATCGATCTGTATATATTTACAAATAACCGCCAAAATATCGCGTTTCAAGTCAGGCAAATAGTGGGGCTCACTGTCCCCACGACGACGCTCAGCGACGATAATTTGCAGCCGTTCCTTGGCTATATTGGCTGTCGGTTTTTTGCGGGACAGAAAAAAGTCTAACAAAGCCATGGTTTATCCCCCAAAAAGGCGTTTCAGGAAGCCCTTCTTCTCTTCTTCAATGAAGCGGAAGGGGCGTTCTTCTCCTAGCAAACGGTCAACGGTATCGTCATAAGCTTTACCGGCATCTGACTCTTTGTCCAGAATCACAGGCTCGCCCTGATTCGAGGCGCGCAATACAGATTGATCTTCTGGAATAACGCCAACCAGTGGGATCCTCAGAATGTCGAGGACATCTTCCATGCTAAGCATATCGCCGCGATTAACACGCCCAGGATTGTAGCGGGTTAACAGCAGGTGTTCTTTAATTGGATCTTGCCCATTTTCAGCACGGCGTGACTTGGAAGACAGTATCCCGAGGATGCGGTCAGAGTCACGAACCGAGGAGACTTCAGGGTTAGTGGTGATAACGGCTTCGTCAGCAAAATAGAGTGCCATCAAGGCACCGCTTTCGATACCCGCAGGGGAGTCGCATACCACAAACTCGAAATTCATATCGCCAAGATCGTTTAAAATCTTTTCAACACCCTCTTTGGTCAGGGCGTCTTTGTCACGGGTCTGAGAAGCCGGCAGGATATACAGATTATCTGTACGCTTATCTTTTATTAATGCTTGGTTCAAAGTGGCATCACCTTGAATCACATTAACAAAATCATAAACTACCCGGCGCTCACATCCCATGATCAAGTCTAGATTCCGTAGGCCGATGTCGAAATCGATCACCACGGTTTTTTTACCTTTTTGGGCCAAGCCGGTTGCGATAGCCGCGCTTGATGTGGTCTTGCCAACGCCCCCTTTACCCGATGTAACAACAATAATGCGTGCCATGAAATGGATTCCTTGTCAAAAGGGCTTAATTTAAAGGTTGTATAGTTAATGCGTTATCCAGCAGATGCAAACGCGCAGCCTGACCAAAATAGTTACGCGGGATCTGATCACTCAACCAGTACTGCCCCGCGATAGAGACGAGTTCAGCGCCTAGATGTGTGCAAAAAATCTGGCATTGGGCATCACCGGATGCACCTGCTAGCGCACGGCCTCGCATCATTCCATAGATATGAATATTGCCGTCGGCAATTAATTCAGCACCGGCACTGACACTGCTGATAACAATCAAATCGCAATTACGGGCATAAATCTGTTGGCCGGAACGAACAGGTGTGTTGATGATGCGTGTCTTGGTAGGCGCGTTTTCCGGCGGGCTGGTAATGGATTCGGGGGCCATCTTCTGGCCTTTACCCTCACTCAGTAACGGCAAACCTGCACGTGCTATCGCCCGTTTTTGACGCTCATCCTGACAACCACTAATGCCAACAATTCGCAGACCTGCTGAAGTGACAGCCTGTTGGAGATCCTTCCAGTTAGCACCGTTTGGTAACGTTGCAACGTTAATCACAACAGGGGCGTTTTTCAAGAAAGCGGGGGCTTGATCCACCTTTTCTTGTAATGCCTGACGGATTACCTCCGGCCGTGAATCGTGTAAATGAACGACCGATAGGGTAAAACTACTGCCTTTTAACTCAATTGGCGATTGTGACATCTATCCTGACTCAGTTTCAGCTACGTTTAATCCCCAAAATACCATTCGGGGTACAATATTCTGATGTTCCTAAGCATGTTATAGGTAATATAAAGATAAATCTATCCGTATCAATATATTGAAATCCTAAGGTCAGAATAACTTCAATCTGACAAGAAATTACAGCATAACTTCTGCTTATTCGCTAGCCCTGACATGCCTATATTTGGCGGTTATCACTTCCATTGTTAAATTGTGTATTTTTTCAACAAGAAAACCTGCTTATGGCCGGTTTAGCTCCACCCATAAAAGTCGCAATTTTTAATCTGATATGGGCATTTTTTTATCAAGTGAAGCCGATTTTTATAAAATAAAGTAATGGTTCACCATTATTATCACTTTGAAGCTGATGAAATAGGGATATTGAGTGGGGCTATTAACGACATAGTGAAATAGTTCACACTATTATTTCAGAGAAATCTCACTCAGTAATCTGCGCATCGTGACATTCCACGAGCAAGTAGTAATTTAAAACACAGCAGAGCCTATCTTTCGTCTCAGTGATAAATGACACTAACCACTATTATTTCTTTTAGTGATTTTTCATTGAGAATGATAATCATTTTGTGATATTTTGCGGTTTCTGCACTCATTGTTCTGAAGGAAATCAGTAATGAAAAGGAGTTTCATCCCACTACCATTTATCTGCTTTATGTTTTTACCGATTTCATTTACTGCATTAGCGGACTTTGGCTATCACGCTGAAATCCCAAAAGACAGTAAGGTTCCCACCGATTATCTTGAAAAACGTAAGGCGCTTGGATCCGCGGCGCCAAGTGCTGAGTCATGGCAAAAGCAATTGGATGAGGAAAAAGCGCGGATAGATGCCGAAGCGGCAAAGCGGGAAAACGAAAAACAGGCCAAATGTCAACAGCAGGAATATTACCCACCTCGGCGCACCGAAAATGATAAACGCCAATATGCTGTGCCTGATCCCTGTGCCGGCAGTATAGGCATCAATATCTATTGATATCCCAAGCCTCTCTGCGAGGCTTGCGTGTTATAATATCTACAGTCTACTTATGAATTCATCAAATAGAGTCCAGAACATGCTTTGTGCTATCTATAGAAGCCCTAAACGGGATCAAACCTACCTGTATATTGAAAAGAAAGATGATTTTTCGCGGATACCGGCTGAATTACTGATCAGTTTTGGCAAGCCACAGTTTGCTATGTTGCTGTCATTAAATGAACGCAAAACCTTGGCAACGGCGGATATCGAGAAGGTAAAGAGTGCACTCATTGAACAGGGCTTTTATCTGCAAGTCCCACCGCCACTTGAAAGTTTATTAAAAATGCATTTGGGCGAAACTAACGTATAGCGTTGATTGTTCATAAAAATTACCTGCCGTTATGGCATCCATCACAACACTAAGGTGGATGCCCATGTATCAAATCTGACCTAACTTTAAATTTCCAGCTTCCTCTCTGGTTGTTTTTTACACAGGAACGCGTCGATGAAATTGTCAATGATTGCGGTTGCTCTGCTAACGCTTATCTCGGTGGGATGTACCAATAAGAATGCTGCGGCCCCACTAACCAAACAAACGCCAGCAACAGCACCACAAACCATGCTGAATCCACCCGCTGCTAATAGCAGTACAAAAATGACATTATCCCAGCAAGGGCGCGATCCGGCGCAGTTTCCTGCTTATGTCGAACAGTTAAAGGCACAAGCTCGCGCCAAAGGGATCAGCGATGCTACGCTTGATAAAGCGTTTGCCAATATTCATTTTGTGGACCGGGTCATCCAATCAGATCGCAATCAGCTAGAAAAAAAAGTCACATTGGATGATTACCTGAACAAAGTTTTGACTGATGCAAAAGTCGCACAAGGTAAAGAGATATATCAGCGCTATCAGCCTCAGTTATCACAAGTTACTGCGCGTTATGGCGTGCCTGAGCGCTATATCGTGGCGCTTTGGGGCATGGAAAGTGGGTTTGGCAAGTTTCAAGGCAAAGAGGATGTCATCTCTGCCTTATCAACCATGGCATTTGAAGGGCGGCGAGAGGCGTTCTTCACCAAAGAGTTGATAGCTGCATTGCAAATCATTCAGCAAGGCAAGGTTGACGATCCAGAGTTGAAAGGATCATGGGCCGGAGCAATGGGGCAGAGCCAATTTATGCCTAGCTCTTTCCTGACCTATGGCGCTGACGGCGATGGCGATGGGAAAATTGATATTTGGAATAATATCGATGATGTATTTGCTTCTACTGCTAATTATCTGTCTACTGAAGGTTGGACGCCTGGTATTGATTGGGGCCAGGAAGCAACGTTGCCTGAAGGGTTTGACGTTAAGCTTGCGGGCTTAAAAGACAGTCAGGCCAAAAGCGTTACGCAATGGCAGCAACTCGGGGTAATTCCAGTACCCGGTGGCAACTTTGCCAACTCAGATCTACGGGCTTGGGTCATCATACCTGATGATGGACAAGGGCGGGCATTTCTGGTTTATGATAATTTCCGCACTATTATGCACTGGAACCGTTCTTACTATTTCGCCATCAGTATTGGTATGATGGCAGATAGAGTAAGTCAATAATGTCTGCGAACACATAATCATTGCGGATAGGTTGTGTAACTGTGGCGCAATGGTTAGCGGAATGCAAATTCAGGCAGGATGTCAATTCAGGAGAGCAGTATGTATCAACATAGAGACTGGCAAGGGGCTTTGCTGGATTTTCCAGTGAGTAAAGTGGTTTGCGTTGGCAGTAACTATGCCGAACATATTAAAGAGATGGGAAGCACCAAGTCAGTTGAACCGGTGCTGTTTATTAAACCTGAAACCGCGCTATGCGATATTCGCCAGCCCGTGTCGATCCCGAAAGAGTTCGGTGCAGTACACCATGAAGTAGAATTGGCCGTTTTGATCGGAACGCCGTTAAAACAAGCCAGTGAAGACCGTGTGGCGCGTGCAATAGCCGGTTATGGCATCGCATTGGATTTGACTCTGCGCGAGCTGCAATCTGACTTAAAAAAAGCGGGCCAGCCGTGGGAAAAATCTAAAGCATTTGATGGTTCTTGCCCGATTTCCGGCTTTATTCCGGTGGCTGAATTTGGTGATGCACAACAGGCTGACTTAGCGCTGATCATCAACGATGAGGTTCGCCAGCAAGGCAACACTCGCGATATGATCACACCCATCATTCCGCTAATCAGTTATATCAGTCGTTTCTTTACTTTGCGTGCTGGCGATATCATTCTGACGGGCACCCCACAAGGGGTCGGGCCGATGAAATCAGGCGATATGCTGAAAATTATGCTAAATGGTAAAACGTTGAACACCCGCATAATCTAAGCGGCTTTTTGCCGCTTAAGCCAATAGGCTGGGCGGCAAAACTTGCATCTGGCGGCCAAAGCGTCTATAACGACCCGCTCATTTATTCACACCGGATACCGATATGTCACAACTTCCTTTTTGGCAACAAAAAACACTCGCTGAAATGTCAGATAGTGAATGGGAATCACTGTGCGACGGATGCGGCCAATGTTGCTTGAATAAACTGATTGATGAGGACACGGATGAAATTTATTTCACCAATGTGGCCTGTGATCAGCTCAATCTCAAAACCTGCCAGTGCCGCAATTATGAGCGCCGCTTTGAATTAGAAGAAGATTGCATCAAGTTAACCAGAGAGAATCTGGTGACGTTTGAGTGGTTACCCCCTACGTGTGCTTATCGCATGGTGGGCGAGGGCCGTGGTCTGGCGAGTTGGCATCCCTTGTTAGCCGGTTCAAAATCCGCGATGCACGGTGAGCGGATCTCGGTACGTCATATTGCCGTACGTGAGAGCGAGGTTATCGATTGGCAAGACCATATTTTGAATAAACCGCAGTGGGCCAGATAACCATTGATATATAAGTAATTTATATCAGATGGCTATTGTTTGGGGCATGAGTGGGGTATTGTCATTAAAACCAGCGTTCAAAATAGCCATCTGATCAAGGTTATTCTCTGACATCCATTTCCCGTATACGTTGTAAATCATCTGTGCCGATGCGTGGCCCATTTGATTTGCTACAAAGTTTGGATTGGCACCCGCACTTAATGCCCAGCATGCAAATGTATGACGCGATTCGTATGCATCAGGTTCTAATTGCGAAGTGAAACTACTAGGTGCTGTTATTAACCAATGGGATGTCGCGTCAGGAGCTAAGGTTACGCAACTATAGCGTTTTTATTTGAATTATTAATAGGTAAGTGGTTGTCAAAACAGGTTTAGATGCTTTGATAACTTCTCTCTTCTGAACCCTATAACTCTTGCTTGAACAAATCTTCTATGGGATGATTTTAAGCTCTAAGATACAGAAACCTCAAAAAATTAGATAACTAAATGTTAACTTCAAAACTCTGCACAAAGGCTATCCTTCCACAGGTTTCCTTAGCCATGCTCGGACTAATAATCACTTTACGGGCATTTTTTCCTGGAATAGTCACTAGCGACGCTTTAGATCAATATCAGCAAGGGACAGTCTTTATTTTCAATGACTGGCATCCGCCACTCATGAGCTTTATCTGGGCAATTATAAATGACTGGATACCAGGCCCATTTGGAATGCTGTTGATTGAATGCCTTTTGTATTGGGGGGCTTTGTTACTTTTGTCATTGTCTATCCCACTAAGCCACAGAAAACTCTCGATAGCAGTTGTTGTTGTTGGTTTCATGCCGTTCACGATCGGTACACTTAGTCACATATGGAAAGATGTACTCCACGGTGTTATCTGGCTTTTCGCAGTTGGCGTTATTTGCGTAGGCAGTTACCTAGAGGAGGGAAGGCGAAAGAAATGGTTGCTTCTCGCTGGCTTTTTACTAGTCATGGGAAGCATGCTCCGCTTCAATGCAATATTTGGTCTATTACCATTGGTATGGTTACTTTTCAATAAAAGTAGACTGCACTCATGGAAAAAATTGATGGTTATTTGTATTCTATTCCCTGCATTTACAATTTTTGTAAATGCAGCATTTAATTACGGTTTTCTAAACGCCTCGAAGTCTCGCGTATATCAATCATTGATAATTTTTGATATTGGAGGAATTTCTCATTTTTCTGGAAAAGACTATTTTAAAGAAAATTGGGGTGGTGAAGAAAAAAATAAAGTAACTTCAATATGTTATGATTCTAGTGCTTGGGACGTCTACGCTTGGGGTGATTGTGGTTTTGTTCTAAAGCAAATACAAAATTCTGGCGCTTGGAGTGATGGCACTTTAATGGAAAAGTGGGTTACCAGTATATATCATGAGCCTAGTGCTTATCTAAAGCATCGCTATGAAAATTACGTGAAGTTGTTGTGGCATCCAAAAGCAGTGCTGGACAATCAGACGCTGGGAATTTCAGATGGTTCAAAATTTGAACAAACAGGGATGTTCAGAACTCTTGAAATTACAACCAGTCTTTTAAAAGACTCGTTCATATTTAAACCAGGTTTTTGGCTCATAGCTTCCTTTGCATTTTCATTTTATGGGTTATGTACGCGCAAGAGTTTTGCGAGAGATGTTTTTCTTGCTTTGAATACCTCAAGTTTCTTGTATCTTCTCGCGTATTTCTTTGTCGGTGTTGCTTCTGATTTTAGATATGCGTACTGGTCAATCTTGGCTACTTCGACAAGCGTTCCATTTATCTTACTGTCAATAAAAACAAAGAAATAATTTCAACGAGGTTGGTATGTATTATCGTGGTCAGCATGTGGTATTAATCGTTCCCTGTTATAACGAAGAAGCCGCGATTGAAGCAGTAGTTCGTGAATTTCGTGAAGCTATGCCAGAGATAGATGTTTTTGTTTTTGATAACAACTCTACAGATCAAACGATCCAAGTTGCACAGAATGCCGGGGCCAAGGTCGTTTCAGTCCCACTGTCAGGTAAAGGGAATGTGGTGCGCCGCATGTTTGCCGATGTCGATGCAGATGTTTACGTGATGGTCGATGGAGATGCAACTTATGATGCAAGTGCGGTTCGAAACCTTGTTGACAAACTACTGGACCACAATCTTGATATGGTGGTCGGCTGTAGAGAAACTAAACAAGAAATTGCAGGAGAGGCATATAGGCGTGGGCATCAGTGGGGAAACTATATACTGACTCAAAGTGTTGCTAAAATATTTGGTGGTAACTTCACTGATATGCTTTCCGGTTACCGTGCTTTCACGCGCCGATACGCAAAGTCATTCCCCGCTCTTTCCAACGGTTTTGAAATTGAAACTGAACTGACTGTACACGCATTAGAACTTCGCATGCCGTATGGTGAGGTAATGACTGCCTACGGAGCTCGTCCGGAAGGTTCTGTCAGCAAGTTGTCTACATACCGAGATGGGTGGAGAATATTAAAGACGATTGGACGACTATATATTAGCGAGCGACCTTTTGCTTTCTTTGGTATTTGTGGCTTAACTCTTGCGCTTATATCGATAGTGCTGGGATTCCCGCTGCTAACAGAATATTTGCGTGATGGACTTGTACCAAGACTGCCAACTGCCGTACTAGCGGCATCAATAATGATGTCTGCGGCATTATCATTCGTCTGTGGATTAATTCTGGACAATGTGACCAGAGGGCGACATGAAATGAAACGACTTGTCTATCTTGGAGTACCACGGCCAGATGTGGATTCAGAAAGATGATAAAAATTCTGAGAGAATTTTTCTTCTTCGGAATTAGTGGCATCATCGGGTTTTTGGTTGATACTGCGGTGCTTTACCTTTTACGTGGATACTGGGGACCGTTTATTGCGAGAGGGTTTTCATTTTTCGCCGCTGTGCTAGTGACGTGGGTATTCAATCGAGGTATTACTTTCAAAAAACAACGTTCTGGGATGAGTCTAAAAAACGAATTTCTGTCATATCTTGTCCTGATGTTGGGGGGTGGTATAGTTAATTATGGCCTTTACAGTTGGCTAATCACATCATATACGTTGGTTCTTGATAATCCGATTATCGGCATCGCGGCAGGAAGCATTGCTGGCATGATTATCAATTTAGCGACATCCAGATTCATACTGTTTCGTAAAGATAAACAGTCCTGAAGCATTAGGTAAAGTCTCTATCAGATGAATGATTGAGACTTTATGAGGCTGGTACGCTGAAATTACCCAACTGAATAACAAGAACCCCACACTTATGAGGGCACCATCGTATGTGGGGTTCGTCGGTTAACGGTAGTGCTTCTGTTAAATTGTTTACCAAAGGTACTGTTTTTTATCCACACTTGATTCACATGTGGTCGCTTTTCACTCATTTTTAACAGTCTTAGCTGTGGACAAAGCTTATATCCATGTTTGTTTTCTCTATCACGGCACTGGGAATATTATCAGTTCAAGTTTATGGCATGGACCGATTCTATGGGGATCATGGAGTGCAGTTCTTGTTCTATCAGCGCTAGTATTTGAAACATTTAGTGAGATAAAAGAAAACAAATCGCTTAATATCTTAGGAAATATTTCATACTCCATATATTCAACGTATGCAATGGTAATTGAAGTATTCCACAAGTATACAGATACATTTACGCTATTTAATGAGCAAAAAGGATTCTCAACCGTAATTTATTTGGTTTTGATTTCATTATTTGTAGCATATATTGCATTTAGATTTATCGAGCAACCATGCATACTCGTTGGACGGAAGTTAAATAACTTCATAGATAGTAAGTTTCCAAATTAAATTCTTGCTTCAAGTAACCAACCCCCCATCACATACACATGGTACCTTCATGAGGTGATCGTTCCTGATATTGGCTGGTAGCACCGGAGTGGTTAGTGGGCAAGGATGCCGGGGCATATGAGGGGCAAAAAATTACCGCAAAACAACTCAAAGCAACATGCGAAGTGAGTCAGTTTGCGGTAATGCATTGCTAAAACCTTAGATTCCACCTACTCCAACGTGTTACCTTAACCTGTGGTGGCTTATTTTGAATAAACCGCAGTGGGCCAGATAACCATTGATATATAAGTAATTTATATCGTAGTCTCTCAGGTAACTGATACCTATTCAGAAGCCAGATATGGCATACTAACGCCGAAATTTAACCAAGAAACTTAATAAAATGAAATATTCAACGTTAGCCGCGATTATCGTCGGCATATCCGCTACTGTAGGTAGCGTTTCGCACCAAGTCCAGGCCGCTGGGGCCACTCTGATTAATCTTGATTGTAAATTGAAAGAGGGAGCCAACTTGACCGCAGTGTTGGATGGCCCGAATCAACAATTGACCATTGATAAATCAGTGTTCCAGTTTGTAAAAGTTAATCCAGAAGGCCAGGGTGAGGCGTTAATATTCCAGAAAGCCAACAGCCAAGAGCAAGTTATCGCTTCTCTCAATATCTCTGCGATGCCGATTCGTTTGGCGGTGGTTGATGATGAGCAGGCTAACCAGTACATTTGTACCCACACTGAAGCTTAACTGGTTTATAATCGAATTAAAGTGAGGCTGCCTTCTGGTGGCCTTTTTTTTGTATGACCATTTATGGCTGTAAATTTGATTAAACCACCGGATGGATTAGTCCTGAGTTGATGTTGAAGTTACCCACGAAGTAGTAACGTGAGTCCTCCATCTGGAGAGTGAAATAGCTTGATTGATAACACCGCGATAGTTTCGGCTTCTGCAATTATTGAGAAGGGTGCGGTGATTGGTGCGAATGTGCAGATTGGTCACTTTTGTTACATTGGTTCTCAAGTCACTATTGGTTCCGGCACGGTGCTTAAATCGCATATTGTAATTAATGGTATTACCGAGCTTGGATGTGACAATAATATTGGACAATTTTCCTCTATTGGAGAGGTTAATCAGGATCTTAAATACCAGGGTGAGCCTACACAGGTTGTGATTGGCGATCGCAACGTGATTCAGCAAAATGTCACGATACATCGCGGTACGGTTCAAGGACATGGTATAACCCGCATCGGTAATGACAATAGACTGATGAATCATGTGCATATCGGGCATGACTGCATCATTGGTAACGACTGCTTATTGGCGTCGAATGTGGGATTAGCCGGCCACGTAGAGGTCGATAGTTTCGCCATTATCAGCGCGGCCAGTGCCGTGCATCAGTTTTGTGTTATTGGTACCCATGCATTGATTAGTGAAAGCGCCTGTGTGGTACAAGATGTGCCCCCTTATGTTATTGCTGCGGGTAATCGCGCAGTACCGATAGGTATCAGAGGGGCAGGAATGGGCGACGCTTGGCTGAACAGTGATGATTACCGAGCCGTTCAAAATGCCTATCAGCTTATTTATCATAACGGTGGGCTGGTGGGGGATGTCAGTCTGGAAATTGAGGTTTTGGCCAGAGAATGGCAAATACTCAAGTCCTATAAGCCTTTTTTCTCTCGCTCTGCGCGTGGGATTATCCGTTAATACAGTCTTACCTAAAAACAATGGCACCGAGCGGTGCCATTATCAGATAAAGATATGTATGAAAATTATCGACTGAACAGGTCACGTCTTTTCGGTTTAACGAATTGGCTGATCAGCACCAATACGCCAATCAATAAGTATGCAGCAAAGATACCCACCAACCATTGCGGCATTTCTAATGACATAAATGCCCATTGTTTTACCGAACAATCACCACTGGCAACAAAAATCGCCGGCAACCATTTGTCCAACGGTAACCATGATGGGAAGCTGACAAAGAAATCACAGGTCGTGAAAGGTGAAGGATGGAGTTGCAGCATAGTATGTACCCAAGCGAGCTGAACGCCGCGCCATGCGCTGTAAATCCAGATGAAAATTGCCAGGTAGCGCAGGGGTGATTTAGGTGCAATTGCACCCAATAACGACGCACCGAGAATACCGAACAACGCGGCACGTTCGTAAATACACATTACGCAAGGCTGTAACAACATCACGTGTTGAAAATAGAGTGCAACCAATTCTAGTGCAAGTGCAGTCAGGGCCATTAAAAGCCAAGCACCGCGCCCTTTAGAGCAGCGGTTAAGGAATTGCAACATATCTTTATTTTCCATGCAGTAAGCAATTGTACCGGCAGTGTAAACCAATTCATCTTTGCTGCCAGCCACCCAAAGGTAAAATTAGGCAAAAATCAGCTCTTTCTCGCGTGTAACATGCTATCACAAGCATGAATTTTACTTTAGGTGAGATATTTGGTTTGTTTTGCCAGCCCATTATTCCTTGAAGCTAATAACAGCCCTCGCGGCGACGAAAAGTGTAGGGCTGGCAGATACTGTAATGCAAGCGATCAATGAGTGATGCTAACCTCGGTTGCCAGATGAGGCAAACTTATCCAGCCACTTTGCATCATCCATTCGGTTATTGGCACTAATAAGTACTCTACACCTAACAGGCCGACGATGGTCATCACAATAGTATAGGGTAGTGCCATATACACCATACGCCCATAAGAAAGGCGAATTAAAGGGGCCAGCGCTGAAGTTAACAGGAACAGGAAAGCGGCTTGGCCATTCGGTGTGGCAACCGAGGGGAGGTTGGTCCCGGTATTGATGGCAACCGCCAATAACTCAAACTGCCCAAGCGAAATAATGCCGTGTTCAAAAGCTGTGCGCGCCTCATTGATATAAACCGTACCGACAAAGACATTGTCTGATACCGAAGACAGTAAGCCGTTAAACAGATAAAACAGTGATAACTGTGCTGATGGTGACGATTGTAGAACAAACTGAATAATCGGCGAGAAGAGGCTTTGCTCAATAATGACGGCCACCACGGCAAAAAATACCGTGAGTAGGGCAGTAAAAGGCAATGCTTCCTGAAACGCTTTACCCAGTGCATGTTCATTAGTGATACCGCAGAGGGAAGTGGCGAGAATAATCACTGACAAACCGACCAAGCCTACCTCAGCTAAATGCAGTGCCAAGGCGAGCACCAACCAGACACCAATCAGTGCCTGAATCAGTAGCTTCACCTTTTCTTGTTTGCTGCGTTTCGCACTGGCTTGTTGATCATAGTCAGTCAGAACCTGGCGAACGCGCTCAGGAAGCGCTGCACCATACCCAAATAGCTTGAATCGCTCGACCAACAGACAAACTAATAGCCCGCAAAACAGAACGGGTAGCGTCACGGGCAGCATGCGAATAAAGAAGTCGGCAAAGTTCCAACCGGCACTTTTAGCGATAATCAGGTTCTGCGGCTCGCCCACCATGGTCATCACGCCCCCCAGTGCAGTACCTACCCCGGCATGCATCATCAGGCAGCGCAAGAATGCGCGGAACTGTTCCAACGTTTTACGGTTTTCCTGATTATCGATCCAGCTGTCATCAGAAAGGTCTTTCTCGGTATGGTTTGATGCAACATGATGATAGATAGTATAAAAACCGACAGAGACACTGATAACCACGGCAATAACGGTTAAAGCATCAAGGAATGCCGAAAGGAATGCAGAAGCGACACAGAAGGCTAATGAAAGAATGATCTTGGAGTGAATCGTCAGCAGCAGTTTGGTAAAGACAAACAGCAATAATTGCTTCATGAAATAGATGCCTGCCACCATAAACACCAACAACAGCAAGACTTCCAGATTATTAGCAATTTCTTCTGCAACCTGATGCGGACTGGTCATACCGATGGCGACGGCTTGGATGGCCAATAAACCGCCGGGTTGCAGTGGGTAACATTTTAGCGCCATCGCCAATGTAAAGATAAATTCAACTACCAGCATCCAGCCAGCAACAAATGGGCTGACAAAAAAGAATACCAGTGGGTTAATAATGAGAAACCCGATAATTGCCAGCTTGTACCAATCAGGTGAATTACCCAGGAAATTCTTAAGTACAGCTTGTCTAATGGTCATATCCATTGTGAGTTATGGTCTCCTTAATAAAATTATAATGGCGCAATTACTGCCCAAAGTTACATTTTACTTTACGTTGTTGCTCTAAAAGCAACACGTATAATCTGTACATCATTGCATCTGCGCAATTTTTACAACTTTATGACTGCTTTCATCATTTGTTCGGCCCTGACGCTATATCACAATAGCGTCGTCTGGTATGATGAGCGTTCTAAATTGCTGATATGTATCGCTACGGAACGTCAAAAATATGGTTATAAAGGCGCAAAGTCCTGCCGGTTTCGCGGAAGAGTATATTATTGAAAGTATTTGGAATAATCGCTTCCCTCCAGGCACTATTTTGCCCGCGGAGCGTGAACTTTCAGAGCTGATTGGAGTGACCCGCACTACATTGCGTGAAGTGTTACAACGCTTAGCCCGCGATGGCTGGCTCACTATTCAGCATGGTAAACCGACGAAAGTAAACAATTTTTGGGAAACGTCTGGTCTTAATATTTTGGAAACACTGGCGCGGCTTGACCACGACAGCGTGCCGCAATTGATAGACAACTTACTGGCTGTTAGAACAAATATCGCTACCATCTTCGTTCGCACCGCAATCCGTAATCATCCCGAAAAGGCACAGGAAATCCTGGGGCAAGCCCAAACTGTTGATGATAACGCTGAGGCATTCACTGCACTGGATTACGGTATTTTCCGTGGTTTGGCTTTTGCTTCGGGTAACCCTATTTATGGGTTGATTCTGAATGGCATGAAAGGGCTTTATACCCGTGTAGGGCGTTACTACTTCTCTAATCCTGAAGCCCGTAAACTGGCACTGACCTTCTACAGCAAGTTGTCAGCGCTGTGTGATGAGAAAGCCCATGATCAGGTATTAGAGTGTCTTAGAGCATACGGTAAAGAAAGTGGTGCTATTTGGCACAGTATGCAGGGCACTATGCCAAGTGATTTGGCAGAAGCGCGCCGTTAGGTGAATACCGCGTAAAATAGCAACGTAAAAGGGGCATTAAATGCCCCTTTTTCATGGAAAGATGTGGCTAATAGTTGGCGCGGTTACCCACATCAGGCTGGCGCGGGCTAGAGTTTATTGGCTCTGGGCGGCACACTGTCGAGTAGCTCAATTGAACCGTCGTCATTCAGTTGCTCCATATGAATATCAAAACCCCATAACCGGTGAATATGTTTCATCACTTGCTGGCGGCTTTTGTCCAGTGGTGCCCGGTCATGAGGAATATAGCGTAGCGTTAGGGAGCGGTCTCCGCGTAGATCAACGTTCCATACCTGAATGTTTGGTTCGTGATTACTCAAATTATATTGAGCAGACAATTCATTACGTATAGCTCGATAACCTTCTTCATTATGAATGGCTGAAATCTCCAGATAGTTATGCTTATCATCATCCAGTACGGTGAATAGCCGGAAGTCACGCATCACTTTCGGTGATAAGAACTGGCTAATGAAGCTTTCATCCTTAAAGTCGCGCATGGCAAAATGCAGCGTATCCAACCAATCTTTACCGGCAATATCCGGGAACCAATAATAGTCCTCCTCAGTCGGTGACTGGCAAATGCGCTTGATATCTTGGAACATGGCAAAGCCAAGTGCATACGGGTTAATACCGTTGTAATAAGGGCTGTTATACGGCGGTTGATACACAACGTTGGTATGGCTGTGCAAGAACTCCATCATAAAGCGGTCAGTGACCTGACCTTCGTCGTACAGGTGGTTAAGAATAGTGTAATGCCAGAAGGTCGCCCAGCCTTCATTCATCACTTGTGTCTGTTTTTGTGGATAAAAATATTGGCTGACTTTGCGCACTATTCGCAGCACTTCTCGTTGCCATGATTCCAGCAGCGGGGCATTTTTCTCCATGAAATAGAGCAGGTTCTCCTGCGGCTCACTGGGATAGCGCTGAGCCTGGGCTTGGACTTCCCCCCGATCTTTGCGCGGCAGCGTTTTCCACAACGAGTTCACTTGGCTTTGCAGATACTCCTCGCGGCTTTTCTGCCGGGCGGTTTCCTCAACCAAAGAGATTTTTTGTGGGCGTTTATAGCGGTCCACCCCATAATTCATCAAGGCATGACAGGAATCGAGTAGCCGCTCAACCTCTTCTACGCCATAGCGTTCTTCACATTCACTGATGTAGTGACGCGCAAACAACAGATAATCCACTATGGAGCTGGCATCGGTCCATGCCCGGAATAAGTAATTATTCTTAAAGAAAGAATTATGACCGTAGCAGGCGTGAGCCATGACTAAGGCCTGCATGGTAATGGTATTTTCTTCCATTAAATAAGCAATACAAGGATTGGAGTTAATCACAATCTCGTATGCCAACCCTTGTTGGCCGTGCTTATATTTTTGCTCTGTTTCGATAAATTTCTTACCAAAAGACCAGTGGGTATAGTTGATAGGCATGCCGATACTTGAATAGGCATCCATCATTTGTTCTGAGGTAATAACCTCTATCTGGTGGGGGTAGGTATCTAGCCGGTAATGTTTTGCCACCCGATCTATTTGGTCCAGATAGACCTGTAACAATTCAAATGTCCAGTCCGGGCCGTCAGTCAGGCGCTTATCTTGCGCGGTTTGTTTCGGTGTTGAAGTTGTCATTAGCGCATCCTCACGGTTTTATAACCCTGCAAAATACTGGTCACTTCAATAATCCTAGCTCAATATAAACAAATTGAGGCATGGCAAGACCTTATGTCAATGAATATCCGTCATCTTTCAAGCTACAGGCGTGTTGATTACTCCCTCTTAGCTGCACCAGACCAATGAGTCTTGTCCTAATGGTTCCCTTGTGGGCTAGCATTCATGCTATTCAAATCAGCCCAACCGATTCGGTTCTTGGTTATCATCGGCCTGGTATCTGAACCCTAATGGTGTGCGCAGAAGGGATAATCTTAAATTGTTTTTTTTAAGATTATTATTCTGAGTTTATCGCCATTTTGCAGAATATAAACCCAACAAAATCACCTTGCACAACATGCTAATTATTCATGCTGTTAATCATGATATTTACGGCGGATTCTCGCCTTTCTAGCGCTTAATCGGCCAAAAATAGCATCTTATCGTTATTTCTCTAAAACGATTGAACTGAAAAGTAACTGTATTGTAAATTAATTGTGAACTAACTCACGATCTATAATTAATATGTTGGCTAGTTTTTTCTGCTGGGTTAATTTTCTGTCAACAGAACATTATGCTTTTGGTGTTATTTGGGGTGAGGATGATATGCGAATTGTCATTTTAGGAAGTGGTGTGGTTGGGGTCGCCAGTGCCTGGTACTTAGCCAAAGATGGTCATGAAGTTACGGTTATCGATCGCCAGGCGGGGCCAGCTCAGGAAACCAGTGCCGGTAATGCAGGCCAGATATCACCGGGATATGCAGCACCTTGGGCCGCGCCGGGTGTACCTATTAAGGCCATAAAATGGATGTTCCAGCGGCATGCGCCATTAGCTATCCACCTTGACGGCAGTAGCTTCCAGTTACGCTGGATGTGGCAGATGCTAAGAAACTGTGACACCTCCCATTACACCCTTAACAAAAGCCGTATGGTGCGCCTGGCAGAATATAGCCGCGACTGTTTAAAAGAGCTGCGTGAAGATACTGGTATTCAATACGAAGGCCGCCAGGGCGGAACACTGCAACTGTTCCGTACTGAACAGCAATTTGATAACGCTGCCAAGGACATTGAGGTGTTAGATGAGGCAGGTGTGCCATATTCACTGCTAACGGCTGATCAACTGGCAACAGTGGAACCGGCATTGGCAAAAGTCGCCCACAAACTGACTGGCGGTTTACGTTTACCCAATGACGAAACCGGTGACTGTAAGCTGTTTACCGAGCGCCTGGCCAAAATGGCCGAGCAGGCTGGGGTAAAGTTTGTATTCAATCGTTCGGTGGATAAACTGCTGGTGGACGGTGACCAAATCGCGGGTGTGTTATGCGGTGACGATATCATTAAAGCTGATGCCTATGTGGTGGCGTTTGGTGCTTACTCTACAGCACTGCTGGCTGGGCTGGTGTCGATTCCGGTGTATCCACTAAAAGGCTACTCACTGACTATTCCGATTACAGATCCAGACTCGGCACCTTTCTCCACGGTACTGGATGAAACCTACAAAATTGCCATTACACGCTTTGATGATCGGATTCGGGTTGGGGGAATGGCTGAAATCGTTGGATTTAATACGCAATTGGCACAAGCGCGTCGTGAGACGCTGGAAATGGTAGTGGGTGATTTGTACCCTCATGGGGGCAATATCAGTCAGGCTACGTTCTGGTCCGGGCTACGCCCGATGACTCCTGATGGTACGCCTATTGTCGGGCGAACCTCGCTGAAGAATCTTTATCTGAACACCGGTCATGGCACCTTGGGTTGGACCATGGCCTGTGGGTCGGGGCAATTATTGGCTGATATTATGTATGGGCGTCGCCCAGCTATTTTGGCGGATGATTTATCTGTCGCGCGTTATAGCGCTGGCTTTCGGCCACTGAATATTACGCCCTTACACGACATTCACCCTGTGCGCTAAAAATGCGCCGATTGGTCATTACAGCCCACCGCCGGGCTGTAAATAGTTGAATACCGTTCTGGAAGGAATAAGCATGTCTCGCCCGATATCCGCTACGCTGCATTTATCTGCCTTGAGTCATAACCTCAGTATTGTCCGCCGTCATGCGGGGGCCGCTAAAATCTGGTCAGTAGTTAAAGCCAACGCCTACGGCCATGGTTTGGCCCGAATTTGGCAAGCATTGGACGCAACCGATGGTTTTGCTTTATTGGATTTAAATGAAGCCATAATGTTGCGTGAACAAGGCTGGCAAGGGCCAATTTTGCTGCTTGAGGGGTTCTTTCGCACACAAGATTTAGCCCTGGTGGATCATTACCGGTTGACTACCGTGGTACACAGTGACTGGCAGCTTGACGCCATCAATGCGGCGCGTCTGACCGCACCGCCCAATATTTATTTAAAACTTAATAGCGGCATGAACCGCTTAGGTTTTCCCATCGGGCAGGCAGATGCTGTGTGGCAATGGGCCAACAGTATAAGCAACATTGGTGAGGTGACGTTAATGAGCCACTTTGCTAATGCAGATAATCATATGGGTGCCAGCGAGCAATTCACCCGTATTCAGCAGGCCAGTGGGCATATAGCGGCTGCGCGCTGCTTTGCCAACTCGGCAGCAATATTGCGTAATCCCGAAACCCACTACGATTGGGTGCGGCCAGGTATTATCCTCTATGGCGCATCACCCAGTGGTGATGTAAACGATATCGCTGGCATTGGATTGCGGCCGGTCATGGGGCTGCACAGCGAAATTATTGCCACGCAGATGCTCTCAGCAGGGCACAGTGTTGGCTATGGCAGCCGCTACAGTGCCACAGGCACACAGCGCATTGGCGTTGTTGCCTGCGGTTATGCCGATGGTTACCCACGGCTCGCCCCCAGCGGAACACCCATCAGGGTGGATGGCATACTGACCCATACTGTGGGATCGATTTCAATGGATATGCTAACTGTCGATTTAACACCCTGCCCGCAGGCGCAAGTGGGGAGTAAAGTTGAGATCTGGGGCGATAATCTGCCGATAGATGATGTGGCAGCGGCGGCAGGAACCGTGGGGTATGAGTTGATGTGTGCGCTGGCGAGTCGCGTTAGCGTCATCACCGAGCGCACTTAGGTTGTTTTTAGTTTATTTTCTGCAAATTACCGCGAACATGCCTACTGGCACGGCGCGCCTGCCATGCCAGCAGGCACCCTGCCAGCATCACGATGGCGAGTGACAACTTAGGCTCAATCGGTAAGGACATCGCCAGTAAGCCTAATCCAGCGCCCCCGGCCATCTGCACAAAACCCACTAACGCGGAAGCGACACCTGCTTCATTGGCATAGGGTTCCAGTGCGTAACTGGTAGCTGGCCCCATCATAAAGGCTAAACCGGCACAAGCACTGGCAACGGGTAACATGTACACCAGCCAATGCTGCTGTATTTCTGCTGATAACTGCGTCAGACCAAATAATAACCCCAGGCACCCCAACGCCATCAATACGCTGCCCATCATCAGGCAGGTCGGGCGGCCAATCTTTTGGATAATCCGGTTGGCAACAAAGCTGACTGCCATGATCCAAAAACCATTGGCCCCGAACGCCAACGAAAATTGTAATGGGCTGAGCCCTGCACCCACCATCAACACGTTAGGTGCCAGCGAAACATAGGTTAAGGCCATGCCCATAGCCCCCGCGTTCACCAGAGCGAAAATTAGAAAACGGTCATCACGTAAGATGCGCAGATAGTTTTTTATCGGCAAGCTCTTTACGGGTTGCGTATCCACCGGGCGTGTTTCTGGCAGGAAGAGAATTATCAGAATTAATACCAGCAAGCCATATAACGCCAGGAACCAGAATGGGGCGCGCCAGCCAAAGGCTTCTGCCAGCAAACCACCGAGCAATGGGGCCAACGCCGGTACGATATTTAACGTCCCGTTAAGAAAACCAAAGGCTCGAGCGGCCTCATTACCATTAAGGCGGTCACGCACGCCACTGAATGCCACCACCGCAGTACAGCAAACCGCAACACCTTGTAATAGGCGGGAGCTGACAAACATCAGCGGGCTGACTGCCAGTGCAGCCATGGCGGCACCCAGCATGTAAAGAATAATACCAATGATGGCAATTGGCTTACGCCCATACTTATCAACCAATGGCCCGGCAATAAGTTGACCAATACCCAGCACCAGAATAAACAAGGCAATAGTGGATTGAATCAGTGATTCGCTACTATTTAAGCCCTTGGCAATAGCGGGAATAGTGGGTAAGTAGAGATCGATGCCCAGTGGGCCGAGTAGAATCAGGCTTAACAGCAGAAAAAGAAATTTTTGCATAACAAAAAAACAACATCCAGATTACAAGGGTGACAAGGATAAAGATTTTATCGATGAATGAAAAGGTTGGACATAGCCAAACCTAACGGTAGTGACAACGTCACTTATTAGTGGTCTAAATCGATTAATAGGGTACTACAACTAATAATTTATCTCTTGTTATTCATTAGCTACTGGCCGTGCGTTGTTCCAACCACTGCTCGAGTTTACCGGCAGATAGGGCCTCGGAAAAAAGAAAACCCTGACCAATCTTATAACCTTGACGGCTCAATAACGTGCGTTGTGCCTCATTTTCTACTCCTTCGACAATCACGGAGAGTTGCAAACTCTCGCCAATACGGATGACCGCTTCACTTAACGTTCGGCTGGTTTCGTCATGTTCAAGGTCATGCACAAAACTTTTATCCAGTTTGATTTCATCAAGATCCAAACGGCGCAGATAACTTAGACTGGAATAGCCAGTACCAAAATCATCCATTGATAGGCGTACACCCAGGCGATGAATCTTTTCTATGATGGCAAAGATCGCCTGATTATTTGTAATTAAGATATCTTCAGTAATTTCCAGCGTGAGATCCTGCGGCGGCAAGTGATAATGCTGCAAGATATGCAAAATCATGTCTGGCAACCCCTGATTATTGAAATTGGTCGGTGACAAATTCACTGAAATTGAGGGAACATCAATACCGCGTAAACGCCAGTCAGCTAACTGGTGGCAAGCCGTTTCGATCGCCCACAGTGCCAGTTCGTTGATCAGGCCGCATTCTTCAGCGATAGGAATAAAACGCTGTGGGGGGATGTTCCCCAGTATGGGATGCATCCAGCGGCTGAGAGCCTCTACGCCATATATATTCCCATCTTTTAGCATCACTTGTGGTTGATAAAATAACTCAAGAGAACCGATATGAAATGCCTGACGCAGGGCATCTTCCATATCCTGACGCTGCTGATTGAGGGTATTCATCTCCGCACTGAAGAAATTAAAATGCCCACGCCCCATATCTTTGGCTTTATGCATGGCAATGTCAGCGTGGTTCATCAGCGCATCCATTTCTAAACCATTTTCAGGATACAAACTGATCCCAACACTGGCCGAAGGAATAATATTGACGCTGGCGATCTGGCAGGGTTGAGATAGCAGACTAAGCATTTTCTCAACCTTCACTGTAGCTTGCTGCATCGTACAGGGGGCTAAAATGATAATAAACTCATCGCCCGATAAGCGGCCGATAATGTCATCTTTTGACATTTCACTCCGCAGACGCTGGGCAATCAAGGCCAACAGCTCATCACCGGCGGCAAGACCGAGTGAATCATTAACTTGTTTAAAACGGTCCAGATTAATGACTAACACTGCCAGCGTGTAATTCGTTTCAGTGGCAAGGGCGAGGGCCTGTTTGGCATAAATCAGAAATTGAGTACGGTTAGGCAGACCGGTCAGGGAGTCATAAAAAGCCAAACGCTGAATTTGCTTGTGTGATTGTTCCCGCTCCATCGCCAACGAGCACAAGTTTGCGATCAATTTCACCAACTGAATGTGGAACTCACTGGGGCCGCGAACTTCTTTGTAGTAAAAAGCAAGTGTGCCCAGAACATTCCCCTGGCTCGACATAATCGGGCTGGACCAACAAGCTAGCCAACCATAAGGTAGAATCAGGTGCCGATAGCTCTCCCATAAGGGATTGGTGGCAATATCACGGACTTCGACCGGCTCTTTACGAAACGCGGCAGTACCGCATGAGCCAGATATCGGGCCAATAGGCACGCAGGCCAGCGCTGCGGTATAAATCAGGGGCAGGCTGGGTGCTGCGAGATGATTGAGGTGGTTTTGCCCGCTGACTTGCAAAATACTGGCGGTCACCTCTGGCGCAATCCGTTCAACTTCGTGGCACAGCAAAGACATCACCTCTTCCAGTGGGCGTTCTTTGACTAGCGCTTCCAGCACCTTATATTGCAACACTTCATACATTTTGGTCAGTGTGATATCAGTCAACACACCGATGCTATAGCTCGGTTTACCTTGCTCATCAACCAGCGAGTTGATGATGGCAGAACACCAATGCGGTTGCTGGTCTTTACTGTAGAACAACTCTTTGGGTAGCAATTGTTGGCGCGAATTTGGCGAAGTAGAATCCATTAACCTCAGTTGTTCCGGGTGTGCACTTTGGAGTAAATCGACCATGTTCTGGCCCAAAGCCTGTTCTGGGGTATAACCGAATAACTTGGTAAAGCCTTGATTAATATATACTGCTTGTTGCCCTTGCTCACTATTGGCAGCAATAAACATCGCGCTATCGCTGCGGTCAGTTAATTGCGTTAAAAGTTGTACCCACTCTTGAGTGGCTTTTTGTTGCTCAATTAAAAAAGTAATGTCCTTAGCGATTTTTACCATCCGGGTAACCGTACCATCCGGGCCAGGGACCGGTTGATAAATGGCGGCCAGCCAGACTGTTGATCCGTTTTTGTGCAATCGCTCAAAACGACCCTCAACAGATTTCCCTGCCAGTAAACATTTCTTCAGCGTTTGATATTCTTCACTATTGGCATATTGTTGATGGCAAAACATAAGATGATGTTGGCCAATGACTTCATCACGTTGATAGCCAAAATAATCAAGGTAGTTTTGATTAACCGCGATGATACGACTGTTAAGATCAAACTCAATAATGGCTAATGAGCTATCTAATGCGCTTAATAGCGCATAATTCTCATCGTACTCAGACTGTGTGGCACCCTGTAATGCTGCTGTTTTTCTGTGCTCCATAATAAATTCCTATGAAAAATAAGCGCTTGGCAGTCATGTCGCGTTAACAAATTATCACTGTGAACATTGAGATAGCATTATTCATAAATCAATAAAATAGGATAAATGACAAATATTCAAATATGAATTAACAGCTCCGATGTTAAAAAATATGGCAGTCTTATTTAACGGACGATATACCCATACGCAGCTCATTGGCGAGAGGCGCGAACTGGATACAGAACATAACAACACCCCCAATTTTGTTAATCAGCCAGTGCTAAATAGATAAAATAGCCAATAAGTAATATTAAGTTTAGTCGATATACAGATAACTAAATGTGGGACTGATTGCTGCCTCGTGACAGCAATCAATCTCTTTTTGACTAAGGTCTATTTTTAAACGGGGATACTTTGCTGGGCGGTAACCTGCCATTACCCGATAAGAACGGCGTCAGGTAATGGCAGACAGATGAAGGGGTATGAGTGGGCATCCATTGAAGCCAAACGACCGCTGTTAAAATCAGCGATAGCGCCGGTTATCTGCTGCCTCGATCATCTGGCGGTGCGTTTTAGCCAAAAGAGCGATAACCAGGCATCTACATAACTGAGCCGCTGGTAAAGCGGCAAGTTATATCGACTCAATGCTTGTGGCGGTGATGTGAATCCGGGTAGTGCGGGTGAGTGTGGGCTAGCGGCCGGTGTTGATGGTGATGCTTATGCACCACACCGTCTACAACAGGGAAATCATGTGTATGCTGATGATGCTCGTCATGGTGATGTTCATGTTCATGCATTAATTCGTCATGGATATGTTGATGGGCATGCTGTTCGGTGAGATGTAACGCGATCCCTACTGCCATCAGTAAACCCGCCACGATGAGTGGCATTGTGACAGTGTCACCCATAATGACGGCCAATACAGCCCCTAAAAATGGGGCAATAGAGAAATAAGCACCAGTGCGAGCAGTACCAAGATGGCGCAGGCCGATAACAAAGAGTGCCAAACTCACGCCGTAGGCAAAAAATCCCACCAGAAGAGCACCGGCCAGGTTGGTCAGTGGTGGCAATGTTGCGCCCAGTACAAAAGCCAGTCCGAGATTGACGATACCGGCAACCAGTCCTTTGACCGATGCAATCCAGGTGGCATCGGTCAATGAAACCTTACGGGTCAGATTGTTATCAATCCCCCATGCAAAGCAGGCCCCCAGAATTGCCAGTGTTGGCCACCATCCGGCAAAGCGCGCTTCACCCGGCCAACTTAAAATAGCCGCACCGGCAACAATCACTATCATGCCAAGGGCGATGCGGCGGTCAAAATTCTCTTTGAACGCGAACCAGGCCAGCAGGGCGGTAAATACGCCTTCGGCATTGAGCAGTAATGATGCGCCAGATGCAGGCATACCTGTTAGCCCTATCATCAGCAGAACCGGGGCGATAATCCCCCCAGCCGTAATAGCGCCGATAAACCACAGCCGTTCGTTGCGAGGCAGGCTCACCGCCTCTGCACGGCTGATCAGACGGTAGAGCGCCAGACCAGCGCCGGAGCCAAAATAGAGCAGACCCGCCAGTAGCCACGGACTGACCGTATTGAGTAACTGTTTTGCCAGCGGGGTGCCAGCGCCAAACAACACCGCAGCAGTCAATGCAGCTAATACACCGGGCTGTCGTAGTCCATCATGCCATTTCATCAATTCAACTCTGAAAATAAGACAGTAGTGGCAATTTTAACCCATGAAAAAGCCGGGAAACCATTCCTGTAATAGAAAAAGTTGACCGGCTAATTTTAATATTAATTATCAATGGTTTGTTTGTGGAACAACTCACGAAATACCGGGTAGATATCTTCAGGCTCCCGGATATGTTGCATCGCAAAATTGTCAAATTTTGCCTGTAAGTCTTCATATTCCCGCCACAGAGTCTGGTGTGCGCGGCGGGTTATCTCAATGTAGCTATAGTAACGCACCATGGGCAGGAGCTTTTGGGCCAGTAACTCATGACACAGTGGTGAATCATCGGCCCAGTTGTCGCCGTCTGAGGCTTGGGCAGCATAGATATTCCACTGTGTTGGGTTGTAACGTTCCTGAACCACTTCATCCATTAATTTCAAGGCACTGGAAACAATAGTCCCGCCAGTTTCCTGTGAATAGAAGAACTCTTGCTCATCAACTTCTTTAGCTTGAGTATGGTGACGGATATACACGACATCAACGTTTTTATAGGTGCGGCTCAGGAACAGATAAAGCAGGATGTAGAAGCGCTTTGCCATGTCCTTGGTGGCCTGATCCATCGAACCTGACACATCCATCAGGCAGAACATTACCGCCTGACTGGATGGCTCAGGACGCCGTTCATAGTTTTTATAACGTAAATCGAAGGTATCGATAAACGGTACCCGTGCGATTTTTTGCTTTAACTCAGCAATGGCATTACGGACACGTTCTTCTTCCAGCAATTGCGCTGGCTCTGTATTTTCCAGTACGTTCAGCGTTTCTTCCAACTCACGTAACTCACGGCGCTTACTGGCCGTCATAGCGGTACGACGGGCCAGAGAGTTTTGCAGTGATCGCACTACGCTGATATTGGCGGGCACGCCATTAGAGGTATAACCCGCACGATGGGTCTTGAATTCGGTCAACTGCTTATACTGATTTTTCTTCAGATTGGGCAGCGCAAGGTCTTCAAACAGTAAGTCCAGGTATTCATCTTTGGAAATCTGAAAGACAAATTCATCCTCACCTTCACCGTCTTGACCCGCATTACCCTGACCACTGCCGCCGCCTCCACCGCCACCTTGAGGGCGTTCCACCCGATCATTGGTGACAAAATGGTCATTGCCAGGATGCACCCGATGGCGTGACCCACCACGACCCTGATGGAACATCGGCTCATTGATATCATCAATAGGTATCGAGACTGACTCGCCGCTCTCAATATCAGTAACTGACCTTTTATTGATGGCATCGGCAATCGACTGTTTAATTTGCGACTTATAGCGGCGCAAAAAGCGTTGGCGGTTGACCATGCTCTTATTTTTGCCGTTAAGTCGTCTGTCAATAAAGTAGCCCATATATCCCCCAAACGACTTTGTCACTGTCCCTGCATCTTTCACGCTGTAGCTGCGTTGGCTGCCATCACTCACCCCAGTCACTTAGTAGACTAAGCTCCTGGGGCTTCGTTCAGTTGCCGCCTGATTACAACGCGAAATCTATTGGGACTATCCCTGCATCTTTCACGCTGTAGCTGTGTTGGCTTTACCCTTCACACTTGACGTCGCAGGGGTGTTAGCTGCACCCGTTACTCGGCCCATCCTTGGGCCTCACCTCTGCGAGGCCGCTGCAAGCAGCGTTCAAATCTGCTCCCGGCAGATTTGTCACCTGAATCACTTACCTGAGTAAGCTCATCGGGATTTGTTCGCTTGCTGCCTACCTGCAACGCCAATTGTTTTGGGTATAGATTCAGGCGGCTTCGTTCAGTTGCCGCCTGACTACAACGCGAAATCTATCGGGACTGTCCCTGCTATGCCGTAGTGAATCGGTTAATGGATTATGACGACTTCCTTACCCGCAGATACCATTCGCACAGCAAACGAACTTGCTTACGGGTATAGCCTTTCTCCATCATCCGATCGACAAAGTCATCATGTTTTTTCTGCTCATCCGTTGAGGTCTTGGCATTAAAGGAGATAACTGGCAGTAACTCTTCGGTGTTAGAGAACATCTTTTTCTCGATAACCGTGCGCAGCTTCTCGTAACTGGTCCAGTTTGGATTACGACCATTGTTATTGGCTCTGGCGCGCAACACAAAATTGACGATTTCATTACGGAAATCTTTCGGGTTGCTGATACCCGCTGGCTTTTCAATTTTCTCCAGTTCAGCATTCAGCGATTCACGGTCAAACAGTTGCCCAGTATCTGGATCACGGTACTCTTGATCCTGAATCCAGAAATCGGCGTAGATAACATAACGGTCAAAAATATTCTGGCCATACTCCGAGTAAGACTCCAGATAGGCGGTCTGAATCTCTTTACCAATAAATTCGGCATATTTTGGGATTAAATAGCCTTTCAGGTGTTCGAGATATTTTTCCGCAACATCTTGCTGGAATTGTTCGCGCTCGATCTGCTGTTCCAGTATGTAGAACAGGTGCACTGGGTTGGCTGCCACCTCAGCGTGGTCAAAGTTAAATACTCTGGAGAGGATTTTAAAGGCAAAACGGGTAGAAAGACCGTTCATACCTTCATCGACCCCAGCGTAGTCGCGATATTCTTGATAAGACTTGGCTTTAGGATCGGTATCTTTCAGGCTCTCACCGTCATACACCCGCATCTTGGAGTAAATACTGGAGTTTTCCGGCTCTTTCATCCTCGATAGGATAGAGAAGCGGGCCAGCGTTTCCAGCGTGCCGGGCGCACAAGGTGCATGGGTCAACTCACTGTTATTTAACAGTTTGTCGTAAATTTTGATCTCTTCTGATACCCGTAGGCAATAAGGCACTTTGACAATATAAACACGGTCAAGGAATGCCTCATTATTCTTGTTATTGCGGAATGCTACCCACTCTGATTCATTAGAATGCGCGAGAATTATACCGCTGAATGGTAGGGCGGATATCCCCTCGGTCCCGTTATAGTTACCTTCTTGCGTTGCGGTCAGCAGTGGATGCAACACCTTAATGGGAGCCTTGAACATCTCGACGAATTCCATAATCCCTTGGTTAGCGCGGCACAAAGCACCGGAATAACCATAAGCATCAGGATCGTTTTGAGCGTGATTTTCAAGTTTACGGATATCAACTTTACCGACCAGTGCAGAGATATCCTGGTTGTTTTCATCACCGGGCTCAGTTTTCGCTATCGCAATTTGTTCAAGGATAGAAGGCCAGACCTTGATAACCTTGAACTTGGTAATATCACCGCCAAACTCGTGCAGACGTTTTGCCGCCCATGGCGACATAATCGTACCGAGATAGCGGCTTGGAATATTGTATTCTTTGGCCAGGATCGCCGCATCTTCCTGCGGATTGAACAGACATAACGGGTGGTCATTGACCGGGCTACGCTCACCGTTAGCACTCAAAATATAGATAGGCACCCTTTGCATCAGAGCTTTCAGCCGTTCAGCCAATGATGACTTACCACCACCCACCGGACCCAGCAAATATAGGATCTGTTTCTTCTCTTCCAGCCCTTGGGCGGCATGCTTGAGATAGGAAACAATCTGTTCTATGGCTTCCTCCATGCCATAGAACTCTTCAAAAGCAGGGTAGCGAGCGATAACTCGATTAGAAAATAGTCGAGACATGCGGGACTCAAGCGCGGTATCGACCATGACTGGCTCACCAATAGCCATCAGCAAACGTTCAGCCGCATTAACATACGCGCTGCGATCTTGCTGGCAGATTGTGAGGAACTCTTGGAGTGTGAACTCTTCGTCCTTGGCCGCCTCATAGCGCTGGCGATAGTGATCAAATATGTTCATAGCGATGCCCGTCCTGTTTGAATGGTTGGGAACATAAAATAGTAGTAGCGCTTTATTGGGTTAAAATTTTGAAACTACTACCTTATTGTTATGGTCGTGTCTCCTCCAAAGGTCAAGTTAAGCCAGACCATAGATTTGCCACCCCTCAAACAATAAATAACCATTATTCGGTAATTAAATCTATTTTTTATTTGATTAGTAGTGTTTTATATATGATTTATGGGTCTTATCTGTTTGAATATCTCGATATTTTATTGTAATCAAATCTACGTAAATTTTTAGGTTGTAAGCCTGCCGGTTATAGGCGATAAGTTATACAAGCAATATTGATATCTGGTCGACATGTGTAAAGATTTCGCCACGAGCAACCATTTGATTTACACTAAGTTAACTAATTATTTTGTTACTAATGGGATTTAATCCGTGAAAAAACACTACATAAAAACCAGGCAAATAAAAACTCTGGCTGCGTTGGCGATTGCTACGGTGGTTTGCATGCCAACGGCAATGGCTGGGACTTGGTCTGTGGGGGCTTCTGCGTTAGTCAGCCCAGATCCATATCGTGGCAAGAACGACCGTGTCTATCCGGTACCTATTATTTCTTATGAAAGTGATAATTTCTATTTCCGTACTTTGGCTGCGGGCTACTACTTGTGGAAAGATGACAATAATCGCTTATCAATCGATGCTTATTACTTACCACTGAACTTTAAGCCGGGTGACAGTAATGATCAGCAGATGAAACAGTTGGATAAACGCCGCAGTACCATGATGGCCGGTATGTCTTATTCTCATATTGAGGATTGGGGGACTCTGCGTGCTATGTTCTCTGGCGACGTGCTGGATAACAGTGGTGGTTTTGTCGGCGATCTGGCTTATCTCTACCGCTTTAATGTGGATAGCTGGACATTGACACCGGGCGTCGGTGTGAGCTGGAACAGTGAAGATCAGAATAATTATTACTATGGTGTGAGCCGCGGGGAGTCTGCCCGCAGTGGCTTAGCACAGTACAGCCCTAATGATAGCTGGTCATCGTATATGGAATTGACGGCTAACTATAATATCAATCCAAACTGGAATGCTTTCTTTACTGGCCGTTATATCCGTCTGGCAAATGAAGTGAAAAATAGCCCGATGGTGGACGCATCATGGACTGGTGTGCTGTGGACCGGGGTAACTTATACCTTCCGCTAATGAATGGCAGCGTACTGTTGAGTCATAAAAAATGGGGCATCGCGCCCCATTTTTGTGCCTGATGGTCTATCGCGTATTAGCTATTTTTACGGCTACGGATGGTCATAGCGAGGCGCGCAGGGGCATCTGGTGTTGCAACCAATGGTTTATTAACTCGCGCTGTTTCCACGCAAACCATGGTCTTATAACCCTCATTTGGCATGTCAACCATGCTACTGGCTACCTCTGCACCTGGATTCCATGCCACAACATCACTTTGATGATGATGATGTATTTCAATGGTGCGTTTGAGTGCCGCATCTTTGATTAAACTGTAAGCTTCGGGGTGCGTGTAAATACGGTCAGTCTGGCCGTTGAACACTAAATCGCCTTGTTGTGTGGCATCAGCAATTTTTAGCACTTTATCGAAGTATTTCTCACCCAAACCACTGACTTTAATCTGGTCGATATCGCCAATTTGGAAGTAAGTGTGTAGCGCAGCGACTGCTTGGTAATCACCGTGTGATTCCAATTCCATCTCGCATTCGTCACCCAGCTTGAAGCGGGCAATCAATGTGAAGGCATGTGGCCAATATTTACGTGATTCATCACTGTCTTCCAGGGTGAAGGTCAGGATAACCCCATTTTCATTTTCGTCATGGGCACTGAGCGTCCATGGCAGTAAGCGGGCAAAACCATGGGAAGGTTGTGCTGATGGACCAAACCACGGCCAGCAAATCGGCACGCCACCACGAATAGCGACGCCATCTTTAAATGGCGTGTTATTGCTCAGCCAAATAACAGGCTGTTCTCCGCTAGGCTGATAGGCCAGCAAATGAGCACCTTGTAGGCATACAGCGGCACGCACCTTCGGATGAGAAACAACCACCACCGGCAATTCATCCAGTTGGCGTTGGCTGATGTAAGGCGAAATTTGTTCAACAACAGGGAGGGTGAATACTTTCTCGTTCATTCGTTTGGCCTTATGGGAAAGGGAGCAGGGATCCTTTGAACTTCAGACTTTCGATAATATCACAGGCTGTAAATGTTGTAGCAAATGGACGGCACAGGAGTGGTGAATCATTGATATTGCGCAATTTATTATAGCTACAAATAAAAAAGCCACCCGAAGGTGGCTTTTGACAGAAATCTACATCAATCCATTATTACTTGGAGATGTGAGAGATCAGGTCCAGAACTTTGTTTGAGTAGCCAGTTTCGTTATCGTACCAAGAAACCAGTTTCACAAAGTTATCGTTCAGTGCGATACCGGCTTTAGCATCGAATACTGAAGTCAGTTTTTCGCCGTTGAAATCGGTAGAAACAACGTCGTCTTCGGTATAGCCCAGAACGCCTTTCAGCTCGCCTTCTGAAGCCGCTTTGATAGCAGCACAGATTTCTTTGTAAGACGCTGGTTTTTCCAGACGTGCAGTCAGGTCAACAACTGAAACGTTAGGAGTAGGAACGCGGAACGCCATACCAGTCAGTTTGCCGTTCAGTGCTGGGATTACTTTACCAACTGCTTTAGCTGCACCGGTAGAAGAAGGGATGATGTTCTGGGATGCGCCACGACCGCCGCGCCAGTCTTTGTGAGACGGGCCATCAACAGTTTTCTGAGTTGCTGTAGTTGCATGCACAGTGGTCATCAACGCTTCAACGATACCGAACTTGTCGTTGATAACTTTAGCCAGTGGAGCCAGGCAGTTAGTGGTGCAAGAAGCGTTAGAAACGATTTCTTGACCCGCGTATTCTTTGTGGTTGACGCCCATAACAAACATAGGGGTGTCATCTTTAGAAGGACCAGTCAGAACCACTTTCTTAGCACCAGCAGCGATGTGCTTACGTGCTGTTTCGTCGGTCAGGAACAAGCCAGTTGCTTCAGCAACAACGTCAACGTTAACTTCGTTCCACTTCAGGTTAGCCGGATCTCTCTCTGCGGTAACACGGATGGTTTTACCGTTAACAACCAGATGGCCGTCTTTTACTTCTACAGTACCGTCGAAACGACCGTGGGTAGAGTCGTATTTCAGCATGTACGCCATGTATTCAGCGTCCAACAGGTCGTTGATTGCAACGATTTCGATGTCAGAACGTTCCTGAGCAGCACGGAAAACAATGCGACCGATACGGCCAAAACCGTTGATACCTACTTTGATAGTCATATATTCCACCAGCTATTTGTTAGTGAATAAAAGGTTGGTTGTAAAATTACAAAAACCTTACCGAGCGTCAAGCGGAATCGTGTCAATTATTGCTACAAATCAAACCAACGACGTTAGATCGAACATTAATCACGCGTTTCCAGATACGATTAGCCTCATTTTTATATTGGGGCGAATTATTCAGTTTAAAGTGAGAATCAGTAATATTTGCGATTTTTATCGTATTTATACCCAAAATGATGGGCGTTGCAGGTAGGCAGCTAGCGAACCAACCCCGATGAGCTTACATGAGTAAGTGATTCAGGTGAATGAGCGTAGCTAACAACCCTGCAGCGTCAAGTATAAAGGGTATATGCGGTTGTCACTTTGATGGCATACAGTTTAGGACAATTTTAACTGCTTTGTTGTTAATTTTTTGTTATTATTAGGCATTGTTTTCGTTGACTTTATTCCCTGTCAGAGAACCGCACAAATGGCTAAACAACTGAACCCTGTACCAGATATTGAGAAACTGTCCGATATTCAGCGTCATGTGACCCAACAGCGCGGGACAGAAGCCCCTTTTAGTGGCAAATTGCTGCATAACAAACGTGATGGCATCTATGAGTGCCTGTGTTGTCATCAACCTTTGTTTGTCTCAGAGTCGAAATTTGACTCTGGCTGTGGTTGGCCGAGTTTCTACCAACCCATTAAAGATGACTCTATCCGCTATGTTGATGATAATTCACATAATATGAATCGAGTTGAAATTCGCTGTGGTCATTGTGACGCGCACTTAGGCCATGTTTTCCCCGATGGCCCGCAGCCTACGGGCGAGCGCTATTGCGTGAACTCGGCGTCATTGAATTTTGTTGATGACCAGAATGGCGAGCAGATTGCCGGTTGATACTCAACGATTATGCATGTTGAAAAATCGATTCAGCTTATTATTCGTTTTGTTAAGGATACTTTGATGGAGCTTGAAGACCTGATTTCAGTGATGACCCCCGAAATTTACCAACGTTTGATGCAAGCGGTTGAGTTGGGTAAATGGCCTGATGGTGTAGCGCTGACGCCTGAGCAGAAAGAGAATAGCTTGCAAATGGTAATGCTATGGCAAGCCCGCCACAATGAGGATGCCCAGCATATGAGCATTGGCACTGATGGCCAAATTGTGATGAAAACCAAGCAAGAGTTGAAACAACAATTCAGCCAGCCAACATTGGTAAAACTGAAGCCACAATAGGGTGGTTGCCCGCAAAATTTATCAACATTAACGGAGCCGAGTAAGGCTCCGTTGGTTATGTTTTTACTGCCAGTTATTTTCTTGCTGAATCAATTTCAGCAAGAAATTGTTCCAGTGTTTGTAAGTTTGCCCCTGCTTTACTCATCGAATTAAGGGCATGTTGGCTGTCATGTGGTTGTAGATTGACCCCACGACAACCGTCACTGATGACCGTTGTTTGATAACCCAGAGACAATGCATCCAAGACGCTGTATTTCACACAATAGTCAGTTGCCAGCCCCATAATGAACAGCCGATGGATTCCTTGCTGCTGTAGCCACCCATCCAAAGGCGTTTTTGCCCGCCGACCATTGTCGAAAAATGCACTGTAGCTATCGATATCAGGATCTTGGCCTTTGCGGAAAATGGCCTCAATGGCATTTTGTTTCAATTGCGGATGCAAGGCTGCCCCTGATTCATTTTGCACGCAATGCATGGGCCACCAGACTTGTGGCAACCCATTCAACTCACCCACAGTACCTGATTCTGCATTTGAATTGATGGCAAAACTGCGGTGCTCGGCAGGGTGCCAATCTTGACTGGCGATGACAGGTATCTTTTTGCTAAGACAAACATCAATCGCCTGATTCGCAATGGCAATAACTTGATCACCCTCAGCAACAGCCAGTGCCCCTCCCGGACAAAAGTCATTTTGTAAATCAATTAAAAGCAGTGCTGCGTTCATTGATGTTCCACCAAATCAGTTAGTGTCAGTGAGTTCGCCACGCAGGTTCTGTTGCATTAACCGGCGAATGTCTTCAGGGGTTAAAGATTGACTCAATAAATAATGCAGTTTGGTCAGTGCGGCCTCAACCGTCATATCAAAGCCACTGATAACACCCGCGTTGGCGAGCGCGTTACCGGTTGCATAGCCTTCCATATTGACTCGACCGGAAATACATTGCGTCAAATTCACCACCACAATACCTCGCTCACTGGCATTTTTTAATTCATCCAGTAACTCGGCTTTCTGTGGTGCGTTTCCCACACCATAAGAGCGCAAAATCAAAGCCTTGACGGGCTGCAACAGGAAGTTGCGCACCACAGCACCTGATATCCCAGGATAAATAGTCACCACACCAATCGGTTGAGGGGTGATGTTATGGACAACCAGTGGCCCGTTATTCACCGGTGACTCAACTGATGCCATGCGCCGAATATGAATACCTGCCTCAAGCAGTACTGAGAGATTAGGGGAGGCAAAAGCATCAAAACCATCCGCATGAGCTTTCGTGGTGCGGTTACCACGGAACAGTTTGTTGTTAAAGAACAGACTAACTTCATTCACTGGGTGGTTAGCGGCCAGATAAAGTGCGTTGAGCAAGTTGGTTTGCCCATCAGAACGCAATTCTGCCAACGGGATTTGAGAACCGGTAACAATCACCGGCTTGGCCAGATTTTCTAACATGAATGAAAGGGCCGAGGCAGTAAATGCCATGGTATCTGTGCCATGTAAAATAACAAAGCCATCGTATAAGTCGTAGTTTTGCTCAATATCGTTGGCGATATGCTGCCAGTCCTCAGGTGTCATATCTGAGGAGTCAATCAATGGCGCATATTCATGGATAGTGAAATCAGGCATTTCGGGCCGGTGGAACTCAGGCATCAGAGCAAGTTGGCGTTGCAAATGACCGGAGACTGGGATGTATCCATGATCCGAGCGTTGCATACCGATAGTACCGCCAGTATAGGCAACATAAATAGATTTCTTCTGCATGAGCATGAGAACCTGAAAGTAGGACTGAATGAGATGGGTGAATTATAGGGAGACTGGCGAGGAAAAAAAGCCCGACAGATGCCGGGCGGAGTTTTTTGATTGATTTTCTAGCGAACATCACCACAGGTTAGGCATAACGCATAGCGATTCTGCGGATCATTTAATGTGCTCAGCAAACTTGGCTGATCTTTCACGGCCTGTGCCATGGCAGATATTGGCGCGGGTATCCAAGCCTGAATGGCAGCCGGTAACATGGCCTGTACCGATGCGCTCATTTGGCCGAAAATTAAGTCACTAAGACTCGGCTCATCAACAAACCAATTCAACTGCCAGGTTTTCAGTTTTGCCAGTTCCGCAACTTTTTTCACTGCGTCGTCAAAGTCACCTAACTGATCCACCAGACCGTTATTTTTGGCATCAATCCCCAGCCAGACATGACCCTGTGCGATTTGATCGACTTGTTCAGGCGTTTTATGACGTGACGTTGCGACCAGGTCAATAAAGGTCTTGTAGCCATTTTCGATATTGATTTGCATCATCTGCGAGAACTCAGGTGGCAAGTTTTTGGTAACCGAAATATCTGCTAATGGCGACGTGGCTACACCGTCAGTATGGACACCAATACTTTCCAGTGAATTTTGGAAGGTATTAATAACACCGAAAATACCAATCGAACCGGTAAGGGTGCTCGGGCTGGCAACGATATAGTTAGCAGGTGTGGAGATCCAATATCCACCCGATGCCGCCATTCCCCCCATTGACACCACTAAGGGTTTATTGGCTGCGCGTAATGCGGCTAATTCAGAACGAATCAGCTCAGAGGCACTCACACTGCCGCCGGGGCTATTTACCCGCAGGATAACGGCTTTAATCTTCGGATCTAAACGCGCTTGGCGAATCTGTGCTGCCAGCGAGTCGCCACCCACGTTGCCTGGGGTTTGTGGACCATCAATGATGGCACCGTTAGCAAAAATAACGGCTATCTGCTCACCTTGCTGTGGTGTAGGTACTGGTTGATAGTCATAAATACTGACGTAATTGAAGTCGTTATTCTTTTTATCCCAACCAAAAGTTTTAACCAACTCGGTTTCTACCTCAGGGCGTGACGCCAATGTATCCACCAGTTTACTGTCCAGCGCATATTTTGCCGGAGAGCCGCCAGCGGTTTGCAACCCACTGATAACGCCTGCGGCACCAGGGAACAGTTGCTCCGGCGTTAACTGCCGATTAGCAGCAACAGCAGTAAGATAATTTTGCCATAACCCACCAATCCAGCGGCTGTCTGCTTCACGTGCAGCCGGTGACATATCATCACGAATCATCGGTTCAACCGCAGATTTATAAGTACCCACCCGGAAGATATTCGTGGTGACTTTAAGTTTTTC
Organism: Yersinia intermedia; assembly: GCF_900635455.1. NCBI lineage: Bacteria > Pseudomonadati > Pseudomonadota > Gammaproteobacteria > Enterobacterales > Yersiniaceae > Yersinia > Yersinia intermedia. The sequence goes on along the minus strand of NZ_LR134116.1, from coordinate 2,486,089 downwards.
CAGCAACGACTTGTAGTAGAGGTTATTGCTGGCGAAACCATGCAGATCGACCGCCCCTTGTGGCGAGAGATAGATTTTATTAGCAAAGCTGGCTAAATAGTATTGGGTTTGATTATAACTATCGCCAATTGCATAGATGGGTTTGCCGCTATCACGGAATTCCCGCAGCGCCTTACCTATATATTGCAATGAAGGTTGGTCGGCACCGGTAAAATCACTCAGCGACAGCACTAAACCGGTAATATTGTTATCGGTTTTTGCCAGACGAATAGTTTCGACGATATCAAACAGAGAGTTTTCCTGTAGGCGATTACTGGATGCACCTAAGAACTCACGCCCCAGTTGACGTAACTTATTATTCACTGCGGGCTGATCCACCACCACGCCACTTAAATTCACCAGCAGCGCGCCTTTAACCGGTTCTGCCGGTTTACTTTGGAACTGAAGGTAAATACCCACGCCAACTAAAATTAACAGTATCAAGAACAGATTAAGAATAAATTCCCTGACGAAATTCAGCAGACGCCAAGTCCACTTGAAAAAACCAGCAATAATTCGCCACAAAGTGCGCATGTTATCTCCAACAAAACCGGGCAAGTACGGTTATCCTAATGACCTGACGAACAAAAGTCAGCTTTAAATCACTGTTAAGCCTAGCTGAAAGGTCAACACTGGCAACAAAACGACAACTTATGCTACCGTGCTGAAAATGAAAATCGTTATCAGGAGAAAATGATGGATGCGTTAGAACTGTTACTTAACCGCCGTTCGGCGTCCCGTTTGACCACCCCAGCCCCAACGGGTGAGGCATTGGACCATATTATCCATGCGGGCATGCGGGCACCTGACCATGGCACATTACAACCATGGCGCTTTGTTTTGATTGAAAATGAGGGTCTGGAACGTTTTAGTCAATTGTTACAACAAGCAGTGCAACATGATGGTGCTGATGACGCGGTATTGGAAAAAGCAAAACAAGCGCCGTTTCGTGCGCCGCTGATTATTACCGTTATTGCCCATGTCACTGAAAACCCCAAAGTGCCCAATTGGGAACAAGTGGTTTCCGCTGGTTGTGCGGTACAAGCGATGCAAATGGCTGCACTGGCTCAAGGCTTTAATGGTATCTGGCGTACAGGTTCCTGGACCCATCATCCCGTGGTTCGTCAGGGATTTGCCTGCCGTGAACAAGATGAAATCGTCGGCTTCCTTTATCTTGGCACGCCACAACTGAAATCAGCGACGAAAGTTACCCCACCCGATTACACCACTTTTGTTCGCTATTTCTGATAGTTATACGGTCTATAATCAACAGGTTTCAAGGTGCGGCAAAGCGGCAACGGAGAGCCGCATCGTTTAGGGCCGTCTTGGGCAGCGCAGCTTATGCATTTTGCGGGTATAAGCTGCGTTTGTGCCTGCTTTGTGACCAACCTATCTGCCCGACTGCGGCCTCTACTTACCAAGCCACGCCATAGGCGCTACCATAGGCTGTCTGGATACCAGGCCTACGAGCATAATTCCTGAATAAATAGCTTATTACTGAACCATCACACGGGAGAGTGTTATGACATCGCCAGCGATACGTCTTACTCAATACAGCCATGGAGCCGGCTGTGGTTGCAAAATTTCGCCCAAAGTTTTGGATAAAATATTGCACACCGACCAACAGAAGTTTCTTGATCCTCATTTGTTGGTGGGGAATGAAACGCGTGATGATGCAGCCGTTTATGATATTGGCGGTGGTGTTGGGATAATCAGTACGACCGATTTTTTTATGCCGATCGTGGATGATCCTTTTGATTTTGGCCGAATTGCAGCCACCAATGCCATCAGTGATATCTATGCGATGGGCGGTAAACCTATTATGGCCATTGCCATCCTGGGCTGGCCGATAGATAAACTATCGCCTGAAGTTGCCCAACAGGTTATTGAGGGCGGACGTTATGTTTGCCAGCAGGCAGGTATTTCTCTGGCAGGGGGGCATTCCATTGATGCGCCTGAGCCGATTTTCGGCCTGGCGGTCACTGGAATCGTCAGCACGGAGCAGGTTAAGAAAAACAGTGCTGCACAGGTAGGCTGTAAACTGTTTCTGACCAAACCACTAGGGATTGGTATTCTGACTACGGCAGAAAAGAAAAGTAAGTTGCGGCCTGAACATCAAGGGGTAGCAACGGAAACCATGTGCCAGTTAAATCGATCAGGCGCTGACTTTGCCAGTGTTGCCGGTGTCACTGCCATGACCGATGTTACCGGGTTTGGTCTGTTAGGGCATTTAAGCGAAATTTGTCAAGGATCCGGTGTTCAGGCCAGGTTACATTTCTCGGCTATACCACGGTTACCGGCAGTTGAAGAGTATATTGCTGCGGGTTGTGTGCCAGGGGGAACAGGGCGCAATTTTGACAGTTATGGTCACCTGATTGGCGAGATGACCGAGTTACAGAAAACGTTATTGTGTGACCCACAGACTTCCGGTGGTTTGCTGTTAGCCGTATTACCTGAAGCGGAGGCGCAGGTACAAGCTATTGCGGCTCAGCACGGCATGACGCTCAGTTCTATTGGCGAGTTAAGCTCTGTGGATAATCACCGGGCGTTGATTGAGATTACAGAATGACCTTTTCTTTGATGCATTTTTGCGGTGAATGATGCGACTTTTTATTGCTGAAAAACCCAGTTTGGCGCGGGCGATTGCCGATATTCTGCCAAAGCCGCATCGTCGAGGTGATGGATTTATTGCCTGTGGTAGTGACCAAATGGTGACATGGTGTGTTGGTCACTTGCTGGAACAGGCCCAACCTGATGCTTATGACAGCCGCTATGCACGCTGGTCGTTAGCTGATTTACCCATTATTCCTGAAAAATGGCAGCTACAGCCTCGGCCCTCAGTCAGTAAGCAATTGAATGTTATCAAACAACTTTTGCAACAGGCCGACGAAGTGGTTCATGCAGGTGACCCGGATCGCGAAGGGCAACTTTTGGTTGATGAGGTATTGGATTACCTCGATTTGGTGGCAGAGAAGCGGCAAAATGTCCGCCGTTGCCTGATTAACGATCTCAATCCGCAGGCAGTGGAACGTGCGGTGGAGCGTTTGCGTTATAACCGCGAATTTATCCCGTTATGTGTTTCGGCATTGGCACGCGCCAGAGCAGACTGGTTATATGGCATCAATATGACTCGTGCCTATACTATTCTTGGGCGCAATGCAGGTTATGATGGCGTTTTGTCAGTAGGGCGGGTGCAAACGCCAGTATTAGGTTTGGTTGTTCGCCGTGACGAAGAAATTGAAGATTTTATTCCCAAAGACTTTTTCGAAGTCAAAGCCCATATTGTCACACCTGCGGATGAGCGTTTTATTGCCCTATGGCAGCCGAGTGATTCTTGCGAGTCGTATCAGGATGAAGAAGGGCGCTTGTTGCATCGGCCACTGGCTGAACATGTGGTTAATCGCATCACCGGTCAGCCTGCATTTGTAACTTCCTATAATGATAAACGGGAATCAGAAACCGCACCGTTACCCTTTTCCCTTTCAACATTGCAGATTGAAGCCGCCAAACGCTTTGGTTTGAGCGCCCAGCAAGTGCTGGATATTTGTCAGCGTTTATATGAAACGCACAAATTAATTACGTATCCGCGTTCAGATTGCCGATACCTACCAGAAGAGCATTTCGCTGGGCGTCATTCGGTCTTAAATGCCATTAGTATCCATCAGGCTGACTTATTGCCGTTAGAGGTAATGGATAGCGATCGGCGTAATCGCTGCTGGGATGACAAAAAAGTCGATGCCCATCACGCGATTATCCCAACAGCGCGGGCCAGTAAGGTGAATCTAACCACTGATGAGAGCAAGGTTTTCCGATTGGTAGCACAGCAATATCTGATGCAATTTTGCCCAGACGCACAATTTCGTAAATGCGTCATTGAACTCGATATTGCTGGTGGGAAGTTTGTTGCTAAAGCCCGTTTTCTGGCGGAGGCTGGCTGGCGTACCTTGCTTGGCAGCAAAGAGCGTGATGAAGAAAACGAAGGCGCACCTTTGCCAGTGGTGGAAAAAGGTGCTGAATTATTATGTGAGCGGGGTGAGGTTGTTGAACGTCAAACCCAGCCGCCAAGGCCATTTACCGATGCCAGTTTGTTGTCTGCTATGACCGGGATCGCGCGATTTGTGCAGGACAAAGAGCTGAAAAAAGTGTTACGCGCAACGGATGGTCTGGGTACTGAGGCCACGCGCGCCGGGATTATTGAACTGCTTTTCAAACGTACTTTTTTATTCAAAAAAGGGCGTTATATCCACGCAAGCCCAGCGGGAAGAGCATTGATTCACGCGCTGCCTGATATTGCAGCACGGCCAGATATGACTGCACATTGGGAATCGACACTGACACAAATCAGTGAGAAAAATTGCCGATATCAGGATTTCATGCAGCCACTGGTGGCAACATTGCAAGATTTAATCAGTCAGGCAAAACAAAATCGCTCACCTCAGGTATTTCGTGGGTTGCCAGCGGCACCGTCTGGGGCGATAAAGAAACGTAAAAAAGCACCATCTAAAGCCAAGGAGAATAAGTCATGAGAACATGGTTATTGCTAAGTTGTATTGGTTTTTCCTCGTTTATGTCTGGTGCTGCTATGGCTAATCGTAACAATGTTGATGTTGTTGTTCCTCTGCCACCAGAGGTATGGAATAACTCATCCAATCGCAACACGAACAACAATCCTTGTACCCGCTGCTGTGTGTATCAAAATCAGAATTATTCTGAAGGTGCTGTATTGCGCGTTGAAGGAGAAGTGTTGCAGTGTGTGCGTGATAGCAGTGTAGTAGGTACCAATCCATTGATTTGGAAGCGGTTGACCAGATAACGGGCTACTGTTTTTGGGCAATAAAAGCATCTAAAAGCGGAATATCGGCAGGTGCCAGAGGGTAACGGTAAGCCTCCTCTGGTGCCAGCCAAACGATAGCGGAGTGACAATGCAGTGCCAGCTCACCGCTGAAACTCTCAATCAGCCAGGCGTGTAATCGGATGGTCTGTTTATCTGAATGCCATTGATTAGTGGCAATATATCTGGTCACTGATGCCTCAATATTCAATTCTTCGGTCAATTCACGTATTAGAGCCTGAGGCTGGCTTTCCCCTGCCTCGACTTTCCCCCCTGGAAACTCCCACAATCCTGCTTGATCACGGCATGAATCCCGTTGAGCTAACAAAATTTTGCCATTTTGTTCAATAATGGCGGCAACAACATCAATCATTTTTTTGTTTATCCAGCTTTGGTCGCGTATTTGCCAGTGGTAGGCCTGTGCTGCCAGGACTACCACTGCCGTTATCAGAGGGCGAATTCAGACCATACTGGCGCGTGGTCTGAGGGTTTTTCCATACCGCGAATTTCGTAATCAATCCCTGTCGCAATACAACGGGTAGCCAGTGGCTGGCTTGCTAACAATAAATCTATGCGCAGGCCTCTGTTCTCATCAAAACCACGGGAGCGATAATCAAACCACGAAAATTGATCGTTACATTCAGGATTGGCTGCGCGGAATGTATCAACCAGCCCCCAGTTTTGTAATCGCGCCAGCCAGGCCCGTTCTTCTGGCAGGAATGAACACTTCCCGGTTCGCAGCCAACGTTTACGGCTATCTTCGCCGATACCAATATCGAGATCAGTTGGGCTGATATTTAAATCCCCCATAATCAGTACCTGAGCATCCGCTGAAAGTTGTTGCTCCAGGTATTGCTGTAGGTCAGCGTAAAAACGCTCTTTTGCTGGGAATTTTATTGGGTGATCACGGCTTTCTCCCTGAGGGAAATAACCATTAATAACAGTGAGGGGACCATTTGATGTTGCGATATCAGCCATAATAATACGGCGTTGAGCATCTTCTTCATCTGTTGGGAAGCCACGACGAACCGCTAAAGGCTCATTTTTGGTTAACAGCGCCACACCATAATGGCCTTTTTGCCCATGATAAAAAACGTGATAACCATGCTGACTGACATCCTCAAGGGGAAACATATCATCATGGACTTTCGTTTCCTGAAGGCCAATCACATCTGGTTGATGTTGCTCGATGATCGCGGCTAGTTGATGTGGTCGAGCACGTAGGCCATTGATATTAAAAGAGACAAACTTCATGGTCAGCACCGTTTATTCGATAGAAATGATTTCAGATATTAGCAGATACTGAATAAAAATGTAACGCACGGAGAAAGAATAAAGAAAGTTAATAATATTTTTGACAATAAGAATGAAATAAAGTCGTGCTAATGATTTAGGTAATAAATGTACTTATTCTTGCTGGTTTTTAATTTCTTTAAAAATATTTGAATATCTATCGTTGTGTTTTTTTAGTTAATCGTGATAGATGGTGGGAAATATGGTTTTTAAGGTGAGCTGGTTATTTTTAAATGTATTAATTATAACTTTTATCATCTGTTTAATTTAAATTCAGCCCGTTATTTTCAAGGAGTAACCACAAACTAAGTTGAGGCTGAAAATATAATATTGCTTGCGTCTTGTAACTGTGGTTTGCGATTTAACCCCAAGAGTCCTGCTGTTTTATCTGCGCAGGTTAACTGATTTTGTAATGGGGTGGATAAAAAATAGTTATTAAATATCATAGAACTACGAATGGTTGTCTGTTAAAAGTATGTGTAATGTCGAGCTGTTAATAGGCAGGTTTTTCCAGTTTTTTGTAAGAAATACTGCTTTACAGTGTTAATTTCTGCGCGGTCATAAATTTTTATAATTTACCTCTCAATTATTTTAAATGCAATTTATGCAATTAATTTATTTAATATTGAATAATATCTACAGCTAGCCTTGTGCATGTTTACATGCCTGTCATTTTTTTTGGATAAATTTACGCAAAGGATTAGTGAATTATGTTTCTATCTCGAAAGTTAGAAGCCTTTATGGCCGTAGTTGAAAATGGTTCGCTGAGTAAGGCTGCAAGAGTGATGAACAGGACGACGCCTCCGGTAGCTAAGTCGATAAAAGATTTTGAAAATATAATAGGGAAAAAACTGTTTAAAAGAGAGAAGTTTGGTATGAGTTTAACCAGGGATGGTGAGATTTTATATAATGATCTAAAAGATTTGTATCAGCAAGAAAAAGAAATCACAAAAAAACATCTTACAGGCCATGTATCTAATGTTATCAATATTTACTACGATTGGGGTAAAAGTGAAAACTTAACGAAACTGTATAAAGAGGCAGAAAAGAATAACATTCAAGCTAATATAATTAAGTTTTATTATGAAAATATTGATGAAATCGGAGACTATGATGGTAATTCACTTATCCTTTCATCAGAAAAAATCGCCAGCGAAAGATTTACGTTGTTAAATGAAGTGCCAGACAGTGGTTTTGGTATCTATGGGCGTAAAGATATAATAAATGAAAGTCAAGATATAATAAATATTCTACATAAAAACGTTTGGTTGTGTAACCCAACACTGTATAGAAGTGATTTCGTTAAGAATCTTGAAGAATCAGTTAAAAAACAGCATGATAAAGTTAGTGTTAGGCAGGTTGATAGCCTGGCATGCTGCTTGAATTTTATTTATTCAGGCCGATATATATGCATTACCGATTCAGTAATGGATGATTTTAACGGCGACTCAAAATTGGATTTCATAAATTTGGCCAGTTTTCAAAGCGAGAATAAATTGTATTTTTATAAGTCACGCTCACATTCAAGTGTATTAAATAGGCTTATTGAATATATTCATTCGATGGTGTAAAGCTATCTGGATTATCAGTAAGTTGTCTCGCTACGCTCGGCGCGAACCTTGTCGAAGGTTCTTACCTTCTCCGATGATAATATCTTTGATTTTTATTGTTTTTATCGAACGGGAGTATTTCTGAGAGAGGGTGGTGGGGGAAGGATTATTCGTCACTGCGTTCCTCACCCTTCGGGCCGCCGCTGCGCGTCGTTGTCTCGCTACGCTCGGCGCGAACCTTGTCGAAGGTTCTTACCTTCCCCGATGGCAATATCTTTGATTTTTATTGTTTTTATCGAATGGGAGTATTTCTGAGAGAGGGTGGTGGGGGAAGGATTATTCGTCACTGCGTTCCTCACCCTTCGGGCCGCCGCTGCGCGTCGTTGTCTCGCTACGCTCGGCGCGAACCTTGTCGAAGGTTCTTACCTTCCCCGATGGCAATATCTTTGATTTTTATTGTTTTTATCGAACGGGAGTACTTCTGAGAGAGGGTGGTGGGGGAAGGATTATTCGTCACTGTGTTCCTCACCCTTCGGGCCGCCGCTGCGCGTCGTTGTCTCGCTACGCTCGGCGCGAACCTTGTCGAAGGTTCTTACCTTCCCCGATGGCAATGTCTTTGATTTTTATTGTTTTTATCGAATGGGAGTATTTCTGAGAGATGGTGGTGGGGGAAGGATTCGAACCTTCGAAGTCGATGACGGCAGATTTACAGTCTGCTCCCTTTGGCCGCTCGGGAACCCCACCACTGTATTTGTGGTTTTTGTAACTAAGATACTTGGCCGTATCTGTGGTACGAACCTTATCGAAGATTCTTACCTTCCCTTAAGTGGCTCATTTTGATTCCTAACTCTGAATCGATTTGAGACTCAAGGGTAAATATGGTGGTGGGGGAAGGATTATTCGTCACTTCGTTCCTCACCCTTCGGGCCGCCGCTGCGCGTCGTTGTCTCGCTACGCTCGGCGCGAACCTTATCGAAGGTTCTTACCTTCCCCTTAAGTGGCTCATTTTGATTCCTAACGCTGAATCGACTTGAGACTCAAGGGTAAAAATGGTGGTGGGGGAAGGATTCGAACCTTCGAAGTCGATGACGGCAGATTTACAGTCTGCTCCCTTTGGCCGCTCGGGAACCCCACCACTGGCCTAACCGCTTATCAAGACTGTCTTGGTAAGCGGGGCGCATCATATCAAATGAAACGCCCCTGTAAAGACTTGAAATGAAAAAAATAAGTCGTTCGGTGCTTTTTTGTTCTCAGCGATGTTTATCTGGACAAAAAACATCTGCTTATTGTGCGCTTACAGAATAACAGTACGGTTACCGTAAACAAAAACACGTTGCGCCAAAACACGATACAGGGCGCGACTCAGAACGTTCTTTTCCACATCTCGCCCGGCTCGCATCATATCCTCAGCCGTATACGAATGATCAACGTGAATAACGTCCTGCATGATGATTGGGCCTTCATCCAGACTATCGTTTACATAGTGAGCTGTGGCACCAATAATCTTCACACCTCTTTCATAAGCCTGGTGATAAGGGCGAGCGCCAATAAATGCAGGTAAGAATGAGTGGTGGATATTAATAATCTGATAAGGGAAACTCTGGACAAAGGCTGGCGTCAGCACGCGCATATATTTAGCCAGTACCACGTAGTCAGGTTGGTATTGTTCAATTTGCTCAATCAAACGTTGATCATGTTGATCTCGGGTTAGACCTTCGTGGCTGATAAGGTGGAAAGGTATATCAAAGCGCTCCACCAAATTCTGCAACGCGTCATGGTTACCAATCACTGCCGCAATTTCTACATCCAGACCACCATAAGCACTCTTCATTAATAAGTCGCCGAGGCAATGCGCCTCTTTGGTGACCATAATGACAATGCGGCGGCGCCCTGCAGTATGCAATTCACGGTTAGTGCCTTCTGGCAAAGCATCATCTAAGTCTGCTAGCAGGGTGGTATCGTTGAAAATACCTTCAAGCTCGGTACGCATGAAAAAACGACCAGTCAGATGATCAACAAATTCATTATTCTGCACGATATTTAACTGGTGCTTGTAACAAATATTGGTAATTTTTGCGATTAAGCCTTTAGCATCTGGGCATATAGTGCGTAACACTTTCTTTTGTACATTCTGGTGTGGCATAAGGTGGTAAATCCTGTCTTAACAGTATTTGATGTTATGTAAATGTTTGATGTTACGGTCAGTAATGAAACGATTTTACTGTTAATGCCCGCAGCATTTCTTATATTTTTTTCCTGAACCGCAAGGGCAGATATCATTTCTACCTACCGACGGCCGGACTCCGTCGATATAGTACCAGTGTTCTTTTATTCGAAGGAAGCGGGAACGTTCGTGCATTACGCTTATCTGTACATTGTTGGGATCTGTAAAACGAGCAATGAACTCCACAAATGCTTCGTCATCATGACTGCCAGCGGTTTGTGCGATGACGGTTAATCCATGCCAGACAGTATTGGTGAAACTTTGAATTATCCCATCTCGCCATTCTTGTGCTTTGCAGTCGGGATGCCAGGTTTTAACGAGATAATCCGCCTCCTTTTTTACATAGGCACTATAGCGTGAGCGCATCAGTATTGCAGGTTCGGTCGCGACTTGCGTGTTAAGAATATAAGGCGCACAGCATTGTTGATATTCAAAGCCGCTGCCGCATGGGCACTGTTCTGACAAAATTTCTCCGAAAAATCAATAATGCCATCGTGTTTGCTACTGAACGGTCAGCAACAGAAGAGGGCGGGTAATCCAATAGGGGGCAAATAAGGGCCCATCTTACCTAATCATGTGGAGAGGTTCAAAGTTGATAACGTTGTGCAGACTAGTTGATGGGCTAAAGTTTTGTGATGTTGCTCACAAAAATAGTTGACCGGTGTTTCATTATGGAGTAACTTAATAACTGTGATGTGTGTCACATAAAAATAATGATATTTACAGGAGCAACCCATGAAACTGATCAATAAAGTTATCGCTATGTTCGAAAAAATGAGCGTATCATTCGGTACTATCAACGGCTAATAATCCGTAATATTTCATAATATTCTGATAAGGGTCGAAATATAGTTAATAACACCATAGCCAGTGAGAGCTAAAGGTGAAATGACAGCATGTAATGCGATTATCTATTTATCGAGTGCCATATTATTAGATAATATTAAATCTTATAATTTCTCTTAACTCAGAATATTTACTCTGAATAGCCACTACTATAGTGGCTATTTTGCTTTTTTATATAGAAAATCAAAACAATAAAATTCAAAATAGCAACGGTTACCAAGTAGCTGAGTGCTACCTCTCTATTTTACCTTTCACTTGGTACTACTCATCAATTTTTTTACCCTATATAGGCTAAGTGGATCGTATTGATAACAACCAAATGCCGACGTAAGTTCAAAATCCAACCGCTGGTATAATTTTACCGCTTCAGGTTGATGAATTCCTGATTCTAAATAAAAACATTTAAATTCAAACGGATGGACTTATAGAACAACGCAGTCCCTAACATTGATGCGATACCAATACCTCGACTGTCAGGTTTTTTTCTGAACCATACTCTCAATTGACTCTACATGGTTGCTGTCAGCCGGGTAGCGTGATTCTTGATAGGCATCTAATTGAGTAATTAATGTAATAAGATCTCGATTAAACAGATCGGTTTGGCATATTTCGATATTTACTGTATATCCCTCGGCTTTAACCCTATATCTTAGTAATGATATGTAAACTATTTGTATCAATTCACCAGAAGGATAAATGTTCACTATAGTTCAATCAGTAAGATTATAACGCGGGCTTGGGAATATGAGCTTTTCCTCTGAGTGACAGCTGCGTTGTAGCCGTTTGCGTTAAGAAATATGCGGCAGTGCCGATAACAAGATTAGAATCGACGTTATTTTGTCGAGCGGTAAAGTGCCCAATTGATCGGAAATGGACGAAATAAAATGAGAAAAATTAAGATTGGACTGGCTCTTGGTGCGGGGGCTGCGAAGGGATGGGCACATATCGGGGTGATCAACGCACTGGAAGAGATGGGTGTTAAAATCGATGTTGTTGCTGGTTGTTCGGTTGGTGCGTTGGTCGGTGCAGCGTATGCCAGTGATCATATTAATATCATGGAACGCTGGGTCCGTTCGTTTAAGTATTGGGATGTTATTCGATTGATGGATTTCTCCTGGCGTCGTGGTGGATTACTGCGGGGGGAGCGGGTTTTTAATGCAGTCAATCAAATAATTGAAGTGCAGGATATCGCTGAATGCAAGTTACCCTTTGGTTCTGTCGTAACCAATTTAACCACAGGCCGTGAGTTATGGCTTACTGAGGGGGACATTAAGCAGGCTATTAGGGCCTCATGCAGTATGCCTGGATTGTTTTCCCCTGTTTGGTTCGGCGGTTATTGGTTGGTTGATGGCGCAGTAGTCAATCCTGTTCCTGTTTCTCTGGCAAGAGCGATGGGCGCTGACGTCGTGATTGCTGTTGATTTGCAACATGATGCGCATTTGGTCCGGCAAGATCTGTTTTCCTCTCAATTATCCCCTGAAGGCAAACCCGCAGATATGCCCGCGAGTTGGCATCGGCGCTTGACAGCACGAATAACCAATATGTCTGGTAGCACAACAATGGCCGTTCCCAGTGCCATGGAGATAATGTCTACATCAATACAGGTGTTAGAGAACAGGTTAAAACGCAATCGGATGGCGGGGGATCCTCCAGATGTGTTGATCCAGCCCTACTGCCCACAAATATCAATGCTGGATTTCCATCGTGCCGATGAAGCAATTGCCGCTGGGCACTTGGCGGTGGAGAAGAAAATTGAACAGTTAAGCCCTTTGATAAGGGGTTGATGAATCATCAATGTATGTCCGTAAAGTAGTACGTAACAATTTCAGTCAAGCACAAACAATCATTTTGAGCCACTATTACCTTAAGGTTAGCAAGAGAAGCAATGCATGGAAAAACCATTAGCAGGTAAGAATATTTTAGTCGTCGAGGACGAAACGGTCTTCCGTACAGTAATCACGGAATTTTTAAAATCACTCGGCGCGATGGTCCAGCAGGCAGGAAATGGCCTGGAGGCGCTAGCGCAGATTAAGGTCCAATCACCGGACTTGATACTTTGTGATCTCGCCATGCCTAAGATGGGAGGAATTGAATTTGTTGAGCATTTACTCGCTCAAGGAGTAAATATCCCTATTTTAGTTATATCGGCCACCGATAAGATGACTGACATTGCTAAGGTTATGCGTCTGGGGGTTAAAGATGTGCTGCTAAAGCCAATCGTGGATTTGAATCGATTACGTGAAGCAGTGCTGGCTTGCCTTTATCCCTTACTGTTTACATCCCATGCGATTGAGGAAACAGAACTTATTCAAGATTGGGAAGCGTTACGCAAGAATCCTCATGATGCTGCGCAGTTACTCAAGCAATTACAACCTCCAGCACAGCAAACCATTGCGCGGTGTCGGGTAAATTACCGGCAATTAACCATGGTCGAGCAGCCAGGGTTAGTGCTTGATATTGCCGCATTGTCAGATAAGGATTTGGCTTTTTATTGTCTGGATGTTACGCGTGCCGGAGATAACGGTGTTTTAGCCGCATTATTATTACGAGTATTGTTTAACGGAATTCTTCAAGAGCACTTGGCACACCAACAACAGCGCTTACCGCAGATGTCAACGTTACTCAAACAGGTAAACCAACTATTAAGGCGTACCCATTTGGATGGGCAATTTCCTTTGCTCGTTGGTTATTATCATGTGGAGTATAAAAATTTGATTTTGGTTTCGGCAGGCCTGCATGCGAACGTTAGCGCGGGTAAAAATCAGATTCAACTTAGTAATGGTGTGCCTTTAGGTACGTTAAAAACAGCACATTTAAATCAAATTAGTCAGCGCTGTGAATCATGGCAATGTCAGGTATGGGGGGGAGGAAGTCGTTTAAGGTTGATGCTTTCAGCCGCTGAATAGTTCATGTTTTGAAAATACTACTCAATAAATAGTTCATGTAACTAATGTATTTCTCTCACTCGTTTGCCGCTAAAACCCCCAAAGTATAAATGGTTCTATAACGAATCTGCGAAATAAACCTCATTTGTTTCAATCAATGATTATGACAGAGAAGTAAGAAATATCGGTTGATATACTTTCTTCCTTGCTTTTGTCTGAAAATTTCCAGGCAACTTTTATTACTTGCTGGCAATAAGGTTGACTACCTCAGGCTAAATTAAGGTTAGTTCCTTATAATGGTTGTAGGTATGTCCCTTATCGAATTTCAACTCGAGGATTGATTGAATGAAAGTGACAGTTTTTGGTATTGGTTATGTAGGGCTTGTTCAGGCGGCAGTGCTTGCCGAAGTTGGTCATGATGTCCTATGTATCGATATCGATGCAAACAAGGTTGCTGATTTACAAAAAGGCCGTGTCGCTATTTTTGAACCAGGATTAGCACCACTGGTAAAAGAAAACTTCGACGAGGGTCGGCTTCGGTTTTCAACAGATGCGGCAGCAGGCGTTGCACATAGTACCATTCAGTTTATTGCTGTTGGTACACCTCCTGATGAGGATGGCGCGGCTGACCTTAAATATGTGTTGGAGGTCGCCAGTACCATTGCGAAATATATGGATGCGCCAAAAGTTATTATCGATAAATCAACCGTACCGGTGGGTACGGCGGATCAAGTGCAGCAACGGGTGAACACGATTTTACAGCAGCGGGGGCAGGATATTGCATTCAATGTGGTATCGAATCCCGAATTTTTAAAAGAAGGTGCAGCAGTTGCTGACTGCAAGCGCCCTGAACGTATCGTTATTGGGATTGATAGTAATGACAATGGTGTCATCGATTTAATTAGTGAACTATACGAACCATTCAACAGAAATCATGACCGCATGATAATTATGGATGTTCGCAGTGCAGAATTGACCAAATATGCAGCAAATGGTATGTTGGCAACAAAAATCAGTTTCATGAATGAAATTGCTAATATTGCTGAACGATTAGGCGCAGATATCGAAAAAGTACGGCAAGGCATTGGTTCAGACTCGCGCATTGGTTACCATTTTATTTATTCTGGCTGTGGCTATGGCGGTTCCTGTTTCCCAAAAGATATCCAGGCATTAATTCGTACCGCCGAAAATTGCGGCTATCAACCACAGTTATTGCGTGCGGTGGAGCAAATCAATAACGAACAGAAGTGTAAGTTAACTGAATTTATTCAGTATCATTTTGATTCGCAGCTTGCAGGAAAAACATTTGCACTCTGGGGGTTGGCATTCAAACCCAATACTGATGACATGCGTGAGGCTCCCAGTCGGATTCTGATGGAAGCCTTATGGCGTGCTGGCGCTATTGTTCAAGCTTATGATCCAGAGGCAATGGATGAAGCACAGCGCATTTATGGTGCAAGGGATGACCTAAGATTAATGGGTACGAAAGAATCGGCGCTACAGGGAGCCGATGCTCTGATTATTTGTACTGAGTGGCAGAATTTTAGAGCGCCTGACTTTGATATGATCAAACTTCGATTAAAACAGCCAGTTATCTTTGATGGGCGTAATTTGTACGATCCTGAGCGATTAAATAGCCGGGGCTTTACCTATTATGGGATTGGTCGCGGTAGCTCGATTAATCGAGCGTAATAAGCGTTGAAGATGATTTTATGTGTGAGCGCAAAACAAAATTAGTTTCTGTTTTGTGCTCAATTCTCATGCAGAGCGGCAGCACAACCTTTTCACGTCACGATTCTCAGATATCACAATATTATGGGGAATTTAGTCAGTTATATCGATTGTTGTATTGCTATAAATTAGCAGAGCATTCTTATAGCTTTACAAACAGAGTGATAACTAAGGGTTATTTATCGAATACGATATGTTTAGGCCAGTTGCTCTCTGCCAATTGTATGTTAATGCTGCAATCGCATTGGTGAGCATTTCAACTGTGATTGTTGGATAAGATATCATTGCTGGGTAACATAGAGGCAAAAAAATACCCCCCGTATAATAGGAGGGCATTTTTATCATAATAGTAAATTAACTAATACTATTACAGCAGGAAATCATCCAATGATTTACCTTCGTCTTCAATGGCTTTCTTAATCACTGCTGGAGTACGGCCTTGGCCTGTCCAGGTTTTAGTTTCGCCATTTTCGTCTACATACTTATATTTAGCTGGGCGTGCAGCACGCTTAGCTTTAGTAGTAGCTTTAGTTGCACTCATAGTATGCAGCAGTTCATTTGGGTCAATACCGTCTGCAATTAGCATTTCACGGTACTGAGCCAATTTACGTGTGCGTTCTTCAATTTCAGCTTGTACTTGAGAATCTTCTTCGCGGCGTTCGTTAACGACCACTTCAAGTTTCTCCAGCATTTCTTCTAAAGTTTCAAGAGTGCATTCACGTGATTGTGCACGCAGAGTACGGATGTTGTTAAGAATCTTTAACGCTTCGCTCATTGTCCTGGTCTCAAATTATAATTGGTGGGGGGGCGTCTGGATAATAATAGAGTGCTATTTTAATTTCTGCAATAGCCAATTTGATTAGCATCCTCGAATTTACGTATTTTATTAGCGAAAAGTTGCTGCTTGCTACTAATAAGCGATAGCTACTTGTTATTCTCTGTAGTGTTTTTAACGGAAAAGTTCATTTTGCTCGCTAATGACACTACATGAGAACATGATTTTCTCACTAAGTTATAAGTTTGCTTTATATCAATAAAGCGGAAATAGGCGACTTATCACTCTGGTATGAGCAATAACGGATCATGTCAAAAAGTGCGATAACGATATAGTTGTGATGAAAGATTGAGTAAGGAAAAAACAGGCTGTATTGGATTTGTCAGGTTATGACAATATTTGTTATCACTATTTTACGAATTAACCATGCCCATACATTACTTGTATCATTAATGAACCAATTGCCATGTACCCTGGCAAACCCTATCGCCAGGTTGGGGGGCTAATCCGGTTAATGTTCAAGCAAAATGTGTTTGCTGTACCAATATTGTGAGATTGGTCATGTAATGAACCTAATAATAGCAAGGAGTTTCAAATGAAAGTGCCAGCAACTACATTAGCGCTTTCATTACTTAATATAGAAAACAGTAATATAGCGCCGTAGTCTGCTCATCGTAACATCTGAATTTATGATAAACTTGCTGTTCGTTGTCATTGTGACCATTTATTATACCATTGGAGTTACGGGCCCATGGCTCAACTTTATTTTTATTACTCTGCGATGAATGCAGGGAAATCCACCGCGCTGTTACAATCCTCATATAACTACCAAGAGCGGGGTATGCGTACCTTGGTGTTTACAGCAGAGATAGATAATCGCTTTGGGGTAGGGACCGTAAGTTCGCGCATTGGCCTGTCCTCGCATGCGCTGCTTTATAATAGTGAAACCCCACTATTATCTATTATCGCCGCTGAGCATCAGGACAAAACCGTTCATTGTATTTTACTCGACGAATGCCAGTTTTTGACCAAAGAGCAAGTTCAGCAATTGTGTCAGGTAGTGGATGAACTGCATATCCCGGTATTGTGCTACGGTTTGCGTACCGATTTTCTTGGCGAATTGTTCCCCGGTAGCAAGTATTTGTTATCATGGGCTGACAAATTGGTTGAACTGAAAACAATCTGTCATTGTGGCCGTAAAGCAAACATGGTGTTGCGTTTAGATGAACAGGGTAGAGCGGTGCACGATGGCGAACAAGTCGTTATTGGTGGCAACGAAAGCTATGTTTCTGTTTGTCGCCGCCACTATAAAGAAGCAATTAAAGCCGCCTGCCTCCAACATCCTTCTTAGATACTCATTATCCACAAAGGATACCCCACGGGATTTCTTATTGAAGCTGTGGGGTAGCCAGCCTCTTACTGCGTTCGCGCCATACGCGGCCATACAGCTTAACACCATGCATTTATACTGGGTAATAAGCCTCAGCCTAATGCTATATCCCATGCTGAGTCTATATAGGGGTTTTATCGCTTCATTTCTTCAATTCGAATAAATAGACAGAACATAACGACGGTGATGTTAAATTTCTAAACAATTGTGGATGCATGGCATGACATTTAACTTATTAAGACGCCGTTAGCGGGGGTTGGTAGCGGCATAGTAAGCCTTACAGCGAAGAAACCAGGGGATTGGATACGCTATCCGTGGAGGCCAGCTACAGAGGTTTGAGCGAGCATATGCGGAATATCATTATGTGTGATTATAAAAAGAAACCCCCAACAGCAATGGCCATTGGGGGCTATATCTTCCGTTGCAAACCCCAGCAGACAGTGGGGTTTACACCTTAAGATTACTTCTTAGCTTTCTTTTCAGCTTTTGCTGCTGGAGCTGCTGTAACAGCAACCTCTTCACGGTCAAGTTCTTCGCTAAATTCACGGCCGTAATAAGTATCCATCAGAATCTGTTTCAGCTCAGAGATCAGTGGGTAACGTGGGTTAGCACCGGTACACTGGTCATCAAATGCATCTTCAGACAGTTTGTCTACTTTAGCCAAGAAGTCAGCTTCCTGAACGCCCGCTTCACGAATTGACGCAGGGATACCTAATTCCGCTTTGATTTCATCTAACCAAGTCAGCAATTTCTGAATTTTCTGCGCAGTACGGTCGCCCGGTGCACTCAGACCCAGATGGTCTGCAACTTCAGCATAACGACGACGCGCTTGTGGGCGGTCATATTGGCTGAAAGCAGTCTGCTTCGTTGGGTTGTCATTCGCGTTATAGCGAATAACGTTAGAAATCAACATGGCGTTTGCCAAGCCGTGCGGGATATGGAACTCAGAACCCAGTTTATGGGCCATTGAGTGACAGACACCCAAGAAGGCGTTAGCAAACGCGATACCAGCGATGGTCGCGGCATTGTGTACACGTTCACGAGCTACTGGGTTCTTAGCCCCTTCATTATAGCTGGCTGGCAGGAATTCTTTCAGCAGTTTCAGCGCTTGCAGAGCCTGACCGTCAGAATATTCATTTGCCAATACAGAAACATAGGCTTCCAGCGCATGGGTTACTGCATCCAGACCACCGAAGGCACACAGTGACTTAGGCATATTCATAACCAGGTTGGCATCAACGATTGCCATATCTGGAGTCAATGCGTAGTCAGCCAATGGATACTTCTGACCTGTTGCATCGTCGGTGACGACTGCAAATGGAGTCACTTCTGAACCGGTACCTGATGTAGTGGTTACAGCGATCATTTTCGCTTTCACACCCATTTTCGGGAACTTGTAAATACGTTTACGGATATCCATAAAGCGTAATGCCAGTTCTTCGAAGTGGGTTTCAGGGTGTTCGTACATAACCCACATGATTTTGGCAGCATCCATC
Organism: Yersinia intermedia; assembly: GCF_900635455.1. Classification (NCBI taxonomy): domain Bacteria; kingdom Pseudomonadati; phylum Pseudomonadota; class Gammaproteobacteria; order Enterobacterales; family Yersiniaceae; genus Yersinia; species Yersinia intermedia. Next base: position 2,467,029 of record NZ_LR134116.1, on the reverse strand, counting down.
GGTGAACCACCACCCAGCGCGATAATCACGTCTGGTTTGAAGGAGTTCATCTGCTCTGCACCTTTGCGCACGATGCTCAGGGTAGGGTCTGCTTCAACTTCAAAGAAGACTTCAGTTTCGATACCGTGAGATTTCAGCACACTGGTGATTTGATCGGCATAACCGTTGTTGAACAGGTAGCGGTCAGTCACGATGAAGGCACGTTTTGCACCGTCAGTTGCCACTTCTTCCAGCGCGATTGGCAGAGAGCCACGGCGGAAGTAAATAGATTTCGGTAGTTTATGCCACAACATGTTTTCTGCTCGCTTAGCCACAGTTTTCTTGTTGATCAAGTGTTTCGGCCCAACGTTTTCAGAGATGGAGTTACCACCCCATGAACCACAACCCAGCGTCAGAGATGGCGCTACTTTGAAGTTGTACAGGTCACCGATACCACCATGAGAGGCAGGGGTGTTAATAAGAATTCGGGCGGTTTTCATTTTATCGCCGAAATACTTAACGCGTGCAGGTTGGTTATCCTGGTCGGTGTACAGGCAAGATGTATGGCCGATACCGCCCATTTCTACCAGTTTTTCCGCTTTATCAACCGCGTCTTCAAAACTCTTCGCACGATACATCGCTAAGGTAGGCGACAGTTTTTCGTGAGCAAAAGGTTCTGATTCGTCAACAACCTTAACTTCACCGATAAGAATTTTGGTGTTGCTAGGAACTTTAATACCTGCCATTTCAGCAATTTTAGTTGCTGGCTGACCAACGATAGCTGCGTTTAGGCCGCCATTTTTCAGGATGATATCCTGAACCGCTTTCAGCTCTTTACCTTGTAACAGGTAGCCGCCATGAGAAGAGAAGCGCTCACGGACTGCATCGTAGGCTGAATCAACCACGATGATAGACTGCTCAGACGCACAAATCACACCGTTATCAAAGGTTTTAGACATCAGGATAGATGCAACAACACGTTTGATATCAGCGGTTTCGTCGACCACTACAGGGGTGTTACCAGCGCCAACACCGATAGCCGGTTTACCCGAACTGTAAGCTGCTTTAACCATGCCTGGACCACCGGTTGCCAGAATCAGGTTAATGTCAGGGTGGTGCATCAATTGGTTAGACAACTCAACTGTTGGCGCATCAATCCAACCAATAATATCTGCTGGCGCACCTGCGGCGATAGCGGCTTGAAGCACGATATCTGCGGCTTTATTGGTTGCGTCTTTAGCACGTGGGTGTGGAGAGAATACGATACCGTTACGCGTTTTCAGGCTAATTAATGCCTTGAAAATAGCGGTAGAAGTCGGGTTAGTTGTTGGTACGATACCGCAGATTAAACCAATAGGTTCAGCGATAGTAATAGTACCGAAGGTTTTATCTTCTTCTAAAATGCCACAAGTCTTTTCATCTTTGTAAGCATTGTAGATGTATTCAGAAGCAAAGTGGTTCTTGATCACTTTATCTTCAACAATACCCATACCTGATTCCTCTACAGCCAGTTTGGCCAAGGGAATACGGGCATCCGCTGCAGCCAGAGCTGCGGCACGGAAGATTTTATCAACCTGCTCTTGAGTAAAGTTGGCATACTCGCGCTGGGCTTTCTTGACGCGTGCTACTAGCTCGTTAAGTTCAGCGACATTCGTTACAGCCATAATGCTCTCCTGATAATGTTAAACTCTTTTAGTAAATGAGCTGTTGAAGCAACTAGTATAGACAGGCTCTAGTATGCCGTAAGGTCAAATAGAGATAGTTTTATAGCTTACTTTCTCATTTTTTACCGCTGATTTACTGAAAGAGCTTCTGTTCCTTTAGAAATAAGGTGGGCGGGGAAATGCCAATTTCAACCTTTATACGCTATTTCTCAGTGAACTTACTCTCGACCACTGCTCAGAGCTTAACTATTCTTAGGTATGTTTTTCGTGATTTATATCACAAAATCGGCAAGCTGACACCATTCAGCAATTATTTGTTGATAGTAATTATCATTAGCACGAATAAATTGATAATTCATGACGTTAAAGCTTCATTAACGCCACAGGGCATTAACAAGAGTTATCATTTTAAGCGGTAAAATTTAGTCTTCTATAAATGCTGCTTTATTACATAGATTCCTGCGACTAATTCTATTACATTAGCGCGCACACCTGTAGATGGGTGCCTTAAGGGTAATTTTTAGTGAAAAGAACTGCGGTGAAATGCTTGAATAATGTGGGTGCAATTCTGCATGTTAACAACATTATTTTTGTCGCAAATTTTCCAGGCTCGGGCCATAAGATGTGTTGTCCTGGGGCATTAAGTTATAATGGCCTGTTATCTGTGTCGTTTTTATCAGCAATTGCGCGGAGTGATGTGTGAGTCAATCATTGTTGGACCTTTCAGGTTACATCAAGTTTTTTGTTGGCTTATTTGCGCTGGTGAACCCGGTTGGCATATTGCCGGTATTTATCAGTATGACCAGCTATCAGGCGGCGGCGGGGCGGGATAAAACCAACCTGACAGCTAATCTGTCAGTGGCGATTATCTTATGGATATCCTTGTTCTTAGGGGATGCCATCCTGAAAATTTTCGGTATTTCCATCGACTCGTTCCGTATTGCTGGTGGGATACTGGTGGTCAGCATTGCGATGTCGATGATCAGCGGTAAACTCGGTGAGGATAAGCAGAACAAGCAGGAAAAAACTGAAACTGCGGTTCGTGAAAGTATCGGTGTTGTCCCACTCGCATTGCCGTTGATGGCGGGGCCAGGAGCGATCAGTTCCACAATTGTTTGGAGCTCCCGCTACCATAGTTGGCAAAATTTGTTGGGATTGACGCTAGCGGTGGCCTTGTTTGCCTTCTGTTGCTGGCTGCTGTTCCGGGCGGCGCCACTGCTGGTTCGGTTGCTAGGGCAAACTGGTATTAACGTTATAACGCGTATTATGGGATTATTGTTGATGGCTCTGGGCATCGAGTTTATTGTTACAGGCATCAAAGCGATTTTCCCCGGATTGCTTTAATCCATCCCCACATCCCGCAGTATGGAGGCTACCCGTGTGTTACTGGTGGCCTTTTTCGTTTTTCCAGCCTGATATTTAAATCATAAAGCATTAATTTGGTGCGAATAATGTATTAATTTTAATCTGTTGCACTTAAATAATGCAATAAAAGCCATTCTATATAACTAATTTAGCTTAAGGCCTATTTGTTCATCTTTAATGAATCACCCATTGCCCGGTAGCGTGAATTAAACACCCGAGTTGTTGTTAAAATGCTCACATCATTCTGTAGAGCTTGTGCGGAATTTATCTAGATGTTATTAGTGATTACACCGCAATGATTAGATGTTTATTCTGACATTGGTGCTAATGTTAACTTTATGTTTCTAGAACGGTTTTTTAGACATTTTTTTTGACGTGAATTTAAACTTCAACCCAATATAAATTAATTAAATCATATGGTTATCTTGTCTTTGGCCGGCAAAGTTAGTTAGCTACTATCGTTAGCTACTCGGTAGAAAAGAGAATTACTTAACATTTCTGTAAAATTTATTGGCGTCAGATTTCGGGTTCTGTTAGTTTTCGGACAACTCTGTGATAAGAGATATCTTATTTTTTAATAAAACTAAACTGAATTTTAATTTTTGGAATAGTTATTGCTAGTCGTTGTTGGTAGCCGATTGACATAAACCTTGAGAAAAACATCACCAAATCTCGTAAAAGGCGGTTTGAAATGCAAATAAAGTTTACGCGACGACCACTGGCAATAATTGGCACTGTGTTGGGTTTGTCATTTTCGGCTGTATCGATGGCGGCGGCAGTTCCGGCCGGTGTGATATTAGCTACAGATCAAAGCATTACCATTAATAATGGTTCTGAGGTCGCCTCATTAGACCCCCATAAGGTCGAAGGTATCCCTGAAACCAATATTATTCTGAATCTATTAGAAGGCCTGGTAAGCAATGATGCCACTGGACATATTATTCCAGCCGTTGCAACTCGTTGGGACAATGAAGGTTTTAAGGTCTGGACTTTCCATTTGCGTGACAACGCCGTGTGGAGTGATGGTACTCCGGTCACCGCGCAAGATTTTGTCTATAGTTGGCAGCGCTTGGCTAACCCAAAAGTGGGTTCACCTTATGCCAGTTATTTGCAGTATGCCCAAATTGAGAATGTCGACGAGGTATTGAAAGGCACCAAAAAGCCGGATGAGTTAGGTGTTAAGGCATTAGATGCCAAAACGTTGCAAGTTACCTTGACGCAACCCGTGCCTTATTTTATCAGCATGTTATCCCACACCTCGATGAAGCCAGTTAAGCGTGAGGTCGTTGAAAAGTATGGTGATAAATGGACTCTGCCACAAAACTTTATTAGCAATGGCGCTTTTCAGTTAAAAGATTGGGTAGTTAATGAGCGGATTGTGCTGGAACGTAGTCCGACTTACTGGAATAACAAAGAAACGGTTATCAACAAAGCGACCTTTTTACCGATAACGTCGGAAGTCAGTGATATTAATCGCTATCGCAGTGGTGAAATCGATATTACCAACAGCGCAATACCCCCTAATTTATTTGCCAAAATGAAAAAGGATCTGCCATCGCAGGTTCATATCAGCCCATATCTCTGTACTTTCTATTACGAAATTAATAATAAAAAACCACCATTTACCGACGCCAGAGTAAGAACGGCAATTAAGTTAACGCTGGATCGTGACATCATCGCAACGAAGATTATGGGGCAAGGGCAGATTCCTGCGTATGGCTTTACCCCGACATTTACCGATGGCGGCAATTTCGCCTTGCCAGAATGGTCCAACTGGACTCAAGAACAACGCAATGCTGAGGCGAAAAAAGTGCTCGCCGAAGCCGGTTTCAATGCCCAAAATCCCTTAAAGTTTACATTGCTCTATAACACCTCAGATCAAAACAAGCAGCAGGCTATTGCCGCTGCATCTATGTGGCAGAAAAACCTGGGTGCTACCGTCACTTTACAGAATCAAGAATGGAAAACCTCATTAGAAAGCCGCCATCAAGGGCAGTTTGATGTTGCCAGAGCAACCTGGTGTGGTGACTACAACGAGCCGACTGCTTTTCTGAATATGCTGCTGTCTGATAGTAGCAACAATACTTTCTTCTATAAAAATCCTGAATTCGATGCGCTGTTAGCAAAAACGCTGACCATGCCGAATGCCACTGCGCGCACTGCTTTGTATCAAGAGGCTGAGAATTTACTGGATAAAGATTCTGCGCTGGTGCCGGTTTATTATCGAGTCAGTGTCCGTCTTATCCGGCCAACCGTCGGTGGATTTACGGGTAAAGATCCACAAGACTTAGTGGACTTAAAAAATCTTTATATTCGCAAGTTGTAGAAAAGTTGAGCAATAAAACGCTATGGCAGTAAAACAATCTTATATGCCAATTGTTCACAACCTAGAGTCGCTGTGGCGTGGCAGTAAATAAGAATATAGACAAGATAATAGGGGTGTATAGCACAGCACCGATTTTAGTCTGATGCTAATACATATAGGGCATTACATGGCCGGGTTCGTTCCCCGTGCAATGTGATTTAAAGATACCTTTTAAAGGTGAGGCTTGCTCAGTTTCTGAGCGACGCAATAATAAAATCTGGAGTGGATATCAGCATGACCAACATCACAAAGAAAACTTTCCTGGCCGCAGGCATTGCTGCTGCTATGGGTATGATGGCTGTAGGGAACACTTTTGCAGCCAATGTACCAGCAGGTGTCCAACTGGCTGAGAAACAAGTTTTAGTTCGTAATAACGGCTCAGAACCTCAGTCATTGGATCCGCATAAAATTGAGGGTGTGCCAGAATCTAATATATCGCGCGATTTGCTGGAAGGGTTGGTCGTTAACGATCCAAACGGCAAGATTTTGCCTGGTGTAGCTGAAAGTTGGGATAATAAGGATTTTAAAGTCTGGACTTTCCATCTGCGTAAAGATGCTAAATGGTCAAATGGTGACCCTGTAACGGCACAAGATTTCGTTTATAGCTGGCAACGACTGGCAGACCCTAAAACAGTTTCTCCTTATGCCAGTTATGTACAATATGCTCATATCGCGAATATCGACGATATTATTAGCGGTAAAAAATCACCTGATGCCTTGGGTGTAAAAGCGTTAGATGACCATACGTTGGAAGTCACGCTGACTGAACCTGTTCCTTATTTGGATAAACTGTTAGCTCACCCCTCTATGTCCCCGGTGAATAAAACCGTGGTTGAGAAGTTTGGTGAGAAGTGGACTCAGCCACAGAGCTTTGTCGGTAATGGTGCCTATAAATTAAAAGATTGGACCGTTAACGAACGTATTGTGTTAGAACGCAGCCCGACCTATTGGGATAATGCTAAAACGGTTATCAATCAGGTTACTTACCTGCCAATCTCGTCTGAAGTGACTGATGTTAACCGCTACCGTAGCGGCGAGATCGACATGACCTATAACAACATGCCGATTGAATTATTCCAGAAACTGAAAAAAGAGATCCCACAAGAAGTTCATGTTGACCCATATCTGTGTACTTATTATTACGAAATCAATAACCAAAAAGCGCCATTCACCGATGCACGCGTTCGTGAAGCACTAAAACTGGGCATGGATCGCGATATCATCGTGAACAAAGTGAAAAACCAAGGTGATTTACCTGCCTATGGCTTTACGCCGCCATATACCAGTGGTGCTGAATTAACACCACCAGAATGGTTTGGCTGGACTCAGGAAAAACGTAATGAAGTGGCTAAGAAGTTACTGGCTGAAGCGGGTTATACACAAGATAAACCACTGAAGTTCAATCTGTTATACAACACTTCTGATTTGCACAAAAAGCTGGCTATTGCTGCGGCCTCTATCTGGAAGAAAAATCTGGGCGTTGACGTTAAGCTGGAAAATCAGGAATGGAAAACCTTCCTTGATACCCGCCATCAAGGGACTTTCGATGTCGCGCGTGCTGGCTGGTGTGCCGACTATAACGAACCGTCTTCATTCCTGAATATGATGCTATCTGACAGCAGTAATAACACCGTACATTATAAAAGCCCGGCATTTGACAAGCTGATCCAAGATACGCTGAAAGTTAAATCCGAAAAAGAGCGCGCAGGTTTGTATCAGCAAGCTGAAGTATTGCTGGATAAAGATTCTGCTATTGTGCCGTTGTTCTATTATGTTAATGCCCGTTTAGTTAAACCTTATGTCGGTGGATATACCGGTAAAGACCCACTGGATAATATGCACGTTAAAGATCTGTATATTATCAAGCACTAATATATTAAGGGCAGCCGCTGCATCAGCGTGTTGCCCTTTTTGTTTTGATAATATCTACCCAAAGTAGTTGGTATGACAGGGTCGGCAACCAGCGAACTAAGGGGATAAAGTGCAGTAAAAGGCTAAAGGTACAGGCAATGTTAAAATTTATTCTACGCCGCTGTCTGGAAGCGATTCCGACACTGTTCATTTTGATAACCATTTCATTTTTTATGATGCGTCTCGCCCCAGGAAGTCCCTTTACCGGCGAACGTAATCTTCCTCCAGAAGTTATGGCCAATATTGAGGCGAAATATCACCTCAATGACCCCGTCTATAAGCAGTATTTCAATTACTTGGGTCAACTTGCGCACGGCGATCTTGGACCTTCGTTTAAATATAAAGATTACACCGTGAACGATCTGGTTTCTGCATCGTTTCCTGTTTCGGCAAAGCTTGGTTTTGCCGCATTTATACTCGCAGTCGTGTTAGGTGTGAGTGCCGGTGTTATTGCGGCATTGAATCAAAATACCAAATGGGACTATACGGTAATGGGATTTGCCATGACCGGAGTGGTCATTCCAAGTTTTGTGGTAGCTCCTTTATTGGTGTTGGTCTTTGCCATTATATTGAAATGGTTACCGGGTGGCGGTTGGAATGGCGGATCACCAAAATATATTATTTTACCGATGGTCGCGTTGTCGCTGGCTTATATCGCCAGTATTGCGCGTATCACACGCGGATCAATGATTGAAATTCTCCACTCTAACTTTATCCGCACGGCGCGAGCGAAGGGATTGCCACTGCGAACCATTGTATTCCGTCATGCACTGAAACCTGCATTGCTGCCGGTGTTGTCCTACATGGGGCCCGCGTTTGTTGGGATTATTACTGGCTCGATGGTTATTGAAACCATTTTTGGTTTGCCGGGCATTGGTCAGTTGTTTGTCAACGGGGCGTTAAACCGCGATTACTCTTTGGTGCTGAGTTTGACCATTTTAGTCGGCGCTTTGACTATTTTATTCAACGCGATTGTTGACGTGCTGTATGCCGTTATCGATCCTAAAATCCGTTACTAGCACTGGAGCACGCCAATTATGTTGAGCAATAAAAATAGCGAAGCTCTGGAAGTTTTCAGTGAAAAACTGGAAGTTGAAGGGCGCAGCCTTTGGCAGGATGCCCGCCGCCGTTTTATTCATAACCGAGCGGCGATCACCAGTTTGGTGATCCTGATGTTAATTACCTTATTTGTTATTCTGGCCCCCATGTTGGCGCAGTTTACCTATTCGGATACGGACTGGGGCATGATGTCAGCCGCCCCCAATATTGAGTCCGGGCACTATTTCGGTACCGATTCCTCAGGTCGCGATCTGTTGGTTCGTGTTGCTATCGGTGGTCGAATTTCATTGATGGTGGGGGTGGCTGCGGCTTTGGTTGCCGTGGTTGTTGGCACCTTATATGGTTCGTTATCGGGGTATCTCGGTGGGAAAATTGATTCACTGATGATGCGCCTGCTGGAAATTCTTAACTCATTCCCCTTTATGTTCTTCGTTATTCTGCTGGTGACCTTCTTTGGCCAGAATATTCTATTGATATTTGTGGCAATCGGCATGGTGTCCTGGCTGGATATGGCGCGTATTGTGCGCGGGCAAACATTAAGTCTAAAACGGAAAGAATTCATTGAAGCAGCAGTAGTTGGTGGTGTTTCCACTCGCAACATCGTATTACGCCATATTGTTCCGAACGTTCTGGGTGTGGTGGTGGTGTACGCTTCGTTACTGGTTCCTAGCATGATTTTGTTTGAATCCTTCTTGAGTTTCCTTGGGTTAGGCACACAAGAACCTTTGAGTAGCTGGGGTGCATTGCTCAGTGATGGTGCTAACTCCATGGAAGTATCGCCGTGGTTACTGATGTTCCCTGCCGGTTTCCTGGTAGTGACTTTGTTCTGTTTCAACTTTATCGGCGATGGCTTGCGTGATGCCCTCGATCCGAAAGATCGCTGAGGAGTAGCACTATGACGACTATTGATAATCGGTCTGCTGTTCAGCAATCTGCATTGTTGGCGCAAGATATACTGCTGGATGTAAAAGATTTAACCGTGACTTTCGGCACGCCAGACGGTGATGTGACCGCAGTTAACGCTCTTAATTTTGACCTGCGTGCTGGCGAAACATTAGGCATTGTAGGGGAATCTGGATCCGGTAAATCACAAACCGCTTTTGCGTTGATGGGCTTGTTGGCCAGTAATGGCCGGATCGGGGGGTCTGCAAAGTTTAATGGCCGTGAAATCTTAAATCTGCCAGAAAAACAATTGAACCGCTTACGGGCTGAGGAAATCTCGATGATATTCCAAGACCCAATGACCTCTCTGAACCCGTATATGCGCGTCGGTGAGCAGCTAATGGAAGTGCTGCAACTGCATAAAAAGATGAGCAAAAGCGAAGCATTCGAAGAGTCGATCCGTATGCTTGATGCGGTAAAAATGCCGGAAGCGCGTAAGCGCATGCGCATGTATCCCCATGAGTTCTCTGGTGGTATGCGTCAGCGGGTAATGATTGCGATGGCGCTGTTGTGCCGCCCTAAATTATTGATTGCCGATGAGCCAACAACCGCACTTGATGTAACCGTTCAGGCGCAAATCATGACTTTGCTGAATGAGCTGAAGCATGAGTTCAATACTGCAATCATTATGATCACCCATGACCTTGGCGTCGTTGCGGGGATCTGCAATAAAGTTCTGGTGATGTATGCAGGGCGAACTATGGAGTATGGTCAGGCTCGCGATGTGTTTTATCACCCAAGCCACCCTTATTCTATTGGTTTGCTGAATGCTGTTCCTCGTCTTGATGCTGAAGGCGAATCTCTCATGACGATACCGGGTAATCCGCCGAATTTATTACGCTTGCCTAAAGGTTGCCCATTCCAGCCGCGCTGCCAATATGCAATGGATCGCTGCGGAGTTGCTCCGGCATTGGAGCATTTTGGTGAAGGCCGTTTACGTGCCTGCTATAAGCCAGTGGGGGAATTAGTATGAATGTCATGACTGAGAAGAAAGTATTGCTAGAAGTGGCTGATCTGAAAGTTCATTTTGATATTCATGATGGCAAACAATGGTTCTGGCAGCCAGCGAAAACACTAAAAGCCGTTGATGGTGTAACACTGCGCTTGTATGAAGGCGAAACCTTAGGTGTGGTCGGCGAGTCTGGATGTGGCAAATCAACATTCGCCCGCGCCATTATTGGTTTGGTGAAAGCGACCAGTGGCAGTGTGGCATGGTTAGGTAAAGACTTGCTGAGCCTGAGTGATGCGCAATGGCGTGAGACCCGTAGCGATATTCAGATGATATTCCAGGACCCGCTGGCGTCATTAAACCCGCGAATGACCATCGGTGAAATCATCGCTGAGCCGCTGCGGACTTATCATCCTAAAATGCCGCGTCAGGAAGTCAAAGATAAAGTTAAAGCCATGATGCTGAAGGTTGGCTTGTTACCTAACCTAATCAACCGTTATCCCCACGAGTTTTCGGGGGGGCAGTGCCAGCGTATTGGTATTGCCCGGGCATTGATTCTTGAACCGAAACTGGTGATTTGTGATGAACCGGTTTCTGCGCTTGATGTATCAATTCAGGCGCAAGTGGTGAACTTGTTGCAGCAATTGCAGCGTGAAATGGGGTTATCACTGATTTTTATTGCCCATGATCTGGCGGTGGTAAAACACATTTCTGACCGGGTGTTGGTGATGTACTTGGGCCATGCAGTAGAGTTGGGAACCTATGATGAGGTTTACCATAATCCGCAGCATCCGTACACCAAGGCGCTGATGTCGGCGGTACCTATCCCTGATCCTGACAAAGAAAGGGCGAAAGTGATCCAGTTGTTAGAGGGGGAGCTACCTTCACCAATTAACCCGCCATCAGGCTGTGTATTTCGTACTCGTTGCCCCATCGCCGGGCCAGAGTGCGCAAAAACCCGCCCACTATTAGAGGGCAGCTTCCGCCATGCGGTATCTTGTCTGAAAGTTGATCCGCTATAGCATGCGCTGAGTGATCGCCCAATAGCAAAATCCCCGCCAGAGAACTGACGGGGATTTTTGTCATTACAGCATTAACAGCCATGGGGTAAAGGGGGTATGACGATCACTCTTTCCACAAGATATGGCAAAGCTTATGGTCTTTTTCACGGCACAAGAGAACACGCGCAAACACATCATTAATCTCTTCACCATCACTATCAGCAAGACCAATAACAACTTCGGCAAAAAAATCAGGGTTTACATCAAAATCGACATGTTCCTGCCAATCTTCGGCTGGGTCAAATAACTCTGCACCGCCACGCTCTTCAAACTGAAGGTTAAACAACAAGATATCCGCTGGGTCAAGGTTGTCACCCGCCAGCTCCAGAAAGATATCGTAAGCCTGTTCCAGTGTTTCATCTTCAGTCAGGCGGTTATTGAGATCCATTAAGCTTGGCTCTTGTCTGTTCTGGTCCATTTGCCGATTCCCATTTGTTATTTGCAGATTGCGCTCATTAAAACATTCTCTATGCAGCTTTTACAATTATTATGCTATCTGAAGTCAATAACTCAGAGAATCTACAATTTGATGGCCCTGCGGCCTAAGTTACTTACAGTAACGGACTGAAAAAGTAGAATAATCGTTCAGTAACGCGGTGCCAGAGAGGGCGCTTATTCCATAATTCACCATCTAACAACACCGAGCGGGCAATGTAATCGTCTTGAACTTGTGCCAAATCTGCACCAAAACCATCATCATCAATGACCAGCGTGATTTCAAAGTTCAACCATAAGCTGCGCATATCCAGATTGACCGTTCCAACCAAACTCAGTTGGCCGTCGACCAGCACACTTTTGCTGTGCAACAGCCCGCCTTCAAACTGATAAACTTTAACGCCCGCTTCCAACAATTCAGAGAAGAATGCTCGGCTTGCCCAGCGGACCATCATCGAGTCGTTATCTCGAGGAACAATAATGCTGACATCAACTCCACGCTGCGCTGCGGTACAGATGGCATGTAGCAGGTCATCACTAGGCACGAAATACGGTGTCGTCATGATGAGCTGCTCACGGGCGGCATATACCGCCATTAATAAGGCCTGGTGAATCATTTCCTCAGGGAAACCAGGACCAGAGGCGATAACCTGGATGGTATGGCCGCTCTCTTCCTCAAACGGCATGATATTCGCATCAGGTGCCGGAGGCAGAATGCGTTTGCCGGTTTCAATTTCCCAGTCACAGGCATACACAATACCTATGGTGGTAGCCACCGGGCCTTCCATTCTGGCCATCATATCGATCCATTGACCCACGCCAGCATCTTGCTTGAAAAAGCGAGGATCAACCATATTCATGCTACCGGTATAAGCAACATAATTATCAATCAACACGACTTTGCGGTGTTGGCGTAAATCCATTCGGCGCAGAAATACCCGGAATACATTAACTTTGAGTGCTTCGACTACTTCAATTCCCGCATTGCGCATCATAGCCGGATAGGGGGTGAGGAAGAATTGCTGGCTACCGGCAGAGTCCAGCATCAGTCTGCAATGGACACCTCGCCGTGCTGCAGCCATTAAGGATTCGGCGACCTGATCAACCAAGCCACCTGGTTGCCAGATATAAAACACCATCTCGATGTTGTGACGGGCCAGTTCAATATCACGCACCAGCGCTTTTAATGTGTCATCGGTGGTGGTTAATAACTGTAATTGATTACCTTTAACGCCACTGATGCCTTGGCGGCGTTCACATAATTGAAATAGTGGGGTGGCGACCTCGCTATTTGAAGTGGCAAAAATATGCTGGCAGTCTTTCAATTCACTAAGCCAGCGGGCGGTGGAAGGCCACATCGCTTTTGCACGCTCAGCGCGGCGCTTGCCCAAATGAAGCTCACCAAACGACAGATAAGCAATTATCCCAACCAATGGCAGAATATAAATAACCAGTAGCCATGCCATGGCCGAAGGAACGGCTCTGCGTTTCATCAGAATACGCAATGTAACCCCGGCAATAAGCAACCAATAGCCAAAAACTGAGAGCCAACTGATTACGGTATAAAATGTTGTCATAAGGGCGGAAGTCCTGTTCACAAACGGTCACTAAAGAGTGTACGCACAGTATTGCAAAGGCGAAACCTTTAATCAGAGATATTACTGGATAAAATCTTTTAAGCTAAAGGACTTGCAACGGTAAATTAAACATTTAACGGTATTATTTTGATCTTCTCACACTGAGATACATCGGCTATTTAGGCTAAACCCACGATTTTGCCGCGCAGTGACTTGGCTCAAGAGATGAATGGTTTATAATAGCCCAGTTCTCAGCTTTGGAAGAAATGTTTCATGAGACGGAGTAAGAATGAGGTGGGCCGCTGGCGTATGCTGCGGCAAAATCAGCGCCGAAGAAATCGCTGGCTTGAAGGGCAATCACGGCGCTATCGCCATATCTATTGTGTCAGGCAACTCCACGAGCATCAGCATCGTAGGGCGTTATTGTTCACTGTGGCTTATGAATGGTAGTTCACTGTGATGGTAATAAAAACAGTCTCTTTATGAGGCTGTTTTTGTTTTCATCTCCACCAATTCCCAGCTTTTATTAACTTTTTACTACAGGAAATCTCATATTACACACGTTGCTACTGGATTATTCCTGATGAACTTGTCAATAATTTGTTGCCTGCGTTAAAATCTAGAATGATATTTTCCACTTAAAATATCGTTTTTGTTCGAAGAAAAATCACTCATATCCTAAATTATCAAAATGCGATAATTCTGATGTTACTATTAATAATAAAAGGTGCACAATAATACTTTATAAGTTTATTTCACATCAGAATGACATCGCGCTACCCTATATATTAGGCCGCTTCGTTCTAATCGTTCAGTTTCAGGGGTGTTACTGTTCGGTTGTTCGATGCGGCCATTCCGCTATGAAATAAATGATTATGAAATAATAATCTTAGTCATTATCATGATTGAGTAACACTTTCTTATCTATCAATGGGTTGTTCGTTTTTGTTGCTTCTTTTAGCGATTTCTTATATCGTTTTTAGTGATCAATAATAAAAAATTGATCAATTTTATCAATTGATCAATACTGCTGTTCTAATCAAATAAAAGGGTTTTACTGTGGATAGCAGGCTAAACATTGCAGTTGATTGCACTTTTATCTGTGAACCAGTTTACCGGCAGAACGGTAAGTTATTTGCTGTGGAATTATTGAGTCGTTTCACAACGGCCTCTTTTAAATCGCCTATTTATACCGAGCGTTTCCTCCATCAACTTAATGCTCAGATGAAGGCTAAACTGCTACTTGACCAATTATGTGCAGTAAAAACACAGCAGGAATGGTTTATTGACCAACAAATAATACTCTCAATTAATATAGATTTTGATATGGCCCAAGCGGTGCTGTATGACGAGGAAGTCATCTCATTATTAGCTATGATGCCTTTTATCCGGCTGGAGATAATGGAGAGCTTCCCCAATCTCAGTGATGGGCCAAAGAACACATTATTAAGTAAGTTGGCTGAACGATACTCGCTGTGGCTGGACGACTTTGGTAGTGGCAATGCTCACCTGGCTGCGGCTGCCAGTGGTTTCTTTGAATGTGTCAAGATTGATAAGCATTTTTTCTGGCAATGGGGAGGGAGTGTCACGTTTGATAATTTGCTTATCCAACTACGTGAACACTGCCAGTATGTGATAGTTGAAGGGGTAGAAACCCACCAGCAACTTACTCAACTATCTGACCAGGGAGTGGATGCCATGCAAGGTTACCTATTTAGTTCATTTTCATTGAGTGAGGTGAATAAGTTATCACTCGGATAATTTCAGATTTTGCCGATAGGACATCAACTTAGGGTGCTTTTGCTGCGAATATCACAGTTATATGCGGCAGATGAGCGGATGATAAAGTCCCTATTTCAGTAAAGGCTATAGTTCATGTCTCAATATAAATTAGCTAAAACAGTATTCTTCGGGGATTTAAAAGTCAGCACTGCACTTTATAAGTACGAGATTTATTGTGAAGAATCTGAGCTGATATATCATGCTGCTATTTATTGTGAGCAAGTCATTGCTGCTGGCAAACACACTTATTCGGTTTGGGTAAGAAAAGACCATATGATTTTAAAGGCACCGGCGCATATGTTGGATAAAGCTGTTGATGCATGCGAAGAGCACTGGCTTAAACACTACAAAGCCTGATGAGCGTAGCCTTAGATCACCTGTTTTAAATAACAGCATAAATCAAATACGCCTGTGTTCAGGCGTATGATCACGTTAGGTACTGTTCACGACCACATCAGAAAATTACCTACTGAGTTAATCAAATAACTCTGACAGGAAACTTTTCTTTTTGTAGTGCTTAGGCTTTGAATATCCGTGATTATCGCGATCGTGTTCACGGTCTCTGGCGTCAGTGTATGGTGCTGATGTCGGTGTACTTTCAACTGATTTTTCAATGATTTTATCTAGCTCGCCACGATCCAGCCATACACCACGGCAGTTCGGGCAATAATCGATCTCAATGCTTTTACGTTCAGACATCACCAGTTGGGTATCTTTGCATACTGGACACTGCATAGTCTTCATCTCCGCATTTAACAAAAATGACTTAACGTCACGATAGAAAAATCGATATGTGATTAGACAATGATTCTCAGTAATTATAAGTAAAGATAATTAAATACATGTAATAACCCGATGGGGAACGTATATTCAACCTGAGTTGCCTATGGCTGAATATACGTCACAAACTTGTCGTGATTCAGAATACCCGTTTATAGGGTTTTACAATAACCGACTGATACACGCCAGCGGCAATATAAGGGTCTTGCTCCGCCCAACGCTCGGCCTCTGGTTGCGATGTAAATTCGGCAATAACAGTAGATCCTGTAAATCCGGCGGCACCAGGGTCTGCACTATCAATTGCAGGGTTTGGGCCTGCGGTCAGTAAACGCCCTTGATCCTGCAATGCTTGCAGGCGGGCCAGATGTGCAGGGCGAACAGATAAGCGCTTCTCCAGCGAATCAGGAACATCAGTTGCAAAGATTATATAAAGCATGTTTCACCTTTAAAATTATCATACCCGCCATACTTCAAGCTGCATGTGTGTTGACTGCCTTCCTGCAACTCGAATTATTTAGGGTATATACTTCAATATGATGGTTTGTACTCGGTGTGCCATAACACCATGTTCTACCCATAAATTCAATAATATGCGGGAATGTCACCAACCCTGGTTAGCAGACGAATACACCGGTAGTTAATA
This sequence comes from Yersinia intermedia, assembly GCF_900635455.1. Lineage (NCBI taxonomy): Bacteria > Pseudomonadati > Pseudomonadota > Gammaproteobacteria > Enterobacterales > Yersiniaceae > Yersinia > Yersinia intermedia. Next base: position 2,450,517 of record NZ_LR134116.1, on the reverse strand, counting down.
ATGGAATAGAATGATAACTAAGCGTAAATGGAAAGTGTTATTCCGTTAATATTGCCGTTTAAAGCATCATTTAAGGCTGTTGAGGAAGATTGTTTGCGGTTGCTTATTGAATATGATTGCTATTTGCATTTACACTTAGCTGCATTAGAGGACATTGAATTATTATGCAGCTAAATAAATTTTTCTTGGGTCGTCGGCTTACATGGCCAATCGCATTTTCAGTTGGTTTACATGGTAGCGTAATTGCAACTCTGCTGTACGTTTCAGTAGAGCAAATGAAAATACAACCTGAAATAGAGGATGCGCCGCTTGCCGTTACGATGGTTAATATAGCCACCTTTGCTGCGCCACAACCTGCGGCGGCAGAGCCACAGGTTGAACCTGAATCTGAAAAGATTGAAGAGGCACCGCCAGAGCCTGAAGTGCTGCCTGAGCCTGTTGCTGTCCCCATTCCTGAACCGGTGAAGCCAAAACCGAAACCTAAGCCGAAACCGGTAAAAAAAGAAGTTAAAAAGCCGGAAGTGAAGAAGACCGAGGCACCACCGGATGACAAACCGTTCAAATCTGATGAGCCAGCACTGGTTGCCAATAATGCGCCGGTAAAAGCAGCGCCGAAAGCGTCAGTGCCGGGTGCATCAACCACTGCCGGGCCAAAAGCCTTAAGTAAGGCAAAGCCAACTTATCCGGCAAGGGCACTGGCTTTGGGTGTCGAAGGGCAGGTTAAGGTTCAATACGATATTGACGAAAATGGCCGTGTCACTAATGTGCGTGTTTTGGAAGCGACGCCGCGTAATACCTTTGAGCGTGAGGTGAAGCAAGTGATGCGTAAGTGGCGATTTGAAGCGGTTGCCGCTAAAGATTATGTCACCACCATCGTATTCAAAATCGGTGGCAATATGGAAATGAATTAAGATTATTAGGGTATTGGTGATTGAATAACCGGTAAATACCGTAATAAGAAAAGGGTCGCTCTTATGCAAGGCGACCCTTTTTTGCGTCAGGACAAACTCGGTCAGCGGTTATTGCGTCGCGCCAACTTCGAAATTCCCTCTACCACTCGGCAAGGCGCGGGCCTTACCCGCATCATCTACAGCGACATAGGTAAATACCGCTTCAGTGGCACGGTAGCGCTGCCCGATTGGCTCAGAAGAGACCTTTTTCACCCAGACTTCAATATTGATAGTAATTGAGCTACGACCGGTTTTAATACAGCGGGCATAGCAACAAACCACATCACCAACAGCGACCGGCTTGAGGAAGGTCATGCCATCAACCCGTACCGTGACAACTCGCCCCTGAGCTATCTCTTTAGCTTGAATGGCACCGCCGATATCCATTTGTGACATTAACCAACCGCCAAATATATCGCCATTTGCATTGGTATCGGCTGGCATTGCCAGGGTACGAAGTACCAATTCACCGTTAGGTAATGATTGCTCACCGCGAGGTGATAATTGTTCTTGAGTCATCTCTGCCTACTTCTAAAAGTAAATCTATTCACCTGGAATGGCTCACTGAAATTTCAATAAGCATAAAATATACCAACGTCATTGAGGCCCTGCGGTGTTGCCTGCCTGTGACCTCAATGATGTTGGGGGGTATTATTTAAATTATGACTTTTTCTGTTCTTCCGGCATATGTCGGTAAATATAAACGCCGCTGATCAATGTGAATATCAGGGTGAGTGCGGTTAAACCAAAGACTTTAAAGTTTACCCAAATATCTTGCGGTAACCAGAACGCGACATAAATGTTTAGCAGGCCGCAGGCCAAGAAGAACAGCGCCCATGACATATTCAGTGTTGACCATACCGCATCTGGTAGCGTTAGCTCTTTCCCCAGCATGCGCTGAATCAAGGGTTTTTTCATGACCCATTGGCTTACTAATAAAGCCACGGCGAACAGCGCATATAACACTGTCACTTTCCATTTAATGAATAAGTCACTGTGGAATGTAAGCGTCAAAGTACCGAATACCAGCACCATAACTGCGGTAACTAACGTCATCTTTTCTACTTTACGATATTTAAGCCAGGTAAAGGCTAACGCGAGTAATGTTGCGACAATCAGCGCTCCTGAGGCGACAAAAATGTCGTACATCTTGTAGAAAATAAAAAATACGACTAACGGAAGAAAATCTAAAAGTTGCTTCATGAATCAATCCATCATTTGTACACAGCCCGACTATACCGGATTCAGTGAGGTGAGGGTACCAGTGCTAAAACGCTATTATCCTTAATTATCTATCGGAATGCGCGCTCTGCCAGTGGAATTTGCAGAAACTTACGATAAACAAGTAACAGATTTTGTCAGCATATTGCCAGTAGTGCGTTAACCCAGCATGATAAGTAATAAATATTGGGTTAGGGTGTGTGGAGTCGCTATGCAGAAAAAAACACTGCGGTATTGGATGCCGGGTTTGACCCAATTGATGGCATATGAACGCGACTGGCTCAAACCTGATGTCAGGGCTGGCCTATCCGTGGCCGCCGTCGCATTGCCTATCGCTATTGCTTATGCTGAGCTGACCGGTGTTAGTGCCGCCGTCGGCTTGTATTCATGTATTTTACCGATGATTGCCTACGCTTTTTTTGGTTCATCGCGGCAATTAATCGTCGGGCCTGATGCGGCAACTTGTGCGGTGATTGCCGCCGTGGTTGCGCCACTGGCGGCGGGGAATAGTGAAGTTCACTGGCAACTCACCATCATGATGACATTAATGATGGGCACATGGTGTCTGGTGGCCAGTCGTTTCAAGTTGGGGGCTTTGGCTGATCTATTATCACGACCAATATTGACCGGGTTACTTAATGGGGTAGCAGTTACCATTATTGTCGATCAGTTAGGTAAGGTTTTTGGTTTTATGACCCGACCACCGCAACTGATTGAGCGGGTACTGGCGCTACCCCATAACTTAATTAACAGCCATTTGCCCACGGTCGCCATTTCGCTACTGACCTTTGTGGTGTTGTATGGCGTTAAGTGGTTACGGCCCAACTGGCCTGCGCCGCTGCTGGCAATTGTCATTGCGACCTTTGTTTCCTGGGCTGCCAATATGCAGCAATTTGGTGTGGCGGTGGTAGGGGGGTTCGATGGGGGCTTGCCAATGGTGCATTGGCCTGATTTCCAGCCAGGTTTGCTGCGCGATATGGTTATTCCTGCACTTAACCTGGCAGTGGTCAGTTTTGTCAGTATGATGCTGACCGCCCGTAGTTTTGCCGCCAAAAATGGTTATGAGGTTGATGCCGATGTAGAACTGCGCGCATTGGGGATTACCAACATTGTTTCCGCACTATCGCAAGGTTTTGCTATCAGTGGGGCCAGTACCCGCACCGCAGTGAATGACGCCAATAATGGCAAAAGCCAGTTGGTTTCTATTATTGCTGCGTTGATGATTGCGATGGTATTGCTATTTTTAACCCGACCGCTGCAATTTATTCCGATCGCCGCATTGGGCGTGGTGCTGATTTATGCTGCCTGGTCGCTGCTGGGGTTCAGGAGTTTATGGCAATTACGTAAACGTAATTCTCAGGCTTTCTATTTGGCGATATTTACTTTCGTCAGCGTAGTATTGGTCGGCGTGATTAGTGGTATCGGATTGGCGGTTCTGTTGGGGCTATTGCAGTTCTTGCGCACAGTTTTTCGCCCAACAGAGCAACTGTTAGGCGTTAATGCTGATGGGATGATCCATTCAATGCGCAGTGGCAATGGGATCAAATCGGTACCCGGCGTGATGATTTACCGCTTTAACTCACCTCTGACCTATTTCAATGTGGCGTATTTTAAGCGGCGGATTTTGAATTTGGTTGATAGCACACCACATCCAGCGGACTGGGTGGTTATTGACGCCGTTGCCAGCTTTACCTATGCCGATATCAGTGTACTGTCGGCGATTGATGAACTTAAACGTGACCTGAAACAACGTAATATTAAGTTGATACTGGCCGGTCGGCGCACCGAGTTGACGCGCTGGTTCCGAATTAATCGCTTGAAAAGCCAGGATAATGATCTGATCCTGGTGCCTGATCTCTACTTGGCACTAAAACTGATCCAAAGTAAGCAACGGGTGGCAGAGAAACAGGAATCAGAGATAACTGCGGAGCCTGAAATTAGCTGATAGGTATCGAGCATTGATAAGCAAAAAGGGCCGTAATGGCCCTTTTTGTTTTTATCTGAAGGGGTATTTATTCCGCTGGAGTTGCAGGGCGCAGCAACATATATAAACGGAACAGATACACCAGTAATAATGCGGAAACCAGATTACTAAGTGCGCTTAAAATAATCGTCGCAATCGGTGTTGGCAAAATAGTCAGGTGGCTGACCAGATACAACAGAATCAGTTTAGCGGCTATCCACAGCATCATAGCGGGTACGATTAATCGCACATTGGCAAAGGCCAATTTGATACTGACTCTTATTGCAGAGAAAACTCCCATTTTCTCTGTGGTCACGATAATCGGTGAGAGTGATAACGCGACAGCAATGACCACACCAGGCACGATAAATATTGTTAATCCTAATTGAATCAACAAGGTACCGATAAACATCAGCAACAGTAAACGTGGCAAGATCGGTACTGAAATACCAATAGCTTGCAAGGCACTGACCCGGCGGCCCATCGATACCATAGAAATCAGGGTTAGCATTCCACCGACTAATAACACGTTACCGACTAAGGCAGAAAAGGTCGCCGCAGCAGAGACTTTCAGCAGTACCATCTGCTGCTCTGGTGTCATCTGCGAGACTATCTCACTGATGCTGACACTTGCGGATGACGCAATATCACTGTCCGCAGCACTTAAAATACCCAGTTGTTCAGCATCAGGGATAAATGCTTGGTTCAGCATGACGGTAATGAACGCAGTCAGCAAAGCCAGCAGCAGGATTGCTGGCAGTTGATTACGTAAAAAGTTAAAACTGTCACGGTATAAACTGTTCGCCGTGATAGGCATGAAAGCTCCTTGAGATCGAAAAAATAGCGCTAGCCGATGATTATACCTTGTTATGGGGCGCTGTGGGATCCTGTCATTAATCTAGCTGTGATTTCTTCTAATCTGATTACCTCGAAGTTATCAATAGGTAACGGCGGTAACCCATAGCGTGCGCGGGCGCGATCACAGTGCGGATTATGAATCCCGGCATCTCCTGACCGTTCAAATTCATGGCAGGGGGATGGGCGGTCACTATAAATTGAACAGGAAACAACGTGACCGACTTCGCCCTGAAGTGCACTGCAACGGGGGGATTTACAGTTAGTGCCGGACATACAACTGATAAAGGGCGTGACTTGTTCGGTCATGGCATCGGGCACTGTACCGCCTCCCTCTTTGGCTTCAGCCCAATAGAACGACACTCTAAAATAGGCGCAACAAGCGCCACAATTTTCACACGGATTAATTTTAGCGCTCATCTTGAATCTACTGCTCCTTACAAAGTAAACAGCCAACCGATCGCGATTTCACACATACAACATCCAAGCATAGCAGCATGACAACGGTTCTATTTTTCAGCAATGGGCGTTAGCACTATTTGCCCCAAAGTGGCTTTTATGATCCAGATCAATTTCAACGTTATTAAGGAATTAAATAACCTTACATAAAATAGGATTTATTTAATTTGTTACCAAAGATGTGATCCCGATTGGATCATGAATACTCATTTATGGGTATATTTTGTCCGCGAATAAACCTACAAATGGAATGGATAATGAAAAAAGTCACTTTGGCATTGTTAGCTGTAGCAGCTCTGGCTCCCACTGCGGCAAGCGCGCATCAAGCAGGCGATTATATTTTCCGGGCAGGGACAGCAACTGTCAGACCAAATGCCGGGTCTGATGATGTACTAGGTTACGGTTCCTTCAAAGCGGATAACAATACTCAGTTGGGCCTGACTTTCAGCTATCTGGTTACTGATAACATCGGTGTAGAACTGTTGGCAGCCACACCGTTCCGCCATAAAATTGGTCTGGAGGCAACCGGTACTATTGCTGAAGTTAAGCAATTGCCACCAACCTTAATGGCGCAATACTATTTCCGCGATAAACAAGACAAACTGCGCCCGTACCTGGGTATCGGCCTGAACTACACCACCTTCTTTGATGAGAAATTCAACAACACAGGGCAAGGTGCCGGTTTGACGGATTTAAGTGTTAAAGATTCGTGGGGTATTGCCGGGCAAGCGGGTATGGACTACATGGTCAGTGAAAACTGGATGCTGAATATGTCGGTCTGGTGGATAAATATCGAAACTGACGTGAAATTTAAACAAAATGGTCAGGAACATAGTATCAATACCCGTCTTGATCCATGGGTGTTTATGTTTGGCGCGGGCTATCGTTTCTAATTACCCTTCGCTCTTGCCGCTGCAGGGGTGTTGGCTGCGCTCACTTACCCGAATCACTGACCTGAGTCAGCTCATCGGGATGCGTTTGCTGGGCGCCTACCTGCAACGGCAATAACTTTGGGTAATAGCTTTCGCTCTTGCCACTGCAGGGGTGTTGGCTGCGCTCACTTACCCGAATCACTGACCTGAGTCAGCTCATCGGGATGCGTTTGCTGGCCGCCTACCTGCAACGGCAATAACTTTGGGTAATAGCTTTCGCTCTTGCCACTGCAGGGGTGTTGGCTGCGCTCACTTACCCGAATCACTGACCTGAGTCAGCTCATCGGGATGCGTTTGCTGGCCGCCTACCTGCAACGGCAATAACTTTGGGTAATAGCTTTCGCTCTTGCCACTGCAGGGGTGTTGGCTGCGCTCATTTACTCGAATCACTGACCTGAGTCAGCTCATCGGGAAACGTTTGCTGGCCGCCTACCTGCAACGGCAATGCCTTTTGAGGAATCTCTGATGTGATTGCGGGGGGGCCTGCAAAGGAGGCGCGCAAAGCGCCTCCGATAAGGGGATTATTTGATTTGCATCTTATCACTAACAGATTTCACCCCTGGTACGGTACGGGTGATCTGTACTGCACGGTTTGCATCCTGACGCGAACTAACAAAGCCGCTTAACTGGACCCGCCCTTTAAAGGTCTCAACACTGACTTCAGTAGATTTAAGATTCTTCTCAGCCAGCAACGCCGATTTTACCTTGGTGGTCACCACGGTATCATCCAGGTAGCCACCGGTGCCTTCTGATTTTGGGGTTGGTGCACAGGCCGCTACTGCCATGGCCATGATTACTGCGATACACAAAGCTGAAAGGGTCTTAAAAAGCTTCATAATTACTCTCCATGTTTACCAATGTCTTAACTGAACATGACGAAAAAAATAACTTGTCGAAAGCGCAATTAATTCATATTAACGTCGTGTTACTGATCACTCATAGCATCCTAAATGTAAAGAAATGCTTAACGTGTTACATAATTATTGGTTATGAATGATGTTTATTCAAATTTGCAGCAGATATATAGCGTGGCAGGCGAGAATTTCGAGCGAATATAGCGCCTGATTTGAACGAGCAATCAGGCGCTGATAGTGAAATTAACGACGAGTCGCCGCTTTCATTTCGGTCACAAAACGGGACAATTGGGCCAACATCTCTGCGGGCTGTGAGACATTGTTTTCAATGATTTTTACAATTGCGGAGCCAGAAATTGCCCCGGCAGCACCTGCTGCCAGGCTGGTTTTCACTTGTTCCGGCTCTGAAATACCAAAACCTTGCAGTGCTGGGGCGGCATGGTACTCACGCAGTTTATCAATCAGATGATTCAGCGGAAGGTGGCCATGATTCTCAGCACCAGTGACACCTGCGCGTGACAGTAAGTAGGTGTAACCACGGCCATGAGAGGCTATCTCGCGCAGTAAATCATCGTCCGCATTTGGCGGGCAAATAAAGATAGGCGCGATGCCGTGGCGCAGTGCCGCTGCGCGGAACGGGGCTGACTCTTCAAACGGTACGTCAGCAATGAGCACTGAATCGACACCGACAGCAGCACAACGCTGGTAGAAACTATCAATTCCGTTGTGGAATACCAGATTCGCATACATCAGTAGACCAATGGGAATAGTAGGGTGTTTTTTGCGGATTTCTGCCAGCATCTCAAAGCAGATACCGGGCGTCACGCCAGCGGCAAACGCACGCAATGCTGCATTTTGAATGGTTGGGCCATCAGCCAACGGATCAGAGAATGGAATACCTAACTCCAACGCATCTGCACCCGCCGCAATTAATGTATCAATAATGTCTAAAGATAGAGCAGGTGTTGGATCACCTAACTGTACGAAGGGAACAAATGCACCTTCTTTTTTTGCTGCCAACTGATTGAAAAGCTGCTGATAACGCTCCATTAAATCTCTCCCCGTGCTTTCAGAATATCGTGAACGGTGAAAATGTCTTTATCACCGCGCCCGGACAGATTCACTACCAATATCTGTTCTTTTTCCGGCGACGCTTTAATCATTTTTAAGGCATGAGCCAAGGCATGGGAGGATTCCAGCGCTGGAATAATCCCTTCTTTGCATGACAGTGCTTTAAAGGCATCTAATGCTTCGTCATCGGTAACGGAAACATAATCAGCACGACCAATACTATTTAAATAGGCATGCTGTGGCCCTACGGATGGGAAGTCTAACCCGGCAGAAATAGAGTAGGACTCTTCGATTTGACCGTCACTGGTCTGCATCATCGGCGATTTCATACCGAAGTAGATACCCACTTTACCGTGCTTGAGCGGAGCGCCATGCTGGCCGGTTTCAATACCCAGCCCTGCCGGTTCAACGCCAATCAGACCAACACCTGGCTCATCGATAAAATCAGCAAACATACCAATCGCATTCGAACCACCACCTACGCATGCCAGTACCGCATCCGGCAGGCGGCCTTCTCGGGCTAACATCTGCGCTTTGGTTTCTTCGCCGATCATCCGTTGGAATTCACGCACGATAGTCGGGTAAGGGTGTGGGCCTGCTGCGGTTCCCAACATATAGTGGGCGGTTTCGTAGCTGCCAGACCAATCGCGCAGTGCTTCATTACAGGCATCTTTCAAGGTGGAAGAACCGCTGTGCACCGGGATCACTTCAGCCCCCATCAGGCGCATACGGAACACGTTTGGTGACTGGCGCTCAATGTCTTTGGCACCCATATAAATACGGCATTTCAAGCCGAGCAGGGCGCAAGCCAGTGCTGAAGCCACCCCATGTTGACCTGCGCCGGTTTCCGCAATGATTTCGGTTTTACCCATGCGTTTGGCCAATAAAGCCTGACCCAAAACCTGATTGGTTTTGTGCGCGCCGCCGTGCAGCAGGTCTTCACGTTTCAGATATAACTTGGTTTTTGTCCCGGCGGTCAAATTCTGACACAGGGTTAGTGCGGTCGGGCGACCAGCATAGTTCTTTAACAGATCTTGAAATGCTGCCTGGAACTCAGGGTCCAGTTGAGCACTGACAAAAGCCTCTTCCAGTTGCTTCAATGCTGGCATCAAAATCTGCGGCACATACATGCCACCGAACTCGCCAAAATAAGGATTAAGTGTGGTCATTTTTCTGTCCTATGGGGTTACTAAAGTATGTCCATGAATAAAGTTAGCCAGCAAAATCATCCATCAGTAAGCGCGTAACGTCTGGAAAACAGCGGCGATCAGTTGTGGATCTTTGATGCCGGGGGCACTTTCTACACCGGAGTTGAAATCAAGACCGGCACAACCCTGTTGGGCTGCTGCACAACAGTTGTCAGCACTTAACCCACCCGCCAGCAGCACATTATCCAGTGGTTGTCCGGCCAATAATGACCAGTCAAAGCGTTGACCAGTGCCACCGTTGCCGTGGTCCAACACATAACGCTCGACATGCTGTAAGTTGCGTTGCGGCACGGCATCGTCAACACGCAGCGCCCGCCAAATTTGGCAACTGGCCGGCAGTATCGCCCGCAGTTGATTGATATAGCTCTGATCCTCTTGCCCATGCAATTGCACTGCTGTTAGCGACAGGCGCTCGGCTGTTTGCTGCACAGTTTCAATTTTGGCATCACGGAATACCCCGACATACTTCAATGGTGCTCCGCTAATAACAGTACGTGCTTTGGCAATATCGACATAACGCGGCGAACTGCCAACAAAGATCAAGCCACCATAGACGGCACCTGCGTGATAAGCCGCCGCGGCGTCTTGAGCGCGGGTCAGACCGCAGACTTTATTTTCACCCAATAACACGCGGCGCACGGCAGCGTTGAGATCAGGTTCAGACATCAACGCACTGCCAATCAGGAACCCATTGGCAAAATGGCTCAGTTCACGCACCTGTTGGTAATTGTTAATGCCCGATTCACTAATGACCGTGACACCTTTTGGTAGCCGTGGAGCCAGTTCGCGGGTGCGATCAAGGCTTATCGACAAGTCGCGCAGATCCCGATTATTAATACCGACCACTTTGGCACCCAATGCAATAGCACGATCCAGCTCTTTAGCGTTACTGGCCTCGGTCAACACCCCCATATTCAGGCTGTGTGCTACGGCGGCCAGTTGGCGATAACGGTCATCATCAAGCACCGATAACATCAGTAAAATGGCGTCTGCCTGATAAAACCGCGCTAATTGAATCTGGTAGGCGTCGATAATAAAGTCTTTACACAGCACTGGCTGAGTGACGGCTGCGCTGACGAGTGGCAAGAAGTCAAAGCTGCCTTGGAAGTACTTCTCATCGGTTAATACCGAGATGGCCGACGCATAATTTTTATACACAGCCGCAATATCAGCCGGATTAAAGTTTTCGCGAATAACCCCTTTGGACGGGGATGCTTTCTTACATTCCAGGATAAAAACGGTCTTACTGCCTTGCAGCGCGTGATAAAAGTCGCGCTGGCTCAGGGTGATATCGTTTTGAAAGCTAGCCAGAGGCTGTTGCAATTTCCGCGCGGCAACCCAGATTTCCTTATCGTGCACAATGTTGTGGAGCACGGTTTTATTAAGCCCAGTTTCCTGCATGATTTATCCTCTCGCCGCCAGAGCGGTAACACGATCAAAAGCCTGACCGCTGTGAATCATTTCCAATGCCTGCTGCGCGTTATGGCGCAGGTTTTCCTGACCGTGCAACTTCAGCAATAACGCCACGTTAGCCGCCACGGCTGCGGCGTGTGCCGGTTCACCTTTACCTTGTAACAACCGTGCTAAAATGTCACGGTTTTCTTCCGGTGCGCCGCCTTGTAACGCGCCAAGTGGATAGCGGTTCAGACCAAAATCTTCCGGTGCCAATTCATAGCTTTCGATGCTGCCGTTATTCAGCTCAGCAACCTGAGTCGGTGCATGAATTGCCACTTCATCCATTCCGCCACCGTGCACCACTGCGGCACGTTGGTAACCCAACACTTGCAGGGTTTGCGCGATAGGTAATACCAACTCAGGGCTGTAAACACCAATCAGCGCCAACGGCGGGCGAGCCGGGTTAATTAATGGCCCCAACACATTAAACAGGGTGCGGGTCTTCAACTGTTGGCGAACCGGCATCGCGTGGCGAAAGCCAGTGTGATACTGCGGTGCAAACAAGAAGCAAACCCCTAACTCATCCAATGCTAATCTCGATTGCTCCGCGCTCATGTCCAGGCGAATACCAAATGCGGCCAGCAAGTCTGATGAACCTGAACGGCTGGAAACACTGCGATTGCCATGCTTGGCGACTTTTACGCCGCAACTGGCGGCAACAAAGGCGCTGGCAGTAGAGATATTAATACTGTTAGTACCATCCCCCCCGGTACCAACGATATCGGCGAACAGGTAATCCGGGCGCGGGAAGGGTTGTGCATCCGCCAATAAGGCTTGTGCTGCGCCCGCTATTTCGGCGGGTGTTTCACCGCGTACTTTCATACTGATTAACGCCGCCGCCAATTGGCTCGCTTCCAGTTCGCCACGCACGATAGAGCTAAACAGAATTTGGCTTTCAGCTTGGGTCAGGGATTTAGCCTGAAACAGTTTTTCTAATAATAATTCTTTTGATAATAATAAATTTTGCATCTTATAGTCCTTAATTACACCCTACCCAAAGAACATGGTGTTACAGGGAGACAGCCAGCGAGTAACGAATGTAGCTAGCACCGCTACAGCTTCATATGTGGCGGGCATAACGCCCAGTCCAGCGTCTGCTCAAGTAGACGAGCACCATGGGTGGTTAAAATAGATTCCGGGTGGAATTGGTAGCCACACACGCGGTGTGCATCATGGCGAACTGCCATAACCATCTCACCAAAACGGGCGTTAACGGTTAATTCTGTTGGGATATTGCTGCCCACTAATGAGTGATAACGGGCTACCGGCAGCGGATTAGGCATGCCTGCAAACATACCTTTTCCATCGTGTTCAATGGCCGAGGCTTTGCCGTGCAGTATCTCTCCTGCTTGCCCAACATGGCCGCCATAAGCTTCGATGATGGCCTGATGACCAAGGCAAATACCGATAATGGGTAACTGCCCGCGTAAGCGTTGCAATAATTCGGGCATACACCCCGCCAGTGCCGGTGTGCCGGGGCCAGGTGAGAGCATCAGCACCGGTTGTTCGAGTTGTTGCAAGCGAGCGATAATGGTGTCAGCGGCGATTTGGTTACGGTAAATCACCACCCGATGACCACTGGAGCGTAATTGGTCCACCAGGTTATACGTAAAGGAGTCAATATTATCGAGCAGCAAGATATCAGCCATTAGAAGATCTCCCTGGCATGGTGTGCGGTGGCAATCGCGCGCAGTACCGCACGTGCTTTATTGCGAGTTTCATCGGCTTCGGCCTGTGGAATAGAGTCGATCACCACACCCGCCCCCGCTTGCACCGTGGCGATACCGTCTTCGACATAAGCCGAGCGGATCACAATGCAGGTGTCCAAATCGCCGTGTGCGGTAAAGTAACCCACCGCGCCACCGTAACTGCCCCGGCGCGACCCCTCACTGCCCGCAATCAATTGCATAGCGCGGACTTTCGGTGCGCCGCTCAGGGTGCCCATATTCATACAGGCTTGATAAGCATGCAGTACATCCAGATCCTGACGCAGTGTGCCCACAACGCGTGAGACTAAATGCATCACAAAGGAATAGCGGTCAACTTTAGTTAAATCGGCTACATAGCGGCTGCCCGGTTCGCAAATACGGGCCAAATCATTACGCGCTAAATCCACCAGCATCAGATGTTCAGCCAGTTCTTTATGGTCAGTGCGCATTTCCAGCTCAATACGGCTATCTAAATCGCGATCCAATTCACCATTGGCACGGCGGCCACGCGGTCGCGTACCGGCAATCGGGTAAATCTCAATCTGGCGGTTGGTGGCATCATATTTCAGCGCACTTTCTGGCGAAGCACCAAACAGGGCGAATTCGTTATCCTGCATAAAGAACATATACGGGCTGGGATTATGATCTTTTAGTGTTTGGTATGCGGCCAGTGGCGATGGGCAAGGCAGTGAGAAACGGCGTGAAGGCACAACCTGGAAAATTTCGCCTTCCCGGATAGCCAACTGCAATTGGGCTACGACTGCGCCGTACTCTTCGTCAGACTGGTTACACTGTAACTCCATTTCAGGCACTGACTTGGCCGGGATCGGTTGCGGCGCTTGCTGTAGCTGGTGGCTAATTTGCTCTAAACGCTGGGTCAGGCGTGAATGCTCGCCCTCGTCGGTGGTGAACAGACTGGCTTGTAGCTGCGTTGAACGATGCTGATGATCCAATATCAACAAGGTTTCGGCTAAATAGAAGCAGAAATCCGGGCAACGTTGGTCATGGCGCAGCGGGGGGAGATTCTCAAAACCTGCCACCAAATCGTAAGCAAACAGACCGCCAATGAAGACGGCTTCCCGCTCAGACTCTGGGGCATCAACCAGTTTTAGTAGCAGGCGTAGCGCATCAAAAACCGATAATGACTGTAAGCGTGAGTCTTCATCTTGCACTTCATTAATGACAGGGAAAGTTAACTCACGGCCATTCGGGCGTACTTGAATCTCTACTTGCGGCGGTAAGGCGGCATCTAGTAACGGTAATAAAGATGCGCCATTGCGACTGAGCGCTTCGATCGTGACTTTCTGCTCAAGGGCAGTGATACGCAGCGCGCTATCAATAATCAGCAGACTTTTTAGATTCTGCTTGCTGGTCACTTCTGCTGATTCAAGCAGCAAAGTGGCAGGCCGCGCGCCGCAGAGTTGGTGAAACAGCGCGGTTGGGTCATCGCGGTAACACGCCTGAGCGCTCAGTAACTGTAATGTGGGGCGCGAAGTTTGCATCATTTATCTTTCCTGAAAAGGGATTACGCTGAAATCTGTCCATAAAAAAGCCCGCTATTAGCGGGCTGAAGCAATCTGCATTGTCTGGTGACTGATATGCGTGATTACACCGCCCGAGAGAGGGAGATGTGCCACCAACGCAGTAAGGAAATCAGGGAAGTTTTCATTATCAGTCACTACTCTCTATGATTGCATTCAGTTTATCCCCCTAGTCCTTGAAGCCGTAGGGGTGTTAGCTACGTTCGCTTGCTGCTTACTTAGATGCTTAAGTGCCTTGTGAACTTGCGTACTAGTTAACTAGTTCGCGAGATGAATGTCAACCCTTGATTGATTGTTTTCTAACAAAGTCTGTATGGTTACCTATTACACTTTAATTCAATCCAGGTGGCTGAGTGCGGTCAAGTTTGATTAACGTTAGCGTCTTATTAACGGGTATGATAGCCAGCCACGTTTTTTCGGACTTTTGTTTTGATTAATAAGACCGTTTTGATAAATAAACCTGTTTTGATTGATAGCACCATCCCTGCTGATAAGGATGCTGCTGCCACATCAACGGCCTTTACACTTTATGATTTGCATAGCCATACCACTGCGTCGGACGGTTTATTGACTCCCTCAGCGCTGGTAATAAGAGCGGCGCAAATGCGGGTGGGGGTGTTGGCTATTACTGATCACGATACCACCGCAGGGCTGGCAGAAGCGGCTACCACCATTGCCCAGCAACAATTGGCATTGCAGCTTATTGCCGGGGTGGAAATTTCCACATTATGGGAAAACCACGAGATTCATATTGTGGGGTTGGGCATTGATACCCAGCATGCCAGTATCTGCAAATTATTGAGTGAGCAGTCCAACTATCGCCATCTTCGAGCGCAAGAGATAAGTGCGCGTCTGGCAAAAGCACGTATTCCTGGGGCTTGGGAAGGTGCGAACCGCTTGGCGGGGGGCGGCCAGGTAACCCGTGGGCATTTCGCCCGTTATCTGGTGGAGTTGGGGTTAGCGAGTAATGTCGGGCAGGTTTTTAAAAAGTATTTAGCCAAAGGCAAGACCGGTTATGTCCCAGCGCAATGGTGTACAATAGAACAAGCCATTGAAGCCATTAAGCAATCTGGTGGGCAAGCGGTTTTGGCGCACCCTGGTCGTTACGATTTAACCGCCAAATGGTTGAAACGTTTATTAGCCCATTTTGCTGAGCATGGCGGAGATGCGATGGAAGTTGCTCAGTGCCAGCAGGCTCCCCATGAACGAGCGCAGCTTGCGCAGTACGCGCGCGACTATAATTTACTTGCATCCCAGGGATCTGATTTCCATCAGCCTTGCGCCTGGATTGAATTGGGCCGCAAATTGTGGCTCCCCGCTGGGGTGGAACCGGTATGGCGTGATTGGCCTGTAGAGCCAGCTAACGTATATGTTGAATGATGAGGTAGTGTCATGAGTCAATTTTTTTATATACACCCGGAAAACCCTCAGCCGCGACTGATCAACCAAAGTGTTGATGTGTTACGCAAGGGCGGGGTGGTGGTTTATCCGACAGATTCTGGTTATGCCCTTGGCTGCCGTTTAGAAGATAAAGCGGCAATGGAACGTATCTGTCGCATCCGCCAATTAGATGGTAATCATAACTTCACACTGGTATGCCGTGATTTGTCTGAGTTATCGACCTATGCATATGTTGATAATTCGGCGTTTCGGCTGATCAAAAATAATACCCCTGGCAACTACACCTTTATATTGAAGGCGACGAAAGAAGTTCCTCGGCGTTTGATGAATGACAAACGTAAAACTATTGGTTTACGTGTGCCATCTAACCCTATTGCGCTGGCGTTGCTGGATGTATTAGGTGAGCCATTGATGTCAACGACATTGATGCTACCGGGTAATGACTTTGCTGAGTCCGATCCAGAAGAGATCAAAGACCATCTCGGCAAGCAAGTGGATTTAATTATTCATGGTGGTTCATTAGGGCAACAGCCTACTACCGTTATTGACCTGACGGATTCTTCTCCTGAAGTTATTCGTGAAGGAGCGGGGGACGCCACGCCGTTCCGCTAAATATCTTTATATCTGGGATGTTGGATACGGTATAACCGAAATTCAGTCTTGGCCCCGTGCACCTTTGGGCAAGTGAAAAGGGGGGCAGACACTTTTTGAATCCTTGAGTGTGAAATTAGTGTAATATGTCGGGTCACGAACCAGCGTGTGAAGCCGCCTGCACCCTTTTTAGTGCGCCATGCTGTGTTCCAAAATGTATTACAATCAGTGAGTTTTGCTTGATTGTGAGCTTAACTTATTGATTACAATATATAACTCGACGCCTGTGAAGGCGACATTAGAGGTTGCTCAATGAGCGAGAAGTCAGAAAACCAAAAATTACCAAACTCAAAGCCACAAAGCCCTAAACCACAGGGCGATAAAATTGTGGGTGAAAAATTACAGAAAATCTTGGCACGGGCCGGTCATGGCTCGCGTCGGGAAATCGAAACCATTATCCAACAAGGCCGCGTCAGTGTTGATGGCAAAATATCAACACTGGGTGATCGTGTTGAAGTCACTCAGGCCACCAAAATTCGCCTCGATGGTCATCTTCTTTCTATTAAAGAATCTGAAGAGGCTGTTTGCCGTGTTTTGGCATATTACAAGCCGGAAGGTGAACTCTGTACGCGTAACGATCCCGAAGGTCGCCCAACGGTATTCGATCGTTTGCCAAAACTGCGCGGTTCGCGTTGGGTGGCAGTAGGTCGTCTGGACGTGAATACGTCAGGTTTATTATTGTTCACCACTGATGGTGAACTTGCCAACCGTCTGATGCATCCAAGCCGTGAAGTCGAGCGCGAATATGCCGTGCGGGTGTTTGGTCAAATCGATGACGAGAAAATCAAACAACTCAGCCGTGGCGTGCAGTTGGACGATGGTCCGGCAGCTTTTCGCACCATTAGCTTCCAAGGCGGAGAGGGGATTAACCAGTGGTATAACGTTACGTTAACCGAAGGGCGCAACCGTGAAGTTCGCCGCTTGTGGGAAGCTGTTGGCGTGCAGGTTAGTCGTCTGATTCGTGTGCGTTATGGTGATATTAATTTGCCGAAGGGGCTGCCACGCGGCGGTTGGACCGAATTGGATCTAAAGGCAACCAACTACCTGCGTGAGTTGGTCGAATTGAATTCTGAAACAGTCAGTAAATTGCCTGTAGAGAAAGACAGACGCCGGGTTAAAGCCAATCAAATCCGTCGTGCGGTTAAACGCCACACTGAAGTCGCTGGCCGCCAGGTCGCGGGCCGTCAAGGTTCTGCTCGTAAAAGTTCTACTCGTCAAAATGCGGGTAATGCAGCGCCAGCAGCAACGGCAGCTCGTCGCGGATCGAACAAGCGCGGGTAATTCATCTAAGGGGGGGATCCTTTTCTCCCCCTCATTCATTTTATGCATTCACATCATCCCACTTCCTCAGATATCCTTTTCCTTCCTAAAGTATAAAAAACTAGCGTGTCTCTATTTATCTATCTAGCGAAAATGCCGCAGATATTACCTCTGCGGCACCTTATTGATTTGCATGAATACTGCGAATTACCAGTCAATACCTTGCTGTGCTTTAACTCCGGCATCAAAAGCATGTTTGACCGGGCGTAATTCACTGACGGTATCGGCCATTTCTAACAAGTCGCGGTGGCAGCCACGGCCAGTAATAATCACAGTTTGATGGGCCGGGCGCTGCTTGAGTGCTGTGATAACCTCATCAAGTGGCAGATAGTCATAGGCGACCATATAAGTCAGCTCATCCAGCACCACTAAATCCAGGCTTGGGTCTGCCAACATTAGCAACCCGTGTTGCCACACACCTTGGCAGGCGGCGGTATCGGTTTCTCTATTCTGCGTATTCCAGGTAAAACCGGTCGCCATAACCTGAAATTCAACCCCATGTTGTTGCAACAGGTTTTTCTCACCGTTAGGCCATTCACCTTTAATAAACTGAATCACTCCCGCTTTCAGGCCATGCCCGACCGCCCGGGTCACCGTACCAAAAGCGGCGGTGGTCTTGCCTTTGCCGTTACCGGTAAAAACAATCATGATGCCGCGTGTTTCTTGCGCTGCCGCAACCCGTGATTCAACCTTTTCTTTTATTTTTTGTTGGCGCTGCTGGTGGCGTTCTTCAGACATAACATGTTCCTTTATTCGGCGGGGCCGGGTTTGCGGCCGGGTTGTGCATCGAAACTGATACCGGTTTTTCTGCGGCTATCATCACTCATAAGATAAAGATACAGCGGCATAATATCAGCAGGCGTTTTTAACTTAGCCGCATCTTCGTCAGGGAAGGCGGACGCCCGCATCTGAGTCCGGGTTCCCCCCGGATTAATACAATTAACCCGCAGATTGCTGTGTTTATATTCTTCTGCAAGCACTTGCATCATGCCTTCAGTGGCAAATTTGGATACTGCATAAGCCCCCCAGCCAGAACGGCCCTGGCGACCAACGCTAGAGCTGGTGAAGACCAGAGAGGCGCTGTGGGATTTCAATAGCAGAGGCAAAAGCGCTTGAGTAAGCATAAATGTCGCATTTACATTCACTTGCATCACCTCTTGCCAGAGGGCAATATTCTGCTCCGCCATTGGGGCGATATCGCCTAATAAACCGGCATTATGTAACACACCGTCCAGATGAGAAACATGCTGGCTTAGGGTTCCTGCTAACTGCTGGCAATCTTGTTCTGTTGCATGTAATAGGTCAAGTGGCAGTGCTAACGCTGGTAACCCTTGAGCCTCAGCTATCTGTTGCTGTACAGCAATCAATTTACTTTCCGTTCGGCCAACTAACACTAAACGAGCACCAAAACGGGCATAAGTCAGGGCCGCTTCGCGACCAATACCATCACCTGCTCCCGTCACCAGGATAGTGCGATTATTGAGCAGGTCGTTTTTAGGTTGATAATGCATAACTATTCCTCTTACTGGCGGCAGATATTGTATTCAGACATGCCGCGATATGTTTTACATTCTTATATTTAAGCGAAACCAATGCAATTTTTCATTTGCGCAAGACGGCAGCTTACGGGTTCGCTAGAATGCAGGTATCTCTCTAATAGCAGATGAATAAAGGCGGTATTTGTGGAGTTAATTTCTCTGTACGGACTGTTTCTGGCCAAAGTAGTGACGATTGTGGTCGCCATTGGTGCGGTAGTGTTACTGGTTGTCAGCCAAGGGATGAGAAAACAAGGGCAACGGGGAGAATTGAATCTGGTTGATCTGGGTGAGCAGTATAAGGAAATGCAGCGGGAAATGCGGCTGGCGCGCATGAGCCATGCAGAACAAAAAACCTGGATCAAAGAGTTTAAGAAGCAGCAAAAATCGGATCAAAAACTGAAGAAGCAGCGCGCCAAAGCCGGTGCGGTGGCAGCAGTAAAACCCTGTCTGTATGTGATTGATTTTAAAGGTAGCATTGATGCGCATGAAGTGACGTCATTGCGAGAAGAGATTTCCGCAGTGTTGGCGGTTGCTAGTGCGCAAGATGAAGTGCTGCTCCGCCTCGAAAGCCCTGGCGGTGTGGTGCACGGTTATGGTTTAGCAGCCTCGCAATTGGAGCGTTTGCGCCATAAAGGGATTCGCCTGACGGTTGCGGTAGATAAAGTAGCGGCCAGTGGGGGTTATATGATGGCTTGTGTGGCTGATCGTATCATCAGTGCGCCCTTTGCTATCATTGGCTCCATCGGTGTTGTGGCCCAAATCCCGAACTTCCACCGCTTGCTAAAAAAGAACGATATTGATGTCGAGTTGCACACCGCTGGTGAGTTTAAACGCACGCTGACATTGTTTGGTGAGAATACCGAGCAAGGGCGCGAGAAATTCCGTGAAGATTTAAATGAAACGCACCTGTTATTCAAACAGTTCGTGCAGCAGCAACGCCCCTCTTTGGACATTGATGCGGTTGCGACCGGTGAACACTGGTTTGGCACCCAGGCCAAAGATAAAGGGTTGGTTGATGCTATTGGTACCAGTGATGATTTATTGATTGCTGAAATGGATAATCATGAGGTTATAGGTGTGCATTATGCGCGGCGCAAACGTCTGATGGACCGTTTTACCGGCAGCGCGGCAGAAAGTGCTGATCGTCTATTATTACGCTGGTGGCAGCGTGGCGAAAAACCTTTGTTATAATCTGAAACTTTGGGTTTTTAGTGAAGAAAGGCAGGGGGCTTAGCCCCCTGTTTTTTGTGGCTCAACGGGCCACACAGTAACGAGAAAAGTCACCGGCGATTAATCAATTAAATGATATTTAGCTGACAAAACGTGGGCCAAATGTTTAAACATATTAAATACTGCGGTTGTTTTCGCTGTCGGTAAACCGTCCGCATCCAGGAAAAACTCGCCGCGAAATACTAATACCGGCCCTTTTTGCTCAACCTCAGTTGCCTGCATGCCATGCAGATAATCTTCATGTTGACGAATAATCTCATTAGCCTCTGCCAATAATTTATTACGCTCAATCGGTGTTGTGTTGCCGAACATGATATCTCCTCACTACAGTGTAATTTATCTCACTATTGTACTGCGGGTTAGCATTTGTCCGCAAACCGGCTAAGGTTTATTCGAGCCTCTGGCTGCTTTGCAGCCGCGATTGGATAAATTCATATTCCTCGCTAATTAGGTTGCGTAGTGCTTTTTATCAGGTACAGTGTGGGATTTTATACTATTAGGTGGAAGGTTTTGTTGACGCCATGAGGCAGAATTCACTGCAGTAGCTCTGGGCGCAGGCAAAAATTTTGAGGGATCGTCAGGTAAGACTCGGCAGGCACATTTATGGCCCCGATCAAAAAAACAGGTTGATCTCCTGAGAAAGTACCGCAATATAAAAAAGAGATTCAGAATGCCGCGGTACGGCAAGATAAAAACCTTCTTTTAGAAGAAATAATTTAGGTAAAGGTCATTATGGGTAAAGCCCTCGTAATAGTTGAGTCCCCGGCAAAAGCCAAAACTATTAATAAATACTTAGGGAATAACTACGTGGTTAAGTCCAGTGTCGGTCACATTCGTGATTTGCCGACCAGTGGATCAGCCAGTAAGAAGAGCGCTAACTCAACTGAAGATAAAGCCAAGAAAACCGACAAGCCCAAGACCAAAGTAAAGAAAGACGAAAAGGTTGCGTTAGTGAACCGTATGGGCGTCGACCCTTATCATGGCTGGAAAGCGCAGTACGAAATTTTGCCCGGCAAAGAAAAAGTGGTTGCCGAGCTGAAAGCATTAGCCGAAAACGCTGACCACATCTATCTCGCAACCGACCTTGACCGCGAAGGAGAGGCAATTGCCTGGCATTTGCGGGAAGTGATTGGTGGTGACGATAAGCGCTTTAGCCGCGTGGTATTCAACGAAATTACCAAAAACGCCATTCAGCAAGCGTTTAATCAACCGGGTGAATTGAATATCAACCGGGTGAATGCCCAGCAAGCTCGTCGCTTTATGGACCGGGTTGTTGGTTATATGGTTTCCCCGCTGCTATGGAAAAAGATTGCTCGTGGCTTGTCTGCCGGTCGAGTGCAATCAGTGGCGGTGCGCTTAGTTGTTGAGCGTGAACGGGATATCAAAGCATTCGTTCCAGAAGAGTATTGGGAGCTGCATGCTGACTTGCTGGCGAAAGGTGACGTTCCGATTCAAATGGAAGTCACCCATGCCCATGATAAGCCGTTTAAACCGGTAAATCGCGAGCAGACGCATGCTGCACTGAAATTACTGGAAAATGCGCGCTATAACGTGCTGGATCGTGAAGATAAACCGACCAGTAGCAAGCCTGGCGCGCCGTTTATTACTTCCACCTTGCAACAGGCTGCCAGTACCCGCCTGAGTTTTGGTGTGAAAAAAACCATGATGATGGCGCAGCGCTTGTATGAAGCAGGTCATATCACCTATATGCGTACTGACTCCACCAATTTAAGTCAGGATGCGCTGACTATGGTGCGTGATTATATTGGCGATAATTTCGGTGCTAAGTATCTGCCATCCGCGCCTAATCAGTACAGCAGCAAAGAAAATTCGCAGGAAGCGCATGAAGCTATTCGCCCCTCAGATGTGAATGTGATTGCTGAGCAGCTAAAAGATATGGAAGCCGACGCCCAGAAGTTGTACCAACTGATTTGGCGTCAGTTTGTGGCTTGCCAGATGACACCAGCTAAGTATGACTCCACCACGTTGACCGTTCAGGCTGGGGATTTCCAACTGCGGGCTAAAGGGCGTACTTTGCGCTTCGATGGTTGGACCAAGGTGATGCCAGCGCTACGTAAAGGCGATGAAGACCGCACTTTACCGGTAATTGAAGTGGGCAGTGATCTGGATTTACAAAAACTGATCCCAAGCCAACACTTCACCAAGCCGCCGGCGCGTTACAGCGAAGCATCGCTGGTAAAAGAGTTGGAAAAACGGGGCATTGGCCGTCCATCCACTTATGCATCAATTATTTCGACCATTCAGGATCGTGGTTATGTGCGGGTAGAAAACCGCCGTTTCTATGCTGAGAAAATGGGCGAAATCGTTACTGACCGGTTAGAAGAAAACTTCCGCGAGTTGATGAATTACGATTTTACCGCTCGCATGGAAAGTGGCCTGGATCAGGTTGCCAACAATCAGGCCGAGTGGAAAGCCGTTCTGGATGGCTTCTTTGCTGAATTCAGCGAGCAGCTTGAAAAAGCAGAGAAAGACCCTGAAGAGGGCGGCATGCGCCCGAATCAAATGGTGATGACCAGCATTGATTGCCCAACGTGTGGGCGTCAGATGGGGATTCGTACTGCCAGCACCGGTGTATTCCTTGGGTGTTCTGGTTATGCATTGCCACCTAAAGAGCGCTGCAAAACCACGATTAATCTGGTACCCGAAGCTGAAATTCTCAATATCCTTGAGGGTGATGATGCGGAAACTAACGCATTACGCGCCCGCCGCCGCTGCCAGAAATGTGGTACGGCAATGGATAGCTATCTGATCGATAACCAACGTAAATTGCATGTTTGCGGTAATAACCCGGCGTGTGATGGTTATGAGATAGAAGAGGGCGAGTTCCGTATCAAAGGGTATGAAGGCCCGATTGTTGAGTGCGAGAAATGTGGTTCTGAAATGCATCTGAAAATGGGGCGTTTTGGTAAGTACATGGGCTGCACCAATGATGAGTGTAAAAATACCCGTAAAATCTTGCGCAGTGGCGAAGTCGCACCACCTAAAGAAGATCCAGTACCGTTGCCAGAACTGCCTTGTGAGAAGTCAGATGCCTATTTCGTGTTGCGAGATGGTGCCGCTGGCGTGTTCCTGGCTGCGAACACCTTCCCTAAGTCGCGTGAAACCCGTGCGCCGTTAGTCGAAGAGTTGGTTCGCTTCAAAGATCGCTTACCTGAAAAATTACGTTATCTGGCTGATGCGCCTGTGGCGGACAATGAGGGTAATACAACCATGGTGCGTTTTAGTCGTAAAACTAAACAGCAGTATGTTTCATCAGAGAAAGATGGCAAAGCCACAGGTTGGTCTGCTTTCTATATTGATGGCAAGTGGGTTGAAGCGAAGAAATAAGCGTCTGAACCGATCTGAGCACACTTAAGCCTATAGTGTGGCACTCCGGTACAATAAAAGAACCAGCCTCAATGGCTGGTTTTTTTATTGGGCTAATCCACTCAAGTGCTTTATAGTCTTAGTTAATCCGCTAAAGTTATCGCACTTTGGCTACTGTCTGCATTTATCAAAAAATACTATTATTTTTAGGCTGATGTACTGTAATGCCAGGTCAGAAGGGTATATACAGTTAGCAATGAAATGATATAGTAGTTATATAAAATATTTTCTTATCACCTAATGTTATTATAAGGTCAATACTGACCAGCTTCGCACCATGCAGTTTACGGGTTTTAGTTAATAACTTCTCGGCATACCGGGTGATACCGATATACCAAACTGTGGTGTTCCCACAGTGTTCAACCTAGGATGGTATCGATATGAAATTGCAGCAGCTCCGTTATATTGTTGAGGTGGTTAATCACAACCTTAACGTATCATCCACCGCAGAAGGGCTGTATACCTCGCAGCCGGGGATCAGTAAGCAGGTCCGCATGCTGGAAGATGAGCTGGGTATCCAAATTTTTGCCCGCAGTGGCAAACATCTCACGCAGGTGACCCCCGCAGGGCTGGAAATCATCCGTATTGCCCGTGAAGTTTTGTCCAAAGTAGATGCGATTAAGGCCGTTGCCGGTGAACATACCTATCCTGATAAAGGTTCGCTGTATGTTGCCACCACCCATACTCAGGCGCGTTATGCATTGCCGAATGTGATTAAAGGTTTTATTGAGCGTTACCCGCGGGTGTCGCTCCATATGCATCAAGGCTCGCCGACCCAAATAGCCGAAGCGGTTTCTAAAGGGAGCGCTGATTTTGCTATCGCCACTGAGGCGCTGCATTTATATGACGACCTGATTATGTTGCCGTGCTATCACTGGAACCGTGCTGTGGTAGTGAAGCCAGATCACCCTTTAGCAGGTAAAACCCACGTCAGCATTGAAGAGCTGGCAGCATACCCGATTGTGACTTATACCTTTGGTTTTACTGGCCGTTCTGAACTGGATACTGCGTTTAATCGTGCTGGCCTGACTCCGCGCATTGTCTTTACCGCGACAGATGCTGATGTGATTAAAACCTATGTGCGATTAGGGTTGGGTGTTGGGGTTATCGCCAGTATGGCAGTTGATCCGATCCAAGATCCTGATCTGGTGATAGTTGATGCCCGTGATATCTTTACCTACAGCACGACGAAAATTGGTTTCCGCCGCAGCACTTTCCTGCGCAGTTATATGTATGACTTTATTCTGCGTTTCGCCCCACATCTGACCCGTGATGTGGTGGATAAAGCGGTTGCTTTGCGTTCTAATGATGATATTGAGGCGATGTTCAAGGACATTAAATTGCCGACTAAGTGATTTATAAAGAAATAAAAGCCATCTCTTTTTAGTGATGGCTTTTCCATAACAGAACTAATAAGTAAAAATTCAAAAGCCAATAGTCACCTCTCCTGTTAATTTGTTTATGAAAATAATGGTGTTATTTTTATAGGTGCTTTCAGGGGAATATATGTCTTCAATATCTTGTCCGTTATTAAGTGATAGATTAACTAATATGTTTTCATTCCATGATGATGTCTATACCGGAAATGAAATTTTTAATATGAAAATGGGTGAAGAACAGTTTATTTTAGAAAAAAAGAATGGAATTAATAAAGTATTAGATGAGTTATGTAAACATGGGTGGGTTAATCCATCTGCAAATTATCAAGACACGAACCTGTACAATTTACTGAGTTCTTTGGCTGAAACCTCATTGGCAGAAAGGATGATAGGTTTCGATAACGCACTGAAATGTGGTCTGCCGCCTGGTTATAACGCAACTTTCTGCTTTGAGGATAATGGCCAATCTGGTGTGAAGATGCATTATGGGGTAGTCCACAGTGAAAATAACTGTAATCTTTTTAAATTGACGGGTGAGTTTCTGTTTGATAAAGATTGTAAATTAAGTCATGAAAAATATTTCATTTCTATCGATTTTTCCCCTCAATGCCCTCCGGTGTTAGAAGAGACTCTGGACTCCAGAACTGTAATAAAGGTATTTTTAGATTGGTTAATGAATTTATTTCATTTGAATGGTTCTGTGCTTGAACGTGCTCAATTTGTTGCCGATATGGAAAATAATATTGAGGTGAATTTTTCTAAAGGAAATATCAATCAGGATAATAGTGCTGATTCCGTAATAGAAAGTAGAACGAATGGAAAGTATGAAAATGGTCGCCATGAATTTTTTGAAAAAATTTCTCATGAGTTTGATGAAATAACTCATTATATAGACAATGAATTAGATGAGTGTAGTGATAATAAAATTGAACAAATGATAACAAACTTTTCTGATGATCTTAAAAATGAGATAGAGAATGATGAGAAAGCTCTTAAACAACTAGAAAGTGATTCAGTTAAATTCACTCAAGATTTTGCAGAGATAAATGATGAATTTGAGCATCGATCAAAAGATGATTTTGAATGGGACGATGCTATTTGATAGATAATGTAAATCTGAGTAATTGACACAAATTGGCCATCACCATCGTTTACACCTATCGCTGCCAGTAATCGCCATTGTTGCCAAAATGTTAATGTTTCTTTGTGTTATATTTAATTCAGACCTCATAATTACAAGGGAATAGCCTTGTTGGGATGAATGCTGTTTTAGAGCACTTATAAGAAACAATGGAGGCGCTATGTCGTTGGATCTGCGAAAAACGAGTATGGCCAAGTTGGTCGCTCTTAATCACGAATATCACTACTACAGCCTGCCGCAATTGGCGGCAGTGCTGGGGGATATTGACCGACTGCCGAAATCACTGAAAGTGTTACTGGAGAATCTACTGCGTCATCTGGATGGCGAACAGGTTCAAGAGGATGATTTAAAAGCCATTATTGATTGGCAGCTAACCGGGCATGCCAGCCGGGAAATTGCTTACCGGCCCGCGCGGGTATTAATGCAGGATTTCACCGGCGTACCGGCGGTAGTCGATTTGGCTGCGATGCGTGAAGCAGTCAAACGGCTGGGGGGCAATGTGGCGCAGGTTAACCCATTGTCACCGGTAGATTTGGTTATTGACCATTCCGTCACTGTTGACGAGTTTGGTGATAAAGCCGCTTTTGGCGAGAACGTCCGGCTCGAAATGGAACGTAACCACGAGCGCTATATCTTCCTGCGTTGGGGGCAGAAAGCCTTTAGCCGTTTCCGTGTGGTACCGCCGGGTACCGGGATCTGCCATCAGGTTAACCTTGAGTATTTGGGGCAGACGGTTTGGCATGAACAGCAGGATGGGCGGGCGGTTGCTTACCCCGATACGTTAGTGGGTACCGATTCCCACACCACCATGATCAATGGCTTGGGGATACTCGGTTGGGGCGTCGGTGGGATTGAAGCGGAAGCCGCAATGCTGGGCCAACCTGTCTCAATGCTGATTCCCGATGTGGTCGGCTTCAAAATGACAGGTAAGATGCGTGAAGGGATCACTGCCACGGACTTGGTGCTTACCGTAACGCAAATGCTGCGAAAACACGGGGTAGTCGGCAAATTCGTTGAGTTTTATGGTGATGGTCTGGCTGATTTACCACTGGCAGATCGCGCGACTATAGCCAATATGTCGCCTGAGTTTGGTGCTACCTGTGGTTTCTTCCCGGTGGATGACGTGACGCTGGGGTATATGCGCTTAAGTGGCCGCAGTGATGAACAGATAGCCTTGGTTGAGGGCTACAGTAAAGCACAGGGGTTGTGGCGTCATCCTGGTGACGAGCCAATATTCACCAGCCAGCTCGCATTGGATTTAAGCACAGTAGAAGCGAGTATGGCTGGGCCGAAGCGGCCACAAGACCGGGTCGCTTTACCCAAAGTGCCCTTAGCCTTTAAAGCGTTTGAAGAACTGGAAATCAATAGCAAAAAAGATAAAGTTGACCATGTTAGCTTCACACTGGAAGGGACAACGCACGAGTTGGTATCTGGTGCGGTGGTGATTGCCGCGATCACCTCATGCACTAATACTTCGAATCCCAGCGTACTGATGGCAGCCGGTCTGTTAGCTAAAAAAGCGGCAGAGAAGGGACTAAAAACCAAACCATGGGTGAAAACCTCACTAGCACCAGGCTCTAAAGTGGTGACTGAATATCTCAACGCCGCCGGATTAACCCCTTACCTGGATAATCTGGGTTTTAATCTGGTGGGCTATGGTTGTACTACCTGTATTGGTAACTCTGGCCCATTGCCAGAGCCAATAGAAAAAGCCATCAAAAGTGGGGATTTAACCGTCGGTGCGGTGCTGTCCGGTAACCGAAACTTCGAAGGGCGCATTCATCCTTTAGTCAAAACCAACTGGCTGGCTTCGCCGCCGCTGGTAGTGGCTTATGCCCTGGCCGGTAATTTGAACATCAATTTAGCCCAAGAGGCGCTTGGTAACGACCCAGAAGGCAAGCCGGTTTATTTGAAGGATATTTGGCCTAGCGGGTTTGAAATAGCCAAAGCGGTGGAAGAGGTTAAAACGGAGATGTTCCGTAAGGAATATGCTGCTGTATTTGATGGTGATGAGGAGTGGCAGTCAATTCAGGTCGATAGCACGCCGACTTATGATTGGCAGAGTGATTCTACTTACATCCGGTTGCCCCCTTTCTTTAGTGATATGAAAGCGTTGCCTGATCCGGTTGAGGATATCCACAATGCACGTATTTTGGCTATCTTGGCCGATTCCGTCACCACAGACCATATTTCTCCCGCCGGTAATATCAAGCTCGATAGCCCAGCGGGCCGTTATCTGCGTGATCGTGGGGTCGAAATTAAAGAATTTAACTCCTACGGTTCCCGCCGCGGTAACCATGAAGTGATGATGCGTGGGACTTTTGCCAATATTCGTATCCGTAATGAAATGGTACCGGGGGTTGAGGGGGGCGTCACTCGTCATATTCCGTCACAAAATGAGATGGCTATCTATGATGCCGCTATGCGCTACCAGCAGGAAAATGTGCCATTGGCGGTGATTGCCGGTAAGGAATATGGTTCAGGCTCTAGCCGTGACTGGGCAGCTAAAGGGCCGAGATTATTGGGTGTGCGGGTAGTGATTGCTGAGTCATTTGAGCGTATTCACCGCTCCAATCTGATTGGCATGGGTATTTTGCCACTTGAGTTCCCAGCAGGGGTTAATCGCAAAACCTTGGGGCTGACGGGTGATGAGTCCATTAGCGTGAGTGGGTTACAAACGCTGTCTCCGGGGCAAAAGGTCGCAGTGACGATAACCTACGCTGACGGGCGGCAACAAACGGTAGATACCCACTGTCGTATAGATACAGGTAATGAATTGGTTTATTTTGAAAATGGCGGCATTTTGCATTATGTGATCCGCAAAATGCTGTAGGCAGTAAAATACGGCAGTTATTCGTGACACTGTCACTGCGGTGTTTGTTCAATAAAAAGGGTGGCTGAGAAACCACCCTTTATTTGTCTTTGAACGCGGCCAGTTATTTGGTTAACAGATGGCCCATTTTGGCTGCTTTGGTCGCCATGTATTGTTCGTTCTTGGGGTTCTGCCCGACAATCAATGGCACCCGTTCAACAATATTGATCCCCGCTTCGGAGAGAATCTCAACCTTCTTCGGGTTATTGGTCAGCAAACGTACGGCTTTGACACCCAGTAATTTATATATATCAGAACATAAGGTGAAGTCACGTTCATCGGCGGCAAATCCGAGTTGATGATTAGCTTCAACTGTATCCGCGCCCAGATCCTGCAAAGCGTAAGCGCGAATCTTATTCAATAGGCCAATATTACGGCCTTCCTGACGATGATAAATCAGCACACCGCGCCCCTCTTCGGCAATGTGTGCCAAAGCGGCTTCTAACTGAAAACCACAGTCACAACGCAAGCTAAACAAAGCATCGCCCGTTAGGCACTCAGAATGAACACGGGATAGCACCGGTTTATCACCACTGATATCACCAAATATTAAGGCCAGATGGTCATGGCCAGAGGCTAATTCTTCGAAACCGACCATCAAAAAATCACCCCAAGGCGTCGGTAACTTGGCTTCTGCTACACGTTTAAGCTGCATCTTACTGTTCATATTATAACTTCAGACCTTAAGGATGTTATCGCGCATCCTGATGTGGATACCCGCTTTAACCCGTTATATCCCTTCATCTTAGGGATTAGGTTAAATAAAAAGTTTCTCTGCGATCATTATTAGCTATATTGCCATAACTTTTGACTCACTGCTGTTCAACAATGCAGCGATAAGCAAAGAGAAAATGTCTGACGAGAACATATTTGGGTAATGACAAAATTTTGTTTATGTTATCAATGATTAATGGGACTTATACTGTGTGGTTATAGCTGTTGTACAATTCGTGCTATCACCATGGAAAAGACGATATAGACATTATGTGCAACCAAGGGCCCCCAGATGTGGAATATAGCGAAACGAATCACTGCCGGAACACTAATCTTACTCTTACCCACACTTGTTATCTGGCTCTCCGGTTGGCAGTGGCAACCTGGCAGCAATAATGTGTGGTTGAAAAGCGTGTTCTGGGTGACAGAAACAGTCACTGCACCGTGGGGAATATTGACCAGTGCGCTGCTCAGTTGCTGGTTTTTATGGTGCTTACGGTTTCGGATTAAACCTGCGATTGGCTTGCTGCTCCTGATGGGGGGCGTCATTATTGTCGGCCAAGGTGTAAAATCGCTGATTAAAGAGCAGGTACAAGAGCCACGCCCGTTTGTGGTATGGCTGGAAGCAGAGCATCATATTGATAATCGCTTTTTCTATTCACTTCCCCGGGCTGAACGCAGTGAGTTGGTCAAACAGCAACTCCAGAACCAAACTATTATCCCCGTGTGGTTGAGCCGCCATTGGCAGTTTGAAACTGGCTTTGCTTTTCCCTCTGGCCACACGGTTTTTGCTGCCAGTTGGGCATTGTTAGCGGTGGGCATATTGTGGCCACGGCGGCATTATAAGACGGTGTTTTTACTGATGATATGGGCGCAAGGTGTCATGATGAGCCGGTTGGTACTCGGTATGCACTGGCCACGGGATCTGATCGCTGCAACACTTATCAGCGGGTTATTGGTCGCCATTGTGTGTAGCTTAGTGCAACGTTGGTTCGGTTCATTAGCGATTTTGCCGCAGGAACAGCGCGAGATTGAGCAACGTGAGCATGAGGAAAAATAAGTGATTAGTTATTATTCTCAGCCCAGTCGCTTAAAATAATATCGATTAGGTACTCAATTGGCGCTTTATATTGGTGCAGGGTTTCTTTGCTGGGCAAGGAAGTGCTAATTTATCAAGTAAGGGCGCCACATTTTTGGCATAATTCATCAGGTTGATTCGGCCTTTAGGAAAAAACGTGAAATATTTGCTGATTTTTTTGTTAGTGCTAGTGATTTTCGTGATTTCAGTCACGTTAGGGGCAAATAACGATCAAGTCGTTACCTTTAACTATTTATTGGCTCAGGGCGAATATCGGGTATCTACGTTATTGGCAACGCTTTTTGCGGCTGGTTTGGTTCTTGGGTGGGTTATTTGTGGGCTTTTTTATCTGCGGGTTCGGATTTTACTGGGGCGCGCAGAGCGGAAAATTAAACGTCTTGAGTCACAGCAAGAGCAGCCTATTGAATCCAGTGCGGCTGTTTCCACACCTGCTGTCAGCAAGGAATAATTTTCTATGTTAGAAATGCTGTTTCTGCTGTTGCCCGTCGCTGCCGCCTATGGCTGGTATATGGGGCGTAGAAGCGCTCAGCAGGATAAGCAACAGGATGCTAACCGTCTGTCTCGTGAATATGTGGCAGGGGTTAACTTCCTTCTCTCTAATCAGCAGGACAAAGCGGTTGATCTGTTTCTTGAGATGTTGAAAGAAGACAGTTCGACGGTTGAAGCGCATCTGACGTTAGGGAATTTGTTCCGTTCTCGTGGTGAAGTTGACCGCGCTATCCGCATTCATCAGGCCTTGATGGAAAGTGCTTCCCTGACTTTCGAACAACGGCTGCTGGCAATTCAGCAACTTGGCCGTGATTATATGGCGGCGGGTTTATATGATCGGGCAGAGGATATGTTCAATCAATTGGTTGAGGAACAGGATTTCCGGCTCGGGGCATTGCAGCAATTATTAGTTATTCATCAGGCTACCAGTGATTGGAACAACGCGATTGAAGTTGCGGAAAAACTGGTCAAAATGGGTAAAGATAATCAGCGGCTGGAGATAGCGCATTTCTATTGCGAACTGGCACTGCAAGCAATGGGGAGTGATGATTTAGAGAAAGCAATGGGGTTGCTGAAGAAAGCGGCGGCAGCGGACAAACAGTGCGCCCGTGTATCCATCATGCGAGGTCGAGTGCATATTGCCAAGGGTGAATATGCCAAGGGCGTAGAGGCACTGGAGCGTGTGCTGGAGCAGGATAAGGAAGTGGTCAGCGAGGCATTACCTATGCTGAGCGATTGCTACCAACATCTACAACAGCCTGAGGCGTGGGCAAATTTCCTCAAACGCTGCGTTGAAGATAATACGGGTGCTACGGCTGAGTTAATGCTGGCAGAAATTCTGGAACAGCATGAAGGCCGTGATGTGGCACAAACCTATATCAACCGCCAGCTACAACGCCATCCTACTATGCGTGTTTTCTATCGGTTAATGGATTATCACCTGGCTGATGCAGAAGAAGGGCGAGCGAAAGAGAGCTTGCTGTTGCTGCGGGACATGGTAGGAGAACAAATTCGGACCAAACCCCGTTATCGCTGTCATAAATGTGGTTTTACCGCTCACTCTTTGTATTGGCATTGCCCGTCATGTCGAGCCTGGGCTTCGGTTAAGCCGATCCGGGGGTTGGATGGGCAGTAAAATGTCTCTATTGTCTGGGGCAGATGGAAAGTAATCGGGTGAGTTGAGTCACCCGATTGGCAGAACGTGTTTTGTGATGCAGTATTGTTAGGCTTTATTTTTTCTTCTGGGGCGTTTTCACCCCGTCTTTCAATAATTGGCGCAGTTTCTTCAACTCTTTTTGGCTTAACGGCTGTTCTGAGATCTCTTCTACACCTTGATTATCAATCTCACCGTGATGCAACTTGGCATCTTTGCGGCTAGTTTTGCTGCTTTTAACATCAATCTCAAAGCTCTTTTCTAATCTTTCGCAGACCTCAGTACTCAAGGAGAACTGTTTTTCTAAGGCGGCAGCTTTGATTTTCTCTTTTAATTCCAGAGGGATCTTAATGGTTAAGGTAGATATTTCACTCATCATATAACCTTCAACTTAGGGGAAAATACCAAGCTAAGCGAGGGAAGCGAAACTGTCTAGGGGATAACACAACTGTCACAAAAAATTCACATTGGGCACGGCAAAAAGAGCGCAAATGCGCTCTTAGAGTGAGATAAAGCGTTAACCAGAGGGACGGGCATTAACGATAGATAATTGCAGTACCGTGCATTTTGTTATTGCCGGTCGCTGAAGTGATTAGGAAAGACTTTGCACCGGCAGCCTTAGCTTGCTGCGCCAATGCATTTTCTAGCTCAGTCAGCGAGCCAGCATTGCTGGCAGAAATTACGCCAATCTCATTCAATCCTGTTGATTGATTACTTTGGACTTGGGTGGCAGCAACACTGGCAAATGAAACGAGAGACAGAATTAATGCCGGGGCGATGAATTTAATGCTTTTCATGTGAAACTCCAGTTTCTAGTTTATTATTTGAATGTTTACTATTTTTTACTTGTTCAGTAGACAGTGACTGTCTGGCGATGGAGTGAATGATACAGCATTAATATTGAATGATAATCACAAACAACTGAGGATCTAAATCAAAATATTTGATTGATAATTTACATTTCTTGAAGCTGATTTACTTAATGGTAGGTATGAACAATCCCACTGCTTGACGTAAATTGACCCTATTCGGCAATCATGTCTCATCAACAGCAAACATTGGTGTCGCCCGATAGCTGTAATTTCAGGAGAGCACCCTGTAGAATATGGGCGTTATCATTACTTATTGACTGAAAAGGGCTTAAAAATGACGTCTGCAACTAAAACGAATAACTGTGGCCCGATATCTTCTCCTGTCATTGTCGCGCTGGATTATGCCGATAAAGACGCTGCGTTAGCCTTTGCTGATCGTGTTAATCCGCAAGATTGCCGGTTAAAAGTGGGCAAGGAGATGTTCACCTTATATGGCCCTCAGTTGGTCCGTGATCTGCATCAGCGTGGTTTTGAGGTTTTCCTTGATCTGAAATTTCACGATATTCCCAATACCACCGCGAAGGCGGTGATCGCGGCAGCAGAACTTGGGGTGTGGATGGTCAATGTCCATGCCAGTGGTGGCGCGCGCATGATGACCGCAGCTAAAGAGGCCTTAGTACCCTATGGGCATCAAGCCCCTCTATTGATAGCGGTTACGGTAC
The DNA here is from genome assembly GCF_900635455.1 of Yersinia intermedia. NCBI lineage: Bacteria > Pseudomonadati > Pseudomonadota > Gammaproteobacteria > Enterobacterales > Yersiniaceae > Yersinia > Yersinia intermedia. The sequence goes on along the minus strand of NZ_LR134116.1, from coordinate 2,416,391 downwards.
TTACCAGCATGGATGGCGAAGATTTACGTGATATCGGCATTAACATTAGCCCGGCAGAGCATGCCGAGCGGTTAGCGAAACTGACCTGGGATTGCGGTTTAGATGGCGTGGTGTGCTCCGCCCATGAAGCTGTACGCCTCAAGCAGGTTTGTGGCGCTGACTTTAAACTGGTTACCCCAGGTATTCGCCCGCAGGGCAGTGAGGCAGGTGATCAGCGCCGTATCATGACACCTGAGCAAGCAGTCACTGCTGGGGTAGATTATATGGTTATCGGGCGTCCGATCACCCAATCCCCTGATCCGGCAAAGACACTGAGTGAAATTCTGGCATCATTGAGTAAGGTGGCATAATGACGAATGATAATAGCCGGCTGGTGTATTCAACTGACACTGGGCGCATCAGTGAACCTGAGCTAAAACCCGCGCGGCCAAAAGGCGATGGCATTGTTCGCATCCAGCGTCAAACCAGTGGTCGCAAAGGAAAGGGCGTGTGTCTGATTACCGGTATCGATGGCAGTGATGAAATGCTAGAGAAAGTGGCAGCAGAATTGAAGAAGAAGTGCGGTTGCGGTGGATCAGTCAAAGAGGGCGTGATCGAGATTCAGGGTGATAAGCGGGAACTGTTGAAGCAACTTTTAGAAGCCAAAGGAATGAAAGTTAAGTTAGCCGGTGGTTGATAATCATTACGGGTTTGATGACACGGGAGTGACTGAGAAAAATTGAGGTTGCAGGTAGCAAGCAAGCTAACACCCCTGCAACGTCAAGTAAAATAGGCTAGGTTATTTGCTGACTTGGTGCCCGATAACCCCACCAATAGCCGCGCCGCCTAATGTCCCCAGCGTGCTGCCGGTCAACACCGCACCGCCTACGGCACCGGCACCGGCACCTATTGCGGTATTCCGGTCACGTTTGGACATGTTAGAACATGCGGACAGGGACAAGGCCAGCGTTAGCGCCAAGGCGGCAGTGGCAAATCGTTTATTGATTATCATCATAATAATTCTCCTGACGTTGGCTGAGCACGGACAGATCAGGTCATGTAGCATTCAATCTATCTATCCTGATATATCCATGCAAAATGTAACTTACCTAATTAAGTATAGGCACTGTATCAATTTTAGCCGAAGTCTCATTTTGTTAGTGTTTAGAATAAAAATCGCCGTTTGGATTTAAATTCGCAATTAATGCTAAAAATTCGTTTTGTCACCGATAGAAATTAGTATAAATATCCGCAAATCATTTAATAGGTAAATAGTCCTAATTTGATCTGATGATGAGGATAATTAGGGTTTATCTGAGGCCAAAGGCGCAATTAAGCCATTGTCAGCGCTAAATAAAATATGACGTTCTGGTAGGTACATCTCTCAGACTGTACTTTCCAGCCGATCTGCACGCAGTTTATAGCCATTTATCCCATACCTGTTCTGACCTGTGACGCTGAAAATGAGAGAAATTCAGACATTCAGGATACGACGATGCTTAACGAACTGAAACAGCAAGTGCTGGCCGCCAATCTGGCTTTACCTCGCCATAATCTGGTCACATTCACTTGGGGGAATGTCAGTGCTGTCGATAGACAACGTGGTTTGCTGGTTATTAAGCCTTCCGGTGTGGAATATGATGTGATGACACTGGACGATATGGTGGTAGTCGAGCTGGAAACTGGCAAAGTGGTGGAGGGCAGTAAGAAGCCTTCATCGGATACCGATACTCACCGAGTGCTTTATCTTAATTTCCCGCAGATTGGTGGCATCGTTCATACCCATTCACGCCATGCAACCATTTGGGCGCAGGCGGGGCTAGATTTGCCAGCATGGGGCACCACGCATGCAGATTACTTCTATGGCGCTATTCCTTGCACTCGGCTGATGACGCAGGAAGAGATTGCTGGCCGCTATGAATGGGAGACCGGTAATGTCATTGTTGAAACATTCCATCAACGGGGCATTAAGCCGGAAGATGTGCCTGCCGTTTTAGTCAATTCACACGGGCCGTTTGCCTGGGGGACCAGCGCGGATAATGCAGTGCACAACGCGGTGGTGTTAGAAGAGTTGGCTTATATGGGGATTTTCTCACGCCAATTGAACCCGCAACTTGGTAATATGCAACCGCAACTGCTGGATAAACACTATTTACGCAAACACGGTAAAAATGCCTATTACGGGCAATAATCGCTGTTTGGGCCTCTCGTTGAGAAGCAAACAAGATAACCCGTGTTCAGTCTTGCACGGGTTTCTCCAGCCATAGCACGGAGTCAGTGATATCGAGCATTTTTGCTTCGACCTGTGCAATGGCATCATTGATACCTTGATTGTAATAATGTGCGCCCAGCTCACGGCTGATGAATTCCAGTAAAAATTCCGCATCAAAATCTTCCAGCTCAATACTCAGGTTCTGCTCCAGATAGTCCTGAATTTTACGTGCCATCCGCTGTGTCTGTTCACGCGTGAAGGTAATGTCCGCCATTATTGCTGTTACTCCGTTATGAATGTTGTTCCTCTTATTCGCTGAGGATATCGACTTGAATGCCTTGTGCCATTAATTGCTGCTGATAACCTGCGGGCAGGCGGTTATCGGTAATAACCCGGTTGATGGACGATAATGGCATCAGTGAGTTCTGATGCACTTGGCCAAATTTTGATGCATCGGCCAGAATAATATTTTCAGCGCCTTTGGCTAACACACTATTGATCACATCGGCCCGTAACATATCGCGCCCAGTAAAACCGGTATCCACTTGGTAACCATCGATGCCGATAAACGCCTTACTGAAATGCACATGGCGCAAACAAAGTTGCGTCAATGGGCCAACCATACTGTCACTTTTTTTCTGATAAATTCCGCCCAGAAGAATGACTTCACAGGAAGACTCTTTCAATTGTCTGGCAATATAGCCACTCACCGTCACCAAGGTAATGCCAGGGCGTTGTGCCAAATGATGCGCCAGCAGGGCGTTACTACTGCCACTTTCGACAAATACCGTTTCACCTTCATTGACCAGTGATGCAGCGTGATTGGCCAGTTTTTGCTTCATGGCGAAGTGAGTCATCATGCGAACATCAACATCGTCACTCTCAAGCGCGACGGCTGAGCCATGCACTCGCTTGAGCAAGCCTCGTGATTCTAGCTGATTGAGATCCTGACGGATTGTCACCTCAGAGACCTGTGTTTCCTGTGCCAATTCACTGACGCTGACACGTTGCCGGTCGTTTACCAACTGTAAAATTATTTGTTGTCTTGGGTTCATGGCATTCCAGATCAAAGGATGTGATGGGAGGTGAACCTGCCAACGCAGGTCAACGCTCGCCGGTCACAGCATCTTAATAGTAAATAATACCCTAAATAGCGCGGATAACACTCGGTGGACTGAGGGAAAAGTGAGGCACCCCACAACTCTGTCCTACAACCCTATCATCGCACTTTTTGCATTATGCAAAAACATATTACTTTCGATTGAAGTTATCCTGGCTTTCGAATGAAAGTATTTTGATAGAGATCACGTTATAGATTTATTATTGGTCTATGATTGCGGCTAATGATTGTTGGTAAATCCATTTGCTTAGCTGGGTAACCAGTCTGGCTGCTTACATAATCCAAACCGGAGGTTCTTATGGAGCTTTATCTTGATACCGCAGATGTCGCCGCAGTAAAACGCCTGGCGCGTGTATTGCCATTACAGGGGGTCACTACCAACCCGACTATTCTGGCAAAGGCGGGCAAACCTATCTGGGAGGTGTTACCTGCGTTGCGTGATGCTCTGGGCGGTACCGGTAAACTTTTCGCACAAGTGCTGGCCAATGACAGCGAACTGATGGTGTCCGAGGCAATTATGCTGTCAAAGCGCATCCCTGGTTTGGTTATCAAAATTCCCGCCACCGCTGAAGGATTGGCTGCTATTAAGCAATTGAAAGGGATGTCGATTCCCACATTAGGTACCGCCGTATATGGTGCCGGGCAAGGGCTGCTGTCTGCATTGGCAGGGGCTGAATATGTCGCCCCCTATGTTAACCGACTGGATGCACAAGGCGGTGATGGTATTGCGATGGTCCGTGAATTACAGCAATTGTTAACCTTACATGCTCCAGGTGCTAAAGTGCTGGCCGCCAGCTTCCGCACGCCGCGTCAGGTTCTGGATTGCCTGTTGGCGGGCTGTCAGTCGGTCACCATACCGGTGGATGTGGCAGAACAATTTATTAGCGCGCCTGCGGTAAAAGCGGCAGTAGAACAATTTGAACAAGATTGGCAGGGCGCATTTGGCTCGCCAATCTTGAGCTAGTTGTGGTGCCTGCTGTTCAAACGGATAATAAAAACGCCCTGTGAAGTATCCACAGGGCGTGACAATGTCACTTCATCGTTCGGCTTGTTAGCCGCCTAGCAAGGGCATTTCCCCAGTTTGCCCGCCTTGCTGGGGAAGCGGGCATCCAGACAATAACGGTGGAATTCCCGTTCGGTCATCGGTGCGGTGTCAGGATGATGCCGGCGCATATGATTAACATAATTACCGTAATCCTGTACTCCCACCATCAGGCGAAAGCTTTGTGCCACGCGGTGTGCGATAAGGCGCAACCAGGCCCGCAGATCTGTCGGCTGGACAGCCACAGGAACCAGCGGTATACAACGCGTAATCAGGCGCGGCGTGGTTGCTAAACCTGTTCGGGTGCGAAACGGTATGCCTGCATTAACCACGAGCAATCTCCTCACGCAAGACAATTTCAGTCTCATGAGTGGTCGGTTTGCTGGATTTCAGCGCACGACGGACCACAAAGAAAGATGAAATCAGCATGGTCACTGCCACCAGCATAAAGAATGCACATAAGGCGGCATTGATCTGGTTGTTGAACACAATAGTTTCCATGTCTTTAATGCTTTTGGCGGGGGCAATCAGAACCCCTTGTTCAACCCCGGCTGAGAATTTCTTCGCTTGCGCCAGGAAGCCAATACTCGGTTTTTCATGGAAAATCTTCTGCCAGCCCGCAGTCATTGAGGTAATAAACAGCCAAATCGTTGGCAGGATGGTTACCCAAGCATAGCGTTGCTTCTTCATTTTAAACAGGACGACAGTCCCTAAAATCAGCGCCATCGATGCCAGCATCTGGTTACCGATACCGAACAGTGGCCACAAGGTATTGATCCCCCCTAGTGGGTCAACTACACCTTGATAAACAAAGAAGCCCCAGCAGGCGACCGCCACGGTGGTACCGGACAAGTTACCAAACCATGAGCGGTTATTTGCCAGACTCGGCACCACCACACCCACCAAATCCTGCACCATAAAGCGGCAGGCGCGGGTACCGGCATCCACGGCGGTCAGAATAAACATGGCTTCAAATAGAATGGCAAAGTGATACCAGAAGGCCATCATATTGCGGCTGTTAAATATCTCACTGATAATATGCGCCATCCCGACGGCGAAAGTGGGGGCACCACCTGCACGGGATAAAATGGTGTTCTCGCCAACATCTTTGGCAATCATGGCCAGGGTTTCAGGTGTAACTACAAACCCCCAACTGCTAATGGCCAGAGAGGCGCTTTCTACTGTGGTGCCAATCAACGCCGCCGGAGAGTTCATGGCGAAATAGACACCGGGATCGATAACCGAGGCACAAATTAGCGCCATGATGGCGACAAAGGACTCCATCAGCATCGCGCCATAGCCGATAAAGCGAGTGTGACTTTCACGCTCAATCAGTTTTGGTGTGGTGCCACTGGCAACCAAGGCGTGGAAGCCCGAAATAGCCCCGCAAGCGATGGTAATAAACAGGAACGGGAACAGGCTACCGGAGAATACCGGGCCGCTGCCATCAATAAAACGTGTGACGGCAGGCATTTTCATTTCAGGCATGGCAAAGACAATACCGATGGCCAGACCAATAATGACGCCGATCTTCAGGAAGGTCGACAGATAGTCCCGTGGTGCCAGCAACAACCACACTGGCAGCACTGAGGCGATAAAACCGTAGATAACCAGCACCCAGGTCAGGGTGGTGCCGTGTAAGGTAAAGAATGGCCCCCAATAAGGGTGAGCCGCAATATTGCCGCCGTAAATAATTGCGGACATCATCAGTACGAAACCAATTAAGGATACTTCCGCGATTTTACCTGGGCGGATAAAGCGCATATAAACGCCCATAAACAGTGCGATCGGGATAGTCGCGGCAATGGTGAACAAGCCCCATGGGCTGTCAGCTAAGGCTTTAACCACCACTAATGCTAGCGCGGACAAGATGATAATCATCACCCCTAGCGCACCCAGCATGGTAATAACCCCGGCAAAAGCGCCCAACTCTTGTTTTGCCATCTCCCCCAGAGAACGGCCATCGCGGCGGGTAGAGATAAACAGGATCAAGAAATCCTGTACCGCACCAGCCATCATCACCCCGACCAAAATCCAAATAGTCCCCGGTAAGAAGCCCATCTGTGCGGCCAGTATTGGCCCGACTAACGGCCCGGCACCGGCAATCGCCGCAAAGTGGTGACCGAATAGCACCCATTTATTGGTCGGGACATAATCCAGACCATCATTGCGCCGCTCAGCAGGTGTTAGACGGCGGTCATCCAACTCAAACACATTCTTGGCAATAAACAGGCTGTAAAAGCGGTAAGCGATGCTGTAACACGCCACTGAGGCGATCACCAACCAGATGGCATTGACATGCTCACCGCGGCTGATTGCCAGCATGGCAAAGGCAAATGCACCAATTAACGCCACGGTCAGCCATATGACGACAGTCTTGACGTTCTTCATGGGTAACGACTCCTTGTTATGAGGAAAATTTAACAGTTATCAGCACCCGTTTTGGAAAAAAGATGCAAACCGCTAGTTAACATAAGAGCTTTAATGTGAAAGAAAAGATGCGAAAGTGAAAAATGTGATCGGTAAATTATTTTAACGTAATGTAAAGTAGCATTTGCTTACATTTTGTGACGCTGACAGCGCTAAGTGGAGGGAACATCAAGTGGGATTGAAAGGGGGCAATTGAAAAGGCCGTGGGATGTTGTGTATCACCACGGCTTATACTTGTCATACTTCAAGCTGCATGTGCGTTAGCTACTTTTGTTACTCGGCCCATCCTTGGGCCACGCCTTTGCAAGCAGCGTTCACATCTGCTCTTGGCAGATTTGTCACCGGAATCATTGACTGGTGTCAACTTATCAAACCACCGGGCGGGCCACCACATTGCGAGTTTCCATGCGAACTTCGGCAATACGCACTTCGATTTTATCGCTTTGGCTATAAACCGTTTCACCTTTAATTTGCACGGTACCTGTTTCCTGACTACAGACCATTTCATCACGTACTGCATGAATAAACGGTGCAGGGATAAAGGCCACAGCGCCATTATCCAGCAAACGAACACGCAGGCCACCACGGGTGACATCAATGATTTCCGCCGGGAAGCGGGTATCAGTACCGGCTTGAGGTTGTAGATAACGGGCATACAGCCAGTCACCGACATCGCGTTCAGCCATGCGGTTCAGGCGGCGGCGCTCAGCCAACTGCACGGTTATCTCATCTTGTGGTTTCTCTGCTTGCTGGCCGGTAATAATAGCTTTGAGCAGGCGATGATTGACCATATCACCGTATTTACGAATAGGTGAAGTCCAAGTGGCATAGGCCTCTAGCCCTAAACCAAAGTGTGGGCCGGGAACGGTGCTGATTTCGGCAAAGGTTTGGAAGCGGCGGATACGGCTGTCGAGGAACTGGGTTGGCAACGCATCGAGATGGCGGCGCAACTCGCAGAAGCCCGGCAGGGTCAGCAGAGCCTGGGGGTCAGCCTCGACACCATTGGCTTGCAACACGGTCGCTGCCTGTTCAACCAAGGCCGGATCAAAACCGGTATGCACGTTATAAATGCCAAAGCCCAAATTATCGCGTAACGCAATAGCAGCACAGACGTTGGCGGCAATCATGCACTCTTCAACAATACGGTTAGCAATACGGCGGTGCTCAACGATGATATCCAGCACTTCGCCTTTCTCACCCAATAGGAAGCGGTAATCTGGGCGGTCTTTAAACACCAGCGCATGCTCTTGACGCCAGTTGCTACGCGCTTCGCAAACCCGTTTCAGTAATAGAATTTGCTCGGCAATATCCGCATCAGGTGGCTGCCAACCCATGTTGCCGTCCAACCAGTCAGAAACCTTGTCATAAACCAGTTTGGCCTTAGACTCGACCCAAGCGGAGGAGAAGCGAATATCATCACCTAACGCCCCATCAGCGGCGATAGTCACACGGCATACCAATACCGGGCGGCGCTCATTTGGCCGCAATGAGCAGAGGTTGTCAGACAAGTGGCGTGGCAGCATCGGGATGTTGAAGCCAGGCAGATAGTTAGTAAATGCACGTTTACGGGCGATTAAATCTAACTCACTGTTTTCATCAACATAGGCCGTTGGGTCCGCAATGGCAATGGTCAACAGCAGGGAACCGTCACCATTGTCTTCTACATACAACGCATCATCCATATCTTCGGTGCTGTTGCTGTCGATAGTGACAAAATGAAGAGCGGTCAGATCTTCGCGTGCTAAGTCGCAGTCTGGCAAGGCGGATTCGACCATAACCGGGGCTTCACGCTCCAGATTATGGCGAGCTAATGTCACCCACCAAGGCACGAAATGATCTTCACCATTGGTAATAAATGCCGTCAGATCAGCATTAAAAGCGCGGTCGCCTTTTAATGGGTGGCGGCGCATTTCAGCCACGGCCCAATCACCGTTTTGGAAATCGTGGGTTAACTCACGGTCTGGACGACATTGGATGGCATCACGCAGCAATGGGTGGTCCGGCACAATAGACAGACGATCATCTTTTCGTTGTACGCGACCGACAAAGCGGGATAAAAATGGCTCGACCAATGTTTCTGGCTCAGCAATTTCACGATCTTTATCCGTGTGCAAGGTGGCAATAATCCGATCGCCGTGCATGACTTTCTTCATCTGCGGCGGCGGAATAAAATAACTTTTCTGCCCATCTACCTCAAGAAAGCCAAAGCCTTTCTCAGTACCTTTAACCACGCCTTCAACGCGCGGGGTCTGAGTGTGAAGTTGCTGTTTTAGCTGCGCCAGCAGCGGGTTATCTTGAAACATATCGTCCAGTGAATGGTGTAGTGAGTGGGTTTAATCCGGCTGACAGTTTTACGCGAATCAGCCCCATCGGGCAAGCGGCATATCACGTTGGAGGGGAATTCCTTGTTAAAGATGTGGGCATATCCGTTGCCCATGATTATCGGCCCCTGTCACCTCAATAGGGCCGATTTCATATAACAAACTCAGGCAATCCGCTGTGACAGCGGTGGTTGCCAGCGTCGAATGGTCACGGGCACTGATTTTGATGTTGGGGTGTGGGTTTGATCACCAAAACTGGATAAGGGCACCAGTGGGTTAGTTTCAGGATAGTATGCGGCGAGATTACCGCGCGGGATATCATAACTTACCAACTTGAATCCACTGACTTTACGGCTAATTCCATCATTCCATAGGGTTTCTATTTCCACCAACTCGCCATCTTCTAATGCCAATGCTGCCAAATCTTGCGGGTTAATGAACAGAACTTCTCGCTGACCATAGACACCCCGGTAGCGATCGTCGAGACCATAAATGGTGGTGTTATATTGATCATGAGAGCGTAATGTTTGTAACACAAACGGCGCTTCAACCCCGGCAATCTGCGGGAATAGACTCTCTGGCAGGGGAGCTGCGCAAAATTCAGCTTTACCACTTGGGGTAGCAAAACGCATTTCAGCAGCGGCGCTGCCCAGATAGAAACCACCGGGTTGATCACAGCGCGTATTGAAATTATCAAAGCCTGGTACGGTGGCGGCAATATGGTCACGGATCAGGTTGTAGTCAGCGGCTAATGCCAGCCAGTCCAGCGTTGCACCCTTAACCTTTTTGTTAGCGAAAACCGCATTAGCAATGCCACAAACAATGGCGGTTTCAGCGTGCTGGGTTTGCGCCAATGGCTTCCCAACACCTTCAGAGGCGTGCACCATACTGAAAGAATCTTCTACCGTAATGAATTGTGAACCGCTGGCTTGTATATCGCGCTCGGTGCGGCCCAGAGTGGGTAAAATCAAGGCATCAGTGCCGGTTATCAGGTGACTGCGATTTAGCTTAGTACTGATATGAACGGTCAGATCGCAACGGCGTAACGCTTGCGCAGTACGCTCAGTATCCGGTGCCGCCGCTGCCAGGTTCCCCCCAAGGGCAATCAGCACTTTTACTTCGCCGCGCAACATTGCCTCAAGGGCTTCCACGGTGTTATGACCTGCACTTTGTGGTGGGGTGAAACCAAAATGGTCGGCCAAACGATCCAGCATGGCTTTTGTGGGTTTTTCATCAATGCCCATCGTGCGATTGCCTTGCACGTTACTGTGGCCGCGTACCGGACATAACCCCGCGCCGGGCTTGCCTAACTGACCAAACAACAGTTGAAGATTGGCTAATTCACGTACCGTTATCACTGAATGTTTATGCTGAGTGATCCCCATCGCCCAGGTGATGATAACGCGTTCGGCATGTTGATAAATATCAGCGGCATGGCGAATTTGCTCTTCACTTAGGCCCGACTGTTGGGTGATCTGCGCCCAGGGCGTGTTATCTACGGCCGCCAGATACGCCTCTATACCTTGTGTATATACCGCAATAAAGGCGTGATCAAACAAACCAGGCTCCCCGTGTGCCAGTTGATGGCGATGGGTTTCCAACAAGGCTTTCACCATGCCGCGCACCGCCGCCATATCACCGCCTAAATTAGGTTGAAAATAAGCAGAACTAATAGGGGAGGATTTTGGTGTCAGCATCTCAAGGGGATTTTGCGGATCGGCAAAACGCTCCAAACCGCGTTCACGCAAGGTATTGAAACTAACAATGCGAGCACCGCGATCTTTGGCATGACGGAGGCTGTGTAACATGCGGGGGTGGTTAGTCCCCGGATTTTGTCCGAAGACAAAAATAGCATCGGCCAGTTCGAAGTCATGCATCTGAATGGTGCCTTTACCGACGCCAATGCTTTGCTTTAATCCGGTACCACTGGCTTCATGGCACATGTTTGAGCAGTCCGGGAAGTTATTGGTCCCCAACATGCGGCCAAATAACTGATAAAGGTAAGAGGCTTCATTACTGGCGCGCCCGGAGGTATACAGCTCCAACTGATCAGGGCTATCCAATCCATTAATATGCTGAGCGATCAACGCCAACGCCTCTTCCCAACTGATGGGTTGGTAACGGTCAGTTTGTGGGTTATAACGCATCGGATGGGTGAGCCGCCCCTGGTACTCAAGGAAGTAGTCACTCTGCTGGCGCAATGTGGTCAGACTGTGCTCGGCGAAGAATTGGGGTTCCACTGCTTTGCGGGTTGCTTCCCAACTGACCGCTTTGGCGCCATTTTCGCAAAAACTGAAAGTGCTGTGGTTATCGTCACCCCAGGCACAACCGGGGCAATCAAAACCTTTTACCTGATTGACCCGTAGCAAATTGCGAATATTTTTCAACGCTTGTTTGCTGTCCAGGACAAAGCGCGTAGTAGCTTCGAGGGAGCCCCAGCCACCAGCCGCGCCGGTATAGGGTTTTATTGCTGATTTAAATTTCATAATGATACGCCGCAGGTGTCTTTTTTGTTTCAAACAGGTAACAAAGTCATTAACTGTTTGGGTCTATTTTGTCACAAGTCTAGTGGCGTGGGGATGTGGCGTCTAATCGAATACCGCAATCGCGGCATAGAGGAGATTTATCGTGGTTGATAACATGTTTAAGCGGTGGAAACGACAGCAGAGTATTGCGCTCAGGCCAGAGCGCTTGTGCGCAATTCTTATGGTCTGCCTGCGCTCATCGCCACAGGCATGTACTGAGCGTTGTCAGAGGATTAATGCTCCGGGTAGACCTTTTCTTTAAACTCACACAAATCTTCAATAATGCACGAACCACAGCGCGGTTTGCGGGCAATACAGGTATAGCGACCATGCAGAATTAGCCAGTGATGGCAATCAAGCTTAAATTCAGCCGGAACCACCTTGAGTAACTTGGCTTCAACCTGATCAACATTGCTACCGGGAGCAAAGCCGGTGCGGTTACAGACGCGAAATATATGGGTATCTACCGCGATAGTTGGCCAACCAAAAGCCGTGTTCAACACCACATTCGCCGTTTTACGGCCAACACCAGGCAGTGCTTCGAGCGCCGCTCTGTCTTCAGGCACCTCGCCATTATGCTTTTCCAGCAAAATGCGGCAGGTTTTAATCACATTTTCGGCTTTAGTATTAAACAGACCGATAGTTTTGATGTATGACTTCAGACCATCAACACCCAGATCAAGCAGGGCTTGCGGGGTATTGGCCACCGGATAAAGTTTGGCGGTGGCTTTATTGACGCTGACATCAGTGGCTTGCGCTGAGAGCAACACCGAAATAAGCAGCTCAAAAGGTGAGGTATAGACCAGTTCCGTCGTGGGGTGCGGATCGTTGTCCCGCAGCCGGGTCAGAATTGCGACACGTTTCTCTTTATTCATAAGGCGTTCCGGGCATCTCCGTCCTGAAGTTGCGGCGCAGTCGCCACTCGTTGTGCTTTGCGCGCTTTCATTTTTTCGTCAATGATATATTTACCGGCCAATAGCAATCCCAAACCAATAAAGGCACCGGGTGGCAGCATTGCTAACAGGAAAGGGCTATCCAGATGCAAAATTTCGATACGCAGCACTTTTGCCCAGTTGCCTAACAACATATCTGCGCCATCGAATAAAGTACCGTTCCCCAGAATTTCACGCAGCGATCCCAGCACAAATAACGCGCAGGTTGCCCCTAACCCCATAGCCAGGCCATCCAGAGCAGATAACCCCACCGGATTTTTTGCCGCGTAAGCTTCCGCCCGGCCAATCACAATGCAGTTAGTCACAATCAATGGGATAAATATTCCCAAGGATTGATATAACCCAAAGGCATAGGCGTTAATCAGCATTTGCACGGTACTGACCACGGAAGCAATGATCATCACATAGATTGGAATGCGAATTTCATTTGGCACCCAGCGGCGCAACGCAGACACTGCCGTATTGGTACACACCAATACCAGTGTGGTCGCTAATCCCAATCCGAGAGCATTGGTGGCCGTTGAGGAGACTGCCAACAACGGACACAGACCCAATAGCTGCACCAACGCAGAGTTATTCTTCCATAGCCCTTGCGCTAACAGATCTTTTGCTTCACTCATTGACTCTCTCCACAGACGGGCAAACTATCAAGTTTGCCCGGCAAGGTTTCCAAATACAGCGTGGTATTTTTCACCGCTCGCACCACCGCTCTTGGCGTAATGGTGGCACCGGTAAATTGATCAAAAGTACCGCCGTCTTTCTTCACTGCCCAGCGTTTGTCTTGTTCACTCTCGACATGTTGGCCGCTGAAATGGCTAATCCAATCAGAGATTCTAATATCAATCTTATCACCGAGACCGGGGGTTTCGTGATGTTCCATCACCCGACTGCCGAGTACATTACCGTGGAAATCCGCACCGACTAACAGTTGGATAGCACCGGAATAACCGTCTGGAGCGGTGGTTTCAATCGCGGCTGCCACGGGTTTATTCGCCAATCGTGCCAGATACACGCGGTGAGGAGACAGGTTACCCAACGCAATATCAGTGACAACGTAACATTCAGCTTGCATATCATTGTCATAATTTTCAGCCGGGACAACTTGATCCAACAACGCTTTCTGTTGCAAAGCGGCCTGATGGGCAATGGTTGACTCTGTCAGTGAGTTAACCACTGCTGTCAATCCGGTAGCACCAGCGGCAAACAGGGCCAAAGTGATGCCGTGACGCTTCATAGTTTTTAGCATAACGGCTCCTTATTTACCGGCGCGGTTGTGACCATAAACCCGTGGCTGGGTATAGTGGTCAATCAGTGGAACGGTAATATTGGCCAGCAGTACGGCAAAGGCGACTCCGTCGGGATAACCACCATAAACCCGAATTAACCACACCAGAATACCGATTAATGCCCCAAAAATCAGGCGGCCACGGGGTGTGGTAGACGCACTAACTGGATCGGTGGCTATAAAGAACGCACCTAACATTGTGGCACCGGAAAACAAATGCAACATCGGCGGGGCAAAACTTTGCGGGGCGGCTATCCAACTGATTGCGGCACAACCAGCCAGTGCCAACAAGAAACTGACCGGAATGTGCCAATGAATCGCTTTACGCCACAGCAGCAATAAGCCGCCCGCCAGAAAACCAATGTTAATCCATTGCCAGCCAATACCCGCTAACGTTGCAGCAAAAATGGGTTGTTGCAGAATTTGCTCAGTGGATTGTGAGCGCAGGGCAGTTTTAAAACCATCCAACGGTGTCGCCTGACTGACACCATCATAACCCATCTGGAGTTGATGAATATCCGCGCCACTGTGGGTATGTCCGGTAAAGATAGTTGAAAGTGTGTCATAAAAACCAATCGGCATACCTTGTAATGGCAACGGGGGTAGCCAAGTGGTCATTTGTACTGGGAATGAAATCAGCAGAACTACATAGCCAACCATGGCGGGGTTAAACGGATTTTGCCCCAAGCCGCCATACAGTTGTTTAGCGATGATGATAGCAAACAACGTACCCAACACAATCATCCACCAAGGGGCCAAGGGGGGCAGGCTTATCCCCAGCAGTAAGCCGGTAAGCAGGGCGGAGTTATCTTGCAACCGTATCAATACCGGTTGTTTGCGTAACTGCAAAACAGCCCCTTCGGCTAGCACGGCGGTAGCCATCGCCAGCACGGCCTGAATCAGGTTGCCATAACCAAAGAAGTAGGTCTGGGCAATAATGCCCGGAATGCAGGCCAGAATCACCAACAACATGATACTGCGGGTACTACGTTGATTGTGCGTAAAAGGGGAACTGGCTATTTGCAACCCTTTTTTCTGGGTCGGTGTTGCTGGCCTGAATTTCATGAAATTACAACCATATGTCAAATGCTTAACAGAGTGTTTAAGCGCAGCTATTGCGCTGGCAAGCCAATGCTTGCGGCCATCGATACACTCAGCCGTCAGGGGGATAATAATTGTGCCGTATTCTACCCTATTCAGGCAAAGTGTAATACGCCTTAATCATAGGGTTATTATTCATAATGCATTGAGATATTAAGGAAGCTATAGCATTAAATAACCCCCGTTAGCCTAAAAATTTAACTTGCAATTTATATCGAGATAGTAACAAACATATACTAATAACGGCTCCTTAAGTGATGGCGAGTTATTAGGTTTTAATTGGCGATAGGTGTTATTTAATTTATTGTTTTAACTTGATTTTTTGTAGGTCACTTGCGGCTAATTAACTGCAAGCTAACGATTTATTAACCTGTGAAATGAGATTTGAGAAAAGCGTTGGCATAATGATAGATTAATGTAGTATGCACTGTAATTATATATTTAAAGAATAATAAGATGATCAACGAAGACATATTGTTTATAGAAGAATTAATTGAGTGGATTGAAATCAATTTAGAGAAAAGACCCACATTGGACGATGTGGCGAAGATTTCGGGATATTCAAAATGGCACCTGCAACGGAAGTTTAAAAGTATTGTGGGGTTACAATTAGCCTCCTATATACGTGGGCGGGTACTGACTCGCGCGGCTGTTGCGCTGCGCATTTCGCGCCGTCCTATCATTGAAATCTCTGATGAGTTGGGCTTCGATTCACAGCAAACCTTTACGCGTACATTTAAGAAGCGGTTTGGGGTCACGCCTAATAGTTTTCGCCAAATGGAGCACTGGGATGTGCAAGGGATGATTCCCCGCTTTGGTTTTTGTGAAAATTATACGCCTGAAATCAAACGGATATCTTTACCTGAGAGAGAGCTGGTGGGCTTTAAGCGGCGACTGGATTTTGATGAACACAACCATTGCAGTGGTCAACACTCCTCCTTTATGGCAATGAAAGATGAAATTCTGCTCGATTTCTTTAAGGAAGTTAATTTCTCATGCCAACGGGTGTATTCACTGTTTTCAGCCAAGGAGTGTCAGAAAGGCCAGAACAGCGTGTACTATTCGACTGCTATTGATAAAGAGAAACGGCATGAAATACAGGGGCACCGTGAGGTTGATTATATCTCTATTCCGGCGGGGGAGTTTCTCTCAATATCCCACCAAGGTAGCGCCAAAGAGTGTGTGAAATTCTCAATTTATTTGTTTAATGAAGTGCTGCCAAAATTACGTGAAGAATTTGGTGGTGGTGTCGAAATGGAAGTTATCGAGATAGACAGTTGCCATGCTGAATCAAAAATGCGCGATATTTCGGTGGTTTATAACTATCTGATGTTGACGAACTGATGCTCTGCCGCCATGGCAGAGCGTCAGTTACGTGTGTTTCGTCTTAATCTGGGTTAGCAGTTTGTGCAGCTTTTTTGGCTTTAACACGGGCAATGGCGGCAGCAACGGCAGCTTTGCGTGGATCGGTTTCTAACACTTCATGTTCCTGCACCACAACCGTGGACTCAGACTGTGCCTGCGCCGCTTTTTTGGCTTTAACACGGGCAATGGCGGCAGCAACGGCAGCTTTGCGCGGATCAGTTTCTAACACTTCATGTTCCTGCACCACAACCGTGGACTCAGATTGTGCTTGCGCCGCTTTTTTGGCTTTGACACGGGCAATGGCGGCAGCAACGGCAGCTTTGCGTGGA
The DNA here is from genome assembly GCF_900635455.1 of Yersinia intermedia. Lineage (NCBI taxonomy): Bacteria > Pseudomonadati > Pseudomonadota > Gammaproteobacteria > Enterobacterales > Yersiniaceae > Yersinia > Yersinia intermedia. The sequence continues at coordinate 2,399,729 of NZ_LR134116.1, read as the reverse complement.
TCGGTTTCTAACACTTCATGTTCCTGCACCACAACCGTGGACTCAGACGCTGCTTGCGCCGCTTTTTTGGCTTTGACACGGGCAATGGCGGCAGCAACGGCAGCTTTGCGTGGATCGGTTTCTAACACTTCATGTTCCTGCACCACAACCGTGGACTCAGACGCTGCTTGTGTCGCTTTCTTAGCTTTAACGCGGGCAATAGCAGCAGCAACAGCGGCTTGGCGTGGGTCAACCGATGGTTGTGTTGCCTCATCGGGTGTTACAGTGAGTTGTTTTTCTGCCTGACGTGCTCTGGCCTGTGCTTTTCGAGCCTCACGAGCGGCAATGACTGCGCTGTTATCTGGTGTTTGCCCTGCGGTCACGGTGATAACTGCGTCAGTATCCCCATCATGGCGAGCCAATCGACTAATGGCAGCTTCAACCCTATGCTGATCAGCGTCAGTCAGTTTAACGGCGGCTTGTTTATGGCGTAGCTCACGAGCGCGCTTTTCTCGCTCCAACCGCATTTGCTTGGCCTCAAAACGTGCTTTGGCTTCCGCTGCTCGGGCATTTTCCTGGTCGAGGGCGCGGATTTCTGCTTTTTCCTGACGGTAATATTGAACCAATGGGATATTGCTCGGGCACACATAGGCGCAAGCACCGCATTCAATACAATCGAATAAGTTATGATTGCGCGCTTTCTCATGCTCTTCACCCCGGCTGAACCAATAGAGCTGTTGGGGCAATAAACCGGCTGGACAAGCATCAACACATAAACCACAGCGAATACAAGACTGTTCGGCTTCTGATAGCCCCATTTCGGCTTCGGTCGGTGCTAAAATACAGTTACTGATCTTAACGATCGGCACATCCAAACTTGGCAGTGTAAAGCCCATCAGCGGGCCACCCATGATCACCATCGGTTGCTGTTGAGGCTGAAATCCGGCCAATTTCAACAAGTGCGATACCGGTGTACCAATTCTGGCCCAGAAATTCCCCGGTTTTGCTAATGCATCACCGGTGAGTGTCACGACCCGTTCAATTAATGGCTCATCGTCGATAATCGCCCGCTTAATGGCGACCACCGTCCCCACGTTTTGCATCAACACCCCAATGGATGAGGAGTGCTTGCCGAAGGGTACCTCTTTACCGGTCAGAATTTTGGTGAGTTGCTTGGCACCGCCGGACGGATATTTGGTCGGTACCACCCGCAACTGGATCTCGTCATGGCCCCGTAGTGCGTACTGCAAAGCGGCAATAGCAGCGGGCTTATTATCTTCAATGCCAATCAACACCTGCTGTGGTTGCAGCAAGTGCCTTAAAATATCAATACCAGTGACCACTTCTTGCGCGTGATCCTGCATTAACCGATCATCAGCGGTGATATAAGGCTCGCATTCAGCCGCGTTGATAATCAGGGTGGTAACACTGTTTAAGCCACCTTGTAACTTACTGGCGGTTGGAAAGCCTGCACCGCCCAAACCAGCAATACCCGCTTGATGAATACGATCCAGTAGGGCGGCGTTATCTCGTTGTAAATAGTCGGCCCACGGCTGTTGCTCACGCCAACGGTCTTCGCCATCCGGGGCAATATGAACACACAATTCAGCCAGGCCTGAGGGGTGTGCGGTGGTATGCGGAGCAATGGCCGTAATAGTGCCAGAGGTGGGGGCATGCACTGGAACTGTGCGGCCACGGCCCACAGTCAGCGGCTGCCCCTTTAATACCTGTTCGCCGGCTCTCACGCGCAGTTCGCCTTCTGGCCCCAGATGTTGTTGCAGTGGAATGATCATTTGCTCAGGCAAAGACGCGATGCGCATTGGCACTGTGCTTGATTGCACCTTCATTTCCGGTGGATGGATCCCTCCGTCAAAATCCCAGATACTGTCGTGTTGGCGGGTGGTAAACAGCTTAAACATGTTGTTCCACATCTATCATTTTCACCGGAATCATCTGCGATGCCACTAACTGAGTTGGCAGGTTTTTGACTGGAATAGTGCTCAGGTCCCACTTCCAGTTAGCGGTGGTGGCAGCAACCGGAATCATTTCAATACAATCTGTTGGGCACGGGGCAACGCAAAGGTCGCAGCCGGTACACAGGTCTGGCAATACGGTATGCATGGCTCGGGTGGCACCCACAATGGCATCGACAGGGCAGGCCTGAATACATTTTGTGCACCCGATACAATTAGCTTCATCAATAAACGCCACTTTACGCTGCGGATGAGCGGAAGCTTCGTCACCCTCTAATGGCTGTGGCTCAACTGCCAGCAGTTCGGCCAGTTTGAGCATCACTTGTTCACCACCCGGTGCGCACTTATTGATTTTCTCCCCTTGAGAGGAAACGGCTTCTGCATAGGGCCGACAGCCGGGGTAACCACATTGACCGCACTGGCTTTGTGGCAACAGGGCTTCTACTTGCTCAACCACAGGGTCTTGATCAACTTGAAAACGACGGGCGGCAAAACCAAGCACCACGCCGGATATCAGCGCCAATGTACTTAATGCACCTACGGCAATCCATAACGACATCATTAGAACTTCACCAACCCGGTAAAGCCCATAAAGGCCAATGACATCAACCCTGCGGTGATGAGCGCAATGGACGACCCACGGAAGGGTGCAGGAACGTCAGCCACTGCCAAGCGTTCGCGAATAGCCGCGAATAGCACCATGACCAGAGAGAAACCGGCAGCGGCACTGAAGCCATAAACCGCCGATTGCATAAAATTGTGAGATTGATTGACGTTGAGCAAAGCGACACCCAGCACAGCACAGTTAGTGGTAATCAGCGGCAGAAATATCCCCAGTAAGCGATAAAGCAGCGGGCTGGTTTTGCGCACCACCAATTCGGTAAATTGCACCACGACGGCGATAACGAGAATAAAGGCCAATGTGCGTAAATACACCAATCCAAGCGGCAGCAAGATAAAGCTGTTTACCATCCAGGCGCAAACAGAAGCCAATGTCAGTACAAAGGTCGTTGCCAGCCCCATACCAATGGCGGTCTCCAGTTTTTTGGAGACACCCATAAACGGGCACAGGCCAAGAAATTTGACCAGCACAAAGTTGTTTACCAAAACAGTACCGACAAACAGGAGCAGGTATTCAGTCATTACGAAGCCTAAAAAAATAAAAGCCGCCTATTATCCAAAATTGGCGGCCTAACGACAACAGATGAAGTGCAGGGTTATTACGATTTACCCACTATTTTAGGGGGAAAAAGTGCTCAATCCCATTAAAGTTCGGTAAAAGTATGCTTCACGCGTTGAGAACGTTTGATGTAAGGCACAAAAACAGCGGCTGCCAGTAGCGGCCATCCCAGTGTGCGCAAAGCAATATCATCGCTGATCGGCGAGAAAGCGAACGCTTTGAGCGCCAGTAGCACGGTTAATAGCAACCAGAGAATAAACCATTTGGGCAGGCGACGTGAGCGGCTGCAAAACAACCAGATAACCCATAATGTATAGGCCCACATCACCAGCGTTGTTATTACCGAGAAATACCATTGCAAGGTAAATGCCTGCGAATTGGTCACCAAATACTCTCGGGATTCCGGTGTGAAGATAGCCATGGCATACAGTGCTAGCATCAGACTGGCGCTGAGCAGTGTGACAATCAAATAGGCCAGAGGGGCCAATAACCAGCCGCCAATGCGTTGATATTCTTGCGGTTGAGACATAGTGAACCTTAGTAATCTATTAATAAGAAGTGATAACAACCGATTGGTCATCACTTCTTTGTATTGAGCTAGCTTAACCCGTGAATATGCCCTTCGTCATCTATATCAATATGATAATACGCCGGTAGGGTGCCAAGGCCCGGCATGGTCATGATATTCCCGGTATAAATACGAACAAATCCGGCACCTGCTGACACGGCACAGGCCGTTACGGGCAATACAAAATCATGTGGGACGTTTTTCAGGCTGGCATCGGCACTGATAGACAGCGGCGTTTTGGCGATACATAGCGGCAAATGACCAAAACCGGCGGCGGTTATCTCCTCCAGTTGCCGGCGGGCTTGAGGGGTAAATATCACGTCGCGGGCACCATAGCGCTGCGCCATAACCTGTAACTTGTCCTCCAGTGTGGCGCTGTCTGGGTAAGGTAACATCGGCTCAGTATCTTGTGCGCAAGCTGCGATCACTTGTTGGGCTAGTGCTGTGGTCCCAGCCCCTCCCAAGGCAAATGCATCACTGATTTCACAAGCCAGTGCTCCGGCTGATAGCGCATAGTCGGTTAGAAATCGCAATTCTTCGGGGCTGTCGTCCGGGAAGCGATTAACCGCCACCACCACCGGCAAACCGTAGCTTTTCGCATTATTGATGTGCCATTTTAGATTGGCACAGCCTTGATTGAGCAACGGAATATTCACATTGAGGATCTCAGCAGGTAGCGGCTGGCCCGGTTTAATATCATACGCGCCACTATTGGCTTTCAGGCTACGCAGTGTCGCGACCAAAACTACACAAGAGGGGGCAATACCGGATTGGCGATATTTAATATTAAAGAACTTTTCCATCCCCATATCCGAGCCGAAACCTGCTTCGGTTACCACGAAATCCGCTAACTGTAAGCCCAGCCGGTCAGCCAGAACCGATGAGTTGCCGTGAGCGATATTGGCAAAAGGACCTGCATGGATCAGCACCGGTGTGTGTTCACTGGTTTGCATTAACGTTGGGTGGATGGTCTCTTTCATTAGCGCGGCCATGGCACCGGCAACGCCCAAATCTGTTGTGGTTATCGGTTGGCCGTGGGTGGAGTGAGCCAGAATAATCCGGCCAATGCGTTGTCGCATATCTGGCAGGTTTTCTGACAAGGCCAAAATAGCCATCAATTCAGATGCGGCGGTTATTTCCACATGGTCTGCCCGCTCTACACCGTTGGTCCTTTCACCAATCCCCACTCGAATATGGCGTAATGCCCGGTCGTTATGATCAACCACCCGTGGCCAGAGGATCTGTTGCGGATCAATATTCAGTAACGGTAATCCGGTTTGTTGGCTAAAAGCCGGCCCCAGGCGTTGTTCATGATACAACCGTGCATCCAAAGCGGCGGCAGCCAGATTATGTGCCGCGCTGATGGCATGGATATCCCCTGTGAGATGCAGGTTCAGTTTCTCCATGGGTTGTACCTGTGAAGCACCGCCACCCGCAGCACCCCCTTTCACACCAAAGACCGGGCCAAGACTTGGTTGACGGATACAGGCGACACAACGGTGACCTAATCGGTTGATCCCCTGACTTAAGCCAATGGTTGTCACTGTTTTCCCTTCACCTAATGGTGTAGGCGTGATACTGGAAACTAAAATCAGTTTGCCTTGCGTGCCGCCGGGTTGGAGTGCACGAATATCCACTTTTGCCATATGATGCCCATAAGGGATGACATCCTCTGCGCTAACACCTAATTGCTGAGCAATCTGCTGGATTGGCAGCATGGCTGGGTGATGGATTAAATCAGAGTTGAGGGGGAGATCATCGGCAGTCGAAGGCATTGTCGGTGTCATGGCGAGAAAAAGTCCTGTTATCAGTGATAAAACGGCGGCAGCCAACCACTGTGGCTATAAATCACCGCAAAATTATCACATAAATCGATGAATAATTGACGATACAAATCAATAAATGTGAAGTGACCCAACGTTAAGCGTGCTACCGCAGAGTCCTTAATATTAGCTACCTAATATTTCCAACTTAAATATATTTCTATTATGAATTAAACGTTTATCGATAAAGCTTAATTAAGATGTTTTGAGTTATTAAAAGTTATAAATCCTTATGTGATAAGAACGATATATAAAAACCACTCTATGATACCGGTGTTATCTATTCTTAACTGTTCAGGCGATTATCTGTTTATTCTGCCGACAGATTTTTATAATAATTTGGGTAATCATACTCTATGGAAAACCACGTTCATTCCTCACTGGTGTGCGCTGCTCGATTACTCCGTCTGGCGGGGTTGAATTCAGAGGCCGTTGAGGACTTTAGCCGCAAAGCCGTCATTGATCGTTTTACAATGGCAACTCAGGCATCATTGCAGCGCTATTTATCTCAATTTTCACGTGCCACGGTAGCTCGCTTCAAAGTCAAAAAGCAGTCATTAAATAAGATTAAGCCAGAATATTTGCCACTTGCATTCCGCGATATGCAAGGCAAATTTATCTTATTGGCTCGCATTAATCAAAAGCAGGTGTTACTGCAACATGCGGATAGTGGAAAACCAGAAATCATAAGCTATCAAGAACTTGCGTCGAGTTGGAGTGGTGTCATATTTTGTTGTAGCCAGTCACGTTTCGATATTCGCTGGTTTGTTCCAGTGTTACTGAGCCACCGTAAATCATTGGTTCAGGTGTTGGTATTATCCATGTTGTTACAGTTTTTGGCCTTGATTTCGCCTCTTTTCTTTCAAGTCATTATGGATAAGGTCTTGGTGCATAATGCACTGACAACGCTTGATGTGTTAATTATTGTGCTATTAATAGTAGGTATATATGAAGTTGTATTGAAATTACTGCGGGAATATATTTTCACTCACACCACCACGCGTGTTGATATTTTATTGGGCGGTAAACTATTTAAACATCTCATCAAATTACCACTAGGTTATTTTAAGCAACGCCATGTAGGCAATATTGTCGCCAGAGTGAGAGAGTTAGACAATATTCGTGAGTTTATTACGGGTTCAGCGTTGACGTTGTGCGTCGATGTGGTTTTTACCTTCGTGTTGTTTATTGTCATGTGGTGCATCTCACCCCTACTGACATTCATCGTTTTAGGCACATTACCGTTATATCTGCTATTAGCGGCGCTGACCACTCGGCCATTGCAACAGAAAGTTGAAGTTCTGTGCGGTTGTGCAGCACACAATGGCGCATTTTTAACTGAAACTGTCTCTGGCGTTGAGACGGTAAAAAGTTTGGCGCTGGAGCCCCAAATGTATCAACGCTGGGAAACGCAAACGCGTGATTATGCCGACGCTAATTTTCAGGTACAGAACCTGCAAAATCTCAGTAGTCAGGCGGCTCAGTTATTGCAAAAACTGGCTGGCGCAGGGGTGATTGTGGTGGGCGCTTATCAAGTGATGTCGGTGCAGCTCAGTATCGGGCAACTGATCGCCTTTAACATGTTGGCGGTGCAGGCATTGATGCCAATGAGTAAGTTGGTTGATTTGTGGCAACAGAGCATCCGCGCCCAAGTGGGGTTGATGCTGATATCCGATATTTTGAGCTTACCTGCTGAGCAGTCGGTGGGCGCGCCCATTAACCGCCCGCTTAGAGGGGATATCTCGCTGCAACAGGTGACTTTCCGTTATCGCGCCGACTTGAACCCAGTACTACACAACTTTTCATTATCTCTGCGGGCCGGAGAGCATATCGGGCTGGTGGGGCCATCAGGATCGGGGAAAAGTACTGTGGCCCGATTATTACAGTGCCTTTATATCGCGGAACAGGGAGTCATCAATATTGATGGCTCGCCAATAGGGAACTTCTCACCCGACTACTTGCGGCGTCAGATAGGGGTCGTGATGCAGGAGAGTTATCTGTTCAACCGTACTGTCCGGGAGAATATCGCCCATTCTCGGCCAACAGCCTCACTGAGCGAAGTGGTCGAGGCCGCATGCCTGGCGGGTGCCAATGCTTTTATACTCGCGTTGCCATTAGGCTATGACACCGTGCTATCAGAAGGCGGTGCCTCGCTTTCAGGCGGGCAGCGGCAACGTATAGCCATTGCCCGTACACTGCTGGCCAATCCCCGTATTTTGATTTTTGATGAAGCAACCAGTGCGTTGGATGATGAGTCGCAGGCTGAAGTACAGAAAAATATGGCCCGTATTATTGCCAATCGCACGGTTATCACGATTGCTCATCGGCTCTCGACGGTACGGCATTGCCACCGTATCGGCGTCATGGAACAAGGCCGGATTACTGAGTTGGCTAACCACGAACAACTCCTGGCGCTAAAGGGTGTTTATGCCCAATTGTGGCAGCAACAGGCTGACTTCAGTCATGAGGGATCAAAATGAAGTTAATGCAATATCTGCGCAGAACAGCCTTGTTCAATACGATAAAGAACCGATGGCGGCGTTGTTTCTCGCCTCAGCGCACCCGTGATGAATATGACTTTCTTCCTGCCTATTTGGATATCGTGGAGCGGCCAGTAGCACCACTGGCACGGCGCACTGCATGGTTTCTGGCGCTGACTCTGCTGTTAGTTTTGATATGGTCGATTGTCGGAAAGCTTGATATTCACGCATCGGCTAAGGGTAAAGTGATTGTTTCTGAGCATTCGAAAGTGATTCAACCGCTGGAACCGGGTGTGGTGGCAGCAATTAATGTCCGCGATGGTGACAAAGTTGAAGCCGGTCAGATATTGATTGAGTTAAATCCAATCGGCATTGATGCCGAGGTGGGTAATATCAACCAGCAATTGATGCACCGCTTACTGGAAGCTGCCCGCCTGGCTGCGCTGCTCACCGCTAACCCATCCGCTATGTTTAACCCTCCCGATAATAGTCCCGATGATTTGGTCAGTACCGCCAGAGCACTTTTGCGCAAAGAAGATAACGAGGTGAATGCAGAGTTATCGCGTCAGGAGAGTGAAATGGCGGTTAATCAGGCTCATATTCAAGCGGGTCTTACCAATATTGCTCACCAGAAAGCGCTGATGGAAAACATTCATCAACGGCTAGAGGCGTTGCGAACCCTCGCCAAATCCAAGGCAATCGCTGAAGTGGAGTTATTGCTACAAGAACGGGAATGGCTAAGTGCCACCGCTGAAGCCAACCGTCTGCACAATGAGCAGGCTATTTTGCAGGCGAAAGCACACCACCTGTCACAAACCCGACTGCACTATTTAGCCGAAAAAAAACGGAGCTATCAGGAGCGGCTCAATAAAGCCCATGAAATTATTAACCAATTGCGACAAGAACAGATCAAATTACTGGAGAAGCAGCGCCAACAAAGCCTACGTGCACCGGTTACAGGTGTGATTCAACAATTGGCAATTCATACACTGGGTGGCGTTGTAACCACAGCTCAACCGTTAATGGTATTGGTGCCTGAAAGTCATCAGTTAGAGCTAGATGTCATGATTCTCAACAAAGATGTGGGTTTTGTACTGCCGGGACAAGCGGTGGAGGTGAAAGTAGACAGTTTCCCTTATACCCGATTTGGCACGTTGTCGGGTGAAGTAAAGCATGTCTCTCGCGATGCGATGGAGGACCAACAACAAGGCTTGGTGTTTCCAGCCAGAATCCGGCTGAACAGCGACAGGCTTAGCGTTGAGGGGAAGTCAGTGCGTTTATCCGCCGGTATGGCTGTGAGTGTAGAAATTAAGACCGGTCGCCGGCGGGTTATCGATTACTTACTCAGTCCATTGCAAGAGTACCAATCAGAAGCCCTGAGGGAGCGTTGATATGATGAATTCAACATCAACTCAGATAATCCAACCACTGAGCGCACTGGCCCGGGCTGCCGCGTGTTTTGATCTCGCCGTTGAGTCTTCGCAGTTGGCGCACCAGCTGGGATTAGCACCGGAGAAAATCGATGATATTGCAGTGTGCCGTTGCGCTGGTTGGATAGGTTTACGGGCAAGAAAAGTCAGCCAGTCATATGAACGTTTGAAACATCTGGCTCTGCCTATCTTATTCAGCGATGGGGATCAGTGGTATGTGCTACTGGCCCTGAATGAACAGGGCGCGGTGGTTTATTTTGCCGCCAATGGACAGCAGCAGCAAATCAGCCAGCAGGCGCTAGCCAATTTGTGGGGTGGTGAAGCCATTTTATTGGCGAAAGCAGAATTACGAGGACAGAAAAAAGCCTCTTTTGGCTTTAGCTGGTTTATGCCAGTTATTACTAAATACCGTCATCAATTGCGTAATATCGTCTTAGTCTCACTGTTATTGCAGGGTATTTTGCTGGTGACCCCAATGCTATTCGAAACGGTGATCGACAAAGTCTTGGTGAGCCGTGGGGTAGGCAGCTTGGTGGTCTTAGGCAGCGCCATGATAGCTCTGGCAATTGCTGAACCCTGTTACACTTTCTTGCGCGGCTGGCTGTTTTCACATCTCTCCAGCCGAGTTGGTGCGGAACTTAACACCCGTCTTTATCGCCATTTACTGGGGTTACCACTGGCTTACTTTGGCGCACAACAAACAGGGCAAACTATCGCTAAAGTACAAGAAATGGAGCAAATCCGCAGCTTTCTGACGGGATCTGCATTAACCATGTTGCTGGATCTGATCTTTGTCAGCATATTTATAGCCGTGATGTTTTGCTACAGCAGTCAACTGACATGGATAGTCCTGTTTTCTCTGGTTTGTTATCTTCTGTTTTGGTGGGCAATTGGCGGAGTATTACGTAAGCGGGTTGAGCATCAGTATGAAGCCAGTGCAGATAATACATCGTTTTTAACTGAAGCGATTAGTGGGTTGGAAACGATAAAAACCACAGCAACCGAAAGCCAGTTTAATCGTGGTTGGCAGCAATCACTCGCACGCTACGTTCGGGCGTCATTTGCTGGTGCGAGGATGGCGAATATTGCTGAGCAAGGTATTACATTTATCAACAAAGTCACGTCTGCCATTGTGTTGTGGTTTGGCGTTAAATTGGTATTGGCTGGGGGGCTAAGTCCAGGTCAATTCATCGCGTTTTCAATGTTTTCGGGTTATGTAACTCAACCCATTTTGCGTTTGGCGCAGATATGGCAAGATTTCCACCACACACAAGTTGCTCTGAAACGCATTGGTACTATTCTGGATTATCCAACGGAGCCAGGGAGTGCCGGATTATCGTCAAGTAATGAGTGGGTAGGGCGTTTGACGTTTAAACAGGTGCGCTTTCGCTATCGGCCAGATACCGCTGAAGTTTTACAAAATCTCAATTTGGATATAGCCGGTGGGGAATTTATTGGTATTTCCGGCCCATCTGGTTGTGGCAAATCAACGCTAACGAAGTTACTACAGCGGTTATATCTTCCTCAACATGGGCAGATTCTGGTAGACGGGCAGGACTTGGCGATTACTGATGCCACAGCTTTGCGCTGCCAAATGAGTGTGGTATTGCAAGATAGCATCTTGTTTTCTGGTAGCCTGCGGGACAACATCTGCCAGTGCCGACCCAATGCTGATGATACTCTGGTTGAGAAAATTGCCCGGCAGGCGGGGGCGCATGATTTTATTATGGCTTTACCTCAGGGCTATCAAACCCAGGTTGGGGAACGAGGTAGTATGTTGTCTGGCGGGCAGCGGCAGCGGGTTGCTCTGGCGAGGGCGCTAATGGCGGATCCTAAGATCTTGATTCTTGATGAAGCAACCAGTGCTCTGGATTATGAATCTGAGGCGGCAATTATGCGCCAATTACCTGAGATTATCCGTAATCGCACTGTAATCTGCATTGCTCATCGGTTGAATACATTGCGTCAATGTCATCGTATTTTGGTATTAGGGAACGGGCAAGTTTTAGAACAAGGCAGTCATCAAGCGTTACTTGCTCAGGGAGGGGCCTATGCACGGTTGTGGCAGTTACAAACCGAATAACAATTAGCGATAGTGGCCGACTATTCTTGTTTAAAATAACGCAGGGTGAGAATCACTCACCCTGCGACCACCAGGCATACCGCGAGTGATTACAGCTTGTCACCGTTGGTTTTAATCACCTCTTGATACCAGAAGAAGCTTTTTTTACGCTGACGCGCCAGTTATTTCCGATGTTCGACATAAACAAAGCCATATTGTTTCTGGAAGCCATTCAACCAACTGAGCAGATCGATAAATGACCATGGATAGTCGCGATATACAGGATATCAATCACAAAACCGTAAACAGCGGCTAAACAAGGTAAAGACAATATGGGTCATCGAATACCACTGTGTATATAATCAGTGTTTCGCAAGTTAAGATTTTTTGTTGAAGAAGGAAGAATGATGATCACTCGGCTTGCTATCTCTGGTTACCGTTCGTTACGCGATGTGGTACTTGAATTGGGGCAATTGAATGTCATTACCGGCGCGAATGGCAGTGGCAAGTCCAGTCTTTATCGAGCGCTCCGATTACTGTCAGATATTGGTCAGGGGCAGGTTATCCAATCATTGGCTGCTGAAGGCGGGTTACAATCAACTCTCTGGGCAGGACCAGAGTCGTTTTCCAAGTCGATGACATCAGGAGAACAGCCGATTGAAGGTACTCATCGCCACCACCCCGTGAGTCTCAAATTGGGCTTTGCTGGTGCGGATTATGGCTATGCTATTGATCTGGGTCTTCCCACACCGCGCAGGTCATTTTTTGCGTTGGATCCTGAAATCAAGATTGAAAGCCTGTGGTGTGGCGATATTCTGAACAATAATGCCCTTTTTGCTGAGCGGCGTGGTCCGCGTGTCCGTATCCGTGATGAGCGCGGACTTTGGCGCGAGGCATATCACGGGTTAGCGGCCTATGACAGTATGATGACTCACAGCACAGACCCCCGTGATGCCCCAGAGATCCTGCTCATGCGCGAACGGATGCGGGCTTGGCGTTTCTATGACAATCTGCGTACCGACCGTCATGCGCCAGCTCGTCAGCTTCAAGTGGGGACTTATACACCGGTACTGGCCAGTGATGGTGCGGACTTGGCCGCAGCGTTACAAACGATCAGAGAGATCGGCGATACCGATGCTCTCACGAATACCATCACGGATGCCTTTCCCGGAACTACATTGGCTATTGAGCCAAATTTCGAGTTACTGCTGTCGCAGCAAGGCTTGTTAAGACCACTCAAGGTAGCAGAGCTATCCGACGGCACCTTGCGTTATTTATTGCTGGTGGCGGCATTACTATCACCGCGCCCTCCCGAAATGATGATCCTGAACGAACCCGAAATCAGCCTGCATGTTGATCTGTTAAAACCATTAGCACGGTTGATTGGTCAGGCGGCACAACATACTCAGGTGATTGTGGTGTCCCATGCCGCTGAGTTGGTGGCAGCGCTACAGCAGGAAACCCATTGTCGCCATATCTTGTTGGATAAACAGTTTAGTGAAACAACGATACAGCAAGAGGCCACCCCTCACTGGTTATGGTCAGCACGTTAGCGGCGGTGGTTGTGATGTTGAAAACATAAAAGGAGCGTTAAGCTCCTCAGACTGCTAACAAACTGCGGCGATGCCGGCTCAGGTGGTAGGGCAGGCACAAGAATATAGCATCCGTGGCAGGGATGGCACGGTCTAAGTTTTTACATGGCTGCTTATTTTGGTGCAGGAAAGGTTGTGTTGTTACGATCTGCTTGTTTTCACCATTACGGGTATTTTGTCATAAAACTCAGGAGCCGAAGCCCCTGAGTAGGGTGTTTAAATCAATCGTTCTATTAAATTATCAGACCTATTTAAATTACCCAGTCTATTTAACTCAACAGATTAAATAATGGTATTAGGCTTAACTTAGCGATTCAGGTGGTAATACACTTCGTTCCAGCGGATTTCATTTTTAAATGCTGGAAGCGTCGTATCATTGTCGATCAACAGGAATTCAATACCGTGCATCTCGGCATACAGGCGTAATTCATCCACACCGACGGCTTGGGAGAACACCGTGTGGTGTGCGCCACCTGCGATAATCCACGCTTCAGCAGCCGTTGCCAACGACGGTTGTGCTTGCCAGATAGCACGGGCTACCGGCAGTTTAGGTAATGGATGCGGCTGTTCGACAGTATCAACGACGTTAACCAACAAGCGGAAACGGTTCCCCATGTCAATTAAACTGGCATTCAGTGCCGGGCCTGCTGGTGTAGAGAAGATCAAGCGCGCCGGAGCGGCTTTACCGCCGATACCTAAGTGTTGTACATCCAGCAACGGTTTATCTTCTTTGGCGATAGAGGGGCACACTTCCAGCATATGAGAGCCAACGACTAAATCATTGCCCGGCTGGAAGTTATAAGTGTAATCCTCCATAAACGAGGTTCCACCTTTCAGGCCAGTGCCCATCACTTTCAAAATGCGCAGCAATGCGGCGGTCTTCCAGTCACCTTCACCGCCAAAACCGTAACCTTGTTGCATCAGTCGTTGCACTGCCAGCCCCGGCAACTGCTTCAGACCATACAGATTTTCAAAGTTAGTGGTAAAGGCTTTAAAACCACCTTGTTCTAGGAAACGCTTCATGCCTAATTCTATACGGGCTGCATCCAGCAAATTTTCGCGTTTATTGCCGTGCAGTTTTACCGCATCAGTGAAGCGATAAGTGGCTTCATACTCTTCAACCAAGGTATCAATATCACCTTTGCTAACGGCATCCACTACAGTAACTAAATCACCGATCCCATAGGCATTAACTGAGTAACCAAACTGGATTTGAGCAGCAACTTTATCACCGTCGGTTACTGCCACTTCACGCATGTTGTCGCCAAAACGAGCTACTTTAAGCTGTTGGCTTTCTTGTTTGGCTGCCGCTACTCGCATCCATTGACCAATACGTTGATGCGCTTCTTTATCCTGCCAATGACCGGTTATCACGCTGTGTTGTTGGCGCATCCGCGCGCCGATGAAGCCAAACTCGCGGCCACCATGGGCAGTTTGGTTCAGGTTCATAAAGTCCATATCCATGGTTTCCCATGGGATCTGAGCATTAAACTGAGTGTGGAATTGCAATAAAGGTTTATTCAGAATACTCAAACCACCAATCCACATTTTGGCGGGAGAGAAGGTGTGTAACCACGTCATTACCCCGATACAGGCGGTGTCATAGTTCGCCTCACGGCACAGTGCCGTTATCTCATCCGGTGTGGTTACCAACGGCTTCAGTACCAGTTTTATTGGCAAGCCTGCTTCGCTATTCAGGCTGTTGACCACCTGATGGGCATTATCCATAACTTGTTGCAGTGTTTTAGGGCCATACAGATTCTGGCTACCAATGACAAACCACACTTCTGATTGCTTGAATACGTCCATCTGATACTCCATTTAATAAATTGTTATAAAAATATATTTATAAATCAGTCTGATCGCCAAGATCAGTGTGTTGTCTCAGTCATTGGCGCAGGCGTATCGGTTACTGGCATATAGTGTGGTTCTGCTGACAGACACCACTGTTGATAGCGCTGATAAAGTTGCTGGTAGCGAGCAACCTGGCTGGCGTTCGGTGTCAGAGTGCGCTCAATCTTACAGGCCATCTGACGCTGCGCAGCAGGGACATCGCTATATATGCCTGCGGCCACGGCAGCAAAAATTGCCGCTCCCAGCGCACAACATTGATCAGAGGCAACAATTTGCAGAGGCCGATTCATCACATCGGCACAAACTTGCATGATAACCGGTGATTTACGCGCGATGCCGCCCAATGCCAGCACGTTCTCAACAGGAATATCCTGCTGTTCAAAACACTCCATGATAGCGCGCGCACCAAAAGCGGTCGCTGCGATAAAACCACCAAACAGAGTAGGGGCATCGGTTCCTAAATTCAGATCAGCAATAACCCCTTTCAAACGCTGATTCGCATTTGGCGTGCGGCGGCCATTGAACCAATCCAAGACCACTGGCAAGTGATCCAGTGAAGGGTTCTTTGCCCATTCAGCCGTGAGTGACGCGAGGAGGGTAGACTCAATCTGCTTTAACTGGGGTTGCAATTCAGGTTGTGCTAAGGCAGCTTGACGTAATGGCCAACTCAGTAAACGACTGAACCAGGCATACATGTCACCAAAAGCTGACTGACCCGCTTCCATACCAATCCAACCGGGTACCACACTGCCTTCGACCTGACCGCAAATGCCGGCAATGGCGCGTTCACCCACCAATTTGTCATCGGCAACCAGAATATCGCAGGTAGAAGTACCGATAACCTTGACCAACGTATAGGGTTGAGCACCCGCGCCCACGGCACCCATATGGCAATCAAACGCACCACCAGAGAGCACCACGCCGGTCGGTAGCCCCAAACGTTCAGCCCATGCAGCAGTAATCAAACCCACCGGCCGTTCAGCCGTGTAGGTATCAGTAAACATCGGGTAATTAAGGTCGTCCACCAGATGGGTATCCAGTGCTGCCAGGAATTCACGCGGCGGCAAACCACCCCATGATGGATGCCATAGGCTTTTATGGCCTGCGCTGCATCGCCCTCGTTGAATATCCTGTGGGGCAGTGGTGCCGGATAACAGTGCCGGTACCCAATCACACAGTTCAATCCACGATACCGCAGCATCACGCACGGCGGCATCGGCGCGTGTCACGTGCAGGATTTTTGCCCAGAACCATTCAGAAGAGTAGACACCGCCAATATAGCGGGAATAGTCGGTAAACTCACCACTGCGGCATAAGCGATTGATCTCTTCCGCTTCTTCTATTGCCGTATGGTCTTTCCACAGCACAAACATCGCATTGGGATTATCTGCAAATTCAGGGCGCAGAGCCAATACCTGCCCTTGATCATCAATTGGCGCGGGTGTCGACCCCGTGGAGTCAACACCAATCCCGACGATTTGCTGACGCTGTTCTTCTGACAGGCGGCTGACGACCTGACGGATCGCCTGTTCCATCGCTTCTATATAGTCCAGGGGATGATGACGAAACTGGTTTTGTGCGGCCTGACAATAAAGGCCCTGCTGCCAGCGAGGGTAGTAGACAACTTCGGTATCGATCTCGGTGCCATGTTGACAATCTACCGCCAATACCCGGACGGAATCGCTGCCAAAATCTAATCCGAGCGCTATAGCCTTATTTGTCGACAAAGGACGGTCTGCCGATACAACGCTGGTTGTCATAGTGGTTGCTCCTAACATTTGCAGAAAACAGGAATTCATTGCCAATAACCATAGGAGTGAGTGACGGCAATATGTGAGGAGCAGATAGCTGGAAGTATGCACTTTTCTGCTTCCTACAGTGTTTTTGTGATGTCAGTCAAAAGTTAGAGAGAGGTTAAATTTGCTGAATATATGGATAAACAAACTGTAATTCCTGGATGTGATAGCGCTCTACATTCTGAAGCATAATTAACGTTAAAACTGTCACCGTCTTACTGGGTGTGGTGAGGTTAGGTGGCTTTTAATAAAGCATACAACTGCACTGGAACTGAAAAACAGCATTGATAACGTTTCCACTAAAAATCGAATGATTTAGGTGGTTGATGATTAAATGCACAAAAAATATCTCTTCCTACAAAAATAGTTCGGAGAACATTATGCATAAATTAACTAAGGCGCTGGCAGTGGTTGGGTTAGCGGCAGTTATGTCACATTCAGCTATTGCCGAAAGCATGAAGTTGGGTTTTCTGGTAAAGCAACCTGAAGAACCTTGGTTCCAGACCGAATGGAAGTTTGCAGATAAAGCAGGGAAAGATTTAGGTTTTGAAGTGATAAAAATTGCAGTGCCCGATGGCGAGAAAACCTTGAATGCTATCGATAGTCTCGCCGCCAGTGGTGCGAAAGGCTTTGTTATCTGTACACCTGATCCGAAACTGGGGCCGGCCATTGAGGCGAAGGCGCGCAGTTATAACCTGAAAGTGATAGCGGTAGACGACCAATTTGTGAATGCCAAAGGCAAGCCGATGGACAGCGTTCCATTGGTCATGATGGCGGCGACCAAAATTGGTGAACGTCAAGGGCAGGAACTGTGGAAAGAAATGAGCAAACGCGGCTGGCAACCGGGTGAAACGGCGGTAATGGCAATTACCTCTGATGAACTGGACACGGCGCGCCGGCGTACCAGTGGGTCAATGGACGCGCTGAAAGCCGCTGGCTTCCCAGAAAAGCAAATCTATAAAGTACCGACCAAATCCAATGATATCCCTGGGGCATTTGATGCCGCCAACTCCATGTTAGTTCAGCATCCTGAAGTGAAAAACTGGCTGATTGTGGGCATGAATGACAACACCGTGTTGGGCGGCGTTCGTGCCACCGAAGGTCAGGGCTTTAAAGCACCAAATGTGATTGGCATTGGTATCAATGGTGTCGATGCGGTAAGTGAACTGTCCAAAGGCCAGGCCACGGGTTTCTATGGCTCCCTGTTACCAAGCCCGGATATTCATGGTTATAAAAGTATCCAGATGCTGAATGACTGGGTGAGCAAAGGTGTTGAACCACCGAAATTTACCGAAGTGACTGATGTGGTGCTGATCACTCGGGATAACTTCAAAGTCGAGTTAGAGAAGAAAGGCTTGATGTAATTCCGCTATACCTAACGCCATTGGCGTGGCAGTTAACACCCATTGCCGCGTCAAGTTTGAAGGGTATACAGACTATGGCGCACGGGGGCAGGCTACCGCTTGCCCCAATGGACCACGCAGACAGGTGGTGCCGTGCGAACCAAACTTTATAAGGAAGCCATCATGTCAGCACTCCATTCTGCGTTACAAGCCGAGCTGGAAGCCGAACAGTCACCTTATCTGGCTTTTTGTGGCATCGGAAAAAGTTTCCCCGGTGTTCAAGCGCTGGATGATATCAGTTTTACCTGTCAGGCCGGGCAAATCCATGCCCTGATGGGAGAGAACGGCGCAGGGAAATCTACCCTGCTGAAAATTCTCAGTGGTAACTATTCACCGACTCAGGGTGAAATTCACATTAAAGGCAAAGTGGTTAACTTTGCCAATACCACTGATGCGCTTGATGCGGGTGTCGCGATCATTTATCAGGAACTGCATTTGGTACCGGAAATGACTGTGGCCGAAAATATCTATCTGGGCCAATTGCCTACCAAGATGGGCATGGTTGATCGCAAATTACTGCGTTATGAATCCAGTTTGCAGCTCTCACATTTGGGGTTGGATATTGACCCCGATACCCCACTGAAGTATCTCTCCATCGGCCAATGGCAGATGGTGGAAATTGCCAAAGCGTTGGCCCGTAATGCCAAAATTATTGCTTTTGATGAACCGACCAGTTCGCTCTCTGCCAGAGAGATAGAACAATTGTTCCGGGTGATCCGCGAATTACGCGCCGAAGGGCGGGTCATTTTGTATGTTTCACACCGGATGGAGGAGATTTTTGCACTGAGTGATGCCATTACGGTGTTTAAAGATGGCCGTTATGTGCGCACGTTTGACGATATGTCTCAGGTGAATAACGACTCTCTGGTGCAAGCCATGGTTGGGCGCAATTTGGGTGATATTTATGGTTATCAGCCGCGTGAAATAGGGCCAGAGCGCCTGACACTACAAGAAGTGAAAGCCATTGGTGTGAAATCACCGATCAGCCTGACCGTCCGCCAAGGGGAAATTGTTGGCCTGTTTGGTTTGGTGGGGGCGGGGCGCAGTGAGTTATTAAAAGGGTTGTTTGGTGGTACCAGGCTGACAAGTGGTCAGGTTTTGCTGGATGGCAAGGCACTGACGATTCGCTCACCTATCGACGCCATCACCGCCGGGATCATGTTATGCCCGGAAGACCGCAAAGCGGATGGCATCATTCCAGTCCATTCGGTACAGGACAATATTAATATCAGCGCACGGCGCAAAACACTGACGGCTGGCTGTTTAATCAACAACCGCTGGGAGCAGGAGAATGCGGCACTGCGTATTCAGTCCTTGAATATCAAAACACCTGGTCCCCAGCAACTGATTATGAATTTGTCTGGCGGCAACCAGCAGAAAGCCATTTTGGGCCGCTGGTTATCCGAAGACATGAAAGTGATCCTGCTGGATGAACCAACCCGTGGCATCGACGTCGGGGCTAAACATGAAATCTATAACGTGATTTATCAACTGGCGAAACAAGGCATTGCGGTGCTGTTTGCGTCCAGTGATTTGCCAGAAGTTCTTGGGCTGGCTGACAGGATCGTGGTGATGCGGGAAGGGGCAATCTCTGGTGAGTTAGAGCACGGTTCTGCCACTGAAGAACAGGCGTTAAGTCTGGCGATGCTACGCACCCCGAATATTACTACTGATGCCGCGCCTGCGGTTGCTTGATTATGAAGGAGTTATCCATGTCCAGCGTTACTTTGAGTTCTGATAAGAAGAACCCGGCATCAACCGAGTTAAAAGGTGGAGCACACAATAGCCAGTCGCAACCACCACAGGATACAGCGGCCAAGGGTGGGCTGGGGCTATCCCGTATTTGGGATAGCTACGGGATGTTGGTGGTTTTTGCCGTGGTATTTATTGGTTGTGTGATATTTGTGCCTAACTTTGGCTCCTTTATCAATATGAAAGGGTTGGGATTGGCTATCTCGATGTCGGGGATGGTGGCATGTGGCATGTTGTTTTGTTTGGCATCCGGTGATTTTGACTTATCTGTCGCCTCGGTGATTGCTTGTGCGGGGGTAACGACTGCGGTTGTTATCAATATGACCGAAAATATGTGGCTGGGTGTGGGCGCAGGTTTGTTACTGGGTGCGCTATGTGGGCTGATTAATGGTTTTGTGATTGCCAGATTGAAAATTAATGCCTTGATCACCACGCTGGCGACGATGCAGATTGTCCGTGGCCTGGCTTATATCATCTCTGATGGTAAAGCGGTGGGTATCGAAGATGAACGTTTCTTTGCGCTGGGTTACACCAACTGGCTCGGTTTGCCCGCCCCTATCTGGATTACCATTGCCTGCCTGGCGTTGTTCGGCTTCTTGTTAAACAAAACCACTTTTGGCCGCAATACTCTGGCTATCGGGGGCAACGAAGATGCGGCGCGTCTGGCGGGGGTGCCGGTAGTTCGCACTAAAATCATCATTTTTGTTTTATCAGGGTTGGTATCGGCGGCGGCAGGGATCATTTTGGCATCGCGGATGACCAGTGGTCAGCCAATGACCTCGATTGGTTATGAGTTGATTGTTATCTCGGCCTGTGTGTTGGGTGGGGTATCACTGAAGGGCGGGATCGGTAAAATTTCCTACGTTATCGCCGGTATCCTGATTCTGGGTACAGTGGAAAATGCCATGAACCTGCTTAATATCTCGCCGTTCTCACAATATGTGGTCCGTGGTTTGATCCTGCTGGCTGCGGTTATCTTCGACCGTTACAAACAGTTGGCTAAACGGACGGTATAAGCTGCACGGTGGCAGAAAAGTCCATAAAAAGCCTATCTGGCTCACAGTTCTGTAATCACTATCGGGCAGCGTGAATTCTGCCCGATAAACTGAAGTAAGCACCATGCGTTTGAACGCCAATCAGATCAGGACACCAAGGAGGCTAAATGTACCATCGAATGGTTCAGGAACCGCAACCCAATCCCTTGTTACCAGGCTATACCTTTAACGCCTATCTGGTCGCAGGATTAACCCCGATTCTGGCCGATGGACCACTCGATTTTTTTATCGATAGGCCGGGCGGTATGAAGGGTTATATTCTAAATCTGACCATTAAGGGACAGGGCAAGATTTTTGACGGCGAAAATACTTTTTACAGCAATCCCGGTGATTTGCTGCTCTTTCCCCCTAAGGCATCGCACTATTATGGCCGCTCACCGAACAGTGATTGTTGGTATCACCGTTGGGTCTATTTCCGGCCACGGGCATACTGGGCTGACTGGTTGGAGTGGCATAGTAAAACGCATGAGGTTGGGCGGTTATCTTTGCCTAACAACAACTTATTACTGGAATTTGATCGCCTGTTTGCCAATATCGAACAGACGCAAAAATCAGGGCGGCGTTTTGGCGAAGAGTTGGGTATGAATCTGCTTGAGCGCTTGCTGCTGCGCGCAATGGAAGAAGATCCTCTTAGCCCACAACGCATTATGGACCCACGCGTCATTGAAGCGTGCCAATTTATTACCGGCAATTTAGCCGGTGAACTGCGCATTGACGAGGTAGCACGCCATGTTTGCTTGTCTCCGTCGCGCTTGGCGCATCTGTTTCGTGAGCAAGTTGGTATCAATATATTGCGTTGGCGTGAAGACCAGCGGGTTATTCGGGCTAAGTTATTACTGCAAACCACACAGGAGCCGATTGCCACTATTGGCCGCGTGGTAGGTTACGACGACCAACTCTATTTCTCCCGCGTTTTTCGTAAGCGTGTCGGTGTCAGCCCCAGTGATTTCAGGCGTCGCAGCATTGAAACCAACTACCCGCAACGCAACCTTCGCCAGCCAGAATGGCGGGACAATGCAGAGGCCATCGTGCGGCTTTAGCCGCGCCGTTGAACGTTAAGTCAAAAATTACCTCTTGTCGCGGGAATCATGATGGTGTCAAATCGATTGATCGACTGATATCAATTGGCAAATATGCTGCGCGAGAGGAAATATGATGGCTGAAAAAATCAAAGTGGGTTTACTGGGCTATGGTTATGCCAGCAAAACGTTCCATGCGCCGCTGATTATGGGCACTCCGGGGCTAGAGCTGGTAGGGGTTTCCAGTAGTGATGCCAGTAAAGTACATGCTGACTGGCCGACAATGACGGTGGTTTCTGACCCCAAAACGTTATTTGATGATCCTTCAATCGATCTTATCGTGATTCCAACCCCGAATGACACTCACTTCCCGCTGGCTCAGCAAGCCCTGGCTGCCGGTAAACATGTGGTGGTGGATAAACCGTTCACCGTGACACTGTCACAAGCAAATGAGTTGAAGAAACAAGCAGATGAGGCCCACTTATTGCTTTCAGTGTTCCACAATCGCCGCTGGGACAGTGATTTCCTGACGCTAAAAACACTGCTGGCTGAAGGTTCACTGGGGAATATTGTCTATTTTGAATCTCATTTTGACCGCTATCGCCCAGAGATCCGCCAACGCTGGCGTGAACAAGCCGGTGCTGGCAGCGGCATTTGGTACGATTTAGGCCCACACCTGTTGGATCAGGCGTTACAACTGTTTGGTTTGCCGCAGACGCTAAATGTTGATTTAGGGATGCTGCGCCCAGGCGCGCAATCTGTTGACTATTTCCACGCTGTTCTTAGCTATCCAGGGCAACGGGTAGTGTTACACGGTACGGTGTTAGCTGCGGCAGAAACTGCCCGTTATACTGTGCACGGCATGCAGGGCAGTTACATCAAATTTGGTCTGGATCCACAAGAAGATAGGCTGAAAGCGGGTGAACGTTTACCACAGGCTGATTGGGGTTACGATATGCGCGATGGAATAGTGACACTGTCACGCGATGGTGTTCTCGCTGAGAAACCGTTACTTACGTTACCGGGTAATTATCCTGCTTATTATGCGGGGATCCGTGATGCCATTTTAGGTACTGCCGCTAACCCAGTGCCGGCCTCGGAAGCGATTAAAGTAATGGAACTGATTGAATTGGGCATTGCCTCTGATCAGCAGAAAAGAACGCTGCCGGTATCGCCAGCAAGCTGATTTTCACCTCACAATACGATTATTTGATAAAAGTGATAGCCAAAGTCATTGGTGTTGCAGCCAGGTAGCCAGCAGATTTGCACGCTGTGTGCCTTGTGAGGCTCAGGGATGGGCCGCGCAACGTACACAGCTTCCCCCCTGCAACGTCAAGAACCAAGGCTATATTCAAGGAATACAGTGGCATGTCATGGTTACAACGCTTACGGATAGATAAGTTTTTATTAGTGCTGATTCTGGTGGTTATTATCGCTTCCATTTTTCCCTGCGAAGGGGAAGTTAAGGTGTGGTTTGAACACCTGACGACAGCGGCCATCGCATTATTATTCTTTATGCACGGTGCCAAATTATCTCGTGCCGCCATAGTTTCAGGCATGGGGCATTGGAAGCTGCATCTGGTGGTGTTCCTCAGCACCTTTGCCTTATTCCCGCTGTTAGGGTTGGGAATGAATGTGTTGGTTCCCGGCGTGTTAACACCAACGCTGTATCTGGGTTTCCTCTATTTGTGTGCGTTACCTGCTACGGTTCAGTCGGCGATTGCCTATACCTCTGTCGCGGGGGGGAACGTGGCGGCGGCAATCTGTAGCGCCTCGGCATCCAGTATTCTGGGGGTTTTCCTGTCACCGCTGCTGGTGGGCATGCTGATGCACACCCAAGGCGGTGATACAGATACGCTGCATGCGATAGGTTCTATTATTATGCAATTGATGGTGCCGTTCATTGTTGGGCATTTATCGCGCCCACTGATTGCAAAATGGGTTGAGCGCCATAAAAAACTGGTAAATATCACTGACCGGTCATCAATTCTATTGGTGGTGTATGTGGCTTTCAGTGAAGCCGTGGTGCAGGGGATTTGGCATCAAATTGATGGTTGGTCACTGCTGGCAATTCTGGTCTGTTCGATGGTGCTATTGACACTAGTATTAGTTATTAACACCATGGCCGCCCGCTGGCTGGGCTTCAATACTGCCGATGAAATCACCATTGTATTTTGCGGATCGAAAAAGAGCCTCGCCAATGGTATTCCGATGGCTAACGTGTTGTTTCCTGCCTCTGTGGTTGGTGTGATGGTATTACCCTTGATGATATTCCATCAGGTTCAATTGATGGTATGTGCGGTTCTGGCACAGCGTTACGCGAAACGTGTCGCCAGAGAGCGTGCCGAGGCGACTGAATCTGTGGCATCAACGGCACGGATAGAAACCAAGTAGTCGGTTACGGCTGGCAATAAAAAACGCCCGTACTTCTATGAAATACAGGCGTTTTTCGTTAATTTCTGGCTGATTTAACCACGAATTTTATCACGCAGTGCTTGTTTTTCCTGCTCAGAGATAAATGCCATCGTCAGACCATTTTCTTGTGCCTGGCGGATTTCTTGCGGTGTTAGACCGGCAGCCGGGGCGGCGACATGATATTCATTAGCAATTTCAATCCCCTGTACCGCAGGATCATCGGTGTTGATCGATGCTATCACGCCATGGCGCAGGAAGGTGGTCAGCGGATGAGTGGCTAACGAAGAGACAGTACTGGTCTGAATATTAGAGGTCAGACAGGATTCGATGCCGATTTTGTGTTCAGCCAAATAATCCATCAATTTGCTATCTTCAACGGCTTTCACACCGTGACCAATACGTTCAGCACCTAACTCACGGATAGCTTGCCAGATACTTTCCGGGCCAGCGGCTTCACCGGCATGGACGGTAATACGCAGGCCAGCATCGCGCGCGCGATTGAAGTGACTGCGGAACAAACCGCCAGGGAAGCCCAGTTCGTCACCAGCCAGATCCAGCGCAGTAATCCCCTCGCGATGAGCCAGTAAAGCATCAAGTTCTTGTAAACAGGCCTGTTCACCAAAAGTGCGGCTAAGGATCCCGATCAGGCGGATATCAATATCAAAATCGCGACAACCGGACTGCACACCATCAATGACTGCCTCGACCACACCGGCGACCGGCAATTGGTGTTTCATTGCCATATAGAAGGGTGAAAAGCGCAGTTCAGCATAATGTAAACCCGCATTAGCGGCATCTTCGACGTTTTCGTAGGCCACACGGCGGCAGGCATCGAGTGAGGCCAAAACCGCAACTCCCCAATCCAGTTTTTGTAAAAAGCTGACCAGATCTGGCTCAGTTTTAGTGATTTGCACATGCGGGCGCAGTGCGGCTAGTTCATCAGCGGGTAGGGCCAGATTAAATTGGCGGCCCAGATCCAAAATAGTTTGCGCGCGGATATTACCATCAAGGTGGCGGTGAATGTCGGTCAGGGGGAGGCGGGGATCAATCATGCTGTGCACTCACTTTTTATCAGAAGTAGATTCTTGTAGGTAAAGTGCAGAACATTATAAAAACAAATGAATGAAAATATCCACTGCGTTGCATAAAAAAGTGATGTAAATCACTAATTGTTATGGCGGACAATATCGCCCGCCCATGACGCTGGCTTTAATTTCAACTAGTTATTGCGATTCAACTGCGACCAATCTTTTCTCAGTGCGCACTACCAGCAGATAAGTGAGGATAAATGACAGCCCAAGTGACAAGGTGACCCCCAACAGGATGTAGATAAAGTAAGGGCCAATATAGGCCGGTAGACTGAATATGCTCGATAGAATATAGCCATACAGCCTTACGCCGAAAAAGGCGATAAATGCAGAAGCAATCGAGCTGCTTATTGTCGTGGCAATAAACGCTTTTTTGTATTTGGTTAACACGCCAAACAGTGCGGGTTCCGTAATACCCAATAAGCCAGAAACAGCAGCAGACAGCACAACGGTTTTTTCTTGCCGGGTTTTGACATGGAAATAGATCGCAAAAGTTGAACCCGCGATGGCCATGTTTGCCATAAACATCATCGGCATTAACATATCAAAACCCTTGTCGGTAAAGTTTTGCAATGCAATGGGGGTCATGGCGTGATGCATACCGGTAAGAATAGCAATCGGGCGAATGGCTCCGACAATAAAGCCAGCAAATACCGATGAGATATCAAATAAACCCTGAATACCCAATGCCAGCAGTTTGCCTAAATAAATGCCAGCAGGGCCGATCAACGTCAATGAAACCAATGCGGTGATAAAAAGGGTTAGCGTGGGAGTAAATACTGTTTTCAACACATCGGGCATAATTTTATCGACCCAACGGTGAATATAACTTAGCGCCAGAATTGAGAAAATAACGGGAATAACACTGGCAGAATAGTTAAATACCGATACTGGCACGATATCCATAAAATAGATAACATTCACCGCGCCTGGGGTATGCGTGGCCAGCGCTTTGGCAGCATCAATGAGTGTGGGGTACATCAGGCATGCTGCCACTGCCGCCGCCAGATATTCGTTAGTTTTAAATATCTTCGCCGCAGAAACGGCAAGGAAGAACGGCAGGAAATAGAATACACCGCTGGCAATTAAATCGATAATCATCACCGTGTCGCTTTTGGCTGAGATGATTTTTAAAGCGATCAACCCTGCCAGTAAGCCTTTAATCATCCCCGCTCCTGCAATCGCCGGAACGATAGGGCCGAACACCCCAGAAACGGTATCCATAAACAGTGAAATTAGACTTTTCCGTGCTTTAGGTTTTATTACGGCAGTCGTGGCTGAGGGAGCATTATTTTCAGGTGACATATTATCAACAATATCTTGATACCAGGCATTCACCTGTGGGCCGATAATAATTTGTACCTGATCACTCTGATTTTGCGCCCCTAATACACCCGGCAATTGTTTGATTTTCTGCCATTCGACTTTACTGTCGTCAATTAAATCAAAACGCAGCCGTGTCATGCAGTGCCAGACTTTATTTATATTATCCTGACCACCGACCAATTTAATTATTAACTGACATACCTCAGTCCTTCCCATAAAACCCTCGTAGCTGAGCCATTATTTTTATTCACTGCGAACGATAATAAGTTTACTGAAAGTTAAAAACAAACCAATAAATCATGTTCTGCATCACATTATTCGACCGTTAGGGTGTTGTTGGGTGCTTTTTCTATAAATTGGTATGGTTTTTTTAAAGTAATTAGCACGTTTCACGAACCAAAAAAAACATTTAAATTTTAGGTTTACAAGGCCAGTGTAAATAAGGTGAAATTAGCGAATATGACATACGGATTTATTTATTTTTGCATCATCGATTGCCACGTTGAAGCGTCGCAATCTGAGTGTTGTAAAGGAGCATTACATGCAACCCACGTTGATAACTGGCATTGAATGTCAGATAACCCGCCCCGATCGCCATAATTTAGTTGTGGTTAAGATTGAAACTAATAAAGGGATTGTTGGCCTGGGCTGTGCCACCTTTCAGCAGCGCCCCCTTGCCGTTAAAGTGATGGTGGATGAATATCTCCGGCCACTATTACTGGGGCGTGATGCTAATAATATTGAAGACTTGTGGCAGATGATGATGGTCAATGCCTATTGGCGCAATGGGCCGGTGATCAATAACGCGATTGCCGGGATTGATATGGCGTTATGGGATATCAAGGGCAAGCTGGCAGATATGCCGCTCTACCAACTGTTTGGTGGCAAATCGAAAGATGCCATTGCTGCCTACAGTCATGCCGCCAGTGACTCGCTGGATGGGCTGTATGGTGAGGTAGACCATTTGCTGGCGCAAGGCTACCGGCATATCCGCTGCCAGTTGGGATTTTATGGCGGTAATGCTCAGGATCTGCATGCAACCCGCCAGCCAACACTGGGCGCATACTACGATCAAGACCAATATATGGATAACACGTTGGCGATGTTTAAAGCGCTACGCGAAAAATACGGCAATCAATTCCATATTTTGCATGATGTGCATGAGCGGCTATTCCCACAACAAGCGGTTCAGTTTGCCAGGCAGCTAGAAGCGTATCGCCCTTATTATATTGAAGATATTTTGCCGCCGAATCAGAACGAATGGCTG
This sequence comes from Yersinia intermedia, assembly GCF_900635455.1. Classification (NCBI taxonomy): domain Bacteria; kingdom Pseudomonadati; phylum Pseudomonadota; class Gammaproteobacteria; order Enterobacterales; family Yersiniaceae; genus Yersinia; species Yersinia intermedia. The sequence continues at coordinate 2,371,667 of NZ_LR134116.1, read as the reverse complement.
GAGCAGATCCGTAATCAAACTGCGGTACCACTTGCTACGGGGGAATTATTTAATAATCCGGCAGAGTGGAAAGACTTGATAATCAATCGCCGGATCGACTTCCTGCGTTGCCATGTATCACAGATTGGCGGAATTACCCCGGCACTAAAACTTGGGAGCTTCTGTCAGAGTTTTGGTGTTCGGCTGGCATGGCATTGCCCGCCGGATATGACCCCGATTGGTGCTGCGGTTAACACCCATTTAAATATCTATTTGCACAATGCGGCAATTCAGGAGTTCGTGGCCTATCCAGCTAATACCCTTAGTGTATTTCCCGGCACGGTTCAGCCGGAGCGGGGCTATTTATATCCGATTGAACAGGCGGGGATAGGTGTTGATTTTGATACTCGCTTAGCTGATGAATTCCCGGTGGTTTATCGGCCTCATGAGTGGACACAAAGCCGTTTGCCAAACGGGGCTATTCATACGCCATAATGAACTTTTTGCCAGAGTTGATGCGGGCCTGATTCATCTCTGGCGAAATTTCAGGTTATCCTGATTGAATGGAATAACATAGGTGCAGGAATAGTCGATATCCACGATATCGCTGAAGGTATATACCCTGCCATCCTGCAAAATCCCTCGGTTTAGAATATGCATGGCGGCAATGCCTTTTTTGCATCCGAGTAGCTCAGCTTGTTCTTTATTGATATTAATCGCCTGATAGTGGGTTAACGCATGTGACAGGCGATAGCCTTTGCTAAGAATATATTGCTGTATCGAGCTTTCGATGACTTTTTGGCTTAAATCAGGGAACGCTGATACCGGCATGCGTGAGTTCTCAATTTGAACCTTACGATTATCAATGTAACGCAAGCGTGAAAATGCCCAGATAAAATCATCCGCCGTAAGGTTGAAGATTTGTTGTTCTTCATTGTCAGGGCGACGTTTATGCAGATTAATCAAACGGAAGCTGATTTGGTTAAATTTCTTTTCCGTAATTGAATTGTATACCAGCGGGTTATTACCCACACCGGGGTTAATAAAGATCCCGGCACCTTGCACCATATGCACGGCACCAATGGCTGCCAGCTTCTCTAACGCTTTACGAATGGTAAAGCGTGACACGCCATATTCCTCTGCTAACTGGCGTTCTGGCGGCAATTTCTCAGGTAATTTCTCGCCATATTGATACATTTTACTCAGCAAGTCTTGAGCAATAAATTCTTTCTTTTTCATTCGGTTGTCCAACACATGTAACCCCTGCGGCGTGGTGGCAGTATACCCTTTATTGGTGTTATCGGCAGGGGAGAAATGATATTGGATAGGGAGATAAACGCCACTCAAGGGATTGAGCGGCGTGATACACGATATTGTTTTACTTAACTGCCGTTATTGTCCTGCAAAAAAAGAATGCCGTTAATCAGCTTATCCATACCGGCTTCGACCTTACTGCGGGAACAGCCTACATTAAGGCGTAGAAAGCCACGCCCCTCTTCGCCATAGGTAAAACCGGGCATAATGGCGACTTTCTCCTTCTCAATCAGCACCTCTTGCAACTGGTGGTCATCAATGTTCAAGGGGCGTAGGTCTATCCATGCCAGATAGGTTGCTTGCGGCGGCTGCCAGTTTAATGCCGGGAATGCCGCATTAAGTCGCTGTGCCACATAAACCAGATTGGCTTGCAAGTAACTGCGTAACTCATCCAACCACGGTTGCGCCTGCTGGTAAGCCGCAATATGCGCCACGATAGCCAGTACCGCTGGAGAGGATAGCCCATCACGGCCTTTCAACATTTGGGTGTAGATATCACGGGTTTCACTGTCACTGATTAAACCATAGGCACCCGTTAAGGCGGGGATATTGAATGTTTTGGAACCTGAAGTCAGCAACGCCCATGGGGTCTGACCTACCTCACTCCATGGTGTATGCACCTGATTGCCCCAGGTCATATCCATATGGATCTCATCGCTAATAACGCGAACCTGATGGCGTTCACACAGTTCGGCCATTTGCGCCAACTCTTGTGGTGTCCAGACTTTTCCGGTTGGATTATGCGGGCTACACAACAGCAGCACTTTTGTCTGTGGCCGCGCCAACAGCGCTTCCAGATGTGCCATATCGCATTGCCACTGGTTATCCACTTTGTGCAGCGGGCAGCTAAGTAGCTGGCGCTGATTACCGAGAATAACTTTGTAGAAAGCATCATAGGCAGGGGTGTGAGTAACGACGAAATCACCGGGTGCAGACCAACAGCGGATTAGCTGAGCGACCATATAGATAACCGACGGGCCGTAGACCGCCATTGAGGTATCAATGTGGCAATGAAACCGTTGCAGATACCAATGACGGATTGCACCAAGGAAATCTTCATGCTGCCAGCGGCTATAGCCCAACACACCGTGGGCGATACGCTGATTCAGCGCTTGCAAAATCACCGGTGCGGTAGGGAAGTCCATATCCGAAATGGTAAAAGGCAACAGGTCAGCAGCGCCAAAACGGTCTGCAATATAATCCCATTGGGTACACCAAGTGCCGTGACGATCGACAGGCGTTGAGAAATCAAACATCAGCATCTCGCTTATCAAAAATACCCTTGGTTCTTGAAGCCGCAGAGTGGGAGCTGCACACGCACCCGAATCACTTAACTGCGTAAGCTTATCGGGATGCGTTTGCTGGCGGCCTGGCTGCAACGCCAATAACCTTGGGTATAGTTTTTTATGTAACGTGTATTTAGGTAGCGGTATTTAGCGAATTACCGCCCTAAGGTGTTGCAAATTGAGCACTGCTTATCAGTGAGTCTAATTCATCTTTCACCGATTGCACCTGTGGGCCAATAACAACTTGCAGATTATGATCATTCAGTTGAATTACGCCAATGGCGCGGTTGGCTTTTAATGCTTCTTTATCCACCAGATTCATGTCTTTAACTGACATCCGCAAGCGGGTAATACAGTTATCCAACGAGACAATGTTATCCGCACCACCCAGGGCATGAAGAATAGCAGGGGAGTTATAACCAGATTTACCGGTCGCAGCGCCATAAGCGGCTTTTTCTGCATTACTGCTAGCGGTGGTTTCGCTCTCGCGGCCGGGTGTTTTGATATTGAAGTGCTGAATAGCAAAACGGAAAATCATGTAGTACGCCACGAACCAGATCCCGGCAACCACGGGTACCCAATACCATTTAGTCGCGGTGCCATGCAGAATACCAAATACCACGAAATCAATAATATTACCGTCGGTGTTACCAATGGTCACACCCAGCAACGCCATCACAGTAAAGCCCAAACCGGTCAGGATCGCATGGATCAAATACAGGAACGGTGCTACAAACAGGAACAAGAACTCAATCGGTTCGGTGGTGCCACCAATCACACAAGCCACAACACCGGAAATCAACAACCCTTTAATTTTATGTCGATTTTCAGGCTTGGCACAGTGATACATCGCCAGCGCAGCACCTGGCAGACCGCCGAGGAAGGCGGGCATTTTGCCTTGAGATAGGAAGCGAGTCGCACTTTCTGAGAAGCCGGTGGTGGTTGGGCAAGATAGCTGAGCCTGGAAGATAGTCAGTGCGCCACTCACGCTATGACCACAAACATCCATAGTTCCGCCCGCTTCAGTAAAGCGGATCAGTGCCACCAAAATATGGTGCAGGCCGAACGGCAGTAATAGACGTTCGCCACTGCCGAAAATCATCGGCCCGAACATGCCGGCACCGTTAATCAGGCGACCCAGACCGGTGATACCGGCGGCGAAAAACGGCCAGATCAGTGGGATCAACAACCCCACCAGCCCGAGCACGACCGTCGTCACGATCGGGACAAAGCGGGTGCCGCCAAAGAAGGCTAATGCATCAGGTAAGCGAATGGTGTTGAAGCGTTCATGCAGTAAGTAAACAATGACCCCGACAATCACCGCACCCAGGATCCCGGTGTCGATCGACTGAATACCTAAAATATTTTGAATGTTATGCGTTTTCAGGACTAATGGATCGGTGGTTGGCAACACACCACTGGTGGTGAGGTAAAAGTTGGTCGCCAGATTCAGCACGGCAAAGCCGACGAAACCAGAGAACGCTGCCACGCCTTTATTTTCACGCGCCATCCCTAGCGGGATAGCAATGGCAAACATCACGGGCAAGAAGCTAAAGGCAAACGAACCCACTTTGCTCATCCAGGTAAAGAGCAACTGGAAGGCAGGATGGCCAATTACCGGCAATAGGGTGATGACATCTTTACTGCTGAGCGAGCTGCCGATACCCAGCATGATCCCACAAAAGGAGAGCAAGGCGACCGGCAGCATGAAGGTTTTCCCTAAACTTTGGAAAAACTCCCACAGCGTAATTTTTTGTTTTTTTACCGCTGACATAGTGACTCCTGTTTTTCAAAACGCCTGATGTTAGAAATGTCTGCTCTAACCACCGCAGTTGTTAATCACGGTTTGTTTATCGACAAATGGCGACTATTTCGCCTCCCTGTCTGGAGGTTAAACAAGATAAAACGTTTAACCCAGATAATATGAGCGATATGTCACAATTACTGATGCTACTTCTGTATTAGAGTAAATCATCAGATTAAACGTTTAACTTGGCTTGTTTATCAGCGGTTATGACCATTAAAAAAATCACAATTACCGATGTGGCTAAATTTGCCGGTGTTTCAGTGGCGACCGTTTCATTAGCTATTAGTGGCAAAGGGCGTATCTCAGGGGCAACCGCAGACCGGGTCAATCAGGCAATCGAACAGTTAGGTTATGTGCGTAACCGCCAGGCGGCACAATTACGCGGTGGCGAGTCCGGCGTGATTGGCTTGATTGTGCGCGATATCGGCGATCCGTTTTATGCCGCAATGACGGCGGGTTTAAGTGAAGCAATTGAAGCCGAAGGCAAATTGCTGTTTTTGACGCAAAGTGGTCGTGAGGGCAAGGGGTTATTACGTTGCTTCGATACACTTATCGATCAAGGTGTTGACGGCTTGGTGTTGGGGGGCGGCGCCAAACGTGAGATGGGATTGCAGGAGAAGGCGGCAGAGCATGATATTCCATTGATTTGCGCGGCACGGTCTAATGTGTTGGAAGGTGTTGACGTTGTACGCCCAGATAATATGCAAGCGGCTAAAATGGCTACTGAGTTTTTGATTGGCCGCGGTCACCGGCAAATTGCCTATCTTGGTGGGCACTCGCACTCATTGACCCGCGCAGAGCGGTTGGGGGGCTTTTGTGCCACGTTAGTTCAATATGGCCTGCCATTCCGTTCTGAATGGGTGGTTGAATGCGATGGGCAACAGCAGGCGGCGGCAGATGCGGCACAAGAGTTGCTACGCTATCACCCCAACGTTAGCGCCATCATCTGCCATCAGGCGTCGGTGGCGTTGGGCGCTTACTTTGGTATTTTACGCACCGGACGGACTATTGGTAGTGCTGGGGTAGACACCTATCTGGATCAGCAAGTGGCACTGATTGGTTTTGGCGATGTGCCGGAAGCCGAGTTAACTGAACCGCCACTCACGTTTATCACCAGTTCTGCCAGAGAAATTGGTTACAGTGCAGGGCAGCGGTTACTACAGCGTATCGCCGGTGTTGACCTGCAACTGCAAAATGTCATTTTACCGCCGGTATTGATCCGCCGAGGGTCAGCATGATCATGCTTGATCTTGGGGGGTATTCACGGACGCCAGAGCATCGACATTGCCTGCGGTAATCAAGTGTAGGTTGTGGCTGATATCTTCTATCGGCCAGTCCCACCACGCAATAGCCTCGAGTTTAGCTATCGTCTCCGGCGGGAAGCGGCTCTTAATCACGGTTGCCGGGTTACCGCCCACAATGCTATAGGCCGGTACATCACGCGTCACTACGGCACGCGATGAAACGATGGCACCATTGCCGATAGTCACACCCGGCATGATAAGCACGTCATAACCAATCCAAACATCATTTCCAACCTGGGTATCGCCCTTATAGGGCAGTTCATCCATTGATGGCGTGACACGCTCCCAACCATGACCAAAAATATTGAAAGGGTACGTCGAGATTCCTGAAATTTTATGATTGGCACCATTCATGATGAATTGAACCCCGCGTGCCAGTGCACAGAATTTGCCAATAATCAGTTTGTCGCCAATAAACGGATAGTGATAGAGCACGTTGCGCTCGAAGTTTTCCGAATCTTGTGGATCGTCGTAATAGGTATAATCCCCGATAATAATATTCGGGTTTTTCGTCGTGTTTTTGATAAAGCAAACCTGTGGGAAGCCCGCCATAGGGTGCTTGCAGTCGGGGCTGGGGCCGGTCATAAGTTTATTTTTCATTGCACCTCCCTACGTACTACGTGGTTCAATAGATAAAAAAAACGGAGCCATCATCAGGCTCCGTTTTACATTTTATGGTTGCTACTTATTGTGCAGGAACCACTGGTTCTGGCATTGCTTCTGGTGCGCTGCCGGTATCTTCTTCAGCAGGAGCACCACCAAACATACCGAACAGGCCAACAAACTCTTGCAGTGACATTTTCTGACCATTCAAATTGACCTGATTATCAGCGAAATGGAAGCTGCTGCTGATAACATCATCTTTGGTGGTGGTCAGTTTAAACATCTGGCCCATAGCGGCAACGCCTTGAACTTGTTGTTGTGCCAGCTTCTGAGCTTCTTCCGGGCTGTAGCCTTGCAGGCGTGCGGCCTGTGTGGTCAACTCAGTTGCCATTGCCATCGGGATAGTCAGGGTTGCGTCAACTTTCTTCACTGACTGCGCTAACAGTGGTTCAGCGCTCGCTTTAGCCTGCGCCGGATCAACCAAGTCGATATTTAAGGTAAAGGTACTTTCCCCTTTGGCGTTTTTCCAACTCAGTGGCGCAATGCTCACAGTTGGATTGCCTTTCAACAGCGCAGGGATGTTGGCTGTCAACATTTCGGTCATTTGCTCTTGATAAGCAACAGGATCGAGGTTTTCGCCAGCCTGAACGGCTTTCAGCACTTGCTGATTATACGCGCTGGTGAACTGTTTCAAACTCTGACCATCAAGCTTGTCAAAGGCAAAGGCCAACTTACCGGAACCAAAATCATTACCTTGAATTTTTAATGCATCCAGGGTGTAGCTCAGTTTGCCGTTCAAGTCTTTATCCGTTTCACCCAACTGGGTATTCAGGTTAAAGCCAACCAGTGTCGCCATTTCTTTGCCATCGACACTGAAACCAATTTGCTTGATGGCAGCTTGTTGGTCCCCGATGCTGAGATCAAATTTACCCATTTTGCTGTCACTTTTCAGCGTCAGGCCCTGCACACTGAATTGTTCCAGTTGGTCCCACTGATTCTTGCTGGTGAAGACGATATTTTCGCTGCTACCGCTCATCTTCACATTACGCATATCACGCGAAACATCGGCATCGATGGTGGCACCAGAGAATTTCATGCTGGTGGTGTTTTGCTGATAGTCGATAGGAATAAAGGTAATGGCGGAAGAAGTATCACCACTGTAGGAGATACGTGAGTCAGCGGTAAACGGTGACTGACCTTTGGTAACTTCAAACAGTTTTTTCAATGCCGGGGTATTGGCAAGTTCGGTATGTACCGATGCCATGCTCGGGATCAAATTGAATCTTTTCAACTGTGCGAATGGGAAGGGGCCGTGGTCGATAGTTTCGATAAAAGCGACTTCATCGCCGTCTTTTAAGGCTTTTTCACCGGCAACGCTGCTATCTGCTTGCAGCACATAGCGAACTTGGCTACGGAATAAACCCCGTTGGTAATCGGTATAGGCGAGTTTGACACCGGCTTTAGGCAGCAATGTTTTGATCTGCCCGTTTGCGTTGTTAACCAGTTCGCCCATTCGTTGTTCAATCAGTTTGCCGGTATACCATGAGGCTCCAGTCCATGCTGCGCCAAGTACGACAATGACGCTGACAGCCACTAACGATTTTTTCATTGTTCTGTTCATCCTTTTCTAATACACCAAATTCACTATGTTGAACGCGGTAATGAGTTGCTGGTGAAAAATCACCCAAGAGAATGCCTGAAAACAGTATTCACCAAATTAATATAGGCATAGATTAACCGGACACAAATATTATTGCGACGATAACCACCCGAAAATGACACGCGTGTATTCTGTGTAATAACAAAACCCCGCCATTGCGACTATGGAATCTATCTATCGCGACAGCAAAAAGCCAGTAATTGACAACAAAATGAGTCACTTCGTTCAGTCTGCGTTGTAAACACGCGCAATTGAGCCAATCCCGTGCACTGTAACCGGTGATTCATTCGCCGGGATAAAACAAGATTCGCCCGGCTGTAACGTAATTTCTTGCTGCTGTTTTCTCAACACGGCCTGACCCTGTACACAGAATACAATCGCTGCACTATTTTGTGCCAACCGTTGAGGCTCAGGGGTGAGTGTATGCAGAGAAAAAGCAAAATCCTCTACTGGGATCGGGAAGGCCAGTTCGTTGCCTTGCTGTTTTGGTGTGGTCAACAGCGTATCCGCCGGTTTGGGGATAAATTGCAGATTGGCCATCAGTTCAGGAATATCGATAAATTTAGGTGTCAGACCCGCGCGTAATACGTTATCGGAGTTTGCCATCACCTCTAGTGCCACCCCATTCAAATAGGCGTGCGGGGTTTCAGCATACAGGAACATCGCTTCACCCGGTTGCAGTGTCACGACATTGAGCAACAAGGGGGAGAACAAGCCACTGTCATCCGGGTAGAAGCGCGAGATGCTGCGGACAGTATCCCAAGGCTCACCTAACTGATTATTCAAGGCCGCTTTCAAAATCCCCAGCGCGAGCGTTTTCGACTCGCCAGCCAGACTCAGTAAACTGGCAAACAGGGTTGCTAAGTGTTCGGTATCCGGTTCGCGCAGGAATGCCGCGATATCGGGATGCGCGGCCGCCAGCGGTTGGAGTAATGCCTGAATATCTTCCAAGGTACGGAAACCATTCATTGCCTGAAAGGGTGTCAAGGCATAGACCAGCTCCGGTTTATGGTTGGCATCTTTATAATTTCTTTCGCCGGCATCCAGTGGGATACCTGCCTGATTCTCTTTGGCAAAACCCATTTCGGCGGCTTTTTTGCTGGGATGAACCTGAATCGATAACGGTTGTGCCGCACAAAGGACTTTGAACAGGAAAGGCAGCTCACCAAAACGGCTGAAAACATCATGGCCCAGATTAGTATCAGGATCTTGTTCGATCACATCACGCAATGAATGCCACTGGCCGTTAGCATCAGCCACCTGAGAACTGCTCTTCGGATGAGCACCCATCCACAGCTCAGCCATAGGTTTTCCGTGCGGATTCGCTATACCATAAAGTTGAGTGAGGGCATCAGTACTGCCCCAAGCGTAGTTTTGTACTGCATTCTTCATCTTTTGCATGTTTACGTTCTGCCGTTTGTTAAGGGCCAAAATTAAGGGGTGCACACAAATTAGCTATTTTATATGGCTAATCGCGCGTAGCCCTGCCGCCCAATAAAATTGTCCCTTAGTAAACAATGGCGCTACGGGGGTTGCAAGTAGTAATCGGGAGATAGTCTGACCGCCTGGCTCTTCATGACGATATTGATCACAAAATGATATAAATGCGAATCAATCGCATAAAGGTGGCAGCAAATATGCCATGATAGCTATCATGTACCAGTGAGACTGGTATGACATACTCAACTGTTCAGTTCTACATGCTAAGGAGACCGTGATGGCGACCACCCGCAGTGAAAAAGACTCTATGGGGCCTATCGATGTACCGGCAAATCAATTATGGGGCGCGCAAACCCAGCGCTCACTGGAGCATTTCCGTATCTCGCAAGAAAAAATGCCGACGGCACTGATTTATGCTCTGGCACTGACCAAACGGGCAGCGGCGCAGGTCAACATGGATTTAGGGCTACTACCCGCTGAACGGGCAAAGGCCATCATGCGCGCCGCAGATGAAGTCTTGGATGATCGTCATCCGAGTGAGTTTCCGCTTTCTATCTGGCAGACCGGATCTGGCACCCAGACCAACATGAATATGAATGAGGTTTTGGCGAATCGTGCCAGTGAACTGTTAGGCGGCGAGCGCGGAAACAATCGGTTAGTGCATCCTAATGATGATGTGAATAAAAGCCAAAGTTCAAATGATGTCTTCCCAACGGCGATGCATGTTGCTGCGGTTATCGGGTTGCGGCAACATCTGTTACCGGAACTGAAAGTATTGCAGGAGACACTGTCACATAAAGCGGGCGCTTTTCGCGATATCGTGAAGATTGGGCGGACGCATTTGCAAGATGCTACGCCATTGACCTTAGGGCAGGAGATCTCGGGTTGGGTGGCGATGTTATCCCACAGCGTGCAGCATATTGAAGCGATCATTCCTCATCTGTGTGAGTTGGCGTTAGGGGGGACGGCGGTAGGAACCGGGCTGAATACGCATCCAGAATATGCCGTGCGAGTAGCCAAAGAGATTGCGGCGCTTACCCATCAGCCATTTATCACTGCGCCGAATAAATTTGAGTCATTAGCGGCTTGTGATGCATTAGTTCATGGTCATGGGGCTTTAAAAGGACTTGCAGCTTCATTGATGAAAATTGCCAATGATGTGCGTTGGTTGTCCTCCGGCCCTCGCTGCGGCATTGGTGAAATCGCGATCCCTGAAAATGAACCCGGCAGTTCAATCATGCCCGGCAAAGTGAATCCGACACAGTGTGAAGCCATGACGATGTTATGCGCACAGGTTATGGGTAACGATGTGGCCATCAATATTGGTGGAGCATCCGGTAATTTTGAGTTGAACGTCTTCCGCCCGTTGGTTATTCATAACTTCCTGCAATCAATCCGTTTGTTGGCCGACGGTATGCGTGGTTTCAATGAGCATTGCGCAGTGGGTATTGAGCCAAATCGTGACCGTATAGCGCAGTTACTGAATGAGTCTTTGATGTTAGTTACCGCGTTGAATACCCATATCGGCTATGACAAAGCTGCTGAAATTGCTAAAAAGGCCCATAAAGAAGGGCTTACGCTCAAAGCTGCCGCCCTGAAATTAGGCTATCTGACGGAAGAACAGTTTGATGAATGGGTCAAACCGGAAGAGATGGTTGGCAGTATGAAATAAACGCCAAACAAACAAACGAACGATTAACGCCGGTCCTTATGACTGGCGTTTTTTACGGATACAAAGAGCGGCTAAGCACCTAAAGGAGACAGAGATAGTACCGGAAGTGATCTTGGTAAAGCATTATTTATTCAACGTCGATATACAGATGCAGTCTTGGCACCAGTAACCGCAGTGGTTTGGCATCCGGCTTATATTTATGCTTAATTTGGTTGATATCGTAGTCTGTTAACTCACCTAATTTAGGTAATTCCGCCGCTGATTGTTCCTGGCAAAAAGCAATTAACGGCATAGGGCAGGGGTGCTGCACTTGCTTTTGCTGTTCCTGATACCAAACTCGTGCGATGGGCTGCACTTTTACCGGCCGCTTAATCTTCAGGCGGGTATTTTCAGGTAAACGTTTTACATCATTAATTTCCAAGCTAATTAACGCTACCCACTGTTCGCGGCTAAAAGGTGGCACCGCGCGCCCGGCATTGAGGCTTTTATTCAGTTGAGCCAATATCTCTTCACGGGTGACATTCTTAATTATATGTTTGTTGGCCCAGCCGAAACGCACAGAACTTGGATTGATGAGTGGCGTAATGGTGCGGTAAGTATTTAAGGTAATCAGCCCGTGCAAATGGGTATGCACAAACTCGAAACGTTGCTCACTCGGTAAGCCAGATTCGACGGTAATGATATGTTCCAGCTCACTTTTCAACTGATTAATCTGATAAATAGTATTTTCACATTCCCCCAGTTGCTTGTCACTCACAGTGAAACAAAGTACCCCAGGTAAGCGCAGGGCCGCTTTACTACTCGTATTTTGCCCCTGATGATGAATAAACAACCGCTGGTAATGCTGTAACCCCAGATCTTTTGCCTCATTACCTACTTTCGCAGTAACGGTGATTTTCTCAATGGGTTGATGTTCTGTACCTTTTTCAATTTCAGGTAGCAAAAATACGCGGGCGGCGAGTAAGGGGAGCGCATTAAGTTGCTGGTGGAGATGCTGTAATGCAATTTCCAGTGCAGCAAAGCTGCCATTCATTCGCTCAATCAAATCATACTTAGCCATTATCTTTTCCAATTAAGCTAATTTTAGTTACAACATACATTATGTTATATCAGTAAAAAAAGCACCATGAAAGCCTGTTGTTAACTTTGATAAAGGGAAGATCTATGGGGTGTGGCAAAAGATTCAACAGCGCGGTTTTTCGGGGGGTGGGTTAATACGGGGCATTAATATTAATACCCCTGACAGATAATCAGGATAGGTGCGCTAACACAATTTTGGTGGCCGCGGCTAAAACGTCACGGCGTGGTTCTGCTTCTTTCTTAAGCTGTGTAAAGTAAACCACTAAAACCAGTGGCGCGCCTTTAGCCGGCCACAACACCGCGACATCATTTGTCGTACCATAATCACCACTGCCGGTTTTATCACCAATAACCCAATCAGTCGGCGCACCTGCACGGATAGTTGCCGCTCCTGTGGTATTTCCTTTTAACCACAAGGCTAACTGCTCCCGTTGCGGTGCGGCTAGGGCATCTCCCAGTACCAACTTGTTGACACTGGCCGCCATAGCTGCGGGGGTTGTGGTATCTCGGGGATCATTTGGCAGGGCAGTATTTAACTCCGGTTCCCAGCGATCCAGTCTGAAGGTTTGATCGCCAATACTCCGTGCAAACTGATTAACCATTGCTAGCCCGCCCAACTGTTTGATTAACAAATTGGCTGCCGTGTTATCACTATACTGAATAGTCGCTGCGCACAGCTCTGCAACTGTCATCCCTTGTGCTAAATGTTTGCGCGTAATCGGTGCATAAGCGAGTAAATCACTTTCATGATATGTAATGTGTTTACTGAGTAGATTTGGCTGAGATTGGCTGCGACCCAACACTGCGGCGGCCAGCATTAATTTAAACGTACTACAGAATGGGAAGCGTTGGCCGCCACGATAGTGAATCTTGGTACCTTTGCCGGTATTAATTAACGCTAGCCCTAAGCGGCCATTTGACGATTTTTCAAGTTCAGCGAGTTGATTATCTAATGACATTTTTGCCCCAACCGCCCAAGACGGTAGCGCAAAATTGAGCAATGGCACGGTGATACCGGCTAATAATAGCGAACGCCGCAACGGTGAATGTTTCATTCCTGAATCTCGCAAATAGTAAGCTGTGGTGAGCATTATAAGCACGATGGTAAAAGTGCCGCAATTCGGGATAAACCGTTTGATTGGAAGGGCATTGCTGTACAGGGGAAATCGACAGTAAAGGCTAAATGGCCGGATAAATGGCACTTAGCCTTTTGTGATGAGGCAAATATCAAGCCAATGCTTTGGCTTTCAACTGCTGGTATTCGCTTTCGGTTATCGTTCCTTCATCCAATAATTTTTTGGCATCAGTAATCTGTTCTGCTGGTGATTTCCCCGCAACCTGACGGATATAATCATTGGTCTCAGATACAGATTTTTGTACCGTAGCGCGATAACGCTGCGCCATGCCCTTGCCTCGGGTAACAAGATACAAAAGAGAGGTTAAGAGTGGGATGAAGAGCAGAAATATAATCCATATCGCTTTATAAAAACCACTTAACTCATGGTCTCTAAAAAGGTCAGAAATGACTTGAAACAGAATCAGTAAGTAAGCAATAAAGAAGAAAATTGAAAATGTTGTCGCCAGTATGTCCCAAAGAGTAAGGAAGTGACTTGCCATATGAACTCCTGAAATCAAATAAATGAAGAAAATATTTTCGTAAAAATCCCTAAATACGTTAGGTACTTAATTTACACGCTAACCAATCGTAACTCTGTATTAAGTTTCATATTAATAATAGGTACATACCCAACAGGACGTCAAATTATAGTTTGGCTATCCTGTCGGTTTTATTTCGATAATTAAAGATTAAATTCGTGCGGCTTCTGGCAACTTACGTAATTGTTGCCCAACATACAGTGCCAACAGCAGAAGTGTCGTAATAAATACCACAACCCCAGTCCAGCCTAAATTAAGCCAGAAGATGCCGCCTAATGTTCCCGCCACGCTAGAACCAGCGTAGTAGCAAAATAGATAGAGCGATGAGGCTTGCGCTTTCGCGCGTCGAGCGCGGCGACCAATCCAGCTACTGGCAACTGAGTGGGCGGCAAAGAAGCCAGCAGTAAATATCATCATGCCGAACAAAATCGTAATCACAGGGGTAAAGCTGGTAATAATAACACCCATCAGCATCATGCATATTGAGGCTAATAATACTGGCCCACGACCATATCGGCTGGTGAGCGAACCTGCTTTCGGTGAACTATAAGAACCCGTTAGATAGACGATTGATAATAACCCCACCACCGCCTGGCTCATATAATAAGGCTGAGCCAGCAAACGATATCCAATGTAATTAAATAAGGTGACAAAGCTGCCCATAATCAAAAAGCCTTCGGCAAACAGCAGTGGCAAACCGGGATCACGCCAGTGTAACTTGAAATTGATCACCAGCGTTCTTGGCCGTAATAATGTTGGCCGGAAATGTTTAGACGGCGGAAGAATTCGCCAAAACATACAGGCGGCAGCTAAAGCGAATAAGCCAATAACTGCCAGTGCAATACGCCAGGAAAAGAAGTCACTCAGCACGCCCGTAACCAGGCGGCCACTCATCCCTCCGATGGAGTTACCGCTGATATACAAGCCCATGGAGAGTGCGACAAAACTCGGGTGAATCTCCTCACTGAGATAGGTCATAGCCACGGCGGCAACGCCGCTTAAGGACAGACCAATCAATGCCCGCATCAACAAAATCCCTTGCCAACTGGTCATAAAGGCACAAATTAAAGTACAGATAGCCGCCAGCATTAGCGCAACGACCATAACCGACTTACGTCCAATGGCATCGGAAAGTGGGCCAGTAAACATCAGGCCGAACGCCAACATCCCAGTGGCGACAGAAAGCGATAAGCTGCTGCCCGCAGGTGAGATATTAAAGTCTTGAGATAACAGTGGCAGGATGGGTTGTACACAATAGAGCAGGGCGAATGTAGCTAATCCTGCTGAAAAGAAAGCCAGAGTCACACGGATAAATTCGGGTGTACCACGTTGAATATATGGTCGTTTAGTTAAACGTGTAACTTCGGGGGGCGGAGCTAACGAAGTTGCATCATCATTTGCTGCGGATGTCGGCGCTACGGTGGACGTAGTGCGCAAAGAGGTGGTCACGGTATTTCCTTATCAATAACCCAATTAAAGACTGTCTGTTTCGATCTAGCCACTATTTAGCTCAATAAGAAGAGCATAGAAATAGCCAAGTTTTATGTCTAATATATTAATCATTAGAAATGAGACTTTAAACATATCAATGGAGCGCAATGAGTATTGAACTCAGACATTTACGTTATTTCATTGCCGTAGCAGAAGAATTGCACTTTGGTAGAGCGGCAGAGCGCTTGCGCATTTCTCAGCCGCCACTCAGCCAGCAAATTCAGAGTTTGGAAGAGCAAATTGGTGCCCGACTCTTTGCACGTAACAACCGTAATGTCAGCCTGACCCAAGCCGGCGCCTTGTTTTTAAAGGAGTCTTACCAAATTTTAGCCCAAGTGAATTCGGCATCAGAAAAAGCGGGGCGTTTGCATCGCGGCGAATCCGGTGAACTGACTATCGGTTTTACTTCATCGGCACCTTTTATTAGCACGGTATCTAAAAATTTACAGGCATTCCGGCAACTGCATCCTCAAGTGCATATCAAGATGCGGGAAGTTAACAGTAGACAGCAAATTGAACCTTTACTGGATGGGCGGCTTGATCTTGGCGTAATGCGCAATACACGGCTGCCGGAGGCATTACAATATCGGTTGTTGTTACGTGAACCTTTGGTTGCCGTTGTTCACGAAGAAAGTCCCTTAGCGAATTTACCTTCAGGGAGTGTTAAATTCAGCTCACTGGCAGAACAACCCTTTGTTTTCTTTTCGCGTGAAGTGGGTACTGCGCTGTATGACGAAATCCTCGCACTATTAACCCGCGCGGGTATCACGCCTTATATTACGCAAGAAGTGGGAGAGGCGATGACCATCGTTGGTTTGGTATCCGCTGGTTTGGGCGTATCAATATTGCCTGCCTCATTCATGCGGGTAAAAGTGGATGGGGTTAAGTATCTGCCTTTAGCTGAGGCTGATGCCACCACCGAGGTATGGCTGGTTAATCATAAGAATCGCCCGGTAACCGCACCGGCAGAAGCATTGATTCGCTTGATGGTACAGGATACTCAAGCGACATCAGCCCGCTGACTCCGTATAAATAACCACCAGTAGCCCTTGGAAAACTGGTGATTATGTGCAGTAAATCACATAACTAATCAAATAGTTGACGCCATATATTAAAAGCCCCAACATAGCCGATAATCTTTATTTAGAAGCGCGAAAAATACTCGGTTGGCAGAGAAGGAGCCGGTTCAGTGATAACGGATGGACAACCTGGGCACATTGATCAAATCAAGCAGACCAATGCAGGAGCCGTTTATCGGCTGATTGATTTGTTCGGCCCGATATCCCGGATTGAACTGTCTAAACGGGCGCAACTGGCCCCAGCCAGTATTACCAAGATTGTGCGGGAACTGGTTGAAGCTCATCTGGTAAAAGAGACAGAATATCAAGATGTTGGTAGCCGTGGGCGGCCTGCAATTGGTTTGGTTCTTGATACCGATGCCTGGCATTATGTCTCCGGGCGCATTAGTCGCGGTTCTATCACTCTCGCCTTGCGCGATCTCAGTAGCAAACTGGTGGTTGAGGATCAAATTCCGCTACCGGATAGTCATCCTGAACCTCTGCTTACACGTATTCTCAGTGAAGTTGATCAATTCTTTATCCGGCATCAAGGCAAGCTCGAGAGGCTGACTGCGATTGCGATTACTATGCCCGGCATCATTGATGCACCGGCAGGTATTGTGCATAAAATGCCGTTTTATGATGTTAATGAGATGCTTCTTGGCCCAGAGCTAGAAAAACGAACGGGATTACCCGTCTATTTACAACACGATATCTGCGCCTGGACTATGGCTGAAGCGCTGTACGGTGCTTCACGCGGATGTCAGAATGTTATTCAAGTGGTCATTGATCATAACGTTGGTGCCGGTGTTATCACTGCCGGTAGGGTATTGCATGCAGGCAGCCGCAGTGTGGTGGAGATTGGTCATACTCAGGTTGATCCCTACGGTAAACGCTGTTATTGCGGCAATCACGGCTGCCTCGAAACAGTAGCCAGTATTGAGAATATCCTCGAAATTGCTCAGCAACGATTAAATGGCTCAATGAGTTCGCTATTACACAGCTCGCCACTAAATGTTGAGTCTTTATGTGATGCGGCGCTGGCGGGCGATCAGTTAGCGAAAGATATTATTTTAGGCGTTGGCCACAGCGTTGGGCGAATTATAGCCATTATGGTCAATTTATTTAACCCAGAAAAAATCCTGGTGGGTTCGCCATTAAATAAAGCAGCATCTATTCTACATCCGGCAATTGCATCATGTATTCGCCAGCAGGCATTACCCGCTTACAGTGAAAATATTCTGGTTGAACCAACGGCATTTTTTAATCAGGGCACAATGCCAGGTGCTGCATTAGTGAAAGAAGCATTATATAACGGTTCATTACTGGTTAAGTTACTGCAAGGGTAAGGTATTAACATTAGTAATTATGGGTTAATTATTAGTGGGTATGTACGATGTATTCCTCCTATTATTTGGTGTTATCCGTTAAAAACCTCTCTCAGTTCGGCAAAATCTTGCGCTAACGCAAGCTGTCTGTTGTCGGCATCGCCTAGACTTTTATCCATGTTGCCAATTTCGCTAATGTTAGGCGGAAAGACTTGAGTCTAAGTGGCCAGATTGCGGAGTATTGTTATGTTAACGCGTGTATTTGTGACGGGTACCGACACTGCTGTCGGTAAAACCGTAGTGTCACGGGCCTTACTTCAGGCCTTAAGCCAAAATGGCAGAACAGCGGTAGGCTATAAGCCGGTAGCGACAGAAAGTAAAGAGACGCCTGATGGGTTGCGTAATCAAGATGCGCTTATCTTACAAGCTTCATCATCTATAATGCTTGAGTATCAGGAGGTTAATCCGTTTCCCCTGCAAGGGGATGTTATCCATGCTTGTACCGATACGCTGATTAACTACGGTGAAATGACGGCCGGATTACAACGTTTATCCGCCAAAGCCGATACGGTTGTGGTCGAAGGATGTGGTGGCTGGAAAGTTATGATGAATGACCAGCGATTCTATTCTGATTGGGTGATTCAAGAACAATTACCGGTTATTTTAGTTGTCGGAATTAAATTAGGTTGTATCAACCATGCATTATTAACAGCACAAGCCATTATCAATGATGGATTGCCGTTATTAGGTTGGGTAGCGAATCGAATTAATCCCGGATTAGCACATTACGCCGAAACAATTGCTATGCTTCGCGAACGGTTACCAGCCCCACAATTAGGGCAGTTACCTTATCTTCCTCATCCAGAAGAAAAACCTCTGGCAAAATATTTAGATCTGACTGCGATCGGCAGATAATTAATTTATACCGTTATTAATTATGGTTAGCTGCTATTGTATTGATCGCCTATTTTAGCGCGAATGATATACCGAGGTGGGGCGTAACCATCGAGCTATTGTTGTCGAAATAACACAAGATAATAGTAGCCCAGGGAGTAGGGTGTATTCGCCCGTCATTTCGCAAACCATTAATGCCGCCATGATAGGGGCGTGCGTGGTTGCGGCCAGTAGGGTCGCCATGCCGGTCAGCGCCATTAATAATGCAATATTGTCGCCAAGAACAGGCCACCAGGCGAACATTTGCCCGCATAACATACCCAAAGCAGCCCCGACAAACAGTGTCGGGGTGAATACACCGCCCGGAGCACCTGATCCGCTGCTGGCTAACACCGCTAACAATTTGCATATGAGTATGCCAGCAATCAATAGAACCCCTGGCGGAGTCGTTAGCAGTGACTGCACCACACTGTAGCCATTGCCCCAGACTTCGGGGAAAATCAGCGATAGTAACCCGACAATTATCCCCCCCAGCGCAAGTTGCAGCGGAGGAGAGAGATTAAGTGAGCGAAAGGCATGCCCACTGGCGGCCATACCTTTTAAAAACAAAGGGCCGCTGATACCAGCTAACACCCCTAACAGTGCCATAAGGAAATATTGTATTGGCCACGGTGATGGCAGCGCTTGCACTTGATAAAGCGTTTCCTGACCACCGTGTAACAGGTTGGTAGTGAGCAATGCACTGACGGCGGCGATCACTACTGGTCCAAGTGAGGCCAGCATCAACGTACCAAACAGAATTTCTGCAATAAATAGACTTCCCGCCAGCGGCGCATGATAGGCGCTGGCCATCCCGGCAGCGGCACCGCAGGCAACCCAAAGCTTCCATTCGCTAGGTTTGGCGTAGCGCTGAGCAAAAACGGACGCAAACAAGGCGGCTAATAGCACCATTGCCCCTTCACGACCAATCGCGCTACCACTGGAAACAACTAATAATGAAGCGAGGGACTTGACCAGACTGGCGGAAACATCTAACCGGCCGTCACCGATCTCGATGGCTTCCATGTAGTCGGTTGGTGCACTACTGGTTTTTTGATTCTGGTAACGTTGGTATCCCCAAAGTAGAGCACCGGCGGCCAAACCGCCTAATGCCGGGGTTAATGCGCGTCGCCAGCCAGTAATAGAAGAGGCTGCGGCCACCAGGCTACCATCGGTTCGGGCAAATAATAGCCATTCCAATCCCAACATTGCCTGATGAAATAACCAAACAATCAAGGCTGCCATCATTCCGAGCATCACCGAAATCAGCAGACGGCGCAGCATGGCGCGATAGTAATACAGGTGGGCAGGCCGTTTCATGCAACGCTACTGACTGACATATTGAGGTAAACCCCATACTTTGGTGATTGATAGGTAAGTTGGCGCAGAGAGTGTAATTTGTCATCAATTGTTACTTGTCATCAAATGAATGACCAGTAAAGATTGAGAAATGCAGAAATAAATTTTTGATAAAACAGAAGGGTGCACCGAAAGGCACACCCAGACTGGTGACGGCGAGATTACTCGCTGTCGGTTATACGGGTATAAACAATTTTCTGGCTGTCATTTTCGCAATGCCCGACCACCTGACCGCCAGCTTGCTGAACTTGATCATTAGGAACGATATCCAGTTTAAAACCGGATTCAGGCACTCCATTATTGATGATCTTCTGTGTGATATCTGCTTTCACACTTTCACAAGATGCCAGTGCAGCCATAGGGGCCAGCGATAACAACAATGTACTGATAATAAGCGTTTTTTTCATCATAAAATCCTTATGTGGATGAATAGCTTGCCTAACATATTGATTCTTAAGCCGTGCCTAAAGGATAGCCCAGATTCTCATAACCTCAAGTAAATCTGAACCATAGCCACTCATTACGGATTAATCTGGCGGCCTGATAGCCGATCCAGGCAGCGCTGGGTGTTAGGTTCCCAATAGGCGTTCAAATTTTCACTGCGGTCACAGTTGTCTTTCGCATCTTCAGCCCGATCAAACTTATCAAAGTTCTTTTCAACCCGAGTGTTAACTTTATTGCGCAGGCGATGAGTATCATCCCATTGCTGTTGGCTTTGGCGAGCCTGTTCTTTGGACATCGAATCATTGCCACCACCAACAGAAACACAGGTACTGCCTTGGGTGCAATTGGTTGCCTGTGCCAAGGCCGGTGTTTGCCAGGCAAACATAACCAAGGCTAGCGGCAGAAACGCACTTATCAGGCGTGGCAGGCTAGTTATTTTCATCGTCTTAAGTCCTTTATGAGTCGGTGATGTTTAATCATCATGTAGTTTACTGACACGCTATTAGCGGATAAAAAATTATATCATTGCTTTCAGTATATAAACCAGTCGGCGACAGCGCCGTAGGGAAGATGTAGAGTAACCTAATGTTAATTTTAAATATTTGCCTTAGGGGCAATATCAAGAGTTCTGGCTATGTTAAAGACGTCGCTACTGTTTTTTGTTACTGCACTGGCTGAGATAATGGGCTGCTTCTTGCCCTATTTGTGGCTACGCAAAGGCGGGACGTTCTGGTTGCTACTTCCAGCCGCAGGCAGCCTGGCACTGTTTGTTTGGTTATTGACACTCCATCCTGCGGCCAGTGGGCGTGTTTATGCCGCATACGGTGGCGTTTATGTTGCGACCGCATTAATTTGGCTACGGGTAGTCGATGGCGTGAAACTTTCCCTGTTCGATTGGGTGGGAGCAGGTGTCGCTCTGGCTGGAATGCTGATTATCGTCGCGGGTTGGCGAGTAAATTAAGGGTGGGGCGGTGATGGCCCCTCGTTTTCTTCATTGAACTAAATGTGATTATGATGATATTAATTAAAACTAATAAGCAGCCATTGATATTATATATAATAAAGTTTCGAGTATGTTTTTAGTTTATTTGTCTTTTGGTATTCATGTGGATAAAATACCTAAGCGCAAAACACTCTTATTACAATGATTTTGTTAGAATCACCACTTCAATATGATAGCATCCATTAATCTTCATGCAATAATGAATATTCGAATGGGTTTGCCTATAATTATTTTCTAAAATAATGTTACGACAGGGAATTAATTTTTATGGTCGAGATAGAATATTAGAACCCTACTATTTACCCAGGTTTCCTATTTACAATAAAATCGGTGAATGTATAGGAACATTAACAAATGCCAGCAAATTAAATTTTATTTCTCTTTCTCAATATATAGACCGCCGCACACCTTCAGTATTAACACTAACCCCGCCAACAGACCTGTTTAGCGAGAAAGAACTTGAGATAATTTTTTTCATATTACAACCCATGACGACTAAAATGGTAGCGAAGAGGCTTTCTTTATCACACAGAACAATAGAGAATAGATTAGGTATAATGTACGAAAAATGCGGTGTTGGCTCTATAAATATGTTTAGAGAGTATTGTGGAAACTTAGGTTTTGATTTATATATCCCACCTAAGTTTGTAAGACCTAATGTTCAAAATCAGAGTTAATTTTCCCAACGCCAAACATGCTGATTATTGTCGCGGACTGGCGGGTAAATTAAGGGTGGGGCAGTGATGGCCCCAGCCAGATTTTACCCGATAACGCCTGATATTAACTTTCGCGATGAATACTCAACCCGGCAAAAGATTGGCTGACTGGCATCATCTCCAGTGAGTTAATATTGACCCGTGCTGGCAGCGTAGCAACCCAATAGACGGCTTCAGCGATATCCTCAGGTATCAGTGGATTAGCGCCATCATAGGTTTTATTGACTTTGTCGCCATCGCCTTTAAAGCGAACTGCTGAGAATTCAGTGCCACCAACCATACCAGGTTCAATATCCGTCACACGAATACGTGTACCGTGCAAGTCAGCACGCAGACCCAGACTAAATTGTTTCACAAACGCTTTCGTGGCTCCGTATACATTACCACCGGCATACGGCCAGTTGGCGGCAGTAGAGCCGATGTTAATCACGTGGCCAACATTACGGGCTACCATTGCAGGCAATAAAGCACGCGTCATATTCACCAAACCTTTGGTGTTGGTGTCAATCATCGTATCCCAGTCTTCAACATTGGCTTTATGTGCAGGTTCCAATCCCAATGCTAAACCGGCATTGTTAACTAACAGATCGATATCTTTTAGTTCGGTAGGCAGTTCATCGATAACTTGCTGAATAGCCGCTCGATTCCGTACATCTAAACGTACAATATGTAGCTGTTCGCCCAATTCGTCCTTCAATTCTTCCAAACGTTCCTGACGGCGACCCGTTGCGATAACCTGATGCCCGTGGCTAATAAATTTCCGAGCTATTGCCTCACCAAAACCTGAGGTTGCACCAGTGACGAAAACGATCATACATATTCCTTATTTTTCTTTGCTAATAATATAATTAACATACTGTTAACTATAGGAGGAAGCTATTCCGACACAATCCATCACGCATATTAGCGTCGGAATGGCTTCTTACGTACCTCATCGCCAGCATTACGGCTAAGCGTTAATGTATCTACTAGAGATAGTAATGCGACCAACGCGATAACCACAAATGCTATCTGGAAATTTTCCAATGGGATCACGCCTGCGCGATGGGGATGAAACCACTCCGCTATTAGCAGTGCTAAGGCTCCGATGGCAATACCCAGGCCAATTAATCGCCATCTGTTGCGCCATATTAGTTAGCGTATTGGTACCGGCCATTTTAGGGCCAGGCACTTCAGAAAACGCCAACGTATTGAATGCAGTAAACTGCATTGAACGCGTCAATCCGCTGATAAACAGCAATACAATAATCAGCGTTGTTGGCGTTTCTGGTGCGATAAACGCACATGCAAAGATAGTTGCGGCGTTGAGTAGACCATTAACTAATAGTGTAAGGCGGAAATGAAAGCGATAGAGGACAGCTGAGGTAAAAGGTTTCATTACCGGGTTACCAGCAAACACCGCTAGCCAATGGCTATTCGGAATAAATCACCGCTCCAGATAGTGACGCTGTAACTTAACTTAACCAGTCAAAAAATTGTATACTATGAAAGAAAAGTACATAAAATTGCATATTGGAATCCTCAATAATGAAAGTAAGAAGTCTTGACACTGAAAAACATAAGCAACCCGCAGTGATTGAAAGTTCTTTTGTTAAACATGATGAAATAGATCTGATCGAAATTTTTTCGATGCTTTTTAGAGCAAAAAAAATTATCATTCTCATAGTGGTGGTTTTTGCCCTTATCGGACTCATAGTAGGCTTTTTTTTGCCCCAAAAGTGGACTAGCAGTTCAGTGATCATTGCACCGACATATAGCGAATCTATGTTGTTGGACAATCTCCTTGGTGAATTAAAAGTGGCGGGTGTGGATAGCGGGATTGACGAAAATTATTTACTGGCCACGTATATGCAGTTTTGTGATTCACGTATTTTAAGGGATGCTTTTTTACAGCAAACGGATTATTTAAAAATGCTGATGAAAAAAAATCCGAATGATGAATTTAAGAAACAGAGTTTGTTAGATGTGATTAGTACTAACAATATTACGACGGAAAGTAACGCTAACGATAAATCCGCTAGTACTAAAGATAATAATTATTTTCGTTTGAAATTTTCTGCTCAAACACCTGATTCTGCGAAAGATTTACTTCAGGGGTATATGAATTATGTTAAAGAATCAGCCAATGCTTATATTTTGTTTAAGTTACAACGATCCTTGGCTCTGAAGTTAGAGGCAGAACAACGTTTATTCTCCCTGGAAAGTCAGAGGGTTCAAAGCAGGCGTGATGTTCGGATCAAAAGACTCGAGTATGCTCTCTCTATTGCTGAGGCTGCGGGGCTTAAAAAGCCAGTGTACTCAAGTGGCGCAGCAATTCTTGACGATCCAGACTATTCAATCACTCTCGGGGGTGATGCGCTTAAACAAAAGTTAAGAGTAGAAAAATCAATTACAGATCCATTAACGACAAGCGCGGACTTACGTAATAGAGCAATAAACATTGATCTTCTTAGAAACATCAAAATAGATAATATCGAGTTCACTCCATTTAAATATTTACAGAAACCGGAAGTGCCCACTAAAAAAGACGGACCGAAGAGATTACTTATCCTCGTTATTTTTACCTTCATTGGGTTGATAGTGGCTATTGCGACTGCATTGCTACGCGATGGGTTAGTTAGACATCGTGAGATAGCTTCGCTCTAAGAAAACAAGTTTAAAGTTACCCGACAGCCTGAAGGTACTCAATTGGTTTAGGTATATTAAGCAAAGTGAAGCGCCTTATATCAATGACCCAACCACAGTACTGGAAGGCGATTTCAGTGCTGTTTTAGTGAAACATAGAGCCTCAAGTATGAAACGTAAAACACTGGATTGAATATTGAATAGTTCAACTGGGAAGGCAAGTTTTTCCTCAAGTTGGTGGGCGTACCAACAAAGAGATCTAAATGAGAGCAACCATCCATGATAAAGACTAAACCCTCAGATTTTACCTATCGTCACCTTGATGCGCATAATGTATATTATGTTAAATTGAATGCATTGGTTTAAGACTTCATATCTTTCAATGGCATCACAATAAATCAGTTGGTTATCTTTCATGGTCCCTCTCTCTAATATGAAGGGTTACCAACGGGCGAATCGGATGATTTTTGTAGATTGGTGTTTACCGCCGGGTCGCTCTTATCGCTCCAGTTCTTTTCTGTTGTTATGTTCATAGTGTATTTACCCTATCTCGTTCATACTCATCAAGTTCGATACTCTTGGCCGTCAACCGCTGTAGATCGTGTTATGTGAAAAGTCATAGCCAATCCCTTTGGGATTTTTTGCTGAATTCTGATCAATAATGAGTGCGACTCTGAATGTCTAAAGACATTGACTCAAATTCGAATAATAAGAGAATGTTTCTTTGCCAAGCAACTACCAGAAAAAATCGGAGAATATCATCGCCTGTTCTCATCATTTTCACCCTGCCACTAAAGTTATACCATTGGGTGCACTATTTGCTTGTGCTCTTATACTTGCCAGTTGTTCCTCTGAACCGCCGAGATCTCTAGTCACCCCGCTACCTCCGGCGGCTAAATCTCAGCAGAGTCACGAACCGGTGCGCGGTGTCTGGCTGGCAACCGTTTCCCGCCTCGACTGGCCACCGGTGACGTCAGTCAATCTCAACAATTCTGCCACTCGCATCAGCCAGCAACAGAAAGCGCTGACCGATAAGTTGGATAAGTTAAAAAGTCTTGGTATCAACACGGTCTTCTTCCAGGTTAAACCTGATGGCTCTGCGCTTTGGGCATCAAAAATTTTGCCATGGTCAGATGTCATGACGGGTAATATTGGTGAGGATCCTGGATACGATCCGCTGCAATTTATGCTGGATGAAGCACACAGTCGTGGCATGAAAGTCCATGCTTGGTTTAATCCCTATAGAGTATCTGTTAATACTAAGCCAGCTACTGTTACAGAACTGAACAGTACATTATCGCTGCATCCGGCTAGCGTATTTGTGCTACATCGCGATTGGATCCGCACAGCAAACGAGCGCTTTGTCCTTGACCCTGGTATTCCTGAAGTAAGGGACTGGATCACCAGTATCGTGGCCGAAGTTGTTGCACATTATCCTATTGACGGTGTGCAATTTGATGATTACTTCTACGCCGAGTCACCGGATTCAGCCCTGAACGACAACCAGACGTTCAAAAAATATGGTCAATCATTTGAATCAAAAGCAGACTGGAGACGGCACAACACACTACAACTTATTCAACAAGTTTCGCACACTATTAAGCAGTTGAAACCTAACGTTGAATTTGGCGTCAGTCCTTCTGGCGTCTGGCGTAATCGTTCACACGATCCGGCAGGTTCCGACACGCTAGGAGCAGCGGCATATGATGAAGCTTATGCAGATACCCGCCTCTGGGTGCAACAAGGGTTACTGGATTACATTGCCCCGCAGCTTTATTGGCCCTTCTCACGTAAAGTGGCCCGTTATGATGTGCTAGCCAAATGGTGGGTCAGCGTGGTGAAACCTACCAAAACACGCCTCTATATTGGTATTGCGCTGTACAAAGTGGGTGAACCTTCAAAGAATGAGCCAGAATGGTCTAACAATGGGGGCGTACCAGAGCTGAAAAAACAGCTTGATTGGAACGAGTCAGTGCCACAAATCAACGGGACTATTCTGTTCAGAGAGAACAACCTCAACCAACCACAAACCCAAGAAGCAGTCAGTTATATTAGAAGCCGCTGGGGTAGCTAATACATAATTTATGCAATTATTTGGCCCAGCCTTTGTATTCCTGCCACGATTTCTGCAGGTGAATGAGCTGCAAAGCCTAATAAAATAGCGTGGCCTGCTGAGTTTGTTTGGCAATAACGGGAAAGGGGTTGTGCTCCTAACCCTATTTTACGGCATTTATCGATAATATCCTGCTCTTTTAAAATATCGGGTAACCAACAGACAATGTGAATACCTGAATCAGAGGGTTCAATCCTAAAATTATTTGGCAGATACTGTTGGATGGCTTCCGTTATTATTTTTTTACGTTCGTAGCAGGCTTTTCTGACCCGTCTGACATGGCGGGCATAATGACCATCAGCAATAAACATGGCAAGAGTGGCTTGTTCTAAATAAGATGTGCGCGTATCCGCATAGTATTTGGCGAGCTTAAATGACTCAATGAGATTGCTCGGTATAACAAGGAAACCTAAGCGAAATTCGGGGAACATCATTTTTGAAAAGGTTCCAGCATAAATCACTCGCTGTTGCTTATCCAACCCCTGAAGAGCTTGTATCGGCGGAGCTGTATATCGGAATTCACTATTATAGTCATCTTCAAAAACCCACGTTTTATTTTCAGCCGCCCAGTCAAGTAAAGCCATTCTTCTTGATAAACTCAACGTTCCACCCAGAGGAAATTGATGTGAAGGCGAGGTGAAAATCATTTTTGCATTTGGCCAACGCCTGATGCCATAGGAAATATCCATACCGTCTTTATCACTGATTACAGGGCATATTTTAGCACCCATGGCAGTAAATGCCCCTAAAGCACCATCATATCCCGGCTCATCTAACCAAACCTCATCACCCTTTTGCAGCAGAACTTGTGCTGCTAAATTTATCGCTTGTTGTGTTCCATTCACAATAAGTATTTGGTCTTCAGTACAATTTAAACCACGCGTTGTTCGAACATAGTCAGATATTGCTACCCTTAATGGCTGAAATCCTAAAGGCTCGTTTAATTGTCCAATCTGCTTACGAAACTGCCGCCACGCGCGCCCTAATAACCGCCCCCAAAGTTCATGGGGAAATAAATCGGTACACCCTATTCCAATACTAAATATTCGACTTTGTCCTGAGTAAGGTAAAGATTTATCCCAAATTGATGACATTAATTTCATCTGCGGATTAATATTCAGCTCGATATTTTTATCATCAACACGTTGGTGTTGAGCAGTGGTTTGTATATGAATCATTTCATCAGGAATAATGGATGAAACATAAGTACCCGCGCCCTTCTTTGTAATGAGATAGCCTTCATCAATCAAGCGATCAAAACCAGAAATAACAGAATTCCGAGAAATCGACATCATTTCAGAAAGCGTTCTGCTGGACGGGAGTTTAGTTCCCGATTTTAATTGCCCATTAAGTATCAATTCTTTTAGAGCCAGATGAAACTGCTCTTTAATTACGCCTTTCTTAAGCAATAAACTGGGGAAGTTGGCATCGTTCTTTTTCATTATAAAAGTGGATCCATGAAAAATGAAGAAAGTGTACCTTATGTAAGACCACTATAAAAACTATGATTCAATCTCTAAACGATTTTATTTTTACCTATGAATACAAGAGGTTGATATGATTGATAATATCCACACTATCTCCGTGAGCCCAGTACAAGCAGATGAGTACGCTAAATGGCTACCCTATTGGTTAGACTACCAGCAATTTTATAACGTTGAGTTGCCGGAAGAGACAACGCTTGTAACATGGAAGCGTTTCTTTGACGCAGAGATCCCGATGTATTGTGCAGTTGCGCGAGAAGGTTCGAAAATTCTTGGCTTCGTTCACTATGTTTTTCACGGTTCAACTTGGGCTATCAATGATTTTTGTTACTTAGAAGACCTGTTTGTTGCTCCTGCATCTCGAGGGAAACATATTGGTAAGCAGCTTATTGAATATGTGAAACAGCAAGCTGAGGAACGCCAATGTGCCCGATTATACTGGCATACTCAGGAGAGTAATTTGACGGCTCAGAAATTGTATAATTGGATTGCCGAGAAGCCCGGAGTCATTGAATATAGGCTGCCCATTTGAATAGCAAATACTGAACATTTCAACCTTATATAATTGATGTAATAACAGATAGCCAAGTGGAATTTAAAGCATCGAACGGGTTAATCGTCGATGCTTTTCTTTACCTTTAATAATTCACTACCTTGCTTCTTCTTTCCATCAACATAACATCCCGCCACACACCTCTCATCTCGCCGACTTTTTCCCTGATGCCTATCACGCGAAAGCCCGACTTTTCATGCAGCCTGATACTGCCTGTATTTTCAGGGAAAATACCTGCAATCAGTGTCCAGATACCCACCGCTTCAGACGCATTAATCACATGGGACATCAATCTATAACCAATGCCCTGACCACTGATCTGTGGATTCACGTAAATGCTCACTTCAGCGACACCGCGATAAGCGTGACGTTTAGAAAAAGCAGATAATGCAATCCAACCTTCAATTTTACCGTCTATGAGCGCGACATAGCGGCACTGATCCATATGGCTGTCGTTCCAATCATGCCAGCTCGGCGATTCGGTTTGAAAGGTAGCATGACCGGTATGAATTCCATCTTGATAAATAGTACTGACTGCAAACCAATCGTTTTCAGCCATTTCACGAACATGCACTTCCCTCATTGGCTATCCTCGGTGGGTTATTTATTATCCTAAGTGCCATACACAAAAAGGAGCACTCAGTGCTCCCTTCTGGCGTTATCTGGTTATTTTTCTATGCGTTTGCCCTGTTCATCTATCACGGGTTCGCCATCTTCCTTGTTGAACGAGCCTCGTTGCGCATCGGGCAAAATCTCTAACACCACCTCAGAAGGTCGACACAATCTGGTACCTAGCGAAGTGACAACTATCGGGCGGTTGATCAGGATAGGATGCTGCAACATAAAATCAATTAGTTGGTCATCGCTGAAAGTCCCTTCAGCCAACCCTAATTGCTCATAAGGCTCGACATTTTTACGTAACAACGCCCGCACCGTGATCCCCATATCCGCGATCAGTTTGACTAATACCTCGCGACTTGGTGGTGTTTCCAGATACTGGATCACCGTGGGTTCTGTGCCACTGTTGCGGATTAACTCCAGCGTGTTACGCGATGTACCACAGGCTGGATTATGATAAATAGTTACATTGCTCATCTGGATGATCTCTCGTTAAAATCCCAGCAACCGTTGCCTGCTGAGATTGTTATTAAGCCTTGTTTGTTAACAGTTGCTACAGAGGTACTGATAACCGTAGCGCTAACGCTGCCAGCGTGACCAACAGCACCGGTATTGTCATGACAATGCCCACCCGGAAGT
Source organism: Yersinia intermedia (assembly GCF_900635455.1). Lineage (NCBI taxonomy): Bacteria > Pseudomonadati > Pseudomonadota > Gammaproteobacteria > Enterobacterales > Yersiniaceae > Yersinia > Yersinia intermedia. Next base: position 2,341,502 of record NZ_LR134116.1, on the reverse strand, counting down.
AATAGCCCCAGGTAATGGTCATATTTTTTTGCGACAGAACATGCAACCACAATAAGGTCGCCAGACTGCCTATCGGGGTAATTTTCGGCCCCAAATCGCTGCCGATGACGTTAGCATAAATCATCGCCTGTTTAATCACGCCAGTGGCAGAGCTGCCATCAATTGACAACGCCCCCACTAACACGGTCGGCATATTGTTCATGATGGAAGACAGGAACGCCGTCAAGAATCCGGTGCCGAGCGTAGCCACCCACAACCCCTGCTCACCCAGTTGATTTAGCAAGGCAGAAAGATAGTGGGTCAGCCCCGCATTACGCAGGCCATAAACCACCAGGTACATACCCAGTGAGAAGATAACAATTTGCCATGGCGCACCGCGTAGCACTTTACCGGTGTTAATAACATGGCCTTTCTTCGCTACGACAAACAGAATCAGCGCCCCAACAGCGGCAACCAGGCTAACAGGTACACCGAGCGGCTCCAGACCAAAAAAGCCGACTAACAGTAGCACCAGAACCAACCATCCGGTCTTAAAGGTGTTTACATCACGGATCGCTTCTTTCGGCATTTTCAACAGCGACAGATCGTAAACAACCGGTATATCTTTGCGAAAAAATAGATGTAACATGACCAGCGTTGACGCAATCGCCGCCAGGTTAACCGGCACCATCACTGCGGCATATTCAGTGAATCCAAGGTTAAAGAAATCTGCCGAGACAATATTCACCAGATTAGAAACGATAAGCGGCAAACTGGCCGTATCAGCAATAAATCCGGCCGCCATCACGAAAGCCAATGTCGCGCCACGGCTAAAGCCCAGCGCCAATAGCATCGCAATTACAATCGGTGTCAGGATAAGTGCGGCACCATCATTAGCGAACAGTGCCGCCACTGCCGCACCTAATAAGATGATGTAAGTAAACAGTAAACGACCACGACCATTGCCCCACCTTGCCACATGTAGTGCGGCCCATTCAAAGAACCCCGACTCATCCAATAACAGACTGATGATGATCACCGCAATAAAGGCCGCTGTCGCATTCCAGACAATCTGCCACACCACCGAAATATCGCCGATGTGAACCACCCCACTCAGTAACGCCAGCCCCGCACCGAGCATGGCACTCCAACCAATTCCCAGCCCTCTGGGTTGCCAGATGACCAATACAATTGTCAAAACAAAAATAGCGCCTGCCAACAACATATCGCCCCCGAAAGGCAAGAGTTCCCTCCTGCCTTGTAAATGTTTATACGTTATATGTCACCGGCCAGATGGCTCAAACGAGCAATGCCAATAGGCTCTTCTTCTTGCAACGGAATGAGTGCCAAGCGTGCAGACAATATGTCTCGTACTTTTTTTATTTGCTCAACTTCATGCGCTGCACGTAATTGTAACAGGGGTGATGAAGTAGCCGCTGCGGCCAGGCTGTTGTTGATGAGCCATGCCCAGGGTTCAATCCCTGCCCGACGTAAATCTTCTTGCAGAATTGCTGCTTCTAACACCGGTGTTGTTTCAGGCAACGTCACCAATAATACTTTGGTACGTTTTTCATCCTGCAACTGCATCATTGGCGTCAGATAATGCCCATTGTCCCCCATCCGTTTTTCCACCTCACGGTGATACGCGCCAGTGGCATCCAGCAGTAATAATGTATGGCCAGTCGGCGCAGTATCCATCACCACAAATCGTTTACCCGCTTCACGGATCACGCGAGAAAAAGCCTGAAAGACCGCAATCTCCTCGGTACAGGGGGAACGGAGATCCTCTTCCAATAACGCTTTGCCCTGCGCATCCAGACTCTTGCCTTTAGTGGACAACACATGCCGACGATAACGTTCCGTCTCAGCGAGGGGGTCTATTCTACTGACTGTCAGATTATTGAGTTGCCCATTCAAAGTATTTTCAATATGGGCTGCGGGATCAGACGTGGTCAGGTGGACATCCAGCCCTTTTTCAGCCAGTTTTACTGCAATTGACGCCGCCAATGTGGTTTTACCTACGCCACCTTTCCCCATCAGCATCACCAAACCATGTTGGTCAGCGGCGATCTCTTCTACCAAAGAGGACAGCGTGGGTAATTTGGGTAATACCTCGGCCATGGGATTATCTGAGATTGAATGTTGGGTCTCGTTTTTCAACAGAAGTTGGCGCAGCGCATCCGTTCCTACCATATTCACGGATTGCAGCATCAAATCATCGCGGGGTAATCCAGTGAGAACCTCGGGGAGCTCACTCAGGGCCTGCTGCTCACGCAGATATAATGCGCGAGCCAGCGTATCTACCTGAGCTTCAGCTTCGGGCAATATCCCGTTTATCACCAAATACTGATTGCGTAAGCCAACCGCTGCCAGTTCGTAGTGGGTTCTGGCAACCTCGGATAGTGCAGATTTTTGCGCCCTGGCAACTAATATCAGGCGGGTTCTTTCCGCATCTGATAAAGCCTGTAATGCATGGGTATAACGATCACGTTGTTTCTCTAAACCTGCTAATGGCCCAAGACACGAGGAGCCCTCTGGGTTGCTGTCGATGAAGCTGCTCCAGGCTCCGGGGAGTTGCAACAAACGGATGGTGTGCCCAGTGGGAGCCGTATCGAAAATGACATGGTCAAAATCGTCAAGCACCGAGGCGTCAGTTAGCAAGCTGGTAAACTCATCAAATGCCGCTATCTCCGTGGTGCAAGCCCCCGACAGTTGTTCTTCAATACTGCGAACAACGGCTTCAGGCAGGCGCCCTCTCACCGGATCAACAATACGAGCGCGGTAAAGCTGAGCCGCCACTTGTGGATCAATTTCTAGCGCAAAAAGCCCCGGTACAACTGCGATTGCAGTAATGGTATTCCCGATAGTCTGATTAAACACCTGGCCGACGTTTGAGGCCGGATCGGTACTGACCAACAGCACACGCTTGCCTGCATCTGCTAACGTGATGGCGCTGGCACAAGAAATGGATGTTTTACCAACGCCACCTTTCCCGGTAAAAAAGAGAAAAACGGGGGGTTGTTGTAAGAATTTCATCACTCACCTCCACTCATTGATTAACAGCAGGACGTATTACCATCACTGCAACTTTTCGCTGTGATGCTGGTAATTTCTGGTGGAAGCTTACACCAACGAGCCAGGTCAGCCCGCGTAGGGTAACGCCCTGCCATCACCAACTCGCCATCAAGCAAAATTAGCGGCAAACCTTCAACACCCGAGTTTTCCAGGAAATTTTTAACTTGAGTATTGTCGATAAAGGCCATGGGTTGCTGGGAGAGGTTGTAACGGGTAACGCTGATACCCCGCTTTTTAAGCCAGTCAACATCAGCGGAAAATGTTACCAAGGCTTGGTCAACCTCGGTGCCGCATACGCCGGTACTGCAACATAATGCCGGATCATAAACTGAGAGAGTTTTCATCGATTCCTTCCTGTGGTTAATCAATCCGCCTCTTCAGTCAAATATGAAAAAACAGATATGATTGAGTAAATTTTTTAATTCATCAGAGACAAATTGCCTTACCGCTCGGCGCTACATTAGTGCTCACCAACAGAACGATTTTATCGCGTTGGCTGAGATAGGCCTGCTCAATCACGGTTGCCGCCCAGGCAGGAATATGAGGTGACAGACGATAGTGAATCCACTTCCCTGCACGGCGATCCAGCAAAAGTCCAGATTCTCTCAACATTGCCAGATGTCTGGATATCTTGGGTTGAGACTCATTCAAGGTGTCACAAAGTTCACAAACGCACAACTCGCCAGACTCTCGCAATAGCAAGATGATATTCAGACGAGTTTCGTCGGATAGATTTTTGAAAAGCTGCAATGGCGTGAGTGTGATCATAAGATTTCCAAGACTGAATACTGTGGTTATCTTAGGATTCTTGGCGTCAAAGTCAACCATATATTCGATTTTCCATATCTGTTTCATCATCACCCGATTACAATCTCTGGTCTTCGCGGGCGATCGAACCCAATAGCATCAACCCACGCTGATGGCTCATCCAGTGCAAGTGCACTTCTGGCGGTGTTGAATGGTATGGCCCCTATCGGTTCATCTGGTGTAGATGATAAGAAAGTCACTTTTATGGTGTGAAATGGGTCATTCTAATGAGATAAATCCTATTCATCTGGAACAATTTGAAACCGTTGTTTAGTATGTCGCTATCCTGTCTACGCTATCAGCAAATCCGATACTTATGAAAAAACTCATTAAACGGCTGGAGATCATTAAAAGTGCTATTGAGCTTGAAGATGAGGATATTATCCGACAACAACTTCCTTATCTTAAAAGCGAATCTCAGGACGCCGTGCTGGCTTTTATTGCCATAGAAATTGAACAAGGGAAATTTACGCATGCGCTAGACGCCATTGCAGCATGGCTGGCGAGTAAACAAGCCGTCACCCAATGGCAAGATCTTGAATTGGCCGCCTGTAAAATGGAGCTGAAAGCACTGGAGGAGCAGTTACGCGAGTTAATCGATAAACGTAACGAGCGGGTTCAGTTGTTGGACGACTTTAACGATCTCTATCTGGTGCGCCTTGGCCCGCTAATGAATCGGATCTTACATTTACGCAAACAGTTGGCGGAATGTACCCTGCGTAAAGCGCAGGCAGAAGCCCGACGCAGGGAACGTGATTATCGCAACTGCCAGCAGTATATATCTCAAGCCATTGATGAACTTGCCGCGTTAAAACAGCGCTGGTTAGCGCTCTCCGTTATTTCGAGTGAAACCATAGAGATACGGCAGCAGATTCAGCAACAAACGGACTTAATCGCCGCGTTGCTGGCGGAAATCAAAGAGCTGGAAAAGGATTTCTGCACCCGCAATACCGAGTCAACCCATAAAGCCCGAGAAGAAGCAAAAGAGAAGTACGAGAGCTATCAGGAACAGCAAAAAGATGCCGAACGGCGACACAGTAATGAGCAAAAACTCTCTGCTGATCAGCGTCAGGAACTAAAACGCCTGTGGCGGCAAGCCAGTCGGCTCTGCCATCCAGATTTAGTCGCGGATGAGTTTAAAGAGAAAGCACATCAACTGATGGTTCAGCTCAATCAAGCCCGCCAACGGGGTGATTTCCCCGCGATTAATGCATTGCTCGAGAGTTTAAAACGTGGGTTCGAACCACTGATGGCGAGCGACTGTATTGATGACCTTGAACGGTTGCGCAGAAAGATTAAGCAGGTCAGAGATCAAATTGATGCGATGTTGCGTGAACTGGAAGCATTGGAGGATGAAGACTCCTGGCAACTTGTTACCTCTCTGTCCGATAAAGATCACTGGTTCAAAGAACAGGAAAACGTATTATCCAAGACCCTCAAGCTGCTGGAGCGGCAGGTTGCAGAAGCATCCAAGGTGTTGTATGAAGTTTAAGTGACCTCATTCTTACCGGTAATGATTCCCTTACGCCCTTTTGGCCTACGGTTACCGGCCCATGCCTGCCGCTTAACAACAAATATTATCCCTGTTATCTTTTATTATTGATGCATAATCACTATGAGTATTATTAAGTTCGTATTCATTCTCAAATAAGGTAATCAATGATGAAAGATAACGAATACCAGCCTCCAAAGGTCTGGACGGAAAATAATGAAAGTGGCGGTGTATGGTCCAAAATCAACCGCCCAACAGCAGGTGCACGTCATGAAGCGACCCTGCCGGTTGGCAAACATCCGTTACAGCTTTACTCCATGGCGACACCCAACGGTCAGAAGGTCACTATTCTGCTGGAAGAGTTGCTGGCTCTGGGCGAGAAAGGCGCAGAGTACGATGCCCACTTGATTCGGATAAGTGAAGGCGACCAGTTCTCCAGTGGTTTTGTCGCCGTGAATCCTAATTCAAAAATCCCCGCGCTGATGGACCACTCCACCCCGACTCCCGTGAGAGTTTTTGAGTCCGGGGCTATTTTGCTTTATCTGGCGGATAAGTTCGGCCATTTCCTGCCAAAAGATCACGCACAGAGAACGGAAGCCCTGAACTGGTTATTTTGGTTACAGGGCGCGGCACCTTATTTAGGCGGAGGTTTTGGTCATTTTTATCATTATGCCCCGGTAAAAATCGAATACGCGATTGACCGTTTCACAATGGAAGCTAAGCGCCAGCTCGATTTGCTCAATACTCAGCTCAAAACACATGAGTATATTGCCGGTGATGAATATTCGATTGCAGATATCGCCATCTGGCCTTGGTATGGCAATTTAGTTTTAGGCTTGCAGTATGAAGCTGGGGAATTCCTGGATGTGAAATCCTATACCCACTTGATACGTTGGACGGAGAAGATTGCGCAGCGGCCAGCCGTGCAACGGGGGCGTATTGTCAATCGCACTTGGGGAGAGCCCAATGAGCAGTTGCCTGAGCGCCACGATGCATCAGATTTCGATCACTTATAGGTCATAAGCGATAAAGTAAATTCGACTAGAAAAGGCGATAAACTCGGTTTACGCCTTTTCTCACTCAAGTGAATATCGCTAGTGCGCCCCATTAAAATGCCGAACTCACTGCATTAGACGGCGGCCCCTATCGTTTGATGCCGAGCCGTTTGGCAAGACGATGGAGGTTACCTGCGTCAAGGTTTAGCGCACGAGCACATGCTGACCAATTCATCTCATTCGCCTGAAGAACCTGCGTTATAACCTGCCGCTGAAAATCACGGGTCGCCGCTTGTAGGTCTACAGGTGTGGTGCGTTGATCCTCGCTAGCGGCTATCGGTGACACACCGGGTATGACAGTGACCGTAATATTAAATAAATCAGCATGAAGTTGCGGAGATTCTGTCGCCGGTTGTGAGGCGCGCGCCAGTACCGCAGCACGATAAATAGCATGTTCCAATTCACGCACATTTCCGGGCCACCGGTAATTCTCTAGCAGGGTGAGTGTGGTTGCCGGGATGCCCAACTGCTGCAGCCCCAGTTTCTTTCTTATCCGCTCTACAAAAAATCCGGCTAACAGGACAATATCCCCTTTCCGTTCCCGTAACGGTGGAACATGTAATGGGAACACACTCAAACGGTGAAACAGATCAACGCGAAAGCGCCCTTCTATAACCGCTTGTTTAAGGTCACAATTGGTAGCAGCAATAATACGAACATTCACCCGCTTGGTACTGTCGTCACCGACACGTTGCAAGTCGCCATACTGAATAACACGGAGTAATTTGGCCTGAAGTACCAAAGAAAGCTCGCCAATCTCATCGAGAAATAGCGTGCCATTGTCGGCAATTTCAAACTTACCGGTTCGGTCATGTATTGCACCAGTAAAAGCCCCCTTCACATGACCAAATAATTCGCTCTCCGCCACATTCTCAGGCAAGGCGGCACAGTTTAAATAGATCAATGCCTTAGTAGCGCGCGGTGATAAATGATGAATTGCCTGAGCAACCAACTCTTTACCGACCCCCGTCTCCCCAGTGATTAGCACATTCAGTTCTGAACCCGCTACCACGCCTATCTCATGTTTTAGTTGCAGTATCAACGGCGACAGGCCAATCATCTCGTCTTCCGAGCTAGAGGTGGCTTGTTTTTGGATGCTTAATGAACTAACCGTAGGGAGCGCTTGCTTCTCCAACACGTCGACTAAAAGTGCATTATTCAATGCCGAGGCCGCTAATACACCAATCAGTTTAAGCTCTTCATCACTGAATCCATCAAATTGCAGCGGGTTCATACTGTCAAAAGTTAATGCACCAATAAGTGTCTGATCAGCAAACAAGGGCAGACCAATGCAGGCATGGACTTTAAGCTCATCATGCCCTGGGATCAGACCGTCATAGGGGTCAGGGAGATGGCTGTCAGTCGGGAAACGGACCACATTCCCTGCGCGGGCAATAGCCTCTAATCGTGGATGGGATGACAACGAAAAACGCCGCCCCAATACATCAGGAGATAAACCGTCAATAGCCAATGGCCGGAACAATTGATATTCATAACGCAAAAGTGCCGAGGCATCGCATTGCAGTAATTGCCGCAAGCTACTGACTAACGTCTGAAAACGATCTTGCCCTGATAAGCCGCCCTGTAGCTCAATGGCTATTTTGGCCAGTGACTGAATGGATAAACTCATATTTTGTCATTCCGACATAGTGTTAGTCATTATGACAATGGCACATTAATGTCATAATGACTAATCTTAATTTTTATCTGATTAAAATCAATATCATAAATCATGGCACGCCATTTGCTCTCTAAGATGAGGTAAATCATTTATTTTAGTTGAGGAACGGTTCATGGCGATTCAAGTTAAGAATAATATCAAATGGGTTGGGCAACGTGATTGGGAAGTGCGCGATTTCCATGGAACTGAGTACAAAACCCTGAAAGGGACCAGTTACAACAGCTATTTAATCTGCGAAGAAAAGAACATTTTGATCGATACTGTCGATCAGAAATTTGATCGAGATTTTGTTGCCAATTTAGAACAAGAGATCGACTTAAATGCGCTCGACTATATTGTTATCAACCATGCAGAAGAAGACCATGCCGGTGCATTAACCGAGTTAATGGCCCGTATCCCCAATACTCCGATTTATTGCACCGCCAATGCTATCGACTCAATCAACGGACATCATCATCATCCTGAATGGAATTTCATTACGGTTAAAACAGGCGATACCTTGGATATTGGCAACGGTAAGCAATTAATCTTTGTTGAAACACCGATGCTGCATTGGCCTGACAGCATGATGACTTACATCACGGGGGATGCCGTGTTGTTCAGTAATGATGCTTTCGGTCAGCACTACTGTGATGAGCATCTGTTTAATGATGAAGTCGATCAGACCGAACTTTATGAACAGTGCGCTCGCTATTATGCCAACATTTTGACCCCTTTCAGCCGCTTGGTAACACCCAAAATCAATGAAATTCTTGGTTTCAATCTGCCAGTTTCAATGATTGCCACCTCCCATGGCGTGGTATGGCGCGATAATCCAACCCAAATTGTTACGCAATATCTGGCCTGGGCGGCAGATTATCAAGAAGACCGGGTAACCATTTTCTATGACACCATGTCAAATAATACCCGAATGATGGCCGATGCTATTGCTCAGGGTATTCACGATACCGACCCCGGCGTGGCGGTGAAGATCTACAACATTGCCCGCCACGACAAAAATGAAATCCTCACTCAGGTCTTCCGTTCTAAAGGTGTTTTGGTAGGTTCTTCCACCATGAACAACGTCATGATGCCAAAAATCGCGGGGATGCTCGAAGAACTAGCTGGATTACGTTTCCGTAACAAAAAAGCTGCGGCATTTGGCAGCTTTGGCTGGACTGGCGGTGCGGTTGACCGCATTCAAACTCGCCTGATGGATGCCGGGTTTGATATCTCCCTCTCCTTAAAAATGAAATGGCGGCCTGATACTGATGCTTTAGCAGAGTGTCGTGAACATGGGCGTAAAATTGCCCGCGAATGGGCACTCCACCCATTGGAGACCCCCCATTCCTCTGAGGTTGACGATGCTATCGCCCTCACTCAAGAAAAGGCCCGCGCCGAGAAACAAAATCTGGGTATTTCAATGCAATGCAGTGTTTGCCAGTGGATATATGATCCGGCACTGGGTGAGCCTCTTCAAGAGGTTAAGCCGGGAACGTGCTGGGAAAATGTACCCGATTTCTTCCTCTGCCCAGAGTGTGGGTTGGGCAAATCTGTTTTCGATCCACTGTAATGGAGCATGTTATGACAGATAACATTATTATTGTGGGTTCAGGTTTTGCCGCCCGCCAAGTGGTTAAAAACATCCGTAAACTTGACCCACAAGTGCCAATCCAGATGATCGCCGCTGACAGTGGCGTGGATTATAATAAACCTGATTTAAGTCATGTATTTAGTCTTCAGCAGAGCGCTGACGATCTCACACGGTTGTCGGCCGAGAAGTTTGCCGAAGAAAATAATCTTACTTTGCATACAGCGATGTTGGTCACCGCCATTGAGCGGCACACTAAACGCGTTTTTTGTGGTGATCGGGCATTTAATTACCATAAATTAGTGCTGGCTACCGGGGCGTCCGCACTGGTTCCGACCGTGCCCGGTAGCGAGATGATCGTTACATTTAATAGCCAAAATGAATACCGGCAACATCAAGATATGTTGCAAAAGGCATCGCGTGTTTTAGTGCTGGGCGGCGGGTTAATCGGGACGGAGTTGGCAATGGACCTACAGCGTTCTGGTAAGCAGGTGATTTTGGTGGATAAGGCACACAGTTTACTGGCCTCTGTTATGCCAGTGGAGATCAGTAGCCGCTTACAACACCGTCTCAGTCAGCGTGGTGTTACCCTGGTATTCAATCAAGAATTACGCGGTGTAATGAAAGTCGCCAACGGCTTGCGAGTAGAGCTTGGATCAGGGCAAACATATACCGTTGATGCTGTCATTGCTGCGATTGGTTTAAAACCGAAAACGGCCCTCGCCGCTGCCGCAGGTCTTGATATTGGGCGCGGTATTAAGGTCAATAATCAGTTACAAACGGCTGATCCAGATATCTTTGCCGTAGGTGATTGTGCCGAGGTCGAGGGGAAAGTACTGCCATTTTTGCAGCCCATATTAGTGGGAGCCATGACACTGGCAAAAAATATTCTAGGGGGAGCCACGTCTCTCACCCTGCCGCCGATGTTAGTTAAAGTCAAAACACCTGATCTACCGCTCTATTTCGCTGGCGAAACCAACCGCGAAGATCTCCACTGGGAGATATGCCTGACGCCACAGGGGATAGTGGCGCGTGGCACTGATAGTTCACATCAATTACGCGGGTTCGTCGTCAGCGAAGAACAGACCCAACAGGCTTTCCCCCTATTACGTGAACTGAGTGTTTAAACGCATACCCATCATTAAGACTGATGCGCTATAACATCACAACGCCAACCCCCCGCCACCGGTGTAGGGGGTTTTGCCTGCAATTTTCATCACTTCTGCCCCCAATGTGACAAAAGGTGCCCGCCGACTGGCGTAGATAATGCCGCCAGCCTGAGCGCGAACCGCTTTTACCGTATCGGTGAGCGGATCAATAATTTCAGCTACCACTTCATCTTTCCCAACCCATTCACCCGGCTGGCGTAATAACAGCAAAATGCCACTGGCAGGTGCTGTCACTATCTCACCCGCCGTAAACGGCAACAGAGTGACTTCCCGCTTCGGAATAACCAAAGATTGGCCTTTGACTGCGCCACGGTACTGCAAATAGTGATAAAGGCGCTCGGCGTCAGCACTGGCCAACGCGTGGCTAACATCCTGTTGACCCCGTAATTCTAGCGTCACCGCCATGCAGCCCGGTTCAAGTTTTAACGCCGGATAGTGCGCCGCTAACCGGTGCCATGGCAAGCTGCAAGCCTCATCAAAGGATCCACCCCCGCTATCTTGCGACAGTAATACGGTGCCAATATCTAAGAACCGAGCCAAGGTTTCGGCGGGTTCACGCCAGGCAGGATCAGCGTACATGTGCAAAATAGCGTGATCATCACAATGCAGATCCAGCACCAGGTCCGCATCACAAGCCAGTCTTAACAAGTGTTGGCGCAGCGCTGCGACTTCACTGCTGGCGGGCAAATCCTGCAATGCCTCAACCATGGCAACACGAACGTGTTGCCGCATATCAACACTATCAGTGAGTGACCACGATGCCAGCCGCGTTTGTACCCCTTGAGCCAGATCAGGGAAATCACGGTTGAAATTGCGGCCACTGCCCAGATCAAAACGGCCGATACCACTATTAAGGAGCACTTGCGCAATACCTACTGGGTTGGCAAGCGGCACAATAATTATTTCGCTCTGAATTTCACCGCGCCGTTCCGCCTGACTCAGTAATCTTTTAAGATAATGTAATACCAGCATGCCGGGCAGTTCATCAGCATGCAGGCCAGCTTGTAGATAGATTTTTTCACCTGAGCCTTGCTGGCCAAAATGAAAGCTGGTTAATTGACGCTGCCCACCCAGGGCATGTTCAGGTAACTTATGATTATTGATTTTCATTGGACGTCCTATCTGTGGAAAAGAAAGCCCGGCTTGACCGAATTGACAAAAAAATCCTTGAAATACTGAGCCAGGATGGTCGCATCTCTTATCAAAAGCTCTCTGAACAGGTAAACCTTACCGCTCGCCCTTGTCTGGAGCGCGTGCGGCTACTGGAGCGTGCCGGTATTATCCGCGGTTACAGCGCTATTATTGAGTTGCCGGAACCTGCGCATGCTTTTGTTATACAAGCACAAATTGCACTGGCCGACCACGGGCACTCCCAGGCGGCATTCGAACAGGAAGTGTGCAAAACGCCGGAGGTGCTGGACTGTTGGTTGGTCGGTGGCAGCTTCGATTTCCTGGTGCGCATTGGTTGTCGTAACATGGAACACTACCGGTTACTGGCTGATAGTTGGCTGACCAGTAAAAAATTCCGCGTCGATAAAATCGTCACCCTGACTGAATTACAAACCATCAAACGCACTTAAATCCGCAGTGGCACTTAATCGTGACGGGCAAATGCCAGCCAGCGCCGTTCTGCGCGTGAAAATAGGTAAATCAGCATGAAGGTGCATAACAGGTAGAGCGCCGCCGCCATCAGGAACGGTATAAACGGTGAATAGGTTGCGGCATATAACGAGCGTGCCACTCCGGTAATATCCAATAGCGTTACGGTACTGGCAAGCGAGGTGGCGTGTAGCAGGAATACCATCTCGTTATTCAGCGCCGGAATACCGCGCCGCAGCGTTGCGGGCAATACCAGCCGGCGAATAATCTGCCATTGGCTCATGCCAAAAGCTTCGCCCGCCACCCATTCCTGACGGGGAAACGTCACCATCATTCCCGCCAATAATTCTGCCACATAAGCACTGGTATTGAGCACCAACGCGAGCGTGGCACAGAAGGTGGCATCACGGAACAGCAGCCAGAACGGTTGGTCGTCCTGCCAACCCAACTGCACGATGTCAAACTGTGACAAACCGTAGTAGATCAGCATCAATTGCAGATAGAGCGGCGTGCTACGGAAAAAATAAGTTATGCTGCGGATAAACCAGGATAGCGGGCGTGGGCCAAAAGCTTGCCCTACCGCCATCAGTAGCGCCAGCAATAAACCCGGCACTACGGACAGTAGAAACAGCTTAGCGGTCATGGCCAACCCGGTAACATCCGACCCATCGCTATACAAAAATGTCGGTGCAGCTTCCAGCATGGTTTGCAGATTCATCCTTGCCTCGCTGCACTAGAGGTTGACAGCGCATAGCGCCGTGAAAGCAGACTGAATCCCCAGCTAGAAAGCGCGGTGATGACCATGTAAATCATCGCCACCAGGAAGTAAAATAAGAACGGTTTTTGTGTCGCCCGCCCTGCCTGTTCAGCCAGCCACACCATATCTTCCAATCCCAAAATGGATATCAACGCCGACGCTTTCATTAAACCAAGCCAGTTATTATTGATCCCCGGAATGGCAAAACTGAGCATCTGCGGCAACATAATGCGCCGGAAGACCTGAGCAGGACTCATACCGTAAGCGATTGCCGCCTCTAACTGACCACGATCAACTGTTTGAAATGCGCCCCGGAAGGTTTCAGTGTAGTAAGCGCCGAACACAATACCGATGGCCAACACACCAGAGATAAAGGTGTTGAAGCGAACCGGCCCCACGCCCAATAAACTGAGGAACCCATTCACCAGCATTTCGCCACCGAAAAAGAGTAGCAACATAATCACCAGTTCAGGAATACCTCGCACCAATGTGGTGTATCCGGTTGATATCCAGCGCAACCAGCGCGGACCAAACAGTTTGATAACTGCATTGATCAACCCAAGTACCAGTGCCACCGCCAGTGACAGCAGCATCACACACAGTGACAACCCCGCTCCCTGTGCCAGTAAAGGCAAATATTCTGCTACCATTATTGGCCTCTGTCGCTGAAAAACCGGTGCCGGGCGCGTCAATCATCGGCCCGGCGGGTTTACATCACAAAAAATGGTGGCACACTCAGTTGCCGTAAATATCGAAGCTGAAATATTTTTTCTGAATGGCGTCATAAGTACCATCAGCACGGATCGCCTTAATCGCGCCATTCAATGCATCGCGTAACGCTGGATTGTCTTTACCAACGGCGATCCCCACATCAGATGAGATAGTTTCGTCTTGGATAACCGGGCCAGCAAAAGCAAACTTCTGCCCACGAGGGGTATCAATAAAGCTACTGGCAGCCTGAATGTTATCTTGTAACGACGCGTTGATGCGCCCGGACATCAGATCCAGATAGACATTGTCCTGATTGGCGTAAGAGACGATTTTCACCCCTTGCCCACCCCAATGCTTTTTCGCATAGGTCTCATGGATTGAACCGGTTTGCACGCCGACAGTTTTACCTTTCAAGCTGGCGGTGTCCGGCAACAGCGGGCTGCCTTTGCGCGCCACTAATTGTGCGGCACTGCGGTAGTAGCGATCAGTGAAATCCACTTCTTTTTTGCGTTCTTCCGTAATGGTCAGCGACGCAATAATTGCATCGAACTTACGGGCATTAAGTGCCGCAATCATACTTTCAAAGGGTTGTTTAACGAATACACACTTCGCATGCAGGTTTTCACACAAGGCATTTGCAATATCGATATCAAAGCCGGTGATTTCGCCACTGGGGGAAAGGACATCAAAAGGGGGATAACCTCCGTCTACACCAAAGCTAATAGTGTCAATGCCCTGAGCCGCCACGGGCGCGGAAAGTATCAAGCCGGTCAGTATTGCAGCTAATGTCTTTTTCATGGTTAAAATCCCGATGTTGGCAAGTAATAGAAACTGCAATTAATAGAAATCGCAAATATTAGAAACGAAGTGAGAGGCAAGTCAGCCCACCATCCATTTTTTTAAATTCACTGGTATCAAGTTGAATAATTGGCATCCCCAGCTTTTCAATTTGCGCCAACGTATAAGGATAACCTTGTGGTGTAATCAACGTATCATTGATCCACAACGTATTACCGGCGTAAGACTCATCTTCAGGAATAACAATGGTATTAAACGTAGAAAACGCAGGATGGTGCTGATAATCCTCTGTCAGCAACAAAGTGTTACGCCCTACATAGTTAACAATCGATTTCAGGTGTAACCCTGCACTCACTGCTATTGGCGTTACCCGATAGCCATAGCGCTCGACGGCTGCGGTAAATTCGCTAATCCCTACTTCATCAGTGCGTGAGGTCAGGCCGATAAAAAATTGTTTGTCCACCAACAGCACATCGCCGCCATCAAGATGGCCTTGGTTGCTCATCCGAAAGACTGGACGGTCGGTAAATAGCGGTTCGATAGTCTCCACTTCGCCTTGGCGGCTGGGTGCCCCAGGATGGGTTATCACCGCCAGTTCCGGCATGACGACAGCGGTATCCTCAACAAAATGCGCATCGGGGAATGCCGGTGCTGCCGGTAAAATAGTCACTTTCAGACCCAGACGAAGCAAGGTATCAACATAGGCCAAAAACTGGTGACCCGTCACTGTAATATCTGGGGCACCCAATTGGGACGTGGTCTGGCCGCTACCGCAGGTAGCCGCTGGGAGTCTGGCAATGGCTTGAGTAAAGTGCATAGGCAAGTCTCTTGATTGAGTGTTACAAAAGTGTTGATCTGATTATTAAACAGATACCGTTACCAATCAGGTTGAATCAGTTATCACTGCCATACATTTACGCTGTATATGACTCCCTGCGCGACTTATTCAGTCGTCAGATGAAAAGCATAATGACCATTCGCTGTGTTGAGTGCCCATTATCTACGCCCATCGTATAAATATGTGTATGCCCCGATTTTCTATGATAGTTTTTGCGAGGATAATCCCACTCCCCCATTTTTCTTGCAAGGATCGCCCCATGGCCCCTATTTTTGCCCAAGTTGTCGTACTGAGTGCGATGCTCGGTCTATTGACAGCGTGTAATGATGTACAGACGCGGCCGCAGATTAATATCGAAGGTAAAACCATGGGGACCTTCTATAGCGTCAAAATCAGTGGAGAAATCGCACAAAGCCCGCAACAGCTCCAGCAAGAGGTAGATGCACTGCTGGAACAGGCCAATGATGATATTTCTACCTATCGTAAAACGTCCGTACTTTCCCGGTTTAACCAATATCGGGGTACACAACCGCAGCCCATTCCCCAGGGGATGGCCGATATTATCTTACAGGCCCAACGTATTGGTCGTGATACTCAGGGCGCGATGAATATTACTGTCGGCCCGTTAGTTAATTTATGGGGGTTTGGCCCGGAAAAACAGCCGATTAACATACCCAGCCAAGCTCAGATAGACGGCGCGCTTAAGCAGGTAGGGTTACAACATCTGAAACTGATCAGTGATAACCACGGCGAATGGCTACAAAAAGATCTGCCTGATTTATATGTCGACTTGTCCACCATGGGGGAAGGCTATGGCGTTGATCAATTGGTTAATCTGATGATGCGAAAAGGGATTACTAACTATCTGGTCTCGGTTGGCGGTGCCGTTTCCACCCGTGGTGTTAACGGTCAGGGCCAACCCTGGCGGGTCGCGATTCAGCAACCAACGGATAAAGAAAATGCCGTGCAAGCGCTGGTTGATCTGCAAGGTTACAGTATCAGTACCTCTGGCAGTTATCGTAACTATTTTGAACTAAAGGGTCAGCGTTATTCTCATGTTTTAGACCCTGTAACCGGCAGACCAATAAACCATAAGTTGGTTTCGGCCACGGTGATTGCAACCAGTGCCCTGGAAGCCGATGGCTGGGATACCGGGCTGATGGTGCTGGGGACCGAAAAGGCGTTAAAACTGGCGGAAGAAAAAGGGCTGGCAGTGTATCTGATCACCAAAACTGACAAGGGTTTCAGTGCGGTGATGACGCCACAATTCAAGGCATTCTTGTTACCCAATCAGCATTAATTAATAACAGCGGCGGCTGTAGCCAAACTCAGTGCTAAACCGAGAGAACCCGCAGCCTCAACCCGCTTTAGCTATATACTATTTGATATAACTTATTGGGCAGTATCAGAGACAGGCAAGCTACCCTTCCTGTATCTGCGCGCATAGCGTGCTAGCGAACCGGAGGAAACTGAATGAAAAAGTTAATCATTGTGATGATTACACTCTTGCTGATTGCTTGTGCAAATACCGGTCATGTCGGCGTGAGTGGCGGGTCGGGCGGAGTATCCAGTATCAGCATTGGTACCGGTATTCGCCGATAAGACAGGTGTTTTCAGCCCCCTGCCTTATCGGTATTGGCTGTAAAATTGGCGGTCAGCTATCTGTTTTTCATGACAGGGGCGTCGTCGGCAAATCGCGCCGAAATAGCATCTCGTTCATAACCTTGCCGCTCGGTCAAAATGGTGTATAACTCTGGGCGGCGGCCATAGATCCAGCGCCGCCCAGTACTGAGTGGGATCAAAGAGAGATCCAGCTCGGCGCACACCATCATGTCGGCGGCTTCCCAGGTTTCATTAATGATGCGGCCATACGGGTCCAGTATCATCGCATTACCGGTGCGCACTTCATCATCATCTGCCCCAATACCATTACTGAACAGAATAAATAAACCATTATCATGTGCCCTGGCAGGTAACCAACGCATCAACCATTCCCGACCATTGATGCCACGAATCGCTGCCGTCATTTCTTCTTTTCGTTCAACACGTTGTTCCCATAGCTCCAGTGGAATGGGCTTCATGCCATAAGGGCTGCGGGAGTGAGTTCCACCGGTTTGATGTGGTGCCAATAATATATCCGCACCCAGTAAGGTGGTGGCGCGAACATTCTCCACCAAATTGTTATCCCAGCAGATAAGGATGCCCACTTTGACACCCCACGGTGTGTCAAAAACCGTGTAACAATCGCCGCTGTTAATGGCTGGATGCTCAAAAGCATGGAGTTTGCGATGAGTGTGAAAAGAGCCATCAGGCATGCAGGCAACATAAGCGTTATAGAGTCGCCCGTCATCTGCCCGTTCAATCAGGCCGACACCAATAAGCATTTGATATTTGATTGCTAGCGCACGAACCAAGGCGATTGATGGGCTATTTTCTATCGATTCCGCCAGCGCATTGACTTGCACCGCTGTCAACTTAGGGACATGCCAATATCCAGAGATACACATTTCTGGAAAGGCTAATATTTTAATGTTTTGCAGAGCTGCCTGCTCGATAAACTTCTCAATAACCAACAGATTATATTGTTTGTTATTGGCTTGATGCTGAAACTGCACTGTTGCTACTGTTATCAATTGTGATTCAGTCACATGATGCTCCAAGAGTTATCCGCCGCTGATTTTTATCATTGGCATTACAGCAGCCGTATTGATAACTTTATAATGAATGATTTTCCTTTATTGATTACCAATTGGAATGAAACGTGAATATTAAGTTGCTAAAGGCCTTTGTTATGCTGGCACAAAAAGGCAATTACAATGAAGCAGCGCAGGCGCTTTGTATCACGCAACCGGCTCTGTCCAAGCAGATTAACTTATTGGAATCAATGCTAAATATTCATCTGTTCTCACGCGGGCGGCATGGTGCGCAACTGACACCTTCCGGCCAACAGTTGCTAGCAGAGGCTGAGAAAGTGATTAATCAGGCTGATTTTTTTCTACAACATGCCGCCAGAGTGGCTAAAGGCATCGAAGGGTTTATATCGATAGGTTTTGGATTGTCGACTTTCTATACTGCCCCACACTGTATCGCGAGATTCAGGGAGCAGTTTCCTGCCGTTGCCATTACGTTGGAGGATATCCCCTCGGCCCAGCAATATGCGTTACTAACCCACGGTGAGCTGCAAATAGGATTTGTTCGAGTGCCGCCCAAAGCACCACTACATTTTCATCCCTTATTTGAAGATCGCCTGGTGCTGGTAACTCCGCAAGATAAGGCGCTAACACTCGACGCATGGTTAAAAAATCTGCCGTTACTGCGTTTATATACCGAACGTGGGCGTGGGCTAAATGCACAAATTGACCTGTTCTTACAGTCAAACCAACTCTACGCGCCAGCGATGCAAGAAGTTGAGGATATCCAGACCATACTCGCACTGGTGATTGCCGGTATCGGAGTGGCATTACTGCCGCAGAGTGTGGTGCATATCGCGCCCCCGACGATGAATGTTATCGCGCTCAGCGGCAATAACCTTAGTTGGCAAGTGGGTATCGCCTGGAATAATACTATTCCTGATTTGGTGCGGGATAATTTTATTAAAATGGTCATCGAGCATAACCGGCAAAATATCGATTGATACTTTGCCGGTTTATTGCGTGATGAGATTAGCGGAACGGCGGCTCGTTAAAAGTACGCAGTTTGCGCGAATGCAGTTGATCACCCTCAGCGCGCAATAAATCTATTGCCCGAATACCAATCTGCAAATGCTCAGAAATAGCACCTTCATAGAAATGGTTAGCTTGCCCCGGCAACTTGATTTCGCCATGCAGCGGTTTATCTGAAACACAGAGTAAGGTGCCATAAGGCACTCGGAAGCGATAACCTTGAGCCGCAATGGTGGCACTTTCCATATCAACGGCAACCGCACGGCTTAAGCTAAAACGCAGTGCTGAGGCAGAAAAACGCAGTTCCCAGTTGCGATCATCAGAGGTGACAACCGTCCCGGTGCGCAGCCGCTGTTTGACTTCAACACCGGGCATACCACTCACCGCTTTGGTCGCGTCGTACAATGCCCGCTGAACCTCAGCGATACTTGGGATCGGGATATCGGGTGGCAGTACCGCATCCAGCACATGGTCATCACGCAGATAGGCATGCGCCAGCACATAATCGCCGATCGCCTGACTTTCACGCAACCCACCACAATGCCCAATCATCAACCATGCATGGGGCCGCAGCACCGCCAGATGGTCACAAATCGTTTTAGCATTGGATGGGCCGACGCCAATATTCACTAAAGTAATGCCATGACCCCCTTCTGCAATTAAGTGATATGCCGGCATCTGATGTTTTTTCCACGCCAGATCTGAGGTGGTCTTTTCAGGATCAGCATGTTCCGCCGTTATATAGCTACCTCCAGCGCAGGATAAGGCTTTATAAGGGCTGGCAGGATCGAGGATCTGCTCACAAGCCCAACTGACAAATTCATCAACATAGCGGCTGTAATTAGTAAAAAGGATATAAGGCTGAATATGTTCTGCGGGCGTGCCGGTGTAATGTTTTAGCCGCGCCAGTGAAAAATCAGTCCGCAAGGCATCGAAATGCGATAAAGGGAAGTCAGCCGTAGCCGTATCGATACCATCCGTAATGCCATCACCTATTTTTGCCAAATCCGTTGTTGGGAAGTGTTGAGCAAGGCCCGCCGTCATCGACCGATCAAGAATGAGGTCAGAACCATCGATCACAAAAGGATATGGCATTTCCTGTTGTGACGGTGTCACTTCAAACACCGCGCCATACTCACTTTCAAGCAAGGTCAGTTGCTCTGTTAGATAGTCGCGAAACAGTGTGGGTCTTGTAACAGTAGTACTGTATTGTCCGGTCCGGGAAAAACGCCCATAAGCGCGGGTCCGCTGGCGGTCACGGAATCTCCCGTCCCAACTGACGCTGAGCTGCGGATATGAAAACAAGCCCTTAGCCCTTTCACCAACATCCGGCAGAGCGCCATCGCGAATAAAAGCGCTAATGGCATCACGCAATGCCGCAAGTGCTGACTCGTATAGCGTCTCAAGTCTATCAATCGCTTCGCTGGCTGATAGGTGAAGAGTATTTTGTGATTGATTCAAGAGATCTCCTTTCATTACGCGTAAGGGCGATGCTTAGCTTACCCAATTAACCGGTACAGAAATATAACAAAAGTACGGTTTTACTGCCCATCGACGTAATCTGCCTTGTAATGGATCAGGGCAAATAACCAAACACACATTTAGCCAAAACTGTTGTTCATCGAAAACAAGAGGACATTTTGCCACTTATTCCGGCGTTTGATTCCCCCTCACCAACACTAAAGTATAGGTTGTCGCAGATAACACATTATTTTCTGCCTTGGGTAACACTACAAAGGTCTCTTTTGCGTGGCAAAATCATTTTTACGCAGTGGCAGTTTGGACGATATTCTGGCGTTAGGCGAAAACGGGCAACCGGTTTATGCCTCTGCACGGCAGATAAGAGAGGCATTACGCCTTAAAAGACAACAACATATTGCTGACTGTCTGGCTATTCCTCAACTTAATGAGCGCGGCGACCGCATAGATTGGTATGCCCCCATTGAAGGTAAAGTGACCTCATGGCTGGCTGCCAGTACTGCTGAGCGTAAAGCCGCCGTCAAACAGTTGTCGGCGTGCCTGGCAAGTGCCAATGATTTGTGTCAGCGAGCGCAGAAATCAGATAACGCCGCACAGCGGCTATTTGGCGTGCTGTTGGCCAAAACGATGCAATTCCCTGATCAAAATCATGTTTATTTAGTCGCAGGCAAACCCGTACTGACCTTTTGGGGGTTCGTCAGCCCGGATAACAAAACACGGACTGATCCACTCGATTGTCTGCGCCAGACTACTGAAGCTTACGAACCTATTGAACCGATTATCGCTACCATTGTGGCCCCAACGCCGCCGCCACCTGCTGCCGCTGTCGTTGAATTACCGCCTCAGAGCGAAACTACGTTAGCGCCCCCCCCGCCAGAGCCCGTTGCAGAGGTCACTCTGCCGCCAAAACCAATAAAAAAACCAGCACGTTGGCTACGATTTAGCTGGATGTTACCGGTGTTGGCGTTAATCATCGCTTTGATAGTGCAATTCAGTGGTGGAATGCCAGAAAATGCCGTAGCCACCCCGGATGTAAAGCCCACTGTCCTTGAAGATAAATCGGTCATTGAAGATAGAACTTTGTCAGTTAAAGAAGCGGCACCGGTCACCACTGCGCCTGTCGCTCAGATTACGCCGCCCGCTGCCGTGCCACAACTGCCGTTGAATCATGCCACCTTCGCCCCTGCATCCGCTATCGCTGAACCGACCGCCGTTACAGCACCGCCGACAGTTGAGAGTAAAAGTGCACTGATACTCCCTTCTGATGCCGTCAAAGTAGGGTCAACGGCGTTCCTTAATGGCAACTGGCGTGTCAGCCCGGAGATCAAAGCGGCCCAAACCGGTAAAGCACCTAGCCTGAAGTATCAAATTAAAAACGGTAAAGGTACGGTAAAAATCACCCATGGGGATAACGTTACTTGCCGCGCAAATATCACCGCTGGCGTAATGAAGTCAGGCAATTTGGTAATCAATAGCCGCTATAGGGCGCAGTGCAGTGATGGTTCAAAATATCAAATGCCTGAGATCGTCTGCAAACAAGGCGTGAGCGGGGTTGCAGATTGTAAAGGCCGTTACGATGCCAATACGACCCTTCCAATGACGATGAAGCGTGAGACTAAATAATATTATGCTGGCAACGATCACGGATTTAAAACAGAAAATTACGCTTATTCAGGACAGTGGCATCCAGTTTCTGGACTTCGCTTTAAAGCCACAATTCGATACCGAGCTGCCAAATAAATTTGTTCGCAAAAGTGCTAATGGCCCACTACTACGCCTGAATTACCATCCACATAATGGTAAATATTCGCTAATGGTACCCGGCTCAGCCCCAGAGATTGTTAAACCTGAATTTAGCATCCCATTGGAACAATCGCTGAAACTGCTGAACAAAATTTGGTTGCCACTGCCCTTCTTGCGTTTTAATCCGCCACGCACCTTTGTTAATGGGCCTGATAACTGGGCCAGAGTGCAGATTTTAGTGTTAGATACGCCAGATCAAGATGGCAATACCTTACGTGTCACCATGGCATTTGATACCAAAGTCTATCCTGAAGGCCATGCTAATGAATATTTGGCACCTAATGAAAATGATGTCAAAACCGGATTAAGTTTCGCACTGGCCTACCATAATGAAGAATTGGCAGAATTCCTTGATTTAACCTGGGTTGATGGTTGGTTGCGGGAGGTTTTTGTCCAACAAGCATCAGAGCAGGAAGAACGCACCGAAAGGCATATCAGTGTGTCGCTGCGCGAATTCGAATATCAGGCGCACTATCTTAATTTACTGGAATTACTTGGCAGCCAAATTGGGGTGCCAGAAATCAAAATCAATACCAGCACCCTACAAGAACCTACCGTTAATGTTGATTTGATCCTCGATGTAGGCAACTCACATACCTGCGGTATCTTAGTAGAAGATCATGCTGATGAAAGTAATGGTCTGAAACAGACGTACGAATTACAAATTCGTGATTTGAGCGAGCCTCACTATCTGTATAACGAACTGTTTGAAAGCCGGATTGAATTTGCACCAGTTAAATTTGGTAAACAGAACTTTTCGGTAGAAAGTGGCCGTGATGATGCCTTTATCTGGCCCGCAGTTATCCGCGTTGGGCGTGAAGCCAGTCGCATGGCATTACACCGTTTGGGCACCGAAGGCTCTACTGGCATTTCCAGCCCACGCCGCTATCTGTGGGATGAAGAGACCTATGCTGCGGGCTGGCGCTTCAATGAAACACAAACCACACTGGCACATGAACCGCTGGCTACTGCGTTGCCGTTGACCAATCTGGTCAATGATGACGGTCAACCGCTCTATACGGTGCCAGTAGATGAACGGCTCCCGGTATTTTCACCACATTATAGCCGCAGTTCATTGATGACATTTATGTTGTCGGAGCTATTGGCGCAAGCGCTGATGCAAATCAACAGCGCGGCACAACGTTTGAAAATGACCCATGCCAATGCCCCACGGCAATTACGCGCCATTATCCTAACGCTGCCTTCCGCCATGCCAAAACCGGAGCGCGAGATATTCCGCCGCCGGATGAATGAAGCCATTGCCTTAGTTTGGAAATCCATGGGTTGGCATCCGGCTGATGATAACTTTGTGTCTGCGCAAGACCGGGCCAAAAGCCAGGTACCCGTACCAGAAGTACAGATGGAGTGGGATGAAGCGACCTGCGGTCAGATGGTTTATCTGTATAACGAGACGCAAGTTAACTTTGGTGGCCGTACCGCAGCTTTCTTTGCCAGTATGGCGCGGCCCGATAAACAGCCTGAAGCGGGCGAAGTTGCAGGGAAAACCTTACGTATCGCCTCTATCGATATTGGCGGTGGCACTACCGACCTGGCAATTACGCAATATTGGCTTGATGACGGTATTGGCAATAATGTCAAAATCAGTCCACGCCTGTTATTCCGTGAAGGGTTTAAAGTGGCTGGTGATGATATTTTGCTGGATGTTATTCAGCTCTATCTTTTACCTGCCCTTCAGGCTCGCCTTAAAAAAGCGGGTGTTACCAATACTGATGTCTTGATGGATAAATTATTCGGTAATGATGGCCGCATGGATGGGCAGTCAGCCCTACGCCAGCAAGCTACATTACAGATATTTATGCCCGCTGGCCGCGCTATTTTGGAAGCCTACGAAAACTTTGATCCCCTAGATGCCAGTGCTGAGATAGAAGCCAGTTTCGGTGAGTTATTACCCCAACTACCGACCCAGAAAATTCTTGATTACATTAACAGTGAAGTCCAGCGTGAACTGCCAGCGGATGCCGAATCATTTGATATTTTGCATGTCCCGTTGGTTTTAAAGCTGAGCAAATTGCACGGTGAGTTTTTATCTAACCGGATGAGTATTACGCAAAATCTGCGCTCACTGTCGGAAGTGGTTTCACTCTATTCTTGTGACGTGCTGTTATTGACGGGGCGCCCTTCGCGCTTCCCTGGGATTCAAGCGCTATTTCGCCATCTGCAACCTCTGCCTAACAATCGTATTCTCTCGCTGGATGGATATCACACCAGCGATTGGTATCCCTTTAACAAGCATGGTCGCATTGATAACCCCAAATCAACTGCCGCAGTGGGTGCGATGCTGTGTTTGCTGGCTCTCGACTTACGGCTGGCCGGTTTTTACTTTAAAGCGGGTGATTTCCAACCTTATTCGACCATTCGCTATCTCGGAATGTTAGACAGTAGCGATGCCCTGACTGATGAGAATGTCTACTATCGCGACATCGACTTAGATAGCAGCAATTTTGCTTTACCATCCGATACTCATTTTCAGGTTAGAGGGTCGTTATGTCTTGGCTTTCGTCAGCTCGATAATGACCGTTGGCCTGCCTCGCCGCTTTATACCTTATCCATTGTGGATCAGGAACTGGCACGCAAAGTCGCGGGTGACAGCGTATTGCATGTCAGACTGAAATTAGCAAAAGGTGACAAGCAGAATGACGATGGTCAGGAACGGTTTGAGATAGCAGATGCCGTGTTGCAAGATGGTAGCCGTGTGCCATCCCATCACTTACGCCTCAAGCTGAACACATTAGCCAGCAATGGCTCAGGATCAACCCATTATTGGATTGATAGTGGGAGTGTATTTAGAAAATGAAATCATTAATCACCCAACCGCTTAACCGCCAGCTTCAGCAAGTCACGCAAGGCATTGATCAAACAATTGATTGGATTAGCAATGTGCGCCAACACGCCATTCGATTGGATATTGAGGCCGACCTTCTGGCTATCAAACTACGGCGCAATCGCAATAAAGCGCGTCAATTAGCGGAAACGGCCCTAACGGGCATTAGCATCGGTTTTTTTGGGCAGTCATCTGCCGGGAAACAGCATCTGATATCAGCGCTGGCGGCTAATGAAAATGGCCGTTTGGAAACCACGCTAGGAGGGAAAACCCTCGATTTTTGGCAGCAAATAAAGCCGGGCTATCAGGCCAGCGGGCTGGTAACACGCTTTAGTCATCAAGCAGTTACCAATCATGAAAACCATCCGGTGCAGCTTTCTCTGCTCAGTGAAGTGGATATTGCTAAAATAGTTGCGGGTGCTTTCCTGCTGGATAATCATCAGGATACCCACCGCCAGGACACGCGTGAACACTCACTGGATGAACAGCATATTACTGATCACCTACAACAGCTTGTGATGCGCAAACAACCGCTCGCCATCGCAGGTATCAACAGTGATGATGTTATTGGGCTTTGGGATTATCTGGCTCGTCATGATGCACCGCGCCAAAGAAAGCTGGAAACCCATTTCTGGCCAGTGGCTATTGAACTGGCCCCCTACCTGAGCATCGAAGATCGCGCCATCTTATTCTCATTGCTGTGGGCAGAGTTACGCCCGTTGACCGATGCTTACCGCCATTTCGCCTATACCTTGCAACATGTGGGCGGCGCGACTCAGGTGCTGTCACCACTGAGCGTATTAGTGGACGATACTCTGCTGCCCGCCAATGGCATTATGAATGTTGCAACACTCAATTCTCTGAACACGCCCGCAGATAGTCACATTCAAGTTATGCCATTAGTAGATGATAATGCGGGTGATTCAGTGACGTTGTCACTTGCCGAGTTAACATTCTTGGCGGTTGAGTTACATATCCCATTGACCACTTCTGCGCGTAAAACTGCATTTGAATCCATCGATTTACTGGATTTTCCTGATTTTAATGAGCCATTCGACACGCCAGAATGCCTTGAACACCCCCCATATCCGCAGGCCATTTTGCTATCTCAAGCTAAAAATGCCTATTTACTTGACCGCTACACGGATAAACAGCAGATAAACCTGCTGTTAGTCTGCAATGCGGCAGGTAAACGTTCAGAGGTCAAAACTGTTGGTAAGGCACTGGATTATTGGGTTAAACAAACACAGGGCGAAAATGCGCAGATCCGTTCCCGGCGGAATCCGGGGTTAATCTGGGCATTAACACCCTTTGATCAACGCGTCGTCTCAACACCTCAGTTGATTGGTGCGAAAAATCACGACGAAGCAGTGCAACGCTATGTGGGTAATCCAGGTGATAGCTGGGGTTCCATGCTGGCATTGGATAAACGTGGCGTTGAACGGATGGTCACTTATCTGAGCCAGGAGATTTGTCGTGATATCAAAACAGAGCGGATAACCGAACAACTTCATGAGTTACAACGAGAATTGACCGATAATCTGCTTGCCGGTTGGTATCAGCCAGCAAACGGAGAATTACCGCAGAAACAGCGGATTGCTGAAACCTTGCTCAAAGCCCTACAAACCCGAACCGGTTTACACGGCGAGTTACTAGAGCGATTGCTCCCCTCCCGTGATGAGTTACGCTGCTTGTATCTACAGCAGCAAAATCGTGCAACTGAATTGATCACTCCCGCAACCAATAACGAGCCTTTCAGTATTGGTATCGATATCGACTTATTCAGTGATCAACCCGCCTCACCAGTATTTCAAGCCACAGCAATGCCTGCGGCAAGCCATGATTATGAGACAGCCTATGCCGCTAGTGTGCAGCGTTACTGGATAAATCACCTGCGACTTCTGCCAGATAACGGCCCATTGATTGAATTGCTCGGTATCACCAAACCGACTATTGAGTTGTTGGTCGCAGAGCTTATTACCGCTAGCATCCGGCTGGATATTGCTGGGCAGTTAGTCACAATACTGGCAGACAGTGAGCAAGTTGGCCTGCACCGTGAAACAAAAGCCGATCGTCAGGTATCGCGCGCGTTGACCGTATTGGGCGATTTCGTTGCCTGGCTCGGTTTCTTACAAATCGAGGAAAGTCAGCGCCCTGATAGCCGAATTAATCGGGGATATAAAATTTTTGCCCAACCCCCTACATCAGCTTCGCCGTTGGGGGCATCGCAGCGATTAACTAAATTGGCACTGACCCCGACCAATAATACAGCATTTTATATTTATGATTGGTTAGTTGGCTTAGGTGAAATGATTATTCACAACGAGGGCTATTCTGCCGGCAGTGAAATAAACTTGCAGCATCGTGAACAGTTAGCGGCAATATTTTCGCTGATTAACCCGCAATTCCGGCCGTAAACCATCAATATCAGTGGCTGCTATTCCCCTTTAAATCAGCGGAATAGCAACCACCGCCATATTAAATTCAACCCATTGATTTTGAATCACTATCACTGACAGGTAATGCCCTAAGTACCACAATGCCGGGGGTTTTCTTCACATATTCCAAAAAAGGTGAGTCAACGACTTTATTATTCCCTCTCATTGATGATGCATTACGGAACATCGCGCCTTTCACGGTTCGGATAAATATCCCAGTATGAGTGACATCTAAACCTGAAATTGGGGTATAAATACCGATATAATCGCCATTTTTTAACCCTGCCACCACCGTAGCATCAATAAACTCTGCCGGAATATAAACAACATTACGTTCAATAACACTCAACTCGGGGATAAACTCGCCCCCCTCTTTTTTCTGGTTCAGATTCTTGAGAACAGTGCGGGCATGAGTACTTATTTGTGCAGTAACATCTTGTGCGTTTAAAGGGGTTCGCTGTGACCAGTCAGTAAAAAAATGTTTTCGGTGCAGGTAGCTGACATCCGCATCAGCATATCTTGTTCTGATAACTTGCTGCACAAACTCCGCCTTGTTTCCTGATTTTCGCAAGGCTTCAACATAATCCAGGTAGGTGAAACAGTCCAATCCACGGAAATCGATCACTAGCTGTTCTGGTTGCGTTGGCGAACCAATGAGTACATTTGCCTCATAAGGTGTACCTAAAAACTCAGCAGATATATTCGCAATAGCATCATTCACATTATTATAAGATCCTGTTTCTACCTTACTTTCTATAATACGGGTAATACGATTTGCGGTGTAATTATCGATACTAACCGTTTCATAAGGGGTTTGTTTCGCACCACATCCCGCGATAACTGCAATGAGAACTAAAGATAACGATTTATGCATAAGTCCCTTCTATGCCTTATCAAGCGGCTATTCCATACACACCCAAGATTTGTTACTTTAATGTTTAAATTTTAAACAAGGTATCAACAAGAGCAGATTAGCTTGTGTTGATTGGTATTCTGCGTGCTGGCAACCCAGGCGATATGATAAAAACCTTACCTTGCTAAAATGCCACCTACAATTTTAACAATTACCTTATTTTTCAAAATTTTAAACAAGAAAAGATTTGGTTACAGCTCATCTGCATGCCAATAGCACTGTGATCAATCTCAGATTTTTGCATTCTTATCATTCTGTTATCTTGTGCCTTTTGGCAAATCGTGTTTATCTTTTAAGGCTTATTACACTTATTGATGAGATACCTCGTGAACTATTCCACTGCCACTTTCAGTCTACAAAATACTGCGTATGTTAACGCAGTCGTAGTCGTTCGCGTGCTAGTGGTGGTGGTGGTCGGCAGCGCGCCGTAACGGGTACCGAATCCAAAAAGATTCCCAAACCCCGCCGGCGCCAGCCGAGCGGGGTTTCTTTTTTGCCCCACTCTGTTACCGCCGGCCCTGATGAAGGATATAACCATGCGTTATACAGGCGCCCAATTAATAGTTCGTTTGCTGGAGCAGCAAGGCATTACCACGATCGCAGGCATTCCCGGTGGCGCAGCGTTACCGCTGTATGATGCTCTGGGGCAAAGTGACATTATTCGCCATGTACTGGCGCGACACGAGCAAGGTGCTGGCTTTATGGCCCAAGGCATGGCCCGTGCCACAGGCCAAACCGCAGTCTGCTTAGCGTCCAGCGGCCCAGGGGCAACCAACCTGGTCACGGCAATTGCCGATGCCAAACTTGACTCAATTCCACTGGTTTGTATTACAGGTCAGGTTTCCTCCTCAATGATTGGCACCGATGCTTTTCAAGAGGTTGATACCTATGGCATGTCGATTCCTATCACCAAACATAATTATTTGGTTCGTGATATCAGCGAATTGCCTCGGGTGATCCCTGCGGCCTTTCGCATTGCCCAGTCTGGCCGGCCTGGGCCGGTATGGATTGATATTCCTAAAGATGTACAAACAGCAGAGATTGAGCTTGAGAGCTTGCCACTACCGGGCGTTGCCGATGAACCTTGCCCAATAGACCCACAGGCTATCGCGCAAGCAGCACAAATGATCAACAGTGCGGTACGGCCAGTACTCTACCTGGGTGGCGGCATCATCAGTTCACAGGCGCATCAGCAGGCAATACAACTGGCTGAACAGACAGGTCTGCCAACCACCATGACATTAATGGCACTGGGTGCCATGCCCGTTGACCATCCATTGTCCTTAGGGATGTTGGGAATGCATGCGGCACGCTCAACCAATCTGATCATGCAACAAGCCGACTTATTGATCGTACTTGGGGCGAGATTTGATGATCGTGCTATCGGAAAAGCAGAACAATTCTGCCCTGACGCCAGCATCATTCATATCGATATTGACCCTGCTGAATTAGGCAAAATTCGCCGCCCACACTTGGCGATGAATGCCGATATTAAGCAGGTATTAACCCACCTGTTGCCTTTAGTTGAAACACGTTCACGCAGCGAATGGCGCTCAACTGTCAGTGATATGCAGCGTGAGTTTCCGTTCAATCAACCCAATAGCACCAACCCGCTATGCCACTATGGTTTGATTCGCGCCGCGGCCGAAGCACTGGATGATGACACCATCATTACCACTGATGTGGGCCAACACCAGATGTGGGTTGCGCAGGCTTATCCATTGCATCGCCCGCGACAGTGGCTAACATCTGGCGGGCTGGGCACCATGGGATTTGGCCTGCCCGCAGCCATTGGGGCCGCACTGGCGAAGCCAGAGGCAAAAGTAGTGTGCTTTTCTGGCGATGGCAGCCTGATGATGAATATTCAGGAAATGGCGACGGCAGCTGAAGAACAACTGAACGTTAAGATTATTTTGATGAATAACCAATCATTAGGTTTAGTCCATCAGCAGCAGGAACTGTTCTTTGGTAAACGTATTTTTGCCGCCGACTACCCCTATCGCACGAACTTCATTCATATCGCGGAAGGATTTGGTTTCTCCACATGTGATCTGAACACGGCCAGCGACCCTTATGCGGCCTTGCATAAAGCCTTAAACCAACCAGGCCCAGTATTGATTCACGCACTGATTGATGTGGATGAAAAAGTGTATCCCATGGTGCCACCGGGCGCGGCAAATATCGATATGATTGGAGGGGAGTAATATGACGACTCAACAAATGGCAGTACAACCAGCATCAAACCTATCGGCTTCTGCGCAGGTGACTCTATTGCTAACGGTGCGCAACCACCCAGGCGTGATGTCCCATATCTGCGGGCTATTTGCCAGGCGCGCATTTAACGTCGAGGGAATTTTGTGTATGCCGTTGGCTGGCGGTGACGAAAGTCGCATTTGGCTGCAAGTCTTAGATGATCAGCGGCTGCTCCAAATGATAAGCCAATTGGAGAAACTGGAGGATGTGCTTCAAGTGCGCCGCTTCGGGCCTGAAATGCCTATCTTTAGCCAGGTAGAAGACTTGGTTGCCAATCAACGCTGACAGTCGTTGTAAACCCGTACTTCCGCTAACCGGCGGCAGTACGGGCTAGCTGCATTTTAGGCTGGATTAACAGCAAATAAGGTTTCAATCTCAATATTTATCTCAGGTGAGAATAAACTTTTAACTTCAACCAAAGAGCTGGCTGGTAAGTTTTCACCATAAAATTGATACATCACATCACGTAAGGTACTTAGTTGGGAAATATCTGTCACAAAAAGCGTTATCTTAATAAGATCAGCGAAACTGCTATTTTCAGCCTGTGCAATATTAGCGATTTGATGAAAAATCTCCGTAGCCTGCTCGGCCATGCTTTTTCCTTGGGCTACAGTACCGAACGCCGTCATACCTGAAATATAGAGTAATCCATTGTGTTGCACGCTGTGAACGTAAGCCCCCACTGGGTTAGCAATATGAGGATAGTTTTTACGAAGTAACGTCATATTTTAAATTCCTCTATAAAATTATTGAAAATAAAATCTTGCCCCACCCCGATGTCACCAGTATTCCATTAAAACCAAAACAATCAAGCATTGTAACTAATATAGAAGCATAAGTAACAGGCTGTTATCAATAATATATTGTTAACGGCCTTTTAAAATAAGATAGAGGGTTAATTACGCCAATAGTAATTTCTGTAATTCTGCCAGCGAACTGACTTGGTAGCGAGGCGCAATATTATCATCCGGCACACTGCCGTGCATATTAAGCCAGCAAGTATCGATACCTGCATTAATGCCGCCCTGAATATCTGAATGCAGATTGTCACCAACCATTAGAATATGTTCTTTGGCCGGGTTATTCATTAAATTGAAAGCATGCTCAAATATGGCAACATCCGGTTTAGCCACCCCGACTTGTTCAGAAATGATCAGCGGAGAAAAGACATTTTTCAGGCCGGTACGTTCCAAACGTATCGTTTGTAGCTCAGTAAAACCATTGGTAATAATGCCCATATTCACTTTACCACTCAAGGCATCAACCAACTCACGGGCACCCGGTAGTAGTGAACAGATATCCGCCATGGCGACTAAAAACTCACTGTTCAACCGGCTAGCTGCCACACCCAGTTTCTCTGCCCACATCTCAAAACGGGTGTTTTGTAATTCGCTGGCGGATATTTTCCCATCTTGATAATCAACCCACAATGGTTTATTAACCAATTGATAATAGTCGAAATCCTGCACGGAAAAATCCACGTTAAAGCGAGAAAACATCAGCTTTAATCCCTGATACGCATCAAAGTGAAATAATGTCTCATCCGCATCGAACAGTATCCATTGGTATTTCATTACTGATATCTCTCTGACATTTTTAGGCGCGCTATGGTAGCGACTATTCGCGTTCAGCTCAAGTTACACCGCGCCTATGCTTGGCTAATCATATTAGTAGTGCTGCTGATATATCACGGTTTATTGCAATAATTTCTTCGCCGGTGATCAACGGTGCATCAAACGCCGATAATACCTTGCGGTTTATTTCAATCAGCGCATCTTCAATTTTGATTTCCATATCTAACGCTATTTCGGTTAACTTCACCTTTTCCCAAGCATCACGTGAAATCAATAACTTCAAGAAGGTTGCGATACTATCAGGCAAACTGGCCGTAATTGCCGCCATTGATTGCGGATTAATCTCTTCCTGAACCGCCGCATCGACGGTTTCAGTAACAAACAGATTCTCAAGCAACGCCACTAATCTCTGGCTTTCATTTTTTAACAGATTAATGCGGTCAGTATCATTAATAACTTCAGCGGTCTGAGACGGCAGACTCAGCGTCATAGGTGTTGCCCGACTATCAAGATCGCTATAAACCAATTTGCTGTCTAAGGCAAAACGCTTATATACCCGTTCAAGAAATTTCACTTCTGGCGGTGTAATGGTTCCCTCCACTTGAATCAGATGTGCCAAGAAGCGAGCAATAGCCCGCCGATTATCCAGCGAGAGCGGTTCAAGGTTATTTTTCAATGCCAGCAGGGTATTGCTTTTCCTGATACCGGGTTGGAGATAGGCTTTCAGCCGCATACGTTGACCGGGGCTAAGATAACCCCAGGCATCAATATGCCGGGTCAATATCATGGATTCTGGCTCACCAATACGCCCATCGATCATCACCGCTGCACAAGCCAACTCCACCGCAAGCATAGTCACGCGGTACTCAGCAAAAGTTGCAGATTCAGCAACCATTGATTCAATAGGGAACAGTGCTACGGTATCTTGCAACACCGGTGTGCGGTTATCAGCACTGACATCAGGTTCAATACCCACTTGCAGAGAGGCGAGTGCAAAAGTTAATGCCATAACATGACTGCGAGATAAACGCTCTAACGGCTTGGTGCCACAGGCCGTGCTCAGCCGGAGAAAAAGTTCATCCAGCGTGACCATCAGCAACCCATAACCGACCCTCGTTTTAATACTCTCTAACTCGGTTTTTAATGCCTCTGACCACAACGGCGACGGCAGCAAGAGTTGCCCTTCCAGTGACATTTTTTTCTTTGGATTGACACTGGCAAAACGGTTATAGATGTCTAGATCATGCTGGCAAGATTCAAATATTGGTCTCAGTTTATCCCGGTGCGCTTTACACACTGCGACATTTGGCAGGTCTCCCATCTGCTGAAAGAACTCCTGCCCCATTAGGCCCGCAGAAGCAGGACGATAAAATATCAATAACTTGGTTCTATTGACGGGTAATAAAAATCCGTTTCCATACTGTTCACGATAACGCTGTTGAAAAAGTGAGGCGAATATATCAGCACAATGCGCCATCGAAATATTCTGATTTATCGCCGGGTCAGCCTCGCCCCAGGCAAGCGCCCAGGCGGCGGGTAAAGGCTGCTGGTCAACAGCTAATTGCCCTAAACCAACCAGTAGCGCCAGTGGTAGCTCTGTCGATGCCTCGCGCGTTAAGGGCGGTGGAGAGAGATAGAGTTTCTCTTCTATATTCACTCGGGATATATAAACCAACAAATTCTGCGCATAATGATTAAATGCGTTATTTTTCCCATAAATATTTAGTAGGCGATTAATTTCTTCTTCAAGAATAGGAAGTTCTTTTTTCGCTACTGGGTCGATAGCGGCATCGATCAAAATCCGATGTTCCAAACCGTAAAAGAATAAGAAAACATAACCAATATGCACAAGAGGTGATTTACGTCCATCAGCGAGCCACTGTAAATAGGCCCTTCTCGCTTGTGGCGAACATGTCGAGTAATCAGGCGCATTATCAATCAGTGGCAGGGAGATATCTATTTCTTGTTCAGCAACATCCATCGATGGGTTAATAAATGCAGGTTCCGCACCGGTACGATTACTTTTGTATTTATTACCAATGTAAACCATGCCGTCGGGTAAATTTATTCCAGCCACAACCGCCAGCTCACCAGGACGTAACCAGGATGCGCGGGCCAAAGATCCTCGGGAGGTTTCGGTTTTTTTGGCTTTATCAACCGATGGGGGCTGATTCACACTGCTACCTTCAGGGGTATGTTCGGGTTCGAGCTGCGACGGGGTAATAGGATAATCGCCAAGATCAGGTATCGCTGCGGTTTTCTGCATATCGGCGTTAATAGGTAAAGCGACATGGCGCTTCGCCCCTTTAAGATTTTGCCATACAAAATACATGCATAAAATAGCCGCACTCAGTGCAATCCACACTTCTCTTGAGATACCTGTCATCAGCCCTAAAACGACTATCAGTAGGATAACCCAGCCGGTACCGGTAGATTTTCTCTTCGCCACGATGGTTTATCTGCCTCTATCTTAAAATAGTAATTTTTATTCTGCCCTTAATGGCAACTTTTAATAATTAATTCTTTTTTTTACGCGTTTTTCACACAAATAAACCACGATAAAAAACTGTATAGAAAACCTGCAAATTAAACTTAAGTGCAATTTATAGGTGAAATAATAAGTCAGTATTTTAATTTAATGCATCTGCCCAGTATAAAAACAGGCCAAAATGCGCAATAAATCAATTATGCCAGTTGATTATGCATTCAGCTAGCAAAGACTATGCAACCATTGGATAAACTCCACCGCTTTGGGTTTGTCCAGGGTTCGCTTGGGGTAAATTAAATAATAGGGTTTGGTAACGGGTAATTTATGTTCAGATAATTGAATTAAACTCCCCTCATCTAATTCTTTTTTAATCAAATGTTGTTGGCCCAGTAAAATACCGTTCCCCGCAACTGCCGAATCAATCGCCATGGAGGTTAAATTGTAGGTTGGCCCCCGATTAGGAACACACTCATCCAGCTTTGCCGACAGCAACCATTCATGCCAATCCGGTAAGAACTGCCCTTCTTTGCCCCAATCAACATGTATCATCGGGTAGATAATGTTGTGCTTACCATCCAGCCACGGGGCGGTTAATAAGTGTGGACTCGCAACCGGAAAAACCCAATCCTGAAATAGTATTTCTTTCTCTTGCTGGGGATAATGTTCATCACCAAAAGCCAGATAGAAATCTGCCGCAGTACGATTGAAATCAACCACCCCGTGAGTAGCATGAATCCGAATATCCACATCAGGATATTGGGCTAACCATTGCTTGAGATGTGGATTAAGCCATCGGCTAGCCAAGGCGGGCAGTGCTGAGATATTTAATGATATATTGTCTTTATCCCGCGCCATACTCTGTTGTGCCATGCGTAATGTTTCAAATGCCTGCTGTACATAAGCTAAATAGGCACTACCTTGCGGGGTCAGTTCAACGCCTGACTTCGAGCGGGCAAATAATTGAATCCCCAGATGTTGTTCTAACTGACGTATTTGCTGGCTAACAGCCGCTGGGGTTAACGATAGTCGCGCAGCCGCGCTGGCCAGACTGCCAGTATTTGCGGCTGTTTCAAATGCGAGAATGGCTGTTAACGTTGGCAAACGGACAGCCTTTAAACTATTCATAACAACCTCCCTTATCCATAACACATTATCTTGATACCGATAGCCAAACTTAACCTAACAGTAACGTTTTATTGTTATTCCAGTTACAAGTAATCCTATACAGTTAGGAATAGAAACCAAGCAACATTTAGCACTACTGGGAGGATACATGCAGAAGCTCGCCGAAATTATTAATATGGAAGCCAATCCAATCAACGATGCCATGTTCATAGCACAGTGCAAGAATACGTTAGAAACATGCGGTGCCTTGGTGCTATCAAACTTCTTGCAGCCCCATGCCCTGAGAAGTATCAAACAAGAAGGCGTCAGTCATCAACATCGCGCTTACTATGCGGCTAATCAGCATAACGTTTACCTGACCAAAGCAGATTCTGCCTTTTCTACCGATCACCCTCGCAACCGCTTGGTTACTTCTTCAAAGGGTTGTATTACCGACGAAGAAATCCCCACTGATTCAGCACTGCGAACCTTGTATAACGCGCAAAATTTCCAAGATTTCTTGTGTGCTGTATTGGATGAAGAACAACTCTACCCCTACGCCGATTCACTCTCTTCAATTAACTTACACTATGCCAGTCAAGGCCAAGAGTTAGGTTGGCATTTTGATAACTCGTCATTCGCCATCACCTTATTAGTACAAAAACCACACGCTGGCGGCGTTTTTGAATATATCGAAGAGATGCGCGATGCCGATAAAGGTGAGATGAATTACTCTGGCGTGGAACGGCTATTAAACCAGCAGATCACACCCAAAACATTGCAAATTGAACCTGGGGATTTAGTGTTATTTCGTGGAAGAAATGCTATTCACCGTGTCACGCCGACACAGGGGGATATTACGCGAATGCTAGTGGTATTAGCCTATAACGCCCAGCCCGATATTGCGTTATCCGAAACAGCCAGAATGACTTTTTATGGCCGTATTTAGTTTTCAGTAATTTTGTTTTTACTTAACTGCCCTGCGGGCGTCCTTGCCCGCCAATAACATACTAATTCCCTGCCAGCATACAGTATTAAACCACCCCAGTGGTTACGCTAAAATGGCGACTCTCTCCAGGAGATAACATCAGTAAAGTGCCCTTCTCTTTTGCTGCCAAATACCCTTCCGGGCGGCAAGTTGCGGGTAAAATAAATGCAGCCACTTTCTGATCACCATTATGTAAAATCCAGCGAGTAGCATAATTAAACTGTGCAGTGGAAAATCGAGTCACAAAACGATGCCCTTGTGGTGACAACATAAAGAACTCAGCATTATCAAAATATTGCGCAAGATTATCGGCAAAGAATACAATCTCTGGATCGTAAAACTCCGATTCATTTAAATCGGTTAACCCTTGGGTTCTTTCCCGTAATTGCTGGGTGTAGTGCAGCCATTGCGGCGTAGGGTGAACATGCGCCGGTACTGTCTCACGCAATTTCAGCGCGGACCCTGGCAAGTTTTGACGGAAAGTGGCTCCAGGGATATAGGTGTAATTCATATGGCACATATACTGCAAAGGCATCGGCATACTGGATAAGTTAGTCACATTCATCTCAATATCGAACTGTGCACTAGCGGCCCTGAGCCTGACCAGCGGTTGCGCGCAATAATGATCACCAAACCCTTTTACATACTCCACACTGCCTGTGACGGCAAGTGTCTCACCATCAATAAGGAGCCAAGCGTGGTCCATTTCAGCACAAGGCATTTCACCGTGTAATACATGGTCGTCCTCAGGTGATGGGCAACCATTACGGCGTAAACCTGAGTGGAAAGCAAAACAACCGTAGGTATCGACAATGTTTTCGCCACGCTTAGGCTGAGAAAACATGTTCTCCATTTTCAGGTTGTGCCCATCAAATTCCGCATCCCAAATCATTTGGCCGTAATAAGGTAAAACGGTCACATACCCACGGGAGTTAACAATTTTCAGCGCTTCAATACCCGAGGCATATTTAAAACTGATGACAGTAAAATCACTGCTGCTGTAAATTTCTTGCTCTTGACGACTAAACTGTTCACGGATTAGCGTTATTTTGGCGGTCATTTATTGTTTCTCCCGGTTCAATTAGGACTCATTATTTGCCAATGTTGCCGCACTTGTCCGTTGTTTATTGCGCAGTTCACCCCAAAAATAGAAACCAACATAGGCAAAGCACAATAATGAGACAACGAAAGCATGTTGCATTGATCCAAGATGATCAGACACAAACCCTTGTAATGCCGGAACCACTGCGGCCCCTACTATCGACATCACAATAATGGCCCCAGCCACTTCGGTATATTTGTTGTCCACTGTATCCAGGGTGCCAGCATAGATAGTCGCCCAGCATGGTCCAAATAAGACGCTGACAAATACCGCTGCATATACCGCAGTAAAATTGGGCACGGTTACGACATAAAAAAGCGTTAGTGCGCCTAAAATAGAATAGGCAATTAACACTTTTTCAGCTTTAAATCGTGTCATCAGGAAGTTGGCCACAAACTTACCAATAAAGAAGCAAATAAAACTGTAAATCATGAAGTTCGATGCATCTCGCTCATTAGATGCGCCCAGGTTTAAGGCCAGACGGATCGTAAAAGACCATACTGCGACTTGCATACCCACATAGAGGAACTGCGCCGCAATTCCTTTTTTAAAACGACTGTTCCCTGCCAAATATTTCAAGGTTTCTTTTAATGACGGTGAAACTACTTTTTTACCGCTATCACCTTGTGGTTTGCAATGAGGGTAACGAGTAATAACAAATAACAGCATCACCAGCAGCAGAACAAAAATCAGATACTTATAAGGCTCCAATGTATGTTCTAACATCGTAAGACGAAAAGCATGAATCTGCTCTGGTGTCATCGAGGCCATTTGATTGTGTAAACTATCACCTTCCTGAAACACCAGGTACTTGCCGAGGACTATCCCCATCAATGCGCCGATCGGGTAGAAAGTTTGGCTGATATTAAGCCGTAAAGTAGCATAGTCTTTATGACCGATCATGGAGCTGTATGTGTTAGCCGCAGTTTCAAGAAAACTTAAACCAATGGCAATGGCAATGGCAAAAATAGCGGCCAGAAACATAGTATATGTTGCCATATGAGATGCTGGATAAAACAACATACATCCGACAATATAAAGTGTTAACCCGATTAATATAGCAACTTTGTAGCTACTTTTTTTGATAACCAAAGAGGCTGGAATAGCAATCAGAAAATAACCGCCGTAAAAGGCGCTTTGTACTAATGCGCTGGCAAAATCACTAAGCGCAAATACGCTTTTGAATTGAGTAATTAAAATATCATTCAGACTGGCTGCACATCCCCAAAGCGGGAATAAGCAGGAAAGCAAAATAAATTGGAATAATGGTGTTTTATTTAAATAGCCATCTGGCAGTTGAACGGTATTAATACGCATTTTATTTTCCTTGGTGTAGGGTCTTTAAAAAATCAATAAATTGCGGCGCATCAGGATAAGAACGTTGAGTTCCTTTTCCGGTGACACTATAGGCTGCAAAAGCAGAAGCCATTTTCATCGCTTTTAATATATTACCGTGCTGGACATATTCATGAGCAAAACAGCCAATGAAAGCATCACCTGCGCCGCTGGTGTCAATGGCATGTACGCTAACCGGCGGTACATGATCAATGTGCTCACCGTGCATCCATAATGAGCCGCGATGCCCCAACGTAATAATCAGGTTATGTAAGCCTTTATCCAATAAGCTGCGCCCCGCACGGTAAATGTTATCCAAACTATCAACCGGCATCCCAGTCAGAATCGCCAATTCAGTTTCATTCGGCATAAAAAACTCGCACTGACATGCATAACCGATATCCAGAGCTTTAGATGCGGGCGCTGGATTAAGAATGACTTTAATCTGGTGCTGGCGGGCAAAGTCGATGGCGGCATAGACAGTTTCCAGCGGGATTTCGAGTTGCAGAATAATCAATTGGCAAGCTTTGAGAGCATCAGCAGCAGCTTCTACATCAGCAGGTAGTAAATGATTGTTAGCACCCTTGATAATCAGAATTCGGTTTTGTGATGATTTATCTACGAAAATCGGGGCCACACCGCTCGAGGACCCCGCAACAGATTTTACGTATTGAGTATCAACCCCCGCTTTTTGCAGATTTCTTATGGTATTTTCGGCAAAAAGATCATCACCGACCCGAGTAACCATCATCACATTGGCACCTAACTTAGCTGCGGCAACAGCTTGATTTGCCCCCTTCCCCCCACAACCAATTTCAAAGTTTGGCGCTTCTAACGTTTCCCCGATTTGCGGCATTTCATCAATATAAGTGATCAAATCAACCATGTTGGAACCAATCACAGCAATATCCATTATTAACTCCTTTATTCTAATTTTTACCACTCAATGTTATTGCAATAACATTATCAGGTGACAAATGTTATGTGTGTGACAAAGATCTCAGCAATGAAAGTGTGCCGCGCTTGAAACAGGCAGTTTATTACGATCAATAAATGTTATTATTATAACAATTGGTAAGCAGTGATAATGTGAATCAGTCATATTTGAAGAAGGGAAATAATCGCGAGGGGAGCAGAAACTAAAAATCCCGGCCATCACGGCACCGGGATTATTCAGTAAATTGTGGTGTAACAAGTGTGTCGTAGCAAACCTTAACTTATTTAATCGCCATCGCATCACGCATGGTAAAGAACAAATCAGTTTGGTCTGTTAGACCAACCACATTTGCCGCATGTGGTCCGTAAGCTGCTATACGCAATTGCGAGCCAGTGTGCCCCTGAGAATCATCTTCAGAGTTGCCGTAGCTTATAGCCATAACAGCACCATCTTTCGTGGTTAACGCTTGTGTTAAACCTGGCGCTTTAGCATCTGCTTCAATAATTTGACTGGAATGCGCGTGGTCTGCTGTCACAATAACCAAGGTATTACCGTCTGCTCGAGCAAAATCGAGTGCTTTTTGTACTGCCTCATCCAAATCGACAGTTTCACCGAACTGACCACAAGGGTTCGCCGCATGATCTTGTTTATCAATGGATGCGCCTTCAACCTGTAAGAAGAAGCCTTTTTCGTTATTTTTCAGTAAATCAATCGCTTTTTCGGTCATCACTGCCAAGGTCGGAATATCTTTAGTACGCTCGGCATTATTTTCACAGACTACTGGCGGCTTATCCAAATTGCCATGATAAGACGCTTTCGGCCCCTGCCAACGTACTGGCATGTTACCTGGGCTAAATAACCCTAATAGCGGTTTTTGTTGGTCAGCCTGCTTTATTGCATTCAGATCATCAAGGTTTTCGACAATAACATAGCCTCGCGCCAGGGCTTGTTCACGCAGAGATCTGTCTTTCCATTCACCAGCTTTAGCCACCTGGCTAAATGATTTAGCGCCACCACCCAATGTGACATCCGCCCGCCCAGTAATCATTTGCTCGGTAATGGATCCGCGCCCACCATTTTCCAGCGCATTGCTGCCACATTTCTCGCTGGTTTCCTCTGGCCCATAGCATTTTCGCCCAGTAACATGAGCAAACTGTGCCGCAGGAGTGGCATCTTGTAGTTCAGCCGTTGAGACGTTACCTGTTGCTTTACCGGCTTTTTTCGCCAATTCCAACAAGGTGACGTGATCTTTTCCGAACACATCAACACCCAGTGCGCCATTATACGTTTTTACACCTGAAGACCAGGCTGTTGCGGAGGCTGCTGAATCAGTCACGTAATCCGGTTTTTGTGTTTTCTTATCTAATGAATAGTGCGTGTATTGCCCTGTCAGTGGCAAAGCATCAATTCCTTTAAAGAAACCACCGGCTCCCATGGCATAGTTACGTGCTGAGGTGATTTCTGAGTCCCCCATACCATCGCCAATCAGTAAAATGACATTTTTTACTGTTTTGTTGGACAGCGAGTCACGAAGAGCCTGTGTCTGATCATTAGTCAAACGCCGTGCCCCACCAAATTGAGTGATATCACCTTGGGCGCTACGGTCATAGAGACCAGTGGCGGCGGCGATAGCATTCGGTGTAAACCATGAGCTGGTGAGTATCAGGGTGGATAACGCTATGCCGGACAAAGTGGATACGCGGTTTTGCATCGGTATAATTCCTTGTTGTAAAACAGTAATACAATTTGTATTGATTGGTTACAACGGATACTAGAACAGGTGAATGACGCTTTTATGACAAGCGCGATTAATTATTATTTCTGCCGATGCAGGTGCTCCCCGACGTTTCCACGCGATCGCCTTTGGGCTAAATCAGGCCACCATTGGCGCGTAAAACTTGACCATTAATCCAGCCACCATCTTTGCCAACCAGAAAAGCTACGGCGGCTGCTATATCCTCCGGTGTTCCTAATCTTTCTAGTGGTGCCATTTTCGCCATTCTTTCAATTAATTCGGGTGATTTACCATCAAGGAAGAGAGAGGTTGCCGTCGGCCCAGGAGCAACAGCATTAACGGTGATATTACGCCCCCGCAACTCTTTCGCCAGAATTGCAGTCATGGTTTCAACCGCGGCTTTGGTTGCAGCATAAACACCGTATTTTTCCAGTTTCAGCCCGACGACACTGGTTGAAAAGTTTACGATGCGGCCACCGTCTTTCAACCGTTTTGCCGCCTCACGCATCCCGTTAAAGCTCCCTTTCAGATTAATAGCAATCTGGCGGTCAAAGTGTTCATCATCACTGTCAGCAATAGCGCTGAGAGATAAAATTCCAGCATTGTTAACCAAGACATCAACCCCGCCAAACGCAGCTTCTGCTTGAGAAAATAACTGTGCTACCGCGGTAGCATCACTGATATCCCCCTTCGCACTCACTGCATTTCCGCCAGCTTGTTGAATTTTGCGCACCAGTGTTTCGGCCTCAATGTCACTCCGCGCATAATTGATTAGGACGGTATAACCTTCCTGTGCCAAACGTTCAGCAATGGCTGCGCCAATACCCCTTGATGCCCCTGTTACAATGGCAACCTGCCCCGTTGTATTCACCATGATATTCTCCTAAACGTGTAGTTATCGTTTGCGATGATGTATTGATCGCTATTCATCCAGTGGATGCAGGTTATATTCAACAGCCCGCAAACAGAGAATGCCACTTTTACCATTTCGGATAATCATCTATTATTCGTTTATACTATCCGAATAAAGCGAACAATAAAGTGGACAGAATTGATGCAATGCGAGTATTTATCAGGGTAGCGGAACAGCGCAGTTTTACCCAAACCGCCCAAGATTTAAATCTACCGCGATCTACAGTGACCGATGCCATAAAACAGCTCGAAAAGCGTTTAAATGTGCGTTTATTGCAGCGAACTACCCGACATGTTAGCCCTACATTGGATGGTGAAGCTTACTACCAGCGCTGTTTACGCATTATTGCTGATATTGAAGATGCTGAAATGGCTTTTGCCAATGCCAAGCCTCGTGGCTTGCTACGAATTGATGTACAAGGCACGTTAGCCCGCCATTTTGTCTTACCACAACTACCTAATTTTATTGAGCAATACCCTGATATTGAGCTATTTATCAGTGAAGGTGACCGCTTGGTCGACCTTATTCGAGAAGGTATTGACGGGGTGCTACGTGTAGGCAATTTACA
Source organism: Yersinia intermedia (assembly GCF_900635455.1). NCBI lineage: Bacteria > Pseudomonadati > Pseudomonadota > Gammaproteobacteria > Enterobacterales > Yersiniaceae > Yersinia > Yersinia intermedia. The sequence goes on along the minus strand of NZ_LR134116.1, from coordinate 2,297,837 downwards.
AGACAGCGATATGGTCGCCCGCCGAGTAGCGCTGTTACCACAAGTCACCTGTGCTGCACCGCAATACTTACAACGACAGGGTATCCCCCTTGAGTTGGACCAGTTATCGGGGCACCAAATGGTGGGTTTTCGTTCTAGCGCAACCGGCAGCTTAATGCCATTGGAATTTGGTACTGACACCCCATTTAATACCAATAAAATATGGCGAACTAACGAAACGCCTAGCGCCGAGGTGACAATCGAAAAGTCATATCCGCCATCAACCGCGTATTCACACACTAAAACTCAGCAAGTAAAATTACCGACTGTTCTGTCAGTCAGTGGCGCTGAAAGCTTTGTAGCCGCCGCCCGCCTTGGATTAGGTATTATCCAAGTGCCTCGTTATCATATCGAGTCTGACTTAACCGCTGGCACGTTGATTGAGATACTGCCGAAATATGCACCGCCGCCGATGCCAGTCTCTTTCCTGTATCCCCATAACCGCCAGCTTTCCCCACGAGTGCGTATTTTCAGTGACTGGTTAAGCCAATTATTTCTTGCCAGCACAATAAAGTGATAATACGCAGGGACGGTGAATCAGTGTTGCCAAGGTAGGCAGCCGCGCCAACCAGCACGGCCGCCACCTATTATTGTGCTTTTTCCACCGACTGATAGATATCGATATCAAAGTAGCCATCAGTCATGCCGTCATTAAGGTAAACCTCATAGCACGCACCTTCTGCTGGGCGATAACCACTTTGTGGCAGATGCTGGTTATACAATTCGCTCCAGGCTTTCGCGTAATCATCATCCGTTACTCTAGTGTGATACACCGCATACAAACCGCCGGGAATCACTTGCAGTTGTAGTTGATCACTGAGTTCTACGGGCAATACATAATCGTCTGCGACAGACAAGGAGACGTCAGCCCGTAACTCCGCAGGAGGATTGGTTTCTGGATTGTCCCAGTAAAGAGCTAACCACTCTTTTCCAGGGATTTGGTGCTGGGCATAGAGTGAAGAAAGTTGGTTAAAGCCTTGCGGGATAGTCTCATGATAAGGGCCGACGACCCGAATACTGATTAATTGCTGCGGTTGCTTTTCTACAATCTTAAATGTCATATCGCTACCTCGACTTTATGGTTTCAAGAAAGATGAAGTGACCAAAAATACGATCTTACGCCACAACTGTACATTCATACAGTATATCGAGATTTTATGACATTCGGTTAATTTTCAACCTTGATTTGTGAAGAGCTTCGCAAAAAATCATCTGCTTGATCAAGTTGATGATGGCTGAAAACGGTTATTCCATGTCGGCGTAATAACGCAGTAGTGACTCCCTGCCCCGTGCGCTGGGTGCCGCTAAAATGACCATCATAGATGCGACTGCTACCGCAAGAGGGACTCCCTTCGGTCAAAATTGCCACTGTGCAACAGTGCTTTTGCGCCAACTCCAGCGCCTGATAAGCCCCTTGCAGAAACTCCCGGCTAACATCATTACCCCACTGCTCCATCACCCGCGCCTGCCCTTGCAACACTGCCTCGCCGTTACCTTGCTGGATTTCGGCTGGCGGACGCGGTACCGGCATACCTGCAGATAATTCAGGGCAAACAAGGACCAGTCTCCCCTCATCCTGCCAGCGTTGAATAATTTCATCGCTAACAGACAGGGCACTGCCGTTATAACGCACCGGTTCCCCCATTAAACAGGCACTGATCAGAATGCGCGCAGGTTTTGATTCCACGTAATTATCAACCTTAATATTATCAGTGAATAAAAAATGATGATTATGTTGATAATAACTAATTAATAGTTGTAGGTCATGAAGCTGCATTGATAATTGGTGCAGAGCACATAGTTTTCATGCAAATAGATGCCATCACAACTTACTTTGAATAATTCAATGTTTCTAATACCTGCGGCAACAGTCGCGCCAGGCGGCTTGCCCATAGCGCCTGCCCCGCTTGATGCGTAATAAGATCCTGACGAATCTCGATGCCCACATAAGGTAATTGCCGCTGTTCTGCGTGGAAGGGTAACGTGAAATCAGTTGCATCCGTCATGGCATAAGGTTCGTTAATCCCGACGTGCAGGTCGCCTTCTTGCTGTAAAAACGAAACCAGTTGCAAGGCAAATTCAGGATTACGATGAAACAAAGTACCAATTTGCCAAGGGCGCGCGATGTTTTTAAATGACGGTGTAAAACTGTGCATGGAGATGATTACACTGATCTGACCGTTATCACGGCGTTGATTTAAGGTTTGGGTAATCAAATCATGATACGGCTGGAATACCTCACCTCGGCGCGCTTCAGCTTCTGCTACGGTGACACCAATATTGCGCGGGATCCGCGTATGTTCCGAAATTTCAGGGATAGAACTGGCAATTCCCGGTGTCCGGTTACAATCAATCACCAATCGCGAATACTGCTGATGGATCAAGGTCGCATCCAGATATTGGCTAAGTAACCGTGCCGTTGCCAATGAGCCAATATCCCAACCAATATGGCGGTCAATTTCTCCTGGAGCTAACCCCAAATCACCGAGTTGACTCGGTATACGTTGACCCGCATGGTCAGCCAATAAGATAAATGGTGATTGGCTGTGTGGGCGCTCGATAGCGGCCGAAGGAGGGTCGTCATCACGTAATAAAGGATACAAGGCGATATTTGACATGAATTTAGTCCCTGGCATGAAGTGGTTATCGTAAGTATCAGTCGTCACAACAGTTAATACTCACAATCAAGAGCTTTCGTAATCAATAAGCTATCATCGTAGCCGCTAATCTCTGGCTCGCCCACCCCGAATTTATACCTAAATTTTCTGGGTTATGCGATTATCGCCTCAATAGGTATCTTTTGATGTCATATTCCATGCAATAATTATCGGCGGAACTGTTTACAGCCAACGGCAGCAACATAGCGGAGACTTATGGAAACGTTTTTTATTGATCGGATGGCAACCCCACAAGGTGAACTGTTACTGATTGCAGACGAAGAAAACCGGCTACGTGCCATTGATTGGACCGACCATTACGCGCGTCTGATGAAGTTGCTACGCAACCATTATGGCGCGGATGCATTTACATTGGTTGAAAAAAATAATCCTGGTGGGCTGAGTGACACCATGCAACGCTATTTTGCGGGTGATCTGAGCATTATTGATAATTTACCCGTTAAAACTGCTGGGACTGATTTTCAGCGTCAAGTCTGGCAAGAACTGCGTAAAATCCCTTGTGGTGAAACGATTACCTATGGTGAGTTAGCAAAACGAATCAACCGCCCTACCGCGTCGCGGGCTGTGGGGATGGCGAATGGACTGAACCCAATATCTATTGTTGTCCCCTGCCATCGCGTTATTGGACAACAAGGTGCACTGACCGGATATGCCGGTGGAGTGGAGCGAAAACGCTGGTTATTAATACATGAGGGCTATCTTTTAGCACGCTAACTATTCTTGCTCTTATCAGACGCAAGAAAAGATGTTAAAATTGACGCATATCAATATTAATGGGAATACCCTATGATCCCGGAAAAACGCGTAATCCGACGTATCCAGTCTGGTGGTTGTGCAATTCACTGTCAGGATTGCAGTATCAGCCAGCTCTGTATTCCTTTTACCTTAAATGAAAACGAGCTGGATCAGCTCGACAATATCATTGAAAGGAAAAAACCTATTCAGAAAGGACAGGCGCTGTTTAAAGCAGGTGATGAGCTCAAATCCCTGTATGCCATCCGTTCCGGGACCATTAAAAGTTACACCATTACTGAAGAGGGTGATGAGCAAATCACCGGTTTCCATCTGGCGGGCGACTTGGTCGGTTTTGACGCTATCAGTAATTTACAACATCCGAGTTTCGCACAAGCTCTGGAAACCTCCATGGTTTGTGAAATACCATTTGATACACTGGATGATTTATCAGGAAAAATGCCAAACCTGCGCCAGCAGATGATGCGCCTGATGAGTGGTGAGATCAAAGGTGATCAAGACATGATTTTGCTACTGTCGAAGAAGAATGCAGAAGAGCGCCTGGCCGCCTTCATCTATAATCTGTCTCGTCGTTTTGCTCAGCGTGGTTTCTCTCCACGTGAGTTCCGCCTGACGATGACCCGTGGTGACATTGGCAACTATTTAGGTCTGACAGTTGAAACCATTAGCCGTTTGCTAGGCCGTTTTCAGAAAAGCGATATTCTGAGTGTGAAAGGTAAGTACATCACTATTGAGAATACCGAGGCGCTAGGTCAACTCGCTGGTAATCCAAGACCAAGCCTGTAATCTAATCCAAAATACCCGGCAACTTGAAAGTTGGCGGGTATATTTATTGGCCTCGCCCTCTCTCCCACCTATCCTGTTTTCCTTTCATGGTTTACTCTTTAACTAACATACTGTTAATTCACGGTTGTAAGGAGACTCTATGGCAAAGTATCAGAATATTCTGGTTGCTATTGACCCCAATCAGGATGATCAACCTGCATTAAGGCGTGCAGTTTACCTTGTGCAGCGCAATGGCGGCACAATCAAAGCATTTTTGGCTATTTATGATCTGTCATATGATATGACTACCCTGCTGTCGCCCGATGAGCGCACCGCAATGCGTAAAGGGGTTATCAGCCAACGGTCCGCATGGATAAGCGAGCAGTGCCGGTTTTACCTTGATGCGGGTATCCCAATTGAAATCAAAGTGGTGTGGCATAATCGGCCTTATGAAGCCATCATTCAGGAAGTCCTGAACGCCAAGCACGATTTGTTATTAAAGATGGCACATCAGCATGATCGTCTTGAGTCCATTATCTTTACGCCAACGGACTGGCATTTATTGCGTAAATGCCCGTGCCCGGTCTGGATGGTTAAAGACCAACCCTGGCCAGAAGGTGCCACAGCGCTGGTGGCAGTTAACCTTTCAAGTGAAGACCCACTTCATGACCCACTCAATCTGCGACTGGTCAAAGAGACCAGAGAGTTAGCTGAGAATGTTAATCAAACTCCGGTACATCTGATCAGCGCCTATCCGGTAACACCGATTAATATCGCCATTGAATTGCCTGATTTTGACCCGAGTGTCTATAACGATGCCATTCGTGGTCAGCACTTAGTTGCGATGAAAGCATTGCGCCAACAGTTTGGCATTGATGAAAAATTCACCCATGTTGAAAAGGGCCTACCTGAAGAGGTTATTCCTGATTTGGCTGAACACTTGCGGGCTGGGGTGGTTGTTCTGGGTACTTTGGGCCGTACTGGGCTATCTGCCGCCTTTATTGGTAACACCACAGAACATGTGATCGACCATCTTAAATGTGACTTACTGGCCATTAAACCAGAAGGATTTACCTGTCCGATAGAAGGCAATGAAGATCTGGAAGAAATTGGATAACCCCTCCGGCGGCATCCATTGATTAAACCAAAAAGAAGGGCCACCGCATAAGTGGCCCTTGATCTGATTCGTTATAACAGATTACAACGCGCGTAAAATTGCTTCTACGCTGTCTTTGGCATCCCCAAACAACATTTGGGTATTTTCTTTAAAGAACAATGGGTTTTGCACGCCAGCATAGCCGGTATTCATTGAACGTTTAAAGGCAATAACACTTTGCGCTTTCCACACTTCCAACACCGGCATACCTGCAATCGGACTACGCGGGTCTTCAAGTGCGGCTGGGTTAACCGTATCGTTGGCACCAATCACCAACACGACATCAGTGCTTGGGAAATCATCATTGATCTCATCCATTTCCAACACTACGTCATAAGGGACTTTGGCTTCAGCCAATAACACGTTCATATGGCCTGGCAAACGCCCTGCAACCGGGTGAATACCAAAGCGCACTTTGATGCCCCGCGCTTGCAGTTTGGCAGTAATCTCAGCGACTGGATATTGTGCCTGTGCTACCGCCATGCCATAGCCTGGAGTGATGATAACTGAGCTGGAGTTTTTCAACAGATCAGCCACTTCTTCTGCTGTAGTTTCACGGTATTCGCCCATTTCTTCCGCATTACCGGTAGAAGAACCATCAGTACCAAAACCACCGGCGATCACACTGATAAACGAGCGGTTCATCGCTTTACACATGATGTAAGACAGAATAGCACCGGAAGAACCAACCAAGGCACCCGTTACAATCAGCAGGTCATTGCTCAACATGAAGCCTGCGGCAGCAGCGGCCCAACCAGAGTAGGAGTTCAGCATTGAGACCACAACCGGCATGTCAGCACCACCGATTGACGCGACCAAGTGCCAGCCAAAGCCCAGAGCAATCACTGTCATCAATAACAACGCGACCACTTGTAAACCAACGCTATCTGTTTTGACGAACATTATCATCAGCAGGAATGATACAACCAGCGCCACCAGATTCAACTTATGGCGTTGTGGCAACATCAGTGGCTTGGATGAGATAATCCCGCGTAATTTACCAAAGGCAACGATAGAACCAGTGAATGTTACCGCCCCGATAAAGATACCCAAGAATACTTCGGTCAGATGGATATTCACCATCACCGCGTCCATCACCACCGGGCCGTGGTCCAGATAGCTGTTAAAGCCAACCAGAACGGCTGCCAGGCCGACGAAACTGTGCAAGATAGCGACCAGTTCTGGCATTTCAGTCATTTCGACTTTTTTCGCCAGATAGATACCAATAGCACCACCAATTACCATGGCAATGATAATCCAGGCAACATTACCTGAATCCGGCCCAAGGATGGTGGCGATAAGCGCGATGGCCATACCGGTCACACCGAAAGTGTTACCTTGTTTGGATGTTTCGTGGCGCGACAGCCCAGCCAAACTGAAAATAAATAAAATCGCAGCAACTATGTACGCAGCTGTAACGAGACCACTAGACATCAGTTACCCCTATATTTTTGTGTGACATTATTTTTATACCCGCCGAGTTTTTATACCACTCAGTTTTTACGGAACATTTTCAACATGCGTTGGGTGACCGTGAAGCCGCCAAAAATGTTGATACTGGCAATCAGTACGGCAATAAAGGATAAGAAACTCACCCAACCGCCATGACCAATCTGCAATAATGCGCCGACAACGATAATGCCTGAAATTGCGTTAGTGACTGACATTAAAGGTGTATGTAGCGCATGGCTGACGTTCCACACCACGTAGTAACCCACCACGCACGCCAGTGCAAAAACCGTAAAGTGAGATAAAAACTCTTTCGGAGCAACATTTGCCAACCAGCCAAACAACACAATAGCCAGAGCCATAATGATGTATTTTGGCCATGGTGAACCAGGCTTAGCGTCTTCTTTCACAATAGGTTCAGCTTTAGCCACCTGAGGTTGTGCTGATACCTGAATCGGCGGCGCTGGCCACGTTATTTCACCGGTTTTGACCACGGTAACACCGCGAATCACGGTATCTTCGAAATCAATATCTATCTCACCATTTTTCTCTTTGCAGAGTAATTTCAGTAAGTTAACCAGGTTAGTTCCGTAAAGCTGGGATGACTGGGTCGGCAAACGGCTTGGTAGGTCGGTATAACCGATGATTTTTACGCCATTCTCTGTCACGGTCACTTGATCGGCAACGGTCAGTTCACAGTTACCACCGGTCTGCGCGGCCAGGTCAACAATCACACTGCCTGACTTCATTGATGCCACCATCTCTTTGGTGATCAGCCGTGGAGCAGATTTACCCGGAATCAGTGCCGTCGTAACAATGATGTCCACTTCAGCGGCTTGAGCGGCAAACAGCGCCATTTCGGCTTTGATAAAAGCTTCGGACATCACTTTGGCGTAGCCGTCACCACTGCCTGCTTCTTCCTCAAAATCCAACTCGAGGAACTCAGCACCCATACTCTGGACTTGTTCTTTTACTTCTGGGCGGGTGTCGAAAGCACGCACGATAGCACCCATGCTCCCTGCCGCCCCAATGGCTGCCAAACCTGCAACCCCGGCCCCGATAATCACAACCTTCGCCGGTTGAACTTTACCCGCAGCCGTAATTTGCCCAGTGAAGAAGCGACCAAATTCATGGGCAGCTTCAACAATGGCACGATAACCGGCAATATTTGCCATTGAACTGAGAGCATCCATAGATTGTGCACGGGATATACGCGGCACTGAATCCATGGCCAATACGGTTACCTGACGCTCAGCTAACTTTTGTAGCAATTCAGGGTTCTGTGCTGGCCAAATAAAGCTGGCCAACGTACTCCCGGCACGCATCAGGGGGATTTCTTCCTCAAGGGGCGCATTCACTTTGAGGATAAGATCGGATTGCCACACATCGGTGGTATCCGTAATAGTGGCACCCGCTTCTTGGTACGCCGCATCATCGAAACTGGCTAAGTGGCCAGCTCCGCTTTCAATCGCCACGGTGAAGCCTAATTTCAGCAGTTGTTCCACCGTTTTCGGCGTTGCTGCAACACGGGCTTCATTGGCCAACCGCTCTTTTGGTACACCAATACGCATAATGTTCCCTTTTACCTGTCTTTGATGATGAGTATTGCCATATCCATCTTATTCGGTGTTGTTGGAGCGTTAGCGACTCACATTCACCCGAATTAGGGATGTGGGATTCGTTTCCTTGCTGCTTACCTGCAACACCCATTAATTTGGGCATGCTTCAGTTCTCTTTGGTTACTGACAAACCTGCTTTGCTACAGCTCCTTATAACCTACTGAAAATGTGACTGATGATCCATATCTGTGTGCGCTTCTGGTGCAGTTTTTGCACTAAAACTGGCAGGCGGAAAGAACTCTGTATAATTCACTACAAAAATAATATTTACCAGAGGCTTGTCCTGCAACTTTGCACCAAAATAACAAGTCGAGCAATAATGAGACAGCCCAGCAATGGCGCGGCATCAGGTTAGCAAAATGTAAATAATCAGCACTTATGACGTTAAAGCAATTATTCGTAAAGCTTATCCCTATTATTGCTGTAAAGTGGCGACGGGCTAATCTTCAGAATTGATATACTAAGACATATAAATTGCTGAGACACCCACCATTATTACATGTAATAATCATCTGCTATTCTGTTACACATCAATTGTTCCGCACGTATCAACGTTAATGCGCAAGGCGAAAGGATTTTTTATGAAGCTGAAATACACGATCATCGCATCGGCATTGCTATCACTCACCGCGCTTTCTGCTGCACAAGCGGCAAAAGAACTCGCACCAGAGCAAGCAGCAGCCATTAAGCCATTTGATCGCATTACTATTACTGGCCGATTTAATGCAATCAATGAGGCAGCGGATGCGGTATCGCGCCGAGCTGACAAATTGGGCGCAGACTCTTTCTATATTCAGGATATCAACAGCAACAATAATGGCGGCAACTGGCGTGTAACGGCCGATGTTTATCATAAAGATGCACCGGAAGTGAGCAAAGAAACCCAGTATCGCGTCTTTAATGATGTTAAAGAATTGCCAAAAGCAGAAGCCTATGCGCTTCAACCTTATGATACCGTTTCTGTTAGTGGCTTCTTCCGTAGCCAGCCTGATATCAACGATGCCATTTCAAAGGCAGCAAAAGAGAAAGGGGCTTACTCCTTCTTTATCGTGCGTCAGGTTGATGCAAACCAAGGTGGCAACCAGTTTGTGACGGCATATGTTTATAAAGCAGATGCGGCAAAACGTGTTGTTCAAAGCCCTGATGTTATTCCAGCCGATTCTGACGCTGGCCGTGCAGCACTGGCTGCCGGTGGCGCTGCTGCTGCCAACGTCGAAATCCCAGGAGTTGCCTCTTCAGGTACGCCAAGTGCTGATGTGGGCCGTTTCTTCGAAACGCAATCATCAACCGGTAAACGTTACACTGTCACCCTGAATGATGGTACTCAAATTCAGGAACTGAACAACACGACTGCCGCACAGATGGTGCCGTTTGATTCTATTACCTTTAGCGGTCACTACAACAGCATGACTGACGTATCTCATGAAGTCGCTAAACGTGCTGCGGCAAAAGGTGCGAAGTATTACCATGTGACTCGCCAGTGGCAGAACCAAAGTGGTGGTAACCTGAGTGTTAGCGCTGACTTGTTCAAATAAGTTTGCGTGAATTTTGTTACTGTAAGGGCAGCTACGTGCTGCCTTTTTTATGTGTCTGCTGTTGTCCTGCTTCTTATTGATACGGATTGAATAATTTTTTGTCCAAATCGCATAACCAATCATTGCATGATCGCGCCCCACTCCGTAAAATCTCCCGAAAATTTTGGGGCTATTATCTGTCAGCTATCGATAAGTTTGCCTCATATAATGCTGCTTACAAGTCAGTAACCATTCATTAATACTATCAAAACCAGGATCCATAATTGGAAAAAAAACTCGGCCTGACTGCGCTAACCGCGCTGGTCCTTAGCTCAATGCTGGGAGCGGGTGTGTTCAGCCTGCCGCAAAACATGGCGGAAGTTGCCAGCCCTGCGGCACTGCTTATCGGCTGGAGTATTACCGGCGTGGGGATCATCTTCCTGGCGTTTGCCATGCTATTACTGACGCGCTTGCGCCCTGATCTCGATGGCGGAATATTCACCTATGCCAAAGAAGGCTTTGGTGATCTTATCGGTTTTTTCTCAGCTTGGGGTTACTGGCTGTGCGCCGTTATTGCTAATGTCTCTTACTTAGTAATTGTTTTTGCTGCATTAAGCTTCTTTACTGATAAATCAGGTCACATTATCTTCGGTGAAGGTAATACCTGGCAGGCATTGCTGGGAGCCACCCTCCTGCTGTGGTTGGTGCATGCGCTGGTTCTGCGTGGCGTTCAAACCGCCGCCAGTATTAACCTGGCCGCCACGTTAGCAAAACTGTTACCTATCGGTGGCTTTATTGTGTTAGCCGGTCTGGCATTTAGCCTTGATACTTTCAGTTTTGATTTTAGTGGCGTAGCGCTGCATACCCCGGTTTGGCAGCAAGTTAAAGACACCATGCTGATAACGCTCTGGGTCTTTATTGGTGTCGAAGGTGCCGTAGTTGTGTCGGCCCGTGCACGCAATAAAAAAGATGTGGGTCGGGCAACGATGTTAGCCGTGCTGTCTGCTCTGTGCGTTTATTTGTTAATTACCCTATTGTCTCTTGGCGTAGTGCCCCGTGCCGAGTTAGCCGGTATGCGTAATCCGTCGATGGCTGGAATTATGGTCGAGATGATTGGCCCTTGGGGTGAAGTCATCATTGCCACGGGGCTTATTATTTCGGTGTGTGGTGCTTATCTTAGCTGGACCATTATGGCTGCTGAAGTGCCGATGGTTGCAGCCAGGCACGGAGCATTCCCCAAAATATTCCGCCATCAGAATAAAAATAATGCGCCAGCACAATCACTATGGTTAACCAATTGTGCGGTTCAAGTGGCTCTGATTCTGATTTGGCTGACGGGCAGTAACTACAATACCTTGCTGACAATCGCATCAGAAATGATTCTGGTACCCTACTTTCTGGTGGGAGCCTTCTTATTTAAAATTGCCTTAAAACGTCACGATTGGCGTTTGATTATTGCTGCCAGTGGCGCGTGTTTGTATGGTTTGTGGCTAATTTATGCCGCCGGGCTGGTGTATTTACTGTTATCTGTTTTGTTATATGCCCCTGGGCTATTGGTGTTTATTTATGCACGTAAAGGGCATGAGGGACTGAAATTACTGAATACAGTGGAACGGTCAGCTATCTGCTTGGTACTGATTGCAACCATTCCGGCCACCTGGATTGCTATGCACTAAACCCGAGTTTTGCTAAATGAAAGGTACAGCAAAATGAAGGCCTCAAATGGGCTGGCTGCCTTAGCTCAGTTTGCCCGTTTGAGTATGACCTAAAGAAAGTTATGGCGTAGAGATAACTATTTACTTGCCGTTTCCGCCAAATCCACGGATAGACACTCCCCTTGCTGGCTTAATTTTATTGATTCCGGCAATTTTTGCTTAATCTCGCCGAGTTGACTGGTTTCCAAAGGGTAAGGCAACTGGATATCCAATAGGGCAATGCCCTGTTGTTCTGCTAGCCGAATCAAGCGAACGATATTGGTTTGATCGCTAAGCTGGGTAGATAGTACCTGTAAGGCCAATGCATTAAGCCGCTCTTGCGGCGTTTTTTCCATTTCCGTCTGCGATTTTACCACCATGCCAAATATGGGCATAACACCATAAATCGCCTCAATAAAACTCCAACGCTTTTTGCATGATGCGGCTAAAAATACCGTGTAATCGAAGCAGACCTTTTCACTGTGCGCTGGCACACCGATGTGTTCGCCACTCATCCCTCAGTCCTCAGCTGATCGATACAGCTATTCATTAATCGTAAGTATTGATATATAAACGATAGGCGCAACAAAATAGAGATGACGATATAATCACTTTTATTAATATAATGAAATGATTTGCCAGTTGTCTAGCAATCAGTCATCAGCATTTATGCTTAACAGACTAAGTAACATGCATAGTATTGCTGCCAACAGCGCGCTATGCTGAATTCCGGCACCTTTATAAACTGAAAAACATGACCAAAATTGTTTTTGTGGAAGACGACGCAGAAGTCGGAAAATTGATTGCTGCCTATCTGGGTAAGCATGATATCGATGTGTTGGTAGAACCACGTGGCGATACAGCCCAAGCGGTTATTGAACAACAACAACCGGACTTGGTATTACTTGATATCATGTTGCCAGGAAAAGATGGTATGACACTGTGCCGTGATTTGCGCCCCGTTTATGAGGGGCCGATTGTACTGCTGACCTCGCTGGACAGTGATATGAACCATATTCTGTCGCTTGAAATGGGGGCAAACGACTATATCCTCAAAACCACGCCACCTGCTGTACTGTTGGCGCGCCTACGGTTACATCTGCGTCAGCATAATCTGCAACAAAACAAAGAGACCATTAGCCCGCCCCATACCGGCCATAATGCGATCCATTTCGGCTTGCTGTGTATTGATCCAGTAAACCGCCAAGTCAATCTTAGCGATGAAGAGATAACGTTATCCACGTCAGATTTTGATTTGTTATGGGAGTTAGCTACCCATGCAGGAATAATAATGGATCGTGAAGCGTTGCTGAAAAATTTACGTGGTGTCAGCTATGACGGTATGGATCGCAGTATAGATGTTGCCATATCGCGTTTACGCCGCAAACTCTATGACAATGCTATCGAACCATTTCGTATCAAAACCGTGCGTAATAAAGGCTATTTGTTCGCCCCAAATGCCTGGGAGTCAGTGCATCCATGAGGAAACTATTCATTCAATTTTTCTTATTACTGTTCGTCTGTTTTATGGTGATGGCCATGTTGGTCGGCTTAGTTTACAAAGTCACCGCAGAGCGTGCCGGTCGACAGTCATTAGATGACCTGATGAAAAGTTCGCTTTCATTGATGCGCAGTGAATTACGAGAAATCCCTCTGAAGGATTGGAATAAAACCATTGCCACACTGGATTTAAACCTTTCCTTTCAGTTGCATATAGAGCCTCTTGATAAACGTGATCTCGGTGAGCGTTTGAATAAACGCCTACGGGCGGGTGAAATTATTGCCTTAGATGATGAATATACTTTCCTGCAACGTATCCCTCGTAGTCACTACGCTCTTGCTGTCGGCCCAGTCCCCTATTTGTTTTATTTGCATCAAATGCGCCTGCTCGACTTGGCCTTATTAATCTTAATTGGTCTGTCTTTGGCGCTGCCAGTATTCTTGTGGATGCGCCCGCACTGGAAAGATCTATTAAAATTGGAGAATGCGGCTCAACGACTGGGTGCTGGCTACCTTGACGAGCGAACGCATTTTGATCCTACCTCCAGTTTGAACCGTTTAGGTGTGGCGTTTAATCAAATGGCTGACAATATCAATACGCTGATTGTTAGCAAGAAACTGCTCATAGATGGTATTGCGCATGAACTTCGCACCCCACTCGTGCGTTTACGATATCGTTTAGCGATGAGTGACAACCTGACAGAAAGTGAGCAATTAGCTTTAAATCATGATATTGGCCAGTTAGAAGCACTTATTGATGAGTTACTGACCTACGCTCGGCTGGATCGCCCGCAGGTTTCCCTTAATCTGGAACCTATCGACTTACCCGCCTGGCTAACAACAAAAGTCGCGGATATACGCTTAATTCATAGTGAACGGGAAATCGAACTGGATATCCCCCACCGTGGTGACTTTGGCGCTGTCGACCTGCGCCTGATGGAGCGAGTATTAGATAATCTGGTTAATAACGCGCTACGTTATTCCACTAAACGACTACGTATTGGATTATGGTTTGACGGTGACAACGCTTGCCTGCAAGTTGAAGATGATGGCCCTGGCATTCCTCTGGAAGAGCGTGCACGGGTTTTCGAGCCTTTTGTGCGCCTAGATCCCAGCCGCGACCGCGCAACGGGAGGCTGTGGCCTGGGTCTGGCGATTGTACACTCCATCGCTCTGGCTTATCAGGGCAATATTTCCGTTGATGCCAGTTCATTAGGCGGTGCCAGTTTCCGTTTCTGTTGGCCGGTACAAAATCCTTACTCACTGTCCGTTGATCAAGATTAAACACTAACTTTCACTCTGGAGTGTTTTATGTCCACCGCTTACCAGCACCTGCGTTCTACATTCACCCGCCTGGCTCGTTTCGAGCACCTGTCGGCTATCGCCGGATGGGATATGCAGACCATGATGCCAGCAAAAGGCAACCTTGCCCGCTCAGAAGCTATGGCGGAGCTAAATGTCTTACAACACCAGATATTAACGGCCAAACAGGTTGGCGAATGGCTGATGCTCGCCGAGCAAGAAACGTTAGATAGCGTTGAACAGGCAAACTTACGCGAAATGCGCCGTCATTATGACAATGCAGTCCTGCTGCCAGAAGCATTGGTTGAAGCCAAGTCGTTGGCTGGAGCCAAATGTGAGCATGCCTGGCGGCAACAGCGCATCGCTAATGATTGGCATGGCTTTGCAGAAAATCTGCGCGAAGTGGTCAAACTTAGCCGCGAAGAAGCCTCAATCCGCGCTCAGGCCGCAGGTACCTCAGGTTATGATGCATTGCTTAACCTCTACGAACCAGGGACTAATAGTGCTGATTTGGATCGGATATTTGGTGATCTTAAGCAATGGCTACCTGCACTATTACAAAAAGTGACTGCTAAACAAGCTAATGAAAACTGCCTGCTCCCACAGGGCCCTTTTGACGTGGAAAAACAGCGTCAGCTTGGATTACAAGTGATGAAAGTACTCGGTTTTGACTTTGACGGCGGGCGGGTTGATGTCAGTGTGCACCCATTTTGCGGCGGTGTTCCTCAAGATGTGCGAATTACTACCCGTTATAACGAGCAAGAGTTTCTCAGTTCATTAATGGGTATTGTGCATGAAACAGGCCATGCCCGTTATGAGCAAAACCTACCACGAGAATGGTTAGGGCAACCCATATCCCATGCAAGATCAACTGCCATTCATGAGTCGCAAAGCTTACTATTTGAAATGCAATTAGCGCGCAGTGATGAATTTTTACAAGTGATCCGCCCACTGGTCGTACACCAATTTGGTGAACAACCTGCATTTGCAGAACACAATTTCATAGCTCTCAATCAGCGGGTTAAAACTGGCTTTATTCGAGTTGATGCCGATGAAGTGAGCTATCCTGCCCATGTTATATTGCGTTATGAAATCGAAAAAGCGTTAATCAGTGGTGAAATCGAAGTAGATGATATCCCTGCGTTGTGGAATGAGAAAATGCAGCAATACCTCGGTATTAACACCGAAGGCAATTACCGTAACGGATGTATGCAAGATATCCATTGGACCGATGGGGCTTTTGGCTATTTCCCAACGTATACCTTGGGTGCAATGTATGCAGCTCAACTGTTCCAAACTGCCCGTGATGTTATTCCAGACCTGGATAAGAGTATCGCAAATGGTGATCTCAGTACCCTCTTCACCTGGTTACAACAGAATATCTGGCAGCATGGTAGCCGTTACTCAACAGCAGAATTAATTACCAAAGCTACCGGTGAAACACTTAACCCACGCTACTTCCGCCAACATTTAGAACGCCGCTATTTGTAATTTGTGGCACTTGATTATTACCCGCGATGCTGGAACCTAATGGCGGTCACATGACTAATATAGGTTCTACTGCTACGCCTAACCTTTAATTAGGGTTGGGCGTAGCTCTCACTGGTTAACTAACATATCGCCTTACATTCAAACGACACTGGTGCTACATAATACGATGGTTTTATTAAAGACAACACACTGTATGTTGTAACTAAAATGTGCAAATTAGCATACTCGTCACACTAAATTATTGGTGTTGTACAATCGGTTACAAGCCGAAACCAATGACTCACGGAAGCCATTAAATATTTCCTCTACTCTCATTATAACGACCCAACGGGGCCGATATACAAACAGAACACTGAGGAATAAATTATGAAAACAGTATTAGCTCTGATTGTTGCTGCAACCTTGGGTATATCGTCTGTAGCAATGGCAGCAGATACCGTAGCGCCACCTGCAGCTCCAGCGGTTACAGCTCCGGCAGCGCATAGTGCACCGGCTAAAACCATGCACCATAAGAAAGCCAAAAAAACCGATTCGATGAAAAAAATGGATAAAACAGCCCCAGTGCAAAAAGCACAGGCCGCCAAAAAACATCATAAAAAAGCAGCACACAGTAAATCTGCACCAGCAGTAATGCCAGTGACCAAATAGCAGCAGCATTTAACTGGTGGAAGCTGAAGCTGGCTCTTCACGATTAACCTGCAACAGCGATTCACTCGACACCCGGTTTACCGGGTGTTTTCTATCAGGAGTGCTGATAATGCTGCGACGCTATTTATTTGAAGTCATTTTAACCATATTTGTTATTTGTGGTCTGATCACACTATTTTTTTATTTATAGTACCAACGGCCTATGCCGCTCTGAAATTATCGAAAAATCAATTACTGACAACACATGAAACAACTTATTATGTCTATAGTTAGCGATAGTGGAGCCATGATTAATAATTTAATCGATAGGCCTCAGGTGTGTTAATGGATGACCTTTGGTCAGTAAATAAAGGCAAGGCTAATCATTTATGCGTTTATCTTCATTACTATTATTGAGTCTGTTGCCGCTTTCTATTTCAGCAGCATTAGCCCTTCCCCCCACTGACAAACCGGATGATGAAATCAGCATTGCGGATCAAACCACGTTGTTTTTCGGGAAAGATGACCGCACAGCGCTGACAAATAGCACTGGGTGGCCATGGCAAGCTATTGGGCAAGTTGAAACAGCCAGTGGCAACCTTTGTACCGCAACGTTAATTTCCCCGCGACTGGCACTTACTGCTGGCCATTGTGTCCTTACTCCTCCGGGGAAGATTGATCGCGCTGTTGCCTTGCGATTTATTTCCCATGATAGCCATTGGAAGTACCAAATTACTCACTTGGAAACCCTGGTTGATGCAAAATTAGGTAAAAAACTCAAACCTGATGGCGATGGCTGGATTGTTCCGCCTGCCGCCGCCGCTTATGATTTTGCACTCATTCGATTAACTAACACAAAGCCTATTCCGATTAAGCCGTTACCCCTTTGGGATGGAACATCGAGTGAGTTGACGCAAGCGCTTAAGTTGGTTAATCGTAAAATAACTCAAGCAGGCTACCCGCTAGATCATCTTGAAACCCTATACAGCCATGAAGACTGTCTGGTTACAGGATGGGCACAGCAGGGCGTGCTCTCACACCAGTGCGATACCTTGCCAGGAGACAGTGGATCACCGCTGCTACTAAAGAATGGCGACGAGTGGTCTTTAATTGCGATTCAAAGTTCCGCCCCCGCCGCCAAAGACCGTTATCTTGCTGATAACCGCGCCTTAGCGGTAACAGCTATTAGAGAACGGTTAAAAGCGCTCGCTAAAAATGCGACAAAGTGATCATATTATTCAGTAATACTCTGGTTGAGGCCCAGAGATCGCGACTATTCCTTACTAACGCAATGAGGCTTTTGGTTAAATTTGAAAACAAAAGTCCCACCTAATGCTGCGGCGTAACGACTCAGCGTAGTGAGGTTGGGGGAAATGATGCCTTTCTCCATCCGGCAAATATTCTGTTTTTTCAACCCTGCCCGCTGCGCCACTTCCTCTTGTGTTAAATTGCATTGTTGGCGAGCAGCTTTCAGCTCAGTCATCATGGCGTCGCGAATTTGCAAGTCTGTGTAGGCTTCGTTGACCTGAGGATGATTTAAAGCACTCGCTTTAACCTCAGCGAAAGAAATAATATCGAAATCATCTTGTTTTTTCATGGCTGCAATCTCCGTTTGAGTTCCTTCATACGCTGATAAGCCAACATCAGTGTCCGTCTTGGGATTTTTTGTGTCTTCTTTTGTAAAATATGAATGATGTAAACCTGCTGACCTACGTGGTAAAAGAAAAAACCACGTCCGATCCCCTCTTTTGCACTAACCCGTAGCTCCTTTAGCCCGCGCCCGATATCTCGCACCTCTGGCTCCCGCAACTCATGACCATAAGCCTCTAACTCATCCATGGCTTTAATCAGA
Source organism: Yersinia intermedia (assembly GCF_900635455.1). Classification (NCBI taxonomy): domain Bacteria; kingdom Pseudomonadati; phylum Pseudomonadota; class Gammaproteobacteria; order Enterobacterales; family Yersiniaceae; genus Yersinia; species Yersinia intermedia. Next base: position 2,279,398 of record NZ_LR134116.1, on the reverse strand, counting down.
GCAGCCTGAATACCTACAGGTAATTTAAACAACTCGCGCTGTGCCAACCTCAACAAACTAATCTGATACATAAGCAATCCCTGCGCTGGAAAAACTCTATCAAACTCACCAAAAGTAATCAAATATGGTGACCCTAAATCAGACAAACTTTGACCAAGTAGCCTGATTTGTCAGTACAGATATAGCGGGAGTTCAAGATAGGAGGCAATAACACCGCAGCCGTGCAACCCAGTTAATTTGCAATCCTCGAGAGGCTTCGCATCAACATCAGCATGTTTCATCTATTACATAGTTAGCATGCCGATAAAAATAGATAAATCATAAAGATAATGAATTTATAGCGGTATATAAGAAGGGACAGAGTCAGTAAGAAACTCCGCAGCTAAATCAATAATATTTAGCGTGCGGAGGAATTTTAATCGCTAATCAGGCGGAAAGCTGTTCGATAGTTTGTAGGATACGCTTGTCAGAAATAGGGTAAGCCGTTCCCAATTGCTGGGCAAATAAGCTCACACGCAGCTCTTCAATCATCCAACGAACTTCTTTAACCTCTTCATCTTGCTGGCGTTTTGGCGGTAATTTATTCAGCCATTGCTGCCACATTTGCTGGACGTGTTCTATTCGGAGCATTTGTGCTCGATCACGATGAGGGTCTATCGCGAGTTTTTCCAATCGGCGCTCAATCGCTTGTAAATAACGTAAGGTATCAGGCAAACGTTTCCAACCATTATTGGTCACGAAACCGCGATATATGAGGCCGCCAAGCTGGGCTTTAATATCCGAAAGAGCTAATGCCATTGAGATATCTATTCGCCCTTTCAATCGCTTATTAATACTGAATACTGTCGTCAGGATTTGTTCAACTTGCTTAGCAATCTCAACCACCGTGTCATTCAGCTCAGCACGAACCTTTTCCTGTAGTTGGGCGAACGCCGTCTCTTGCCATGCGGGGCCGCCATACTGCGCAACCAGCTTATCCACACCACAAGCAATGCAGTCATCAATCAGGTCCAACACTTTGCCATAAGGATTGAAATAGAGCCCGAGCTTGGATTTGTTCGGCAATTTTTCATGTAAGTACTTTATAGGGGATGGGATATTCAATAATAATAAACGCCTTGTCCCCTGCCACATGGCTTGTTGTTGCTGAGATTCTGTATCGAACAAGCGGATCGCAACACTGTCTTTTTCATCCACCAGCGCCGGATATGCTTTGACTTCATAGCCACCACGACGTTGCTCATAGCACACCGGTAGATCACCGAAACTCCAGATATGTAAGTCAGTTTGTTCAATACCGTCGTCAGCAACAGCGGATAGCGTTTCCTGAACTTTCTCTTGTAGCTGTAGCTTCAAGGCGGCAAGGTCTTTACCTTCACGCAGAATGCGGTTTTTATCATCAAGCACGCGGAAGGTGATTTTAAGGTGATCAGGAACTTGGTCCCATTGCCAACTATCACGTGACACTGTCACACCCGTCATGCGCCGCAGTTCACGCTCTAAGGCATCGAGCAGCCCCATCTCCATCGGGGTAACTCTGGCCAGAAACGCCTCGGCATAATTGGGCGCAGGGACAAAATTACGCCGCACCGGTTTAGGCAAAGACTTGATCAGTGCTATCACTAATTCACGCCGAATCCCCGGTATCTGCCAATCAAAACCCTGCTCTTGAATCTGATTAAGGATAGGTAATGGAATATGTACGGTCACGCCATCAGCATCAGTGCCAGGCTCAAATTGGTAAGAAAGCCGTAACTTAAGAGCCCCCTGATACCAAAAGTTGGGGTAGTCGAGTGGGTTAACTTTGTTAGCACCATCTTTGATAAGCATGGTTTTTTCAAAGTTCAGCAACTCTGGTTGTGTCTGGCTGGTTTTCTTCCACCAGTTATCAAAATGGCGCGCTGAGATAACATCACGACCAATTCGCTGGTCATAGAAATTAAACAGTGTCTCATCATCCACCAGAATATCGCGCCGACGTGACTTATGTTCCAGCTCTTCAACTTCAGCCAATAATTTGAGATTGGCGCGGAAAAAGGCGTGGCGCGTTTGCCAATCCCCCTCCACCAAGCCATGACGAATAAATAGCTCACGGCATAGCGGCGGATCAATCGGGCCGTAATTGATTTTGCGCTCAGCAACTATGGGTAAACCGAATAGGGTGACTTTCTCGCTGGCCATCACCGCACCCTGCGCTTTCTCCCAATGCGGATCACTATAATGGTGTTTCACCAAATGCTGTGCCAAGGGTTCGATCCATTCCGGCTCGATGCGGGCAGCAATACGGCCCCATAAGCGGCTGGTTTCGACCAACTCAGCCACCATGCTCCATTTCGGCGGTTTTTTAAATAAGCCGGAACCGGGGAAGATAGCAAACCTTGCATTACGCGCACCGGTATACTCTTGCTTTTCAACATCTTTTTGGCCGATATGAGATAACAAACCGGTCAATATCGCGGTATGCACGCTACGGTAGTCGGCTGCAACACTATTTACCGGAATACCCAGTTCTTTTACCACCTGACGCAGTTGCGTGTAGATATCCTGCCATTCGCGCACGCGCAGATAGTTGAGAAAGTCACTGCGGCACAGTTTACGAAATTGTGCTGATGACAACTCTTTTTGCTGCTCTTTCAGATAATCCCATAAGTTAACAAACGCCAGGAAATCAGAGTCCTTATCTGCAAAACGGCGATGTTTTTCATCAGAAGCCTGCTGCTTATCCATTGGACGTTCACGCGGGTCCTGAATCGACAACGCCGACGTAATGATCATCAGTTCGCGGACACTGCCACTTTTCTGTGCTTCCAGCACCATCCGTGCCAGCCGAGGATCAACGGGCAATTGCGCTAATTGCCGCCCCAGCGGAGTCAGTTGTTGATGACCATTCTCGGCGGTTTGTATCGCCCCCAACTCTTCCAGTAACCGAACACCATCTTGGATATTGCGTTTATCTGGTGCTTCCACAAACGGGAAAGCCGCAATATCACCCAGACCGAGTGAGGTCATTTGCAGAATGACGGAGGCCAGGTTGGTACGTAGAATTTCCGGGTCGGTAAACTCTGGGCGGGAGAGAAAGTCCTGTTCAGAATAAAGGCGGATACAGATACCATCTGACACGCGGCCACAACGGCCTTTACGCTGATTAGCTGACGCCTGAGACACCGGCTCGATCGGTAAGCGCTGCACCTTGGTACGAAAGCTATAACGGCTGATGCGAGCTGTGCCGGGATCAATCACATACTTAATGCCTGGCACCGTGAGCGAGGTTTCGGCTACGTTAGTTGCCAATACAATTCGCCGCCCATGATGCGACTGGAACACCCTATTCTGCTCACTGTTTGATAAGCGGGCATAGAGTGGTAGCACTTCCGTATGGGGCAAATTTTGCTTCATCAATGCATCAGCGGTGTCACGAATTTCACGCTCACCACTCATAAAGATCAGAATATCACCAGGGCTTTCTCGCCCTAACTCATCAACCGCATCAAAAATAGCCTGTAGCTGGTCACGGTCAACATCATCAGCATCATCCACAATTGGCCGATAGCGAACGTCCACCGGATAGGTACGGCCAGAAACCTCGATAATAGGGGCATTATTGAAATGCTGAGAGAAACGCTGCGGATCAATGGTTGCCGAGGTAATAATGACTTTCAGATCAGGGCGTTTTGGCAATAATTCACGTAAATAACCCAAGATGAAATCAATGTTCAGGCTACGTTCATGGGCTTCATCGATAATCAACGTGTCATATTGCATCAACAGCCGATCTTGCTGAATTTCAGCCAGCAAGATCCCATCGGTCATCAACTTAACCAGTGTGTTTTCACCCACTTGATCGTTAAAACGGACTTTATAGCCGACGCAACCGCCAAGAGAGGTATCCAGTTCATCCGCAATACGGTTTGCGACAGTGCGCGCAGCCAGACGACGCGGCTGGGTATGGCCGATCACCCCTTTCACGCCCCGCCCCAATTCCAGGCAAATTTTCGGTAACTGGGTGGTTTTACCGGAACCGGTTTCACCGGCGACGATCACCACCTGATGGTCACGAATAGCGTTGTAGATATCTTGCTTTTTCTGGCTGACCGGCAAGTTTTCAGGATAACTGATCGCCGGACAAGCGGCTCGACGGCGAATAACCCGCTGCATGGCGGTTGCTATGTCAGCCTCAAGCTCGTGGGTGATCGCTTCTATAGCCTCTGGATTATTAATTTTTCGTGCGCCTTGCAGCCGACGCCGCAGACGTTGTTGGTCACGGAGCATCAACTCACCGAGTTGGGTGGATAATGCTGCGAGCGAAGATTTCACGTTCTGTGTTCCTTGTTACGATGCGGCTGCAACCTACGGTGTCAGCCCAATGATTTTATGCTATGAATTTGATTGGCCGATATTTTTTATTAATCGATATCAATTTTTAACCTGCCAACACACCCATCTTCGACACCCAATAGATGAATGAGCCATAGCTTTTATTAGATAAACCCTTACCTGATATGGTAACACAGCCTCGGATTACGCAGTAACCCAGCGAAAATTTCCTATCTATTTATCATCGTTCAATTAAATCGAACAAAGAACGCAAAATATTGCGCTATCACTAATAGGAAAATATTAATAAAGTGTATCTCATTGAAAGGGCGAACCGCCTAAGTCTCTGTTACCTGTTAAGGAATTACGATGAGCAAAGTACTGGTCCTGAAATCAAGCATTCTGGCAACTTATTCACAGTCCAACCAATTAGCTGACTTTTTTGTCGAGCAATGGCAAGCAGCCCACGCTGGCGACGAAATCACCGTACGTGACTTGGCCGCTCAACCGGTTCCTGTGTTAGATGGTGAACTGGTGGGTGCTTTGCGCCCTTCAGACGCAGCGTTAACACCGCGCCAACAAGAGGCTTTGGCACTGTCTGACGAGCTGATTGCTGAACTGCAAGCCAATGACGTGATAGTTATGGCTGCACCAATGTACAACTTCAATATCCCGACTCAGTTAAAAAACTATTTTGACCTGATTGCCCGTGCTGGCGTGACTTTCCGCTACACAGAGAAAGGCCCGGAAGGTTTGGTAACCGGTAAACGTGCCATTATTCTGACCAGCCGTGGGGGCATTCATAAAGACACCCCAACGGATCTGGTGGTGCCTTACCTGCGTCTGTTCCTGGGCTTTATCGGCATTACCGATGTTGAATTCGTGTTTGCAGAAGGTATTGCTTATGGTCCTGAAGTGGCGACCAAAGCACAAGCTGATGCCAAAGAGTTACTGACTCAGGTTGTTAGTGCTTAATTGATGATTTCGCGCAGACATGGGTGTCTCCGTCAATGCGCGACTTAAAATAACCTTGTATTACCCTCGTTTTACCCAGTAGTGTCATTAGTTACTTGCGCGCCTTTGGGCGCGCTTTTCTCTTTGTGATTGCGCCAGTAACACCACCGCCCTTACTTCATCCGTACCAAACCATTACCACAACAATTAGCGCTGCATCCACTGGCCATTAATACCGCGCACATATTCACCGGCCGCCGCCCGGTTAACTAACTTCTGCCCTGCCAGCTTGGCAACATCCTCGGTTGAAATGTGGTTTTTCTGCGCCACTTCCTGATACTTCTCTGTTCTGGCGATATTGATTTGCTCTACCAACGCCAGCGTCTCAGGATCTTTTTTAACCGGAGCCAAATAACCACTGAGGGTTTCACCAACCCGCCCTTGCTGCTTTGCCTGCTCCAATGTCAGGGCAAAAGCCATGGAACTGAATAGCAAACTGCTGCTCAATATCGCCCACCCCAACATCGCTCGAATCAGCCTTAGCCTGCCACCAATCCAGCCTGAATTTTGCTTTTTCATCGTGGCTCCTTAGAATAGATTGGATTGATTTTTGAGCAAACTTTCCACATCTTTATCAACTTTTATCTGGATTTCATGCTCAATCTTGACGTTCATATTGATAGTGATCGGTTTTTCCGGTGTCGCTACCTCAAGGCGTAAACAGCCACTGAGCATCAAAATACCCAACGCTATTGCTACACGTTCCCCTGTCAAGATCTTCATTCCTTCGTCCTCGCCGGTATTACTGTTGGTTGTAGAGAAAGCGTCTGTTGTAGCCACTCTTGTAAGTTGTCACCAAAACGCAGGCTGCGCCAGAGTTGGAACACATTTTCCTGATGCTGATAATTCAATACTATCTCACGCTTTGAGTTTTTTTGCGTATTCACACCATGAATCTTCGAGTGTAATGTCAATTGGCCCAAATTATCCAAATCCACTTTGGCATAAGATTGATAAATCTCCATATAACGTAGCCAATCAATCGCAGCACCAGCGGCAACATTACTATCGCCTATTGAATTGGCCAGATCTTGATCGAGGCGCAGCGTTACCTTGCCATCGTTAGCAATCCAACCATTACGTACCAACCACTGTGGGTTATTAAGATAGAGTGGTAATTCCCCGTTGACCTTCCCCGACATGGCAAACTGTTTCGGTTGTAGCACGGTAAATAGCTCACTCAAGTCGATAGCGGTTAACTTCAGCACGGCGGCATCGTGTTGCGGCAAGCGCAAAGCAGACAAACTCAGATGGCCGTTAAGAATGTCCATGCCAACGTTACTCAAGGTTAACGGTGCATCATCAGAATAGGGGTAAGTGCCTTGTAAATCAGCGGTGATATTTTGCATTTCAAATAGGTTGCTTATTGAGGCAATACGCAACATCACCGGGTCTTTCGCACCCAACTGCCAGTGGTGATTCTGCAAGCGATACGACATGACGAAATCTAATCCGCTCATCTCTCCATCTTTGAGCCACATCCCGCCATTCTTCACCACCCAGTGACCACCGGCGGTAAAGCCTTGCTCCCTGGCTGCCGAAAAGGCGGCCTGAGCATACAGCTCCCCGTCACGCAGTTTGATGCCTAACTCTGATGAGATAAGCGGTTGGAACACGGTTAACGATTGTTTCGGCCACCAGCCCTCACCCCGTAGCCGTTCGCCATCCCAGCGGCCGCCTAGCGAGATCGGCCCGATAGCCTGCGCCTGCAATTGCCCCTGCCACAGGAAGCTGTTCGGTTCCCGGCCATTGAGTTGCAAAGATAATTCAGCCGGCGGTAGATAACCGCCCCCGTCGCTGAACGATACTTTTTTCGCCCCCAGCGAAAAACCGGCAATAAAGGCTGGGTGATGGTTATCCCGCTGCCAGGTGAGTGGCTTCAACAATGTCAGTCTTGGTGCCTCAACCTTAACCAGGCCATATTGCAACCGATCAAAACCAGTCGAGAGCTGGTCAACGGTGATTAATGTATCGCGCCAACTCCCCTTACCCCCCATATCCCAGCGAGCAGCCAGTGGCGGCAGGTGGCCATTGCCCCAGTAGCGCCATTGCCAATAACCTTTGTCCGGCCAAAATTCTTGCGCCTGACCATCCAGATGCAGATTAACATTCCCCCAATAACTGTCTTGTGCATCAACGATGGCTTGTAGACGCCCGCTGACACCGGCAGCCGTTACTTTGACGCCAGCCAATGGCCAACGGGCGTCTCTTATCCGCAATTCAGGCGTCACATTGCCATGCGCGCGCAGTAAAGCCCCTGGGTGCAATACCCAGGTAGGGTTCAACACTGAGCCACTGAGTACTCCTGGAATGGTAGCGTTGAGTATCATATTCTCCAGATTGGCCTGCCCACTGAGCTGGAACTTCAAATCGCTGTTTATCATGCTCAGATTACCCGGCCCGAGAGTCAATACCGCATTCCCCTTACCACTCTGCCCAGAGGTAAGCACGTTAATCCGCGCGTCAACCGAGGTCTGATCCAACCCTTGGTCCCAGTCATGTAACGTCAGGTTTATACCGCCACTTAATGGTTGCTGGCCGTACGGCCATTGCCATTGACCGTTAACTATCTGAACTTGGTTTATTGCGGCGCGCCATGGCAACCGCGCAAGAGGTGTTTCGTCATCACGCTCAGTGAGCGTCAGCATCCCTTGCTGCTGTTGCCAGCTTAAGTTTAAAAGAAGTGGCTTAGACAGATAACCGGTGGTTAGCATCCCCTGTAATTCGCCCTGTTCCGGCCAATCATCTAGCGACAGAGGAATTTTGATTTTGCCACTGAGTTCAAAAGGCTGCGGGGCGCCCGGCACCGCGATAGAGAATTGATGCAAACTCAGTTGCTGGTCCTGATCAAGTGTCGCCGCAAAGCTCAGTTGCGGCCCCTGATAACGCAACTCTTGAATCAATTTATGTTGATCGGGCGAAGTAAGTGTCAGTTTACCGGCATATTGCTGCCAGGGCGTAATCTGCAAATTGCTGATATCCAAGTCCAGCACCGACATCTGCTGCTGCCAGTATGCTAAATTCGGTGGTGCGCTGTCGCCATTAGCCGGTAATTTGCTCAAACAGGCGGTATCCAACGCAACATTACTGGCCGCAACTTGCCAGCGCCCCTGATGATAGCCGACACTCAATTGACTCATATTGGCAAGCAGGCAGTCTTGCGCCAAATAGCGCAATTGCGTGATACGCAGTGCGCCGTCACGCCACACCGGTGGCGTAGCTAGCGTTATCTGGCTCCCCACAGGTAGCCAATACTGTGCCACTTTTGGTAACCACTGTGGCAGGGTTTTCCATAATGCCATCAGAGAGATTGCGCTGATTAATAACAACCAACCCACTATTTTTGCGCATTTAGCCATGACTCGCCTTGTTTTATCCCCAACCAGACTTACGGTGTGCTTTAATCAAATCACTGCAAGATACCATAATAGATAACGCGCCCTTGCAACACAGACCAAACTGCTGCCATTGAACGTTGGAATAAAAACCTTACCTCTTTGGCATTAGAAAGTGACAAGTGCTCTATTTAACTTATTACTGTGGCAAATTGTATGATTTATTCAAATCTGTTAGATTGATCACAATATTTTAGCGGAGATATCGCGATGAAATTAGCCGTTTACAGTACTAAACAGTATGACCGTAAATACCTCGAATTGGTCAACAAAGATTTTGGCTTTGAATTAGAGTTTTTCGATTTTCTGTTAACGCCAAAAACAGCAAAAATGGCTGCTGGCTGTGATGCGGTCTGTCTTTTCGTCAACGATGATGGTTGCCGTGCGACATTGGAAGAGCTGAAAAATGTCGGTGTCGAGATTCTGGCATTGCGTTGCGCTGGTTTTAATAATGTGGATCTGGAGGCGGCGAAAGAACTGGGCATTCAGGTCGTTCGTGTCCCCGCCTATTCACCTGAGGCTGTCGCTGAACATGCCGTAGGTATGATGATGAGCCTTAACCGCCGAATTCATCGTGCCTACCAGCGTACCCGTGATGCTAACTTCTCACTGGAAGGGCTGATTGGCTTCAACATGCATAACCGCACTGCGGGAATTATCGGTACCGGTAAAATTGGTGTAGCAACCATGCGCATTTTGAAAGGCTTTGGTATGCGTTTGCTCGCTTTTGACCCTTATCCAAGTGCGCAAGCTCTGGAACTGGGCGCTGAATATGTCGATCTTAAAACGCTGTATGCTGAATCTGATGTTATTTCGCTGCATTGCCCGATGACACCGGAAAATCATCACCTGCTTAATAAACAATCCTTTGATCAAATGAAGAATGGCGTAATGATCATCAATACCAGTCGTGGTGGTTTGATTGATTCTACTGCAGCTATTGATGCGCTAAAACAGCAAAAGATAGGTTCGCTCGGCATGGATGTTTACGAAAATGAACGTGACCTGTTCTTTGAAGACAAATCTAACGACGTGATTCAGGATGACGTTTTCCGCCGTTTATCTTCTTGTCATAACGTGTTATTTACCGGCCATCAGGCGTTTTTGACCGAAGAGGCGCTGACCAGTATTTCGGCCACCACCATGCAGAATATTGCCCAATTGAAAAAGGGTGAACCCTGCCCAAATATTATTACCGCCTAATTATTTATACGTGAGTAACAAGCGGCAGCATGAGATACCCAATAGATTTCGAGGTGCAGGCAGGCGGCGAACAAGAGTAGCCAGACACACCTGCAAACTTGAAAGATGGCGGGTATCAGCGTGCCGGGCAAGCACCGCGCATCAACGCCCACTCTTCACAACGTTTGCCATCGGGCAACTGGCACATCCCCACACTGCCGCCATTAAGTTGCTTGGCAATAGTTAATACTCCGCCAGCATTGGCACAATTGACTGCCGCCGGATTGGCCATATTGAGATTATGATGGACACTGGCACTGGTGGCTTGTTGCACGGGTTCATAGGCATCAGCGTTATTTAAAGCTGTAGCTGTTGGCTCATTGCTGCTACAGGCGGCTAAAAAGAGCACAGCGCCACCTACAAATATTGATAATACTTTCATTCTTCTGCTCCGGTATGAGAAAGGCATAAATCTATTGTTTAATGCAATTCCGTCTACGCTAATTGGCTTATATAATATCTGTTATAATTAAAACACAACATAAATAAGCGCAAATGTGGTAATTAAATTTAGCCTGGTACAGGGTGAATAGCCGAATTATCAAGGTAGTTTGCTGTTAAAAATTTGACGAAATAACCAAACCTAGACTAATTAGATAGAGAATCAGATACCTACGATTTGGACAAAATAAAACGGGAATAACGATGATCACTGATTTACTGCTACGAATAGCCCTTGCCGGATTGCTGGGTGGGTTAATAGGTATTGAACGTCAATTGCGGTCAAAAGAAGCAGGATTGCGTACTCATATCTTGGTTGGCATTGGCAGCGCCATGTTTATGATTGTTTCAAAATACGGTTTCGAGGATTTACTGACGTTGGAGCACGTCAGTTTTGACCCCAGTCGAGTCGCGGCACAAGTTGTCAGCGGGATGGGGTTCCTGGGAGCCGGGACCATCATGATTCAAAAGCAGATGGTTAAAGGCCTGACAACCGCAGCCGGGATGTGGGTAACAGCGGCTATCGGTTTGGTGATAGGTAGCGGCCTGTATGAGATTGGCATCTATGGCACGCTGATGACATTGGTGGTGCTGGAGATCTTCCGCCAACTGAGTAACCGCCTGCTTGGTCAGCACCATTATGTCTCTATCAAGCTATTACCCAAGAGTGTACCGCTTATTCTGGTCGCGCTGCAAAAACTGCGACTGCGGCCAATTAACCTGTCAGTAGTACAAAAACGTGATGAGGCGGATACCGATTGTGAACTGACCATGGAAGTGACATTGTCACCGAGAAAAAGCCTTGATCAGTTTTATGAAACATTATTGGCTATCGATGGCATACATCAATTAGACATTAAATAGCGCCAAAGAGCGCTAGCCTACGTTTCAGTGTGTTACCGACCATCCCCCATTAGCGTGTTATCTCGCCCCACCACGATAACGCGCTAATAGGTGCGTTCTCCCTATACACATGATTAATGCATGGGTGTCTTGGACAGCAGATTAATCACCATAACACCCGCAATGATCAGCGTCATCCCGGCAATTGCCGCCCAATCAAGCTTTTGCTGATACATAAAAGTGGCGGCGACCGACACTAATACAATGCCCAACCCTGACCAGATGGCGTAAGCGATACCCAATGGCATAGTTTTAACAACCTGCGAAAGTCCCCAAAATGCAATACCGTAGCCAATCACCACCACAATCGAGGGTACCAATCGGGTAAACCCATCAGATGCTTTCAACATCGTGGTGGCAACCACTTCGGCAACAATTGCCATCATTAAATACATGAAACCGCTCATCATCATTTTCTCATTTCAGTATTGGGTCGACATTATGCCCGTCCCATATTAAATGTTCATTAAATCTAATTCAGTTTCACAATTATTTTACAAAAGCACAAATAGGTACTGCGTCGCCAAGCGATATCTGAGCAGCACAATAAATAGTTTTCTAATTGTAATAATTATTATCCAAATAGCATTTATATAGCGTTGCCTGCACTACTTTACTTATTTCCTGCATTTTAACTGAAAGCGCCCCCTCTCCAGCCACACAAATTCGATAACTGACAAAAATGCACTCTGCTAGAATTTCAGTATTAGTTCAAATAATTCGTTAACCGTCAGAGACACCCACTACTACTTTGGTCTCTGCGTGACAAGCAATGTGAAGGTATAAATTAATGATTACTACTGACGGTAACAGTGCAGTAGCTTCTGTGGCCTATCGCGCCAGTGAAGTTATCGCCATCTACCCTATTACGCCAAGTTCCACCATGGCAGAACTTGCTGATGCATGGTCTGGGGATGGTAAAGTTAATATTTGGGGAGATGTTCCTCGCGTGGTTGAAATGCAGTCAGAAGGCGGAGCCATTGCCACCGTCCATGGCGCACTGCAAACTGGCGCGCTGTCGACCTCCTTTACCTCTTCGCAGGGATTGCTGTTGATGATCCCCACGTTGTATAAGTTAGCGGGTGAACTGACCCCTTTCGTGCTGCATGTTGCAGCCCGAACCATTGCGACTCATGCCTTATCCATCTTTGGCGATCACTCCGATGTTATGGCCGTGCGCCAGACCGGTTGTGCCATGCTCTGCGCCAGCAGTGTGCAAGAAGCACAAGATTTCGCCCTGATTTCACAAGTAGCGACACTCAATAGCCGCATTCCATTTATTCATTTCTTTGATGGTTTCCGCACCTCACATGAAATCAATAAAATTGTGCCACTCAGTGATGACACGCTACGCCAATTACTGCCGCAGAAAGGGATAGATGACCACCGCAGCCGGGCACTCTCACCGGATCATCCGGTAGTACGCGGTACTTCAGCCAATCCTGATACTTACTTCCAGTCGCGTGAAGCCACCAACCCTTGGTATAACAATACTTATCAGCATGTTGCTGATGCTATGGCGGCTTTTGCCGAGGCTACGGGGCGCGAATATAAACCATTTGAATATTACGGTCATCCACAGGCAGAGCGTGTCATTGTCTTGATGGGTTCCGCTATCGGCACCTGCGAAGAAGTGATTGATACCTTATTAACGCGTGGCGAAAAAGTGGGTGTGTTGAAAGTGCGTTTATACCGTCCTTTCTCTGCGATGCATCTGTTGAGTGTCTTACCCCAATCAGTAACAAAAATAGCCGTGTTGGATCGCACCAAAGAACCGGGGGCGCTGGCTGAGCCACTCTATCTTGATGTAATGACCGCATTGGCAGAAGCCTATAGCCGTGGCGAGCGCGCCACATTGCCAAAAGTGATTGGTGGCCGCTATGGTTTATCTTCCAAGGAATTCAGCCCCGATTGCGCTCTGGCCATTTTCAAAGAGTTGACATTGGACCTGCCTCGCCCACGTTTCACTGTAGGGATTTTTGATGATGTCACCGGCCTGTCATTACCATTGACTGACGAGAAAATCGAGCAACGCGCCACTCTGGAGGCACTGTTCTATGGCCTGGGCAGTGATGGCTCAGTCTCTGCCACTAAAAACAACATCAAAATAATCGGCAACAGCACCTCGCTGTATGCACAGGGTTATTTTGTTTATGACTCGAAAAAAGCAGGCGGTCTAACCGTTTCACACTTGCGCATCAGTGAAACCCCGATCAATTCCGCCTATCTGGTTAGCCATGCCGATTTTGTCGGTTGCCACCAGTTGCAGTTTATTGATACCTACCAAATGGCCGAACGACTGAAACCCGGCGGTATTTTCCTGATTAATACCCCCTTCAGTGCAGATGAAATGTGGCCTCGCCTGCCACAGGAAGTGCAAGCCCTGCTGCATCAGCGCCATGCACGGCTGTTTGTGATTAATGCGGCTAAAATCGCCCGTGAATGCAAACTGGGCGCCCGTATTAATACCGTAATGCAGATGGCGTTCTTCCATTTGACACAGATTTTACCTACCGCCATGGCGCAAGAGCAGTTGCGGGCAGCGATTGACCGCAGTTACAGCAATAAAGGGCCAGAAATTGTCACGCGCAACTGGCAGGCACTGGATGCAACTCTGGATGCATTGGTTGAAATCCCACTACAACCGATTAATGAAAGCAGCCCGATGCGCCCACCGATCGTCTCCGATCAAGCACCAGATTTTGTCAAAACTGTGACCGCAACCATGTTAGCTGGTTTGGGTGACGCGCTACCGGTGTCGGCCTTCCCGCCTGATGGAACCTGGCCTGTGGGTACAACCCAGTGGGAAAAACGCAATATTGCAGAAAATATTCCTATCTGGCAGCCTGACCTATGTACCCAGTGCAACCACTGTGTTGCGGCCTGCCCACACTCAGCAATCCGTGCCAAAGTGGTACAGCCAGAGGCGATGTCGGGTGCACCAGACAGCCTGCAATCGCTCGATGTCAAAGCCCGTGATATGCGTGGGCAGAAGTATGTGTTGCAAGTTGCGCCTGAAGATTGCACCGGATGCAACCTGTGCTATGAGGTCTGTCCGGCCAAAGATCGCCAGAATCCTGAAGTCAAAGCCATAAACATGCAACCACGGCTGGAACATCTGGTGGAAGAAAAAACGCACTATGACTTCTTCCTCAAATTACCGGAAATCGATAAAGCCCAAATGGAACGTATTGATATCCGTACGTCACAATTGATTTCCCCACTGTTTGAATACTCTGGAGCCTGTTCGGGTTGTGGTGAGACACCGTATATTAAATTATTGACCCAGTTATATGGCGATCGTCTGTTAATTGCCAATGCCACCGGATGCTCATCAATCTATGGCGGCAATCTGCCTACCACGCCTTATACCACCAACGCCGATGGCCGTGGGCCGGCGTGGGCTAACTCACTGTTCGAAGATAATGCCGAGTTCGGCCTGGGCTTTCGCCTGACTGTCGATCAGCATCGTCAGCGGGTGACCCGCTTAATCAACCAACTGGCACCACAGTTGCCGCAAGAGCTGGTTGAGCAGTTAATACATCAGGATGCCACGCCAGAAGTACGCCGTGAGCAAGTCACCCAATTGCGTCAGCTACTGCGTGACATTCCGGGTAATGATGCTCAACAATTGGCAACCGATGCAGATTATCTGGTCGACAAATCCATCTGGTTGATTGGTGGGGACGGCTGGGCATATGACATCGGTTTTGGTGGGCTAGACCATGTGCTGAGCCTGACAGAAAACGTCAATGTGCTGGTGCTCGATACCCAGTGTTACTCCAACACCGGCGGCCAACAATCCAAAGCGACCCCGCTCGGGGCGGTAACTAAATTCGGTGAGCATGGCAAACGTAAGGCGCGCAAAGACTTAGGCGTCAGTATGATGATGTATGGCCATGTTTATGTCGCACAGATTTCGCTGGGTGCGCAGCTCAATCAAACGGTGAAGGCTATTCAAGAAGCGGAAGCTTATCCTGGCCCATCGTTGATTATCGCTTACAGCCCGTGTGAGGAGCACGGGTATGATTTGGCCTACAGCCATGATCAGATGAAACAATTAACCACCACCGGTTTCTGGCCACTATACCGCTTTGACCCGCGCCGTACGGACGAGGGAAAAGCGGCTTTGGCATTGGACTCCCGCCCGCCAAGCAGTGACCTGACCACCACGCTGCTCAATGAGCAACGCTTCCGTCGGCTCAATACCCAAGAGCCTGAAGTGGCTGCACAGTTATACGCAGCGGCAGAGAAAGACTTGAAAAAACGCTACGATTTCCTGAGCTTGCTGGCAGGGAAAACAGAAAAAACAGTGTCTGAGGAGTAAATTTACTCAGCATCGACATCGTTTATCCGCAGGATAACAACGCCTCAATCGGGGCGTTGTACTGCGGTTTTTTATTTTGGGAGTCCCTTATTCCATAATTTTCTCGCACGGCTATACCCCCATAAATCAATGGGGGAGTAGCCGAATAGGTTTAAGGTGATATTACCGCGTTAGCTTAATAGATAAATAAAATCAGAGATTGGTTACATCTATATACAGGGAGTTATCAATATTCGTCGAGGAAACCGTTGCTTCACTAAAAGCATACTCTTCCCTATCCCCTTCACGATCTAGGGGTAGATTAACGAAATCAAAAAGATTGCGATCCGCTAACTGGCTTGGGCTTACATTTTGCATTGATTTAAATACACTTTCCACCCGGCCTGGTTCTTTCTTATCCCATTCGCCTAACATTGCTTTAATTGCCTGGCGCTGCAAATTCTCCTGCGAACCACACAGATTACAGGGAATTATTGGAAAAGTTTTATACTCAGAATATTTAATCAGGTCTTTTTCACGGCAATACGCCAGCGGCCTGATAACAATATTACGCCCATCGTCAGAGCGTAATTTAGGCGGCATTGCTTTCATCCGCGCGCCATGGAAAATATTCAAAAATAACGTTTCAACAATGTCATCCATATGATGACCGAGAGCAATTTTTGTTGCACCAATCTTCTCGGCAAATGAATACAATGTTCCTCTACGTAACCGAGAACATAATCCGCAGGTTGTTTTACCCTCAGGTATTTTCTCTTTAACAACCGAATAAGTATCTTTATCCACAATGTAATAAGGGATATTCAGACTTTCAAGATACGCCGGCAGAATGTGTTCAGGAAAACCGGGTTGCTTTTGATCTAAATTTACCGCGATAACTTCAAACTTTATTGGTGCAACCTTCTGAAGGCCGAGTAGGATATCCAACATTGCAAACGAGTCTTTCCCACCACTCATACAGGCCATTACAACATCATTATCTTCAATCATGTTGTAATCAGTGATGGCGTTGCCAACATTTCTCCGAATGCGCTTCTGGAGTTTATTGAACTCAAGGGTTTCTTTTCTTGTATCTTCTTGATTCATAAATGCTTATCAGGTCTCTAATGGCGTTCAGAGCAACTAATTCCGAGTGACAAAGTAAAGCGTTATTATACGTAAGTTTATGCCGCCATGAAACAGTAGAAATGAAGCTGAGCCTGGGCACGTTTTGTGGGGTTAAATACTTCACTAAAAAATGCATAAAAAAATGCCGATGTTGAGACAACATCGGCATCGTAACAATTATGTGCTATGCAGTAATTCAAAATAAAAGTATTACAAATATGGAGCGCAACGCCCATCGCTTGACGTTACATTCACCTGCAAAATAATAATGCCTGAGTCATTACCGTCAAATCTTGATATGGCTCAATTTTGCAGTGATTAACCCCATTTCTGGCACACTCTTTTACGCGCCTGCCAATTTGCTATTAGAGCCATTTACTGTGTTTTAACCACCAGGCAACACCTAACACCAAAGCCACTAACATCATACAGAATGTCGCAAAACCAAAAGAATAGGTATTACCAGGGATCCCTCCGAGGTTGACACCAAATAAACCGGTCAAAAAAGTGGTGGGTAAAAATACCATCGCCAGAAGCGACATGGTATAAGTCCGCCGGTTCATTGCATCAGCCATTAATGAACTAATTTCATCAGACAGCACCGCTGTACGTGCGATGCTTGAATCTAAATCCTCTAATCCACGGCCCAGGCGTTCTGAGATTTCCTGCATCCGACGCCGATCATCATCATTCATCCACGGCAAACGCTCGCTGGCCAATCGAGAGAATACATCGCGCTGCGGTGCCATATAGCGGCGTAACACAATTAACTGTTTGCGTAACAATGCCATTTGCCCGCGCTGAGGAATTTTCTGTTCCAGTAAATCATCTTCCAGATCGATAATTTTATCGTGTAAGTCCTCGATAAACTCATTGGTATGGTCGGTCAGACCATCGACAATCTCCACCAGCCAATTGCCACTGTCTGTCGGGCCAGTACCGCTTTGCAAATCATTAAGCACATCGTCAATGGAGTAAACTTTACGATGGCGAGTTGAGACGATCAATTTGTCTGTTATATAAACCCGAATTGTCACTAACTGATCTGGGCGGGCATTGTTGTTAAAGTTAATACCGCGCAGGGTTATCATCGTGCCATCACCCAACCGGGTCACCTTTGGTCTTACACTCTCCCCAGCCAGACCATCACGGACCACTTCAGGCAGTAATGGTGTATTTTGCAACCAGGCCGCACTTTGCGGATAGGTGTAATCCAAATGCAACCAGCAAGGCTGCTCCGCTGTGGCGACAGCATCAATACTTATTGACGTCACTCCGCCTTTGCCATCGAGCTGATAGGCATAAACTGCATCAGAAACTTGAAGTGCTTTTCCTTCGACGACATCCACAACAACACCCTCTATTTCGGAATTTATCATGCAATTTAGCTCAGTGTAGCGCTAGCAACCTGATCTTTAAAGGTGATGTACCAGGATAGCACCTGGCAAGCCATTACATAGCCACCTGCGACTCAGGAAACGTAAAATTAAAATGACCAAAACAGTTAAATATAAAGTTACCCAATAGATTTAGTTATCTCATTACTATTTGATTATGAAATAAAAAGCCGCCAATTAGCACTGGCGGCCCAACGGCCATAAATATACCCGTTTTAATGCTTGATGATATACATCGTCTGGCTGTATGCCACGTCCTCAGGGTTAGTGATTGGATAACCTTTCACCCACGGTTTAATTAATCGACCATTAGTAAATTGATATATAGGTGCGATAGGTACCTGCTCGGCAATAATCTGTTCAGCTTTATTATAGTCTTCACTCAGTGCTTTAGCATTGGTCTGCTTACCCGCTTCATTGAGTAAATTATCATAATCTACACTATTAAATTTCGCGATATTCCCGCTGTGCGTAGATGTCAGCAGTGACAGGAAGGTAGATGGTTCATTATAATCACCGACCCATGACGCACGAACCACATCAAAATTACCGGTGTTACGGCTGTCAATGTATGTTTTCCATTCCTGGTTAATCATTTTGACATCTACGCCCAATGTTTTCTTCCACATAGAAGCAATAGCAATGGCTAATTTCTGATTATTATCAGAGGTATTATACAAGAGTGATAATGTTAACGGCTTATCAGGCCCATAGCCCGCAGCATGAAGCAATGCTTTGGCTTGTGCGTTCAATTCATCTTGATCTTGCTGCTGCAATAAATTGGCAACCGGATGGTAGCCGGCAGTAACATCAGGGGTAAAGTGGTACGCTGGTTTCTCCCCAGTACCCAATACCTTTTCAGCAATTATTTTACGATCTATCGCATAAGATAATGCTTTACGTACGCGAATATCATTAGTTGGTGCGCGTTGCGTATTAAAAGCATAATAATAGGTACCTAGCTGATCGGGCGTATAAACTTGGTCAGGAATATCTTTTAACAACTTCTGATATAAATTCTTTGGAAAGGACTCGGTAATATCAATATCACCCGCTTGATAACGTTTAGTGGCATTTGCTTCCTGATTAATTGGAATAAACGTCACCTTAGTCAGCACCGTATGCGCATGGTCCCAATAATACTCATTAGGCACCAAGACCAATTTCTCATTAACGACTCTATCTTGTAATTTAAATGCGCCGTTGCCAACCAAATTACCGATTTTAGTCCAGTCATTGCCATATTTTTCAACAACAGATTGGGGAACCGGGAATAGACTAAAGTTCGCCGTTAAACTTGGGAAATAAGGTACGGGTTTACTGAGTTTGACTTTTAAGGTGTGATTATTAATAGCACTCACCCCTAGCGTATCGGCTGGCATTTTCCCCGCAATAATCTGCTGTGCATTCTCCATCCCCGCTAATTCAGCGAACCAGGCAAAAGGAGATAAACTTTTAGGGTCAACCAATCGACGCCAACTGTAAACAAAGTCCTGCGCAGTGACCGGTGCGCCGTTAGACCATTTAGCGTCTTTACGTAAGGTAAATATATAGGTTTGGTTATCTGCTGTTTGCCAGCTTAGCGCAACACCCGGAATTATTTGGCCCCGAGCGTCCTGATTGACTAACCCCTCAAACAGGTCACGCGCGACCTGAGCCTCGATTAGCCCCACGGCTTTCATCGGATCAAGGGAAGCAGGCTCATCTTTAATATGCCGAACGATTTCTTGTTTTTCAGCCAGTATGGTACCCGCAGGGACATCAGCGGCATTTGCCGCGCCCAGCGTAGTGCCAACTAATGCGGCACACAATGCATAACGGAAATAGCGCATAATCGATAACCTTATCGTTGTTGTCCATATTAGCGAAAGCAGACTCTGGCTGCTCATAACGTTAATGACCCGCAGCGCTTGCCGACATACGGTATGCAGGCAATATTCAGCCCTGACCTTGGGTTTATCGTGCTCATAAATTTAGCGCATCATTATTTCTAGATCTATTTATTTAAAGTAAATCAAACAGTAAAGCGTCAACATCAACTCAACATGTTGTAGATATAAACTAGCAGATTAAACCCTATACTGACGACGATAAAATATAGCTCACGGCGGCAGCATCAAAAGTAAACTGCATTCAACAATACAATCAACAACTGACGTTAGCTTTTATGGTTCGCTTAACCATTGCCACCGAATCAAAAATAACTTATTGATTCAAAGAAATAATATTAGATGTTATGTTGAGGGTATTATGAATATGTTCAGGATAACAGAGAACATTATGACTCAATATCGGCCTCGTTCAGCACGAGGGAACCTGCTCACCCCAGGCCAATGCTACGGTCAATCGCTGTTAGGTGCACCGCTGCTTTACTTCCCTGCCCCCACATCTTCGGTTAACACCGGGTTGATTATCGCCGGCACCCATGGCGATGAAAGTGCGGCCATTGTTGCCCTTTCCTGCGCGTTACGCACTATTGCCCCGGAACAACAGCGCCATCATGTGATATTGGCAGTGAACCCGGATGGTTGCCAATTAGGGTTACGTGCTAATGCCAATGGTGTTGACCTTAATCGCAATTTCCCGGCAAAAAACTGGCAGCCAGGCGAGACGGTTTATCGCTGGAACAGTGCCGCTGATGCGCGTGATGTACGGTTATTGACGGGCGAACACGCAGGCTCAGAGCCGGAAACGCAGGCTTTATGCGCCTTAATTGAGCAACTTGCTCCACGTTGGGTCGTCTCATTCCATGAGCCGCTGGCTTGCATTGAAGACCCCGATAACTCCGCACTAGGATCACGCCTGGCAGCCAATTTCGCCTTGCCACTCGTTAGCAGTGTCGGTTACGCCACTCCGGGGTCATTTGGTAGCTGGTGCGCTGATCGCAACTTGCCGTGTATCACCGCAGAATTACCGCCAATTTCCGCCGATGCGGCCAGTGAATGTTATCTGGCTGCATTGGTGGATTTACTCACGTTGGCGGATTAAACCGATAAATCGATCGCCCCTGTTGAGAAGTGCAATCCACCCTCAATATCCTGTTCCAACCATGTCGGGCCATCGAGATCAACAAACCGTGCCCCCGGTGCCAGCGGCAATGCCGCACGTATTGCGCGGGAAGTACACAACATGCAACCGAGCATAATGGCAAATCCCAGTGATTTTGCCTGCTCGGCTAGCAACAGCGCTTCGGTTAACCCCCCACTCTTGTCCAGTTTAATATTTACCATGTCATAGCGGCCAACCAGACCGGCTAAATCCGCCCGCGTATGGCAGCTCTCATCAGCACAAATCGGCAACGGATGAATAAAATTCTGCAAACTGTCATCCTCACCAGCGGGCAGTGGTTGTTCCAACATTGCCACCCCTAAATCAGCCAATAACTGGCAGCGGGCGACCAACCCTTCAGTTTGCCAGGACTCATTGGCATCAACGATTAAGGTCACTTCCGGTGCGGCACTGCGGATCGCGACCAATCGCTCAGCAATGAGATGGTCATCAAGTTTTATTTTCAACAACCTGGCGCCAAGATGTGCCAATGCACTGGCACTGTAGGCCATTGCTTCCGGGGTGCCAATACTGACCGTTTGGGCCATAGAAATAGAGGAAATAGCCGTTGTCTGGCTCATATGCCACAAACTTTGCTGGCTCTGTAAACATTCCAACTGCCACAGTGCGCAATCCACCGCATTCCTGGCGGCCCCAGCGGGTAATAGCAGCTGTAAATCCTGTCGTGAAATACCATTTTCTATGGCATTAACAACCGAGGCGAGCTGTGCCATCACCGATGCTTCACTTTCGCCATAATGTGGATATGGTGTACATTCACCGTAAGCAAGAGTGCCGTTTTCCTCAATCTCGACCACCACTACTTTGGCTTCTGTACGGCTACCACGGGAAATAACAAACGCGGAATGTAAAGGCCATGCCTCAGGGTAGAAACGCATTATTCTCAATTATGGCTCCTTGGCAGAATTCGGGCTTTGGCATCAGGCGTTAGAACCTAACGTAAGTAAAATCTCAATTATTTAGCAAATTTCTCATATCCAAGCCGCCATTGTTACCTTAAACTGAACTTCGTGTTACACATCTGTAAAAGGGATCAAATAATGACACAGACCGTACATTTTCAAGGCAATCCAGTCACTGTTGCAGGTCAACTGCCACAAGCTGGCGATAAAGCAAAAGACTTTACTTTGGTTGCGAAAGATTTATCTGATGTTGCCCTGAGCAACTTCGTTGGCAAACGTAAAGTCCTGAATATCTTCCCTAGTATTGATACCGGCGTTTGTGCCGCATCGGTACGTAAATTCAATCAACTGGCTGGCGAACTTGAGAACACTGTTGTTCTTTGTATCTCCTCTGACCTGCCATTTGCCCAATCACGCTTTTGCGGTGCTGAAGGCCTGAGCAACGTAATTACCTTATCAACGCTGCGTGGCGCTGATTTCAAACAAGCTTACGGTGTGGCCATTACTGAAGGCCCGTTGGCCGGTTTGACCGCGCGTGCGGTGGTGGTTCTGGATGGTAACGATAACGTTATCTACAGTGAGCTGGTTAATGAAATCACCACTGAACCAAACTATGATGCCGCGTTGGCAGCACTGAAGTAACCCGTTAAGTTTCGGTTAACTCAACCGGAGCATTAACTCAAAACGGCTGGCCCATTTGGGTGCAGCCGTTTTTCATTACAAACCGTTTTATAGCAATGAATTGCTGTGTTGCTTACTCTTCTTCGCTTTCATCACTGACTGGCCGTTTGCTACTTAAACCATATTCGCGCAACTTGTTGGCAATCGCGGTGTGAGAGACACCAAGGCGCTTAGCCAATTTACGGGTACTGGGATAATTACGATAAAGGCGCGTCAACACTGAGCGCTCAAAGCGTTTGCTGATGTCATCAAGCGAACCATCAAGCACTTCATCACCTAGCACGGCTTCAACTTCAAACTCCGGCAGGATAATGTCCTGTGGCCGCAGTTCGAAACCATCCAATTGGGTCAGGGCGCGATAAATGGCATTTTTCAACTGTCGCACATTACCGGGCCACCCATAATTAGTCAGAAAACTGCTCAGCTCAGGTGCCAACTTCGGCCGAGGCACGCCTTGTTCGTCCGAGAAGCGGGCAACGAACAATTCGGTCAGTGGCATGATATCAGCCTGACGTTCACGCAATGGTGGCAAGGTGATAGTCAGCACATTAAGGCGATAATAGAGATCCTCGCGGAATTCGCCGCGCTGAACCAACTCCACCAGATTCTTTTGGGTGGCGCAAATAACCCGAACATCAACATGCACTTCATGTTCTTCCCCGACACGGCGGAAGGTGCCATCGTTTAGAAATCGCAACAGTTTGATTTGCATGCGCGGCGACATTTCGCCGATTTCATCCAGTAGCACCGAGCCACCATTCGCCTGCTCAAAGAAGCCTTTTTTACCTTCGATAGCATTCGGGTAAGCCCCGGCCGCATAGCCGAATAGCTCGCTTTCTACCACATCGTCCGGCATTGACGCACAATTAAGGCCAAGGAAAGGCATTTTCCCGCGCGGGCTACGCAAGTGACAGGCGTGTGCCAAGAGATCTTTACCGGTACCGGTATCACCGACCAATAGCAAGGGAGCATCCAGCATCGCCAACTTACGGGCTTGCTCAAGCACTTGGCGCATCTTAACGCTGGTGGCAACAATCTGTTTAAACTCAGTATCATCGTTGACCGACAAGATTTGCAGTTGTTTGCCCATGCGTGCTGTGGATTTTAACATCACCACCGCACCCACTGTTTGGTTCTGCTGATCTTCGTCTTCAAGTTCAATGGGGGTGACCTCCATCAGGTAATCCTGATTGTTGATCAACACCCGTTCGGTATGAGGTGCGGTTGCCCCCTCTTCAAACCAACGGGCAAAGTTGTATCCCACGAGTAAACTGCCCGCAGTTTTGTGGCGAATACGCTCCTCATGAAGGGAGAAAAGCTCACGGGCCGCAGGGTTGGCTAACTCAAGATTACCTCTTAAATCAATGGAGAATACCGGTTCTGGCATGGATTCAAGTAGCGCCCGTAGCGAGCGGTGCTCACGCTCAGAAGGCATAAAGGAGACGGTACGAACATCAGTGACCCCCTCGATGCGCCGAATATCCATCATTAGGGCACTGAATACACTGAAATCCAGTTGGGAAAAGTTCAGGTAAATACGGCCTATTGGATCAATTTCGATCCCCCGTAAATCAATGCTGCGTAAAACCAAGAGATCAAGTAACTCTCTGGTGAGACCGATTCGGTCTTCACAAAAAACTTCCAAACGCATCAGTATCGACCTTATATATGGCAGGTGCGGAGTCTCTGCCTATGATAATACCCTGTCCCCCCTTACTGATGAAGCAGTCTGTCAGCAAAAGTTGACAGGAATCGGGTTTTTACTGATTTTTTTCCTGGCCGATGCCGTCAAGATAAGATTTTCCGCGTCTGCACACCCAAGATATAGCTGGTTATTATTATTTTCATGAATAATTTAGAATAATATAACGACTAACAGTATCAGCCCCTCGTCAAGGTGAGGTGACACTTTGCATTACATCGGCCAAGTGGCTATAGTATAGGTAGCCACATGACCGAGGAGGTTACATGAGAGCTTATCAACCTACCCCCACAACGAAAGCAGGGGCACTCTGGCGAGAAATTGGTTTGCCAGCCAGCCGTGGCACGGTATTAGTCGACAGCATCAAGCTGGGTTTTTCTGTCGATGTCATCGACAGTATCCATCTTTGGGCCTCTATGCCTAAATCTGAAATATTGCGCGCTACCGGTATTCCCAGCCGTAGCCTGACCCGCCGACGCACCCATGATGGCCGTTTTACACCAGAAGAGAGTGAGCGAATCGCGCGCTTCGTGCGGGTAATGGATGCCGCAGTTGACCTCTTCGGTGGTGATAAAGGCAAAGCTATCGTCTGGATGTCGACACCCATTAAGGGGCTTGGGCACCGCAGTCCTGACTCACTGCTGGAGACCGAAACCGGCGCGTTAGAAATCTGCGATTTAATTGGGCGGCTGGAACACGGTGTATTTTCATAGCTGAGTGCCCGGAAGGATAAAAGTGATATAGGGAAGGTGACATGGATAAGTACTCAATCACGCGCAACCAGACAGGGCAATACTTATGATGCTTTATCGCATCGTGATGCGCCGCTACCTGGCTTCAACCTGGACCGGTTATGGCGCTGAAATCTATGGTGGGCGCTGGAATCATAAAGGCCACGCCGCCATCTATTTAGCCAGTAGTGTGTCACTGGCGATGCTGGAAACACTGGTACATATTCAAGACAGCTCAACACTCAGCGAGTTTGAGTTATTCCAGATTGAGATTGATGACAGCAATATCATGCTGTTACAACCACAGGATTGGCCACTGGACTGGCGCAATGACCCCGCGCCTGCGGCTACGATGGATATCGGCACAGAGTGGCTGGAATCAGAATCATCAATTGGATTGCTGGTCCCATCCACACTGGTGCCTTCAGAACATAATATGCTGGTCAATCCGCGCCACAAAGATTTTCAGGCCTGCTTGAGTACCGCCAAAGCACTCTCCTTTGCCTTCGATCCCCGATTGAAATAGTGGGCCGGCACTGAAACTTAACCCGTTATGGATTGGCTTTGTCTTTTTTGGGCAACGCATTTTTCAGTTGGCTAATCAACTGACGGCGGAAGTCTCCCAGCTTAGGTTTATCACCATCCAACCACGGGAGCGGGCGGCATAGCTCCATAGCTTTGATACCCAGTCGCGCTGTCAGTAGCCCCGCCCCAATCCCTTGCGCCGCACGAGTGGATAAACGCGCGGCCAAGTCTTGTGATAGCCAGTCCATACCCACTTCGCGTACCAATTCGGAAGCTCCGGCAAAGGCAATGTTCAGTAACACTAAGCGGAATAACCGAATTCGGCTGAAATATCCCAACTCGATACCATACAGAGCGGCAATACGATTAATCAGACGAATATTACGCCAGGCGATAAAAGCCATATCCACCAGCGCCAGAGGGCTGACCGCAATCATTAATGCGGATTCGGCAGCGTAGCGGCTAATTTCTGCCCGTGCCTGGTTATCCAGTGCCGGCTGCACCAGTTTGGCATATAATTCAACCACTTCACGATCGTTATGCGTCTCATGCAAGGACGCCTGCCAACGTTGCAGTGCCGGATGCCCTTGATCCAGTCCGGCCTGACGCGCCAGTTTTTCACAAAAGGCGCGCCCTTGCCCGATACCGTGACTCACCAAGAGTTCACGTGCGATATCCCGCTCTTCGGCCCGCTGGCGTAAACGGTATAAGCGCCGCCACTCCGTCAACACCGAGCCAATACCGGCCACGACAATCAGCCCACCGGCGGTCGTTGCTCCCAGCGCAATCCAATCCTGCTGCTGCCAAGCCTGATTAACCCATTGCACTGACTGAGCAATCACACTGACGCCAAAGAGTGCCAGTCCGGCTGTCACCATTTTGCGCCACAGACTGCGTTTAGGTTTTAGCGCAGCATTCACCAGCCCTTCCACCCGCCCCTCTTCATCTTCAGCATCGAGTTCAGGTGCCGCAGGATAGAAGTTCTCTGCGGTTTGTTGATCAAAAGCCTGTGCTGCTTTTAATACTGGTTCATCAAGGGGCTGCAAAGGTTGTTCAAAATCTATCCGTGGTTTCAACGGCTCACTCATCGCAACTTATCTCCCAATAAGAACTCCATCACTGCATCCAGCCGAATATGGGGCAATGGGCTATCAACATTCACCGCTTGTGGACGAAATTCATCGAAATGAAAACCCTGCTGCTGCCAAAATGCCGGGCCAGGCAAACGCGCTGGGACATCCCCTGGGAATACCGTCAGCGGTACACCATCCAGCAAACGATGACCACGCAATGCCGGGATTTTTTGCCCCTGATGTTCAACCATGCCACTTTCTGTCGCCTGTACCGATGCCAACCCTACGCAATCCATGCTGATCCCTTCAAAAGCGGCATTTTGCCAGGCCTCCTGCACCAATTGCTGGAGTAACGACACCAGGTTTGCGTGTTGATCTGCCGTCACGTGATCCGCTTTAGTTGCCGCAAACATCAGCTTATCGATACACGGCGAGAATAAGCGGCGGAATAACGTGCGTTTCCCGTAATGAAAACTTTGCATTAATTGTGTCAAAGCCAGGCGCATATCATTAAATGCCTGCGGCCCGCTGTTCAAGGGTTGCAGGCAATCCACCAGCACAATTTGCCGATCAAATCGGACAAAATGCTCTTTATAAAAGCCTTTCACAACCGAGTTACAGTAGTAGTTAAAACGGGTACGTAGCATGCCCAAATTGGAGTGTTTATCCGCCTGAGCCAGTCGCGATTCACTCAGTTCATTCACCTCCGGCCACGGGAAAAACTGTAATGCAGGTGCACCGGCCATATCCCCAGGCAGGACAAACCGCCCCGGTTGAATGAAATGCAAGCCTTCATTCTTACAGCGAATAAGATAATCGGTATAGGCCTGCGCGATAGCCGCTAGCTGATTTTCGTCTGCGGGTGCCAACGGATCACACTGCTGACATAATGCCAGCCACGGTTTGGCCCACTGTGCGCGATCCCCTTGTAGCAAGCCAGCCATCTGGCGAGACCAGCTTAAATAGTCCTGTTCCAACATAGGCAGGTCCAGTAACCATTCACCGGGATAATCGACGATTTCCAAATAAAGTGTCGATGTCTCTTTAAAATGGCGCAAAAGCGAATCACCAGATCGAAAACGCAGTGCTAAGCGTATTTCACTGACACCACGGGTTGGGGTTGGCCAGTTTGGCGGAGTGCCATATAACGACGCCAGCCCTTCATCATAGGTAAAACGTTGAATACCCAAATCGCGCTGCGGCACCCGCTTTACGCCCAGTAGCCGATCTTCGCGCACAACAGAAAACAGCGGCATACGCGCACCGCTGTGGACATGAAGTAACTGATTCACTAACGAAGTGATAAAGGCGGTTTTCCCGCTGCGGCTCAAGCCGGTTACTGCTAAGCGGAGATGGCGATCCATCCCTCGATTAACCAAAGACGTGATCTCATTTTGCAGTCGTTTCATGCTTCTCCTTGGCAAATTGGCCCGCGGCTACCTGCATTGCACGTTTTAACATCGGTTCCAGTAGCATCAGCAGCAACCAACGCAGGGGCTTACGGCTCACACTCTTTACTATTAAGCCCGCAGCACCGGCCGGTCCATAGGTCAATGCGACAGTAAACACCATTTTAACCAGCGTTGTTAATACTACACCTGCGCGTGAACGGGTGGGATCATTGTTCATCTTTTGCCCTCTGGCAGGCCATATTGATAAATAACAACATCTCTTGATCTATGGGCAACCGCCCAGGGATCAATCATTGTCTGGTAGCACTATAACTGTCTGTTAACCCTACAACTGACGAAAACGGCTCTGGACACCGAAAGTCTCAGAGGTGACATAGCGCTCTACCTGACGCAAGCGCTGCTCACCAGCCCCCAACTCAAATTCTAGCTGATCCAGAAGCTGGCGGGGCGTGGCTTCATGCTGGTCACTAAAACTGGCTGCGGGTGCCGGTTCCAACATAAAAGTCAGTACGATATAAGCCGCGATAGTAAAAACAAACAAACCAAAGAACAGAGATAACACCACCATCACCCGAATCAATCGCACCGGAATATCAAAATAGTGAGCCAGACCGGCACATACGCCCTTAATCATGCCCTCTTCCGGTACCCGATACAGCTTTTTGCCACTCAACATCGTATTTTTAAAAACATCGCCCATTATGACTGTCTCCAGTTCGGATGTTGTGCATCAAGAATTTCTTCTAATGTCTGAATACGTTCGCGCATCCGGCGAGCATCATCAGTTAACTGTGATAAGCGCTGCATATCCTGATGGCTAAGCTGAGCGCCACTTTGCTGGCGATTGCTGTAATGCAGCCATAACCAGATAGGTGCGACAAACAGCACAAAAATGGTCAGTGGTATGGCAAGAAACAGGATACTCATTCGTTCCCCTTAATCATCTGGCGGGTATTCGCATTTTAATTATGGCAGGCCGCTTTATTCCCAACGGCCTGCCCGGTATATATTCGCTACTAACGCGATGAGTCAGCGTAAAAGTCATGGCTTACGGCCGTGGACCAACTCCCTTACTCGGCCGAATTCATTTTCGCTTTCAGCGCGGCCAACTGGTTACTGATTTCATCATCGGCTTTCAGTTCGGCAAATTGGCTTTCCAGCGACTTTTGTTTGCCGATCCCCACAGTTTCAGCCTCAGCTTCCATATGATCAATGCGGCGCTCAAATTGCTCAAAACGCGCCATAGCTTCGTCGAGTTTTCCGCTATCGAGTTGGCGGCGCACATCACGAGATGACGCAGCCGCCTGATGGCGCAAGGTCAGCGCCTGCTGTCTGGCACGGGTTTCGGTTAACTTACTTTCCAACTCGCTAATCTCATGTTTCATACGGCTCAGTGTTTCTTCCACTGTGGCCACTTCGCGGGTCAGTGTATCAATCAATGCAGCAACTTTTTGTTTTTCAATCAGTGCCGCGCGGGCTAAATCTTCTTTATCTTTACGCAGAGCCAGCTCGGCTTTCTCCTGCCACTCTTGCTGCTGACTTTCGCTGTGATCGATACGGCGCAACAACTGTTTTTTCTCCGCTAATGCTCGAGCGGATGTTGAGCGAATCTCTACCAGAGTATCTTCCATTTCCTGAATCATCAGGCGCACTAATTTTTGCGGGTCTTCTGCTTTATCCAGCAATGTATTGATGTTGGCATTCACGATATCGGCAAAGCGTGAAAAAATACCCATAATTTATATCCTCTTTGACTTAATGGCTTTCTGAAATAGTGGCGTCTGATTGCACCCATTCGCCTAACTCTGTTGGAATAACTATTATCAAGAGTCGTGCCAACTTTTTATGCGTTTTAATAAGTTGAAAAGTAACAAAAAAATATTTTATGCTTAAATTAAGATAGAATGTAAAGTGAGTATTTTAACCAACTATTGGCGAATTTCATCATGAGCGAGCAATTAGAAAACCTGTTAGGCGAAGCAAACTCTTTTGTTGAAGTGCTGGAACAAGTTTCCGGGCTGGCAAAGTTGAATAAGCCGGTATTGGTGATTGGTGAACGGGGCACCGGTAAGGAGCTGATTGCGCACCGGTTACATTATTTATCAAACCGTTGGCAAGGGCCGTTCATCTCACTTAACTGTGCCGCGTTGAATGAAAACTTACTCGACTCAGAATTGTTTGGTCATGAAGCGGGGGCGTTTACCGGTGCGCAGAAGCGCCATTTAGGGCGTTTTGAACGCGCGGATGGGGGTACGCTCTTTTTGGATGAACTGGCAACAGCGCCGATGTTAGTGCAGGAAAAATTACTGCGTGTGATTGAGTATGGTCATCTGGAGCGCGTTGGCGGCAGTCAGCCGCTGCAAGTGGATGTCCGGCTGGTTTGTGCTACCAATGACAATTTACCCGCTTTAGCGCAGGCAGGTAAATTCCGCGCCGATCTGCTGGACAGGCTCGCCTTTGATGTAGTGCAACTACCACCGTTACGTGAACGTCAGCAAGATATCATGTTACTCGCTGAACACTTTGCCATCCAGATGTGCCGAGAGTTAGGTTTGCCGCTGTTCCCGGGCTTCACCTCTGCAGCAAAAGCGCAATTACTGCAATACCGCTGGCCGGGCAATGTCCGTGAGTTAAAAAATGTGGTTGAGCGCTCAGTCTATCGCCATGGCAGCAGCAGTCAGCCACTGGATAATATTATTATTAATCCTTTTGCACCCCGACAGCCCCGTGAAAACAAAGCGCCGCAAATGGCAGACGTTCACGTTTCTGAACTTCCTCAATTGCCTCTCGACCTAAAGCAGTGGTTGCATAACAGTGAACTGCAAATGTTGAAACACGCTTTGGAACAGGCGCGGTTCAATCAACGCAAAGCGGCGAGTTTACTCGGGCTAACCTATCATCAGTTACGTGGCATGTTAAAGAAGCATGCTATTTTAAGCGGTGATATTGGTCAGTAGAAAAGAATTAGCCTCTCATTTCGTTCAGTGCAGAGGATAATAACCGGCTGATCTGAGCGAAAAACTAATGAACCCCCTCCAGCCCCCGCAGATATTTACCTTTAACACAGACATCGACAGGGAGATTAATTAAATAAGCGGCTTGTGCAAAACTGGATAACCCTTTCGCTCCATTACCATTAACTTTATCTTCTGCTATAGTTCCATACCATGTATCATCTATTTTAATATTAATCGCATTAAGCGACATATCATCCGGTCGCCACATAATAGTCGCATTATATTTTTTAATTATCTGATTATAAATCATTATGCTGTTATCAGCATCACATTGTGATTTTAAATCACCAGGTTTAGTCGCCAATACCGAACTGCAAAATAATACAACGACCCCATAAATAACCACTTTCATAATATAACCTCTACATATTAGCAATATTAACTTTATAAAATGGCGATTAACTTAAACATTCTGCCATGACCTCGATAAATTGAATCTATACTCCGCTTGTGGTTCGTTGACTTCATACTGCCAAAACACGCCCTGACCATCGGTCTTATTCCCATTCTTAACATCCAGACTCGCATTATATTCAGACTCGACGGTATTATTAAAGTATTGCGATAAGGATTCGCACTGGCACTCGATCGCGTTTGCCGATACAACGGGTTAGGCATAAACTCATTAGCTATAACTCTGCCCTGACGCAACAGGTATGAAGTTGCTGACATAATTTGTTCTCCTAAAATTCTGCTATGCGCCATCCATTCCGATAAGAACAGTGAATAGCGAAAAATATGGTGAAGCTCCTGTTGCATACCACTTGCCCCCACGCGTAATATAAAATCCAATGTATAATCTGCGCTATACATATTACTATCAGCCCTTATCTGATAAAGATAAACCAGAGCATCACTGCCCATTGTCGTTTGTATTTTTTTCAAAACTCGCTCTAAATAATTATAAGCAAAGACTTTATCAGCTGTAGTAGAAATAAATATACTATCTGCTGATGTGGCATGGTCACCACGGCAACTTCTGCCACTAAGGTGTTCAACTACAGAATCATTATCACCTAAAGAGTGAAAACCCTGACTGAATATCTCTTGATAATCGCGGGTATCAACACGCCAAACAATATCCGGCGGCTTAGCCCAACCACTCATACTTATCACACAAGAAACAAACAATAAAATCATTAATTGACATAATTTCATAACGCCACCAGAATATATAAATACAGTTTCAGTACTAATATTTTTCATTTATTAATATAGCAATGGATGTATTGATTTCATAATCCAAAAAAACTGAGTACACACAGGATAAATATCATTATCATTTATAATTAAATCGTGATCGAACGTCAGTACACATAACATATGAAAGGACCAGACGACGACAGGCAAAAAAAAAGCCAGCACCCGAGCTGGCTTAAAAAACACTGGAAGCAATGTGAGCAATGTCGTGCTTTCCTGTCTAAAGCCAGAAGCTATTGGCCTTATCCTGAAGAGCAAAATGATGATAATGGTTCTCAATAGCACTTGCAAACACTTTGTTGAGAATTTTTCTCATTCCCATACTAATTCTGATGGAATTATGTTCACTTACCGAGTCAAATATGGCTACCACAGACAATTGCCCTCACAACTTCCTATCGTATAAACAACAATTTGCTGTTTATTCACCTCAATTGCTGCAACAACCAGCAGACGGTGCAGTTGTTTTGCTCAATGGATTGGGAGGCGTGTCAGATTACGGTACACTATGAGTATTGCTTACTTACTGCGAAGCGTTTATGCGTGTTTTACTTATTTGGTTGCTGTCGTTGTCTTGCCTTGCGACATCAGCGCTGGCGCAACCCGCCCCAGCGCCCCAGCCCGATCAACCGCTGCCGGATATCCGCCAACGCGGTTTCGTCTATTGTGTCAGCGGGATACTAAATACCTTTAACCCGCAAATGGCCAGTAGCGGGTTAACTATCGATACTCTGGCAGCACAACTTTATGATCGCCTGCTGGACGTTGACCCTTATACCTACCGTTTAATTCCTGAATTAGCTGAAAGTTGGCAAGTGCTGGATAACGGTGCCACGTATCGTTTTCATTTACGAAAAGACGTTCCCTTCCAGACCACCCATTGGTTTACCCCAACCCGGATGATGAACGCAGATGATGTGATATTCAGCTTTCAGCGGGTATTTGACTCACAGCACCCCTATCATAATGTTAATGGTGGCGAGTATCCCTACTTCGACAGTTTGCAATTTGCTGACTCAGTACAAAGTGTCAAAAAACTGGATGACTATACAGTTGAGTTTAAGCTGAAAGCGCCCGATGCCTCATTCCTCTGGCATCTGGCTACCCATTATGCCCCGGTACTTTCTGCCGAATATGCCGATGTGCTGGCCCAAAAAGGCCGCCAGGAACAGATCGATCGGGAACCTGTCGGGACTGGTCCCTTCTTGTTGAACGAATATCGCTCTGGGCAATATATTCGTTTGTTCCGTAACAGTAACTATTGGAAAGGCTTACCACGCATGCCTCAGGTGGTCATTGACTTAGGCGTGGGGGGAACCGGGCGTTTATCCAAATTATTGACCGGCGAATGTGATGTGTTGGCCTATCCGGCTGCTAGCCAGTTATCTATCTTACGTGATGACCCGCGCCTGCGCCTGACACTGCGCCCAGGGATGAATGTGGCCTATCTGGCGTTCAATACCCGTAAACCGCCGCTCAACGATCAGCGGGTGCGGCAGGCGATTGCATTATCGATTAACAACCAACGATTGATGCAGTCAATCTATTACGGCACGGCTGAAACCGCAGCGTCTATTTTACCACGCGCATCATGGGCTTATGACAATCAGGCTCAAGTAACCGAATATAATCCAGAAAAAGCTAAAGATATTTTAAAACAGCTTGGCCTGACTAAATTGCAACTCAATCTATGGGTACCAACTGCCTCGCAATCTTATAATCCCAGCCCATTAAAGACAGCAGAACTGATTCAGGCTGATTTGGCCCAGGTGGGGATTACGGTCAATATCGTGCCGGTCGAAGGCCGATTCCAAGAGGCGCGGCTGATGGAGATGAACCATGATCTGACGCTGACGGGTTGGTCGACAGACAGTAATGACCCGGACAGTTTCTTCCGCCCACTATTAAGCTGTGCGGCAATCCGTTCGCAAACAAACTATGCTCATTGGTGTGATCCGGCGTTTGATGAACTGCTGCAAAAAGCATTACGTTCACAGCAATTATCCGCGCGTATTGAATATTATCAGCAAGCCCAGCGTATTTTAGAGCAACAATTGCCACTGTTGCCATTAGCATCTTCATTACGGTTGCAGGCATACCGTTATGACATTAAAGGTTTGGTATTAAGCCCGTTTGGCAATTCTTCTTTTGCTGGCGTGTTCCGCGAGAGCGATGAGGGCAAAAAACCATGATTATCTTTACGTTACGGCGCTTATTACTGTTAGTGATAACATTATTTATGTTGTCACTGGTCAGTTTTAGTCTGAGCTATTTTACCCCTCATGCACCGTTAAATGGTGCATCCTTACCTGATGCTTACCGCTTCTATTTCAGTAGCTTACTTCAGTGGGATTTTGGGGTTTCTAGCATCAATAGTCAGCCAATTAGTGAGCAATTGCGTGAAGCCTTCCCTGCCACCATGGAATTATGTGTGCTGGCCTTTACACTGGCGTTATTTGTCGGCATTCCGTTGGGCATTATTGCCGGTGTAATGCGTGGTAAATGGGCTGATATCGCCATCAGTTCTATCGCATTACTCGGTTTCTCAATTCCTGTTTTCTGGTTGGCGCTGTTACTGATGCTGTTCTTTTCGCTGCATTTAGGTTGGTTGCCAGTTTCTGGTCGGTTTGACCTGTTATATCAGGTCAAACCGGTCACTGGTCTGGCTCTGGTCGATGCATGGCTATCCCCCTCACCGTATCGCAAAGAGATGATGCTCAGTGCTGTGCAGCATATGATCCTACCCATCACCGCACTGGCGGTGGCCCCAACGACCGAAGTCATTCGTCTGATGCGCACCAGTACCGATGATGTTATCGGGCAAAACTACATTAAAGCGGCGGCTACTCGCGGCTTATCGCGTTTTACCATTATTCGCCGTCATGTGTTGCATAATGCCTTGCCCCCGATCATTCCGAAACTGGGGCTACAGTTCTCCACCATGCTGACGTTAGCGATGATAACCGAAGTGGTATTTAACTGGCCGGGGTTGGGCCGTTGGCTGATTAACGCCATTCGCCAGCAAGATTACGCTGCGATTTCTGCAGGTGTGATGGTGGTTGGGTCGTTGGTTATCGTCATTAATGTCCTGTCAGATATTCTGGGCGCAATGATGACACCGTTAAAGCATAAGGAATGGTATGCCCTTCGATAATGTCTACCGTGAGAAGAAAATGCCCAGTCCGCTGCTGTATACCTGGCGGCTTTTCTATGGCGATGCCTTGGCAATGGTGGGCTTCTACGGCGTCCTCGCCCTATTAGTGCTTTGTGTGTTGGGCAATACACTTGCCCCCTATGCCCTTGACCAACAGTTTTTGGGCTACCAACTGCTCCCGCCCTCTTGGTCACGCTATGGCAACGTTTCGTTCTTCCTTGGCACTGATGATCTTGGCCGCGATATTTTAAGCCGATTATTGGCAGGAACCGCATCGACTTATGGTTCTGCGCTGTTGGTAACCCTTGCTGCGGCGCTGTGTGGCGTGGTGCTCGGTGTATTTGCCGGTATCACTCACGGCTTTCGTTCCGCTATTCTTAATCATGTGCTGGATACCCTGCTCTCTATCCCGTCTCTGCTGCTGGCCATCATTGTGGTCGCCTTTGTCGGGCCGAGTTTAGAACATGCCATGTTCGCCGTTTGGCTGGCACTGTTACCTCGAATGGTACGAACCATTTATAGCGCCGTACATGATGAGTTGGATAAAGAATATGTTATTGCCGCCCGTTTAGACGGCGCGTCCACCCCTCATATTCTGGCTTATGCTATTTTCCCCAATATTGCGGCTGTGCTAGTCACTGAATTTACCCGTGCGCTGTCAATGGCAATCCTGGATATTGCCGCATTGGGCTTTTTGGATTTAGGTGCGCAATTGCCCTCACCGGAGTGGGGTGCGATGTTGGGGGACTCACTTGATTTAGTCTATGTCGCCCCGTGGACCGTGATGTTGCCGGGTGGCGCAATTTTAGTCAGCGTACTGCTGGTTAACCTGTTGGGCGATGGCATGCGCCGGGCAATTAATTCGGGGGTGGAATAATGCCGTTACTTGATATTCGTAACCTCACTATTGAATTTATGACCTCTGAAGGGATGGTCAAAGCGGTTGATCGCATCAGTATTACCCTGACTGAGGGTGAAGTCCGTGGCCTGGTGGGTGAGTCCGGTTCCGGTAAGAGTTTAATCGCCAAAGCTATCTGTGGCGTCAGTAAAGATAACTGGCGTATTACCGCTGACCGTTTTCGCTTTGACGATATCGATCTGTTGCAATTGACGCCACGCGAACGACGTAAGGTGATCGGCCATAATATCTCGATGATTTTTCAGGAACCGCAGTCCTGTTTGGATCCCTCAGAAAGTATTGGTCAGCAATTGATACAAGCGATACCGGGCTGGACGTATAAAGGGCGCTGGTGGCAGCGTTTTCATTGGCGCAAACGGCGGGCAATAGAATTACTGCACCGTGTGGGGATTAAAGATCACACAGATATTATGCGCAGTTATCCCTATGAACTGACCGAAGGCGAATGCCAAAAGGTGATGATTGCCATTGCACTGGCAAATCAACCCCGGTTGCTCATTGCCGATGAACCCACCAATGCCATGGAGCCCACGACTCAGGCACAAATTTTCCGTCTGCTGGCGCGACTTAATCAGAATAACAACACCACTATTTTGTTAATAAGCCATGACTTGCAGATGATGAGCAAATGGGCAAATCGGGTTAATGTGCTCTATTGCGGCCAAACAGTGGAAAGTGCCGTTTGCGAAGACCTGCTGGCCGCGCCCCACCACCCTTATACTCAGGCGCTGATCCGTGCAATGCCTGATTTTGGCCGCTCTCTGCCACATAAAAGTCGCTTAAATACGTTGCCTGGCGCTATTCCATCACTGGAGCACTTGCCCGTTGGCTGTCGCCTTGGGCCTCGCTGCCCTTATGCGCAGAAAACCTGTATTGAAACACCGCGCTTGCGGCTGGTAAAAAACCACGCCTTTGCCTGCCACTTCCCGTTAAATCTGGAGGAACAATAATGGCAGAGACTCTGCTCGAAGTCCGTAATCTGAGTAAAACCTTCCGCTACCGTACTGGGCTATTTCGCCGTCAGCATGTGGAAGCGGTTAAATCGGTCAGTTTTACTTTACGCGAAGGCCAGACACTGGCGGTTATTGGCGAGAACGGTTCAGGTAAATCCACCTTGGCAAAAATGCTATCGGGTATGATTGAACCAACTGATGGCGAATTGCTGATTGACGATCATCGCCTGTCCTACGGTGATTATGCTTATCGCAGCCAGCGTATTCGTATGATCTTTCAGGATCCGAGCACCTCGCTTAACCCTCGTCAACGCATCGGCCAACTGTTGGATGCACCACTGAAGTTGAACACGGATTTAGACGCAGTGGCTCGTGAGCAACGTATCTATCAGACGTTGCGGCAGGTGGGATTACTACCTGATCATGCTAACTATTATCCGCATATGTTGGCGTCCGGCCAAAAGCAGCGTATCGCACTGGCACGCGCACTTATCCTGCAACCTAAAGTGATTGTTGCCGATGAAGCCCTGGCGTCTTTGGATATGTCCATGCGCTCACAGATTATTAATCTGATGCTGGAATTACAGGAAAAACATGGCATATCTTATATTTATGTCACCCAGCACTTAGGCATGATGAAACATATCAGTGATCAAGTGATTGTGATGCATGAAGGGGAAGTGGTGGAGCGTGGCAGCACGGCCGAGGTGTTGGCATCCCCGCTGCATGATCTGACTAAGCGCCTGATTTCCAGCCACTTTGGTGAGGCTTTAACTGCTGATGCCTGGCGGCGGGACTCTGGCCATTTCTAAGCGGGTTTTCTGCCTAGCCATTTCCTCACGATACCCCACTCCGCGCTCACCTCAGCGCGGATTTTCCTGCTTCTTTAGTCATTAATTCACTAACGTAACAACATTTTTGTTATATATAATAATATGTTATTACTTTTTGTTATGGATTATGGTTTAACATTATTTTATCTCGCAAACTCAATCAGCAATGATATCCACTGTGTACATTCCATAAAACAACAGGATATCTTGCCGATGTTGATACCTACTACCTTGCCATGCTCCCGGTCCGATACCGCACTACCTACCCTTGTCGCTGATTCACTCCCGGTTTATAGCCAAATGATGCTTAAAACCTCTTTATCGTTAACCTGGGCGTGTTGCTGCCCCTAACGGAGGTCATCATGGTGCAATTTCGACAACAAGATCATGCCCATTGGTATCATGAAACTCAACGCAGCGGTAACCCGGAGATCTATGCCGCCCCCGTCACCGACGAGCACTACAGTGCTAATGGTTGTAATAGCGACAATCTGCTAAATAGCGATAAGATTGTTGAACGGGATATATTTTTGCTCGGTTTAGCTGACACAATTCCCGCCGGATTAGATGGCCCCTTACGCCAGCATGCGGCTATTATTTCCGCCTCAGATGCGATGTATCAGGCACTTTTCCCGCTCACTGTCGAGCTGGACCGAGACAATACATTTTCGTTATATGACCGTTTAAGTAGTGCACTGACCGTGGCTCAGGTTACTGGCGTTCAGCGGTTATGTAGCCACTATGCCACCCGACTTACCCCTCTTTCCAGCCCGGACGCATCGCGGGAAAGTAATATGCGGCTGACACAAATAACCCAATATGCCCGTCAACTGGCCAGCCAACCGACATTAATTGATAAACATGCTTTGCAACAGTTAGCTGATGTGGGGTTAACCGATGCAGACATTATCGTTTTATCGCAGATTATTGGTTTTGTTGGTTATCAAGCCCGAGTGGTGGCGGCTCTTTCTGCCTTAGCCGGATATCCTACGGTAATACTGCCCGGTTTCCCGCGCATGGAAGATGCACCCGCAGGCTTGATAGCGCCATCTGTGGTGCAATGGCAAGGTTGGTTACCCTCAAAGGCAACCCATGGGGTCATTTCACCTGAGCCATCAGCAGATGAAGCAGAGATAACCCTCAGTGCGTTGCTGCAATATCATCAACAAAGCCTGATCGCTTATAGCAGCATAATCACCCGGCAACATCGCCCTCAACAACCTGATTGGCTGGCATTGGTCGCGTTGGTGACGGCTCGCATCAATGGTAGCCGCTACTGTCTGGCTATCAACAAACACCAATTGCAACAAGTCAGCCATAATGCCTTGTTGATTGAGGCACTTGAGTTGGGGATTGAGAATGCTTTAGCGACTCAATCTGATGACCCAACTACTCACCCACTTATCTATGCTGTAGCCGAGCTGACCCGTGCACCGGAACGCTTTAGCCATCAACATATCAGCCCACTGTTGGCCTTGGGTGTCAGTAATCAGCAGATAGTGCGTATCATCTTCGACACCGCCGCAGCCGGATGGACCAACCGGTTAAGACAAACGCTGGGGCAAGCCGTTTGATACTCGTCAGCAACTGCGGATTGCAGCGTTTTAGTGGGTCGCCAACCACGTTTTAGCAACATCAAAAAAGTGCTGGGCCAGCGGTGTTACGCGCTCTGGTTCAGCCACTACGACAGCGGCATGTCGATTCATCTTCCCAATATCCACCGGCCGCCGTTGCAGGTCGGGTGACATATCCTCAAGTAGACTCCCTTGTGGGAACAAGCCACAGCCTAAACCGACAAAGATGCCTTGTAATAACTGAAAGATAGACGTGCTTTCCAGCCGCACATGCAGCGACAAACCGGCCTCACGAAAACTGTTATCCAGATAACGGCGGAAGTAACGGCTGGGTTCAGCCAGGCAGAGCGGCAGTTGTGCCACTTGGGTCAGTGTCAGTGGCTCAGTCCCCGTCAAATTGGGGAAATGTTCGGGGTGAAACACCACGTCAATGCCCCCGTCAACCAGCGGTTGCACCTGAAAATGCAACTCACTCAAGGTGGTCAATTCAAAAAAACCAATGCCCACATCGACCGAGTGACCGGTTAAAGCCTCTAGCAATTGATCAGCACTTAACACTGAAACGCGGTAATCCAGATGAGGATAGCGTTCACTGGCACTTTTAAGTAAAAGCGCCAACGAGATACTGCATTGTGGTACGACACCAATACGCAGTGTGCCGTTTAAACCATGTTTAAGGGATTCAACCTCTAACTTTAGCCCTTGATAGACAGAGACAATCTCTCTGGCCCAGGCCAATACGCGCTCACCTTCGGCGGTAAATCCTTCGAAATTATTGCCCCGATTTATCAGTGCCACCCCCAGTTCTCGCTCCAGGTTTTTCAGGCGCATCGACAATGTTGGTTGGCTGACAAAGCTGGCTTCCGCCGCACGACCAAAATGACGCTCACGCTCCAGATTACAAAGATAGACCAGTTGTTTGATATCCATACAGATACTCAGATTTTCATGATTTTATCCAGTATATCATCGCCCCTCAGCGGCGTGTTTTGCCATGGAGGCCTTTTTCGAGCGAAAAATTTACACAGCTATCCGATCCAGATCTCATTTCATCTTTCAACCAAGGTATTTCACTGATTAACATTTGAGCGCATTTTGGATAGTTTCGGGTTATTCATAATAAGCACAATATTGGCTTGGTTATTCATTAACAACCAATCAGATTAACTGCAAATGACAAAAATAGCAGAATATATCACTAAACAAAATCAGCTCAGCTTTTAATCAAAACAAAAGTTTGCCAAACAGCGAAAACATAAACGTTAATACTGCATAACATTTGCAACATGGTTGCATTGCCCTGCCAGAGATATATGTAACAGATTATTACAAAACCCTTGTCTCGTTGACAAAGATAGTGAACATTAACCGCCGCTAAACATCTTATAACAACGCAAAAGGATGCCAATTCGCGCATTCACTTTTGTCTCTCCCGCCATTTATGGTCGGTAGTGAAAAACAGAGGTCCCCGTGTCAACAGCAAACAACAGTCAACAACCACCCAATAGTGAGCAACCTGAAAGCATCAGTATGAATGCGTTCAAGCAACCGAAAGCGTTTTACCTGATCTTCTCTATAGAGCTTTGGGAGCGCTTTGGTTATTACGGCCTGCAAGGGATCATGGCCGTCTATCTGGTAAAAATGCTCGGGATGAGCGAAGCCGATTCCATCACCTTGTTCTCATCCTTCAGTGCACTGGTCTATGGCTTTGTGGCCATCGGTGGCTGGTTAGGCGATAAAGTGCTCGGTGCTAAACGTGTTATTGTGCTCGGCGCATTAACGCTGGCTGTCGGTTATGCCATGATTGCTTATTCCGGTCATGATATTTTCTGGGTCTATCTGGGTATGGCAACCATTGCGGTCGGTAATGGTTTGTTCAAAGCCAACCCATCTTCTCTGCTGTCAACATGCTATAACAAAGATGATCCGCGTTTGGACGGTGCATTCACCATGTACTATATGTCCGTCAATATCGGTTCATTCTTCTCTATGCTGGCAACCCCATGGTTAGCCGCGAAATATGGCTGGAGCGTCGCATTCTCACTGAGCGTAGTGGGTATGTTGATTACGCTGGTGAACTTCTGGTTCTGCCGTAAATGGGTGAAAAACCAAGGTTCTAAACCTGACTTTGCGCCACTACAAGTTAAAAAACTGCTGATGGTGCTGGTGGGTGTGGTTGCACTGGTCACGCTGTCGAGTTGGTTGCTGCATAA
This sequence comes from Yersinia intermedia, assembly GCF_900635455.1. Taxonomy (NCBI): domain Bacteria; kingdom Pseudomonadati; phylum Pseudomonadota; class Gammaproteobacteria; order Enterobacterales; family Yersiniaceae; genus Yersinia; species Yersinia intermedia. The sequence continues at coordinate 2,237,300 of NZ_LR134116.1, read as the reverse complement.
CCAGATAGTTGCACGTTGGGCGTTGGCGTTGGTATCTCTGGGTATCATCTGTATCTTTGCCAAAGAGACCTTCTCTCTGCATGGCACTGCCCGCCGCCGAATGATTGTTGCATTCTTACTGATGCTGGAAGCGGTGGTGTTCTTTGTACTGTATAGCCAAATGCCAACGTCGCTGAACTTCTTTGCTATCCATAACGTGGAACATTCAATCTTTGGTATTACCTTCGAACCTGAACAATATCAGGCGCTGAACCCGTTCTGGATCATGGTAGCCAGCCCAATACTGGCGGCTATCTATAATAAGATGGGTGACCGCCTGCCAATGCCACACAAGTTTGCGTTCGGTATGGTGCTCTGCTCAGCGGCCTTCCTGGTGCTACCATGGGGTGCCAGCTTCGCCAACGAACATGGCATTGTGTCCGTTAACTGGTTGATCCTGAGCTACGCATTGCAAAGTATCGGTGAGTTGATGATTTCGGGCCTGGGCCTGGCGATGGTTGCGCAGTTGGTACCTCAGCGCTTGATGGGCTTCATCATGGGTTCATGGTTCCTGACGACGGCAGCGGCGGCCCTCATTGCCGGTAAAGTGGCAACATTAACCGCTGTGCCAAGTGATATTACTGATGCCCATGCATCACTGGCAATCTATAGCCATGTATTTATGCAAATTGGTATTGTCACTGCCATTATCGCAGTATTGATGATGCTCACTGCACCAAAACTGTATCGCATGACTCTCGCGCCAACAGAGAGTAATAAAGCGACCCCAGTAACCGCCGCATAATTGCCCGGCAGGATAAAGCTCGCGTTCTGGGCGCTTTATCCTGCCAACTCCCACGTAAAACTCAGGCAGCCTGTCGTTTGGATACAATAAGTCCTAAATTCAATACTTATTTATCAGACCATACAGCCAACTGATAACCATCCGGGTCGGTAAAGTGAAAACGTCGCCCACCGGGGAAAGCAAAGGTAGCCAGCACAATGGTAGCCCCTGCCTCTGTTAACCGTTTTTGCGTCTGTTCAAGATCATCAGCATACAGAATGATTAACGGCCCGCCATTGGGCTGAACGTCACTCAGGGTGGTGAAGCCGCCGGTCAGTCGGCCATCGGTAAACTCACAATATCCTGGGCCATAGTCAGTAAAGCGCCAATTGAATACCTTGCCATAGAAATCCTTCGAGCGAGCAATATCACTGACGGCAAATTCTATGTTGTCGATTCTACTATCATTTCCCTGAATACCCATAAACGGCTCCTGTTTAAAATACCTGATTAATTCACTGATTCATCTTAAACATTTACTGAGATGATGAATATCACTCGCCTTATCAGTGATAACTTCATCACATTATTTGTGAGCAAAAAATAAACTATACTGATAACAGACCGCACAGCGTTAACCCCATTTTGAGCGATATCAGAATGAAACCCGTCTGTTATTTGCGGTCAATAACCGGCAAGGAGGTGATTTATGATAAACCATGTCTGGGGGCTTCTGACCCACCCTAGTCAGGAATTGCAGCAAATTAAACGCGAGGGGGAAAGTGTCCGCCATCTGTATGCCCACCACGTTCTGTTAATGGCTGCTATTCCAGTGATTTGTGCGTTTATCGGCACCACTCAAGTGGGCTGGAACTTTGGCGATGGTCAGGTCATAAAGCTGGCTCCCCTTACCGCTATCTATTCTGCCATCATTTTCTATGTTCTGATTTTGGCCGCCGTCGCACTCATGGGCCGAGTAATTTATTGGATGGCCCGCCGCTATGAGAGCCGGCCCAGTTGGCAAAGTTGTACCCTGTTCGCCGGTTATGCCGCAACGCCAATGTTTTTAGCTGGCGTTGTCGCCCTCTACCCGATTATCTGGTTGTGCTTACTGGTTGGAATCATTGCACTCTGCTATGCCGGCTACCTGATGTATCTGGGGATCCCCACTTTCTTAAATATTGACCGACAAGAAGGTTTTATCTTCTCAGGTTCCACCTTTGCCATCGGCGTATTGGTATTAGAATTACTCCTTGGTCTTACGGTACTGTTGTGGGGTTACGGTTCACGGCTATTGTGACTCCCAAACCGCCTCTTGTTTACACCGCTCGCTGTAGCAGTTACGCCGAGCGGTGGCTGTACTGCATTGGATCTCGCTTGACTAATGCCGCTATCAGGCTTTTATAGTGATTAATGTCGTCCAGATCGCAATCTCTTACATCCACACGCAGGATAAGGTTGTACACTGAGTAAGACTGATGCAAACAAGGCGAAAAAAATGAAAAGGCTGACATTAAAAGAAATGACCGAAAGTGAGCAACGTGACGTCAAAACGCAACTCGACAGAGCCAGAATAAATTTAGGAAGGGCTTTAACCAACTCAGAACAAAATAAAGTAAGAGAAGAAGCAATAGATAAAATCATGAACGCTCGGGAACAAGTCGCCAAGTTAACCCGCGTAGAAAGAAAAACCAAAAAAACCGCACCAAGCACCACCACTTTTAGCTGGTCCGCATCGATCAGCACTCGTCCACCACGGTAACTGATTTCCACTGCCTAGTAATAATTGGCAGGGATTACCTACAGCGGTGGATACTCACTGCTGTAGGACAACATTCTATTTCTATTTTTATTTTGTAACTGATTTTATTTCCCGCACAATTATATTACACCGCTAGCTGTATTTTTCCCTCGTCTGCCTTAGGATTAAGGAAGCTTTTTTCTTTCAGTGCTTGATTAAGGAGTTTGTGATGAAATTGTTCTATAAACCCGGTGCCTGCTCTCTGTCTCCACATATCGTATTACGTGAAGCGGGGTTAGACTTCAGTATTGAAAGTGTCGATCTGGCGACCAAGATAACTGAGACGGGTGAAGACTATTTAAGCATCAATCCAAAAGGACAGGTCCCCGCGTTGGTACTGGATGATGGCAGCCTGCTCACTGAGGGTGTTGCTATCGTGCAATATCTGGCTGATCTTGTGCCTGATCGCCACCTGATTGCCCCGGCAGGAACCCTTTCCCGCTATCATGCCATTGAATGGTTAAACTTCGTTGCGACTGAATTGCATAAGGGCTTCAGCCCACTGTTTAACCCAAAAACACCAGATGAATATAAAGTGATCGCCCGTGAGCGGTTGGATAAACAATTCAGTTATGTAGACAGCGTATTAGCACAACATGATTATCTATTAGGTAAGAAATTCAGCGTAGCTGATGCCTATTTATTTACTGTCACTCGCTGGGCTAATGCCCTGAAACTTGATATTACGCAGCGCAGTAATTTGGATAAATATATGGCACGCGTGGCTGAACGGCCAGCCGTTAAAGCCGCGTTAGCAGCAGAAGACGTTAAGAAATAAGCTAGTTGATTAATTAGAGTGCCCCTGCATTAAGGGGCACTGTATAGCAGGGGTTATAACTTGATGGCAGAGAATTTACTGACAGGGTTAACAATTCCATCCTGAGCGGCCACAACCTGAAGTTCATACTCACCCATCGCCTGCGTTTTCAGCATCACTTCATAGACTGCGGCAGTAACATGTTCCAATGCCTTATCCAGTACTTCACCTTTCAGCAGGTTTACCAGCAATAAACCACTGGTTAAATCACCGACACCAACCGGTTGGCGGGTACCAAAGTCCACCAGCGGGCGGCTGATATGCCATGCTTCATCCGCCGTAACTAATAACATTTCAAAGCAGTCAGCATGATACCCGGCGCGGCTTAGGTGCTTCACTAACACAACTTTTGGCCCTTGCGCACAAAGCTCACGAGCAACCTTAACGGCCTGTTCGACATTTTCAACCCGCACACCACTAAGCTGCTCCAGTTCAAGCAGGTTCGGCGCAATGATATCGCTGGCAGGTAAGGCTTCTTTACAAAAGAACTCAGCGACCCCAGGAGCGACGATACAACCTTTCTCTGGATGCCCCATGACGGGATCACAAAAATACCAGGCATTAGGGTTAGCTTGTTTTACGCGCGCAACCGCCGCCAGAATATGGCTACCTTGCTCAGGTGAACCAATATAACCGCTTAATACCGCATCACAATCTTTCAACCGATCGATATCGGCAATGCCTTGTACAATCTCAGTCAAATGGTTGGCAGGCATCACACAACCGGTCCAGTGACCGTATTGCGTATGGTTCGAAAACTGGACAGTATTCAATGGCCAAACATTGACCCCCATTCGGCGCATAGGAAATTCAGCAGCACTATTACCCGCATGGCCAAAAACAACGTGAGACTGAATCGAAAGTATATTTTTCATTGGAACGGCCTAAAGTTAAGGGCACCCATGCCCACTTTGTAATACAGTGCTGACCGGAATAAAGCATCAGCTAACAAAACATTAGCCAAAAAATAAGGGACATTTCTGCCCCTTATTTTATTTCATTCTTACAACCAGCTAATCAGGCAATAATGTTTTTTGCCACGACGCAATAAGGTATAGCGCCCAAACAGACGATCAGCATCGGTAAAGGTGTATTCTGGGTCTGCTTGCTTTTCACCATTAATGGCGACAGCATTAGAACCAATCATAGTACGCGCCTGCCCACGAGAAGGAACCAGCTCAGCATTAACCAATGCCTGTTGTAAATCAGCATCGCGACTCAGTTCAATTGTTGGCATGCCATCTTGTGCCAACTGGGCAAAGTCAGCTTCGGTCATCTCATTTAGATCACCGGAGAATAAGCTGGCAGTAATACGTTTTGCAGCAGCAAGGCCTTCTGCACCATGTACCATCCCAGTGACATTTTCGGCCAGAACGTATTGCGCCCGTGGCGCTTTACCACTATTTTTATCTTCGTCTTCCAGCGCGTTAATCTCTTCCATGCTCATGAAAGTAAAGAATTTCAGGAAGCGATAAACATCGGCATCTGCGGTATTAATCCAGAACTGGTAGAATTTATAAGGGCTGGTTTTCTTCGGATCCAGCCATACCGCGCCACCTTCGGTTTTACCAAATTTAGTACCGTCGGCTTTGGTAATTAATGGCACGGTCAGGCCATAAACTTGCTGCTGATGGAGGCGGCGTGTTAAATCAATACCCGAGGTAATATTACCCCATTGATCAGAGCCGCCGATTTGCAGAGCCACACCGTGAGCTTTATTCAGGCAAGCGAAGTCATAAGCCTGTAGCAGGTTATATGAAAACTCAGTAAACGAAATACCGCTGTCATCGCGATTGAGGCGCTGTTTAACGGCTTCTTTATTGATCATCTGATTAACAGAGAAGTGCTTGCCAATATCCCGCAGGAAGGTCAGCACATTCATACCACCAAACCAATCGTAGTTGTTGGCCGCAATAGCACTGTTTTCACCACAATCAAAATCAAGGAATGGCGAAACCTGCCGGCGGATTTTCTCAACCCATTCGTTCACCGTATCTTCAGTATTCAGCTTGCGTTCGCTGGCTTTGAAACTTGGATCACCAATCATACCGGTAGCGCCACCGACCAGCGCCACGGGGCGATGCCCTGCCAGTTGGAAACGCTTCAGGCATAACAACGGAACCAGATGACCCAAATGCAAGCTGTCTGCGGTAGGATCGAAACCGCAATACAGTGAAATTGGCCCTTGCGCCAGTCTCTCTGCTAACGCGTCTTCATCCGTAACCTGGGCAACGAGGCCCCGCTCTTGCAATTGTTTAATCAGGTTGCTGCTGGTCATCAACGACTCCATTGTTTTTCACAAAAATTGTCTTTTACAAAAAATTATCTTTTACGAGGAAAAGAGGATTTATACCCAAAGAACATGGCGTTTCAGCCAGGCAGCAAGCGAATAAATCCCGATGAGCTTATCAAATAAGAAATAAGCGATTCGGGTGAAAAATCTGCTTGCAGTGGCCTCGCAGATGCGAGGCTCAGGGGTGGGCTGAGTAGCGAAAATAGCAAACACCCCTGCGGCTTCAAGTACGAAGGGTATAGAATAAAGCGCCCGTCACACGAGCGCTAGGCTTAACCACAATTATTTCATCGTTCTCAAGGGGCTAAACGGTCAATTTTCCATGCATCTGCTTGCCGTTGATAAATAAAACGGTCATGCAAGCGATGCTCTCCGCCCTGCCAGAACTCAACAGAATCAAATTTAACGCGGAATCCCCCCCAGAAACTGGGCAATGGCACGTCACCATGCTGGAACTTTTGCTTTAACTCGAGGAATTTACTTTCTAACACACCACGGGCAGAAATACGCGATGATTGCTGGGAGACCCAGGCACCAATCTGGCTATCTTTCGGGCGGGAACTGAAATACTTCAGCACTTCAAGGGTTGAAAGCCGCTCTGCGGTACCGAGGAAGATGACTTGCCGGTCTAACATATGCCAGGGAAATAACAGGCTGATATGTGGATTTTCCGCCAGTTGCTGCGCTTTTCGGCTACCTAAATTGGTATAGAACACCATGCCCTGATCATCATAATGCTTCAGTAGCACAATGCGCTGATAAGGTTGACCGCTGGCATCCACCGTTGCCACACACATTGCCGTCGGGTCAGGCAACCGAGCCTCACAGGCTTGTTTTAACCAACGCTCAAATAAATCCAGCGGGTTCTCGGTTAAATCACTGCGACGCAAACCGCCGCGAATATATTCGCGACGCAAATCTGCAACATCAAATTCATTTTTGTCAGTCATATAAGCTCTGTAACGCGCAGGAAAGCAGTGATCATTATTCTGCCCTCGCAGCGCAAGAATCACAATCACTCAGAGCGGACAACAGCCTGATTACTTGATCAAAACACAGTCATTGATAATGACTTTTTCATCACGCTCAACAAAAGCACTATTTCCTTTCGACCAGAAGCTATAATGGCCGTCGCTATATTTAGTACCGGAAGCCGCACGCACCTGAGGTAAGGTCAACTGTTTGCCATCTAACACCAAATTGACTTTATCTTGTCGGTTGTCCTGCATAACCGTCAGACGGGTGGTACCACACTGATAATGCAGCGTTTCACTTTTGGGCTGAACCAGACTGCATCCTGCCAACATCAATACTGCTGTTACGCCAAATACTGAAGTTGCAACAAATAAATGTTTCATTGTGTCGTCCTCGTTGATGGAATAAGGCACCGTACCCTATGGCAGCTTAACACCCTCAGCGTGACGATACAGGATAGACTGCTCCTAAAATGGTTTCGCAACTGGCTCCGGTCACTGATGGCAAATTACCCGGTTTACCTGACAACGTCCGAAATGCCAGCCAGGCAAACGCCAGTGCTTCCATATCATCGCCACTCACGCCAAAATCATCAGTCACACACACCTCCGTCCCCGGTAGCAAGGTTGACATCCGTGACATCACCAAAGGGTTACGCGCCCCGCCGCCACACACCAGCAGCCGCTCACAGCCCCCCGCTAACTGAACCTGCTCAGCGATTGATACCGCGGTTAACTCAGCCAACGTTGCCTGAATATCTTCCGCTTTCAGCCCCGGCACTTTAGCCAGTTGTTTATCCAACCACCCGGCATTGAAATATTCGCGCCCGGTACTTTTCGGCGCTGGCTTGGCGAAATAGGGATCACTGAACATCAGCTCAAGTAGCGGCTGATTAACCTGCCCCGACAATGCCCAGCACGCATCTTTATCATAAGGTAAGGCACGGTTACGCCAGATCCAGGCATCCATCAACATATTCCCCGGCCCGGTATCAAACCCCCGCACCGGCAAATCGGGTAACAGCATAGATAAATTAGCAATGCCACCAATGTTAAGAATCATGCGCCGTTCTGTAGCATGGGCTAACAATGCATGATGGAACGCAGGTACCAAAGGCGCACCTTGCCCGCCATAAGCCATATCACGGCGGCGGAAATCCCCAACAGTAGCAATTTTTGTCAGTGCAGCAATGCGGTTGTTATCACCTAATTGCATTGTAAACGCCGGTTCACCGAGCGGTTCATGCCACACAGTCTGCCCGTGGCAACCGATGGCAGTAATGTCCTGTGCGCTAAGGCCTTCTTTCGCCAGTAACCCCTGCACCGCTTGTGCAAACAAGATACCCAATTGGGCATCAAGCTTACCCACTGCGGACAAGGTCGTAGTCTGGCCCTGACACATGCCGAGGATATCTTTTTTCAACTGTAACGGCATTGGGTGACTATAGCTGGCCTGCTGGGCCACCATGCGCTCATCAATGGCAGCTAATACGACATCAACCCCATCCAGGCTGGTTCCTGACATCACTCCAATAAAACGGCCTGATTTCATAGCAATGACCTTATTCCCCATTAAAGGACAACATAGCAATAAGACTTTCCGCGAGCCAAGTCAGAATAAAAAATTAACACCCTGAAAAGATATACTTTTTTAAGTGTATACCGCTATAGGAGCCTGTCCTAAACTCGGTTTTTTATTTGTAGGAAAGGTCACATAAAAGTCGCTACTACTTACATTTTAATTTATCGCAACGATAATTCTTACTTTAAGAAAATTAAACTGCCGTTTAATATTGGTTGAAGTATAAAACGCTAAGCTTCGTACCCATTGATGACGGTCGAAAAATTAAGCAGATAGTTAAAAATAAGTAAGTAGTGAAATAAACATTTGGGTAAGCCATACTTTGTACAAATACCGGCCCGGAGCAAATACGGGCCATCAATGGACTGGATTGGGATATCCCTGGCATACTGAACCGTAATGCGGTTGTGCATCTTTAATAGGAGTTTTTATGATCAAGCCACTAATCGCCGTTGCTATTGCTGCGGTTACTCTGACAGGTTGTGCCAATAATAGCACCCTGTCTGGTGATGTATTCAGCGCATCTGAAGCCCGACAAGTGCAAACCGTGACTTACGGTACCTTACTGTCAGTACGCCCAGTAACTATTCAGGGTGGCGATGAGAACAATGTTATGGGTGCCATTGGCGGGGCTGTCTTGGGTGGTTTCCTTGGGAATACTGTTGGCGGTGGTACCGGTCGTAGTCTGGCGACAGCCGCAGGTGCGGTTGCTGGTGGTATGGCGGGGCAAGGTGTTCAGGGCGCAATGAACCGTACCGACGGCGTACAACTTGAAGTCCGTAAAGATGACGGTACAACCATCTTGGTGGTGCAAAAACAAGGCCCAACCCGCTTTAGCGTCGGCCAGCGTGTAATGCTAGCCAGCAACGGCAGCACAGTGACTGTTAGCCCACGTTAATAACGCTGCACTTATTGTTTTTATGTAAAAGCCAGAGTTCGTGATGAACTCTGGCTTTTTATTACTACAAATGTCTTTCTGCTGTGAATAGAGTCGTAAATCTTTATTATTACTTGCTTTGTAATTGGATAATATTTCTCTCAAGCTTATCAATCAGACCCGACAGTAATTCAATCTCGTCTGTTGAAATCCCCCCAAGAATTTCTTTGCGGGTGGAACATATGACTCCATCAACCTGCTCTATTATCGGTGAAGACTGCTCCGTCAGTTTTATCCTCTTCGCACGGCGATCATTTGCGCAGGTATGCCGTGTGATTAACCCTTTCTCCTCCAGTTGATCTAAGGTTCTAACCAATGATGGTTGTTCGATACCAATCGCTTTTGCCAGTTGAATTTGTGACTGTTCTGGCGGTAGACGATTAATGTTATGCAAGGTAACCCAATGCGTTTGAGTCAACTCCAGCGGCTTCAACCGATGGTCGATAAGTGCGCGCCAAACGCGAACTAATCGTGCTAAATCAGATCCTAATGTCGATTCCAATTGCCCCTCCTTTTAATTAGCGTGCTAGCATAACTCCCAGAGTCCCGTCTATTTTGGGTAATTAACATTAAAAACACAAATGTATATATACCGTCGATGCTAGGGTAATAGCAATAAATACGGCGAATAGTTTAGCAAAAATGATGTTTTTGCTAAAAATACCTATAAAGGATTAACCTTATGTATGTATCAGTGTTACCCGTAAATACACCGCTTACAGACTTGGTTTTAGGTGCCTCAATCTATTTTCCACCGCTGTTTAAGGCCGTTATGCTAGGTTTGGTGTTTTGGCTATTGATCCATCATGTCCTACGGAATTGGATCTACTCTGGTGACATCTGGCATCCAATATTAATGGATCTATCAATTTTTGTCATTGCGGTCAGCGTTTCTTTATGGATATTAGCCAGTTGGTAAATTGATATGAATCATCAGTCTCTTAAATATTTCTCCTCTGTCATTATATTCGCTCTCGCACTTTGTGCTGGGTGGTGGATGTGGAACTATTACATGCAATCACCCTGGACCCGCGATGGTAAAGTTCGGGCTGAATTGGTCAGCATTACCCCAGAAGTGTCGGGCCGACTGGTTCAAATAGTAGTTCATGATAACCAGTTGGTAAGCTCGGGTAACTTATTATTTGTGATTGACCCACAGCCCTATCAACTGGCATTGGATAACGCCCAAGCCGCTTTGGTCAAGGCACAGGCTGATTTGGCCAAAGCGAATCATGAAGCAGAACGCCGCCGTAATTTACCCAAAAATATTATTTCTGGTGAAGATCTCGACATTGCTAACTTAACTGCAGATAGCATGAAAGCGGCCTATCAGGGAGCGCTGGTGAATGTCGAGCAAGCAAAATGGAACCTCAGTAAGACCCGTATTTATGCCCCTACTAATGGCTATATAACCAACTTACAAACACGGGTGGGCAACTATGCAACCGCGGGCATTCCATTAGTCGCGCTAATAGATACCCATTCATTCTATGTAATGGGTTATTTCGAAGAAACCAAGCTGAAACATATTAGAGAAGGTAATGAAGCCAAAATCGTCTTGTACAATGGCAACATTCCTTTACGCGGTGTGGTAGAGAGTATTGGTCGCGCTATTTATGATCAAAGCGTTGATAGCAGCACCGACTTATTGGTGGATGTAAAACCTAATGTTCCTTGGGTACGGCTGGCACAACGGGTGCCGGTGAGAATCAAACTGTTAGATGTCCCGGCGGATGTCACGCTTATTGCGGGCACTACCTGTACGATTTCACTGGTTGACTAAGTAATGCGCATCTCCTTTCCCTTGTGGCAACAAACCCCGTGGGGTAAAGCTAATGCCGGTCAGTGGCGCTATGCGTTGCGTAACTCACTGGCAATGTGCTTATCCCTGTGGATTGCCTTTGCGTTGAATTTAGATGAGCCGTACTGGGCGATGACCTCCGCAGCGGTGGTGAGTTTCCCCACCGTCGGCGGTGTCATCAGCAAGAGTATTGGCCGGATCATCGGTAGCTTACTGGGGGCGGCGGCATCAGTGATAATTGCTGGCCATTGCCTGAATGACCCCTGGCTGTTTACCTTGGTAATCGCCGCTTGGATTGGTTGGTGTACTTTTGTCTCCAACCACTATCAAAACAATGTTTCTTATGCATTTGCGTTAGCCGGTTATACCACTGCTATTATTGCCTTTTCGACAGTCAACACCGCGGGCACACAACAGATTTTTGATATTGCACAGGCGCGAGTCTGTGAAGTGATTACGGGGATTTTGTGTGGTGGCCTGATGATGATGCTGCTGCCGAGCACGTCCGACGGCGAAGCGCTACTGACCTCACTGCGCCGCATGCAGTCCCGCTTACTGGAACATGCCGAGTTATTGTGGCAAACCGATCATAACCCACAACTGCGCGCATCACATGAAGGATTGATTGGCCAGATTCTGACCATGAATTTATTGCGGATCCAAGCGTTTTGGAGCCATTATCGTTTGCGGCGACAAAATAATGTATTGAATTTTATTTTGCATCGTCAATTGCGTATAACCAGCGTGATTACCAGCCTACGGCGCATGTTAGTTAACTGGCCAACTCCGCCAGAAAATCTGATGCCGGTACTATCACAGTTGCTCCAGGCACTACAGCAGCCCGATTGCGATAAATATCAGTTAGCCAAAATACTGCAACAAATCGCCCCACACGATGAATTTGACTATCGGCACCGTGCCTTTTGGTTACGATTACAGCATTTTTGTTGGTTATATTTGCAAGTCAATCGCTGGCTGGCTCAGTTAGATAAAGAACCCACCACCGGCCTCCAGCCACCACCGTCGGTAACCGCACTGGCTCGCCATACCGATAGCTATGAGGCGGCTTATAACGGGCTGCGCACCTTCGTGTGTATTGTTATCGGCTGCGCATTTTGGATAAATACGCAGTGGAGTTCTGGCAGTGCTGCTCTGGCATTGGCGGCAGTGAGTTGCGTGCTTTACTCCGCAACTCCATCACCAACAGACAGCATTGCTACACTAATGAAAGCCATTGTTTTGCTTTCTATCGGCTGCTTTATTCTTAAATTTGGCGTGATGGTGCAAATTGATGATTTCTGGCAGTTTGCGGTGCTGCTCTTCCCCATTTTACTCACCATGCAAATGATGAAGCTACAGCATCCAACTTATGCTTCATTGTGGGGCCAATTAATTGTATTTATGGGTTCTTTCCTGAGTGTGACCAACCCGCCAAGCTATGATTATCAAGAGTTCCTTAATGACAATATTGGTAAATTAGTCGGTGTAATGTTAGCAGGTGTTGCGTTTCAGCTATTGCGCCCCAGTTCTGACAAACGCAAAAGTCGACGTATCATTCGGATGCTACGGCGTGATTTTATTGACCAAATCAGTAGCCATCCGCAGCAAAGTCAGAATCAATTTGAATCACTGATTTACCATCGCGTTAGCCAACTCAATCTCAGTAAAGATCAAGCTGCTCGCCTGTGGCTGCTGCGTTGGGGGATGGTATTGCTCAATTGCAGCCACGTGGTCTGGCAATTACGTGATTGGCAAACCACCTCTGCGCCATTATCAGCGGTGCGAGATGTTTGTATTCACTGCCTGAAGGGGTGTATGACCGAAAAAGGTGTGCAACCCCAATCGTTGCTCGCGACGTTACAGGAGTTACAGCGGATGAGTGCGATTTTGGCTCAATACCCCGATGCTTCTGGGCGGGAACTGGCAGGGCTGATTTGGCGATTATATTGCTCACTGACACAACTGCAATTGGCACCACCTGCCGAGGAAAACAAAACTGCGCCAGCCTGAGCTTTGCTGGCGCAAAGATAAGGCTTAAGGCACGTCGTACCCCAATGCGGCACGGCGAATGCGGAACCACTGCTGGCGTGTCATCGTTAAGGAGAGCGATGCCCATGCGGTTTTAACCCGTTCTATCTTGCCAGAACCAATAATCGGTAACGGTGCCGACGGCAAACGTAGAACCCAGGCATAAACCACTTGTTCAATGCTTGCAGCACCCATTTCATCGGCTACCGCCTGCAACTCATCACGTAACACCTGGAACTCTGGATCACTGAACAACCTACCGCCCCCAAGACAAGACCACGCCATAGGTTTGATGCGCAGTTTTTGGCAGGCATCGAGCGTACCATCAACAATAGCTGGCTGGTGCAGCGGCGAAATTTCTACCTGATTCGTGACCAGCGAGAACGGCAGACGCGATTGAAGTAAACTGAATTGCGCGGAGGTAAAGTTTGAAACACCGAAGTATTTTACTTTGCCACTTTGGTGCAGTTGAGTGAAGGCTTCTGCCACCTCATCGGCATCCATCAACGGATCTGGGCGGTGAATCAGCAACAAATCAAGATAGTCAGTATGCAAATGGGCCAATGATTGCTCAGCACTGGTAATGATATGTGAACTATCGGTGATGTAGTGCCCCAACGCATGTTCTGGTTTAGCCGTGGTGGCAATACCACATTTGCTCACCAACTCCAGTTGGTCACGCAAGGACGGTTTAAGGCGCAATGCTTGCCCGAACGCCTGTTCACACTGATAACCGCCATAAATGTCAGCATGATCTGCCGTGGTAATACCCAATTCAATATGCTGTTCGATAAAGACCAACAATTGTTCAGGCGACATGCCCCATTCCATCAGCCGCCAATAACCGCAAATCATACGTGAAAATTCAGGTCCAAGCGGAGCCAGTTGGCTACGTGTATCCATTATTAGCTACCTCATCTGTTTATCTGCCTATAAGCATACACAACCGACGGCAAGGTTAAATCCTCCCTGAACCATCAATTAAAGGCCAAACGGGGGCTTAGCGCTAAAATAGCCAGAAATGTCAAAGTTTGAGACAAGGTTGCGGTGAATTAGAACAAGGATGGTTGTTCCGGTAATGGCTCATCCGGTTGTTTATTGCCACGCTGCAAACGCAGTAGCCGTTGGCGACATAAACGCAGTACATCCCGTTTTTGCGGATCACTCATTTTCATCCAATTAAAGCGCTCATCCCTGCTACGCAGGCAGCCACGACAAAAGCCACGGTCATCTGTTTGGCAGATACCACGGCACGGGCTAGGAATGTCGAAAAACTCAAGTTGCTGAGACACTGTGCCTCCTGCGGCTGATACTTTAATTGAAGACTGCTTCACCACGGCTGGCAAGCTCAATTTGTTTACTGTTGTAAAAATCCTCCGTCAACGCTGGCCGCGGCCATTAACGGCTAAGGTTATCTTAAGTTTCATTCGATACCATTCAGGTAATTAGTGAACCGTAGGATTCCATTTTCACAATGAATGTTCGACATAAGTTACAGTGTAACGGACTGAGCTTTATTCTGGCCAGCGCACTCTTTTTCACCTTGGCACATAACGCATTATTTATTGCAAAAGCCTGGTCGCTGATCCATTTTGACAGCAGTGACAGCTATCTCTTCGCCGCAACAATTCCGGTGGTGATCTTCTGTGCACTGAACATCATATTTAGTCTGTTAGCAGTGCCTTTACTGCATAAGCCCATCATTATTTTCTTTCTATTGGGCAGCGCAGCAGCAAACTATTTTATGTTCAGTTATGGTGCCGTCATTGACGCCAACATGATGCAAAATGCCTTTGAAACCAACTCGCAGGAGGCCACCGCTCTCTTTACTCCCCGTATGGCGCTTTGGCTGCTGGTAGCGGGTATCATTCCTGCCATTGTGGTCTGCTTTGTCCGTATTCGGGTCACCCGCCCATGGTGGTATATGTTGGGGCTACGTGCAGCAAATATTTTGGTATCTGCCGTTGTTATTCTGTTGGTCGCCACACTATTTTATAAAGATTACGCATCGTTGATTCGGAATAACAAAAGTATCGTTAAAATGTTAACCCCATCAAACTTTGTCAGTGGCAGTTTTCAATTCGCCAAACACAAATATTTTACCAGTAATATGCCACTGGTCACCCTTGGTGAAGATGCCCATAAAGGCCCATTAATTAGCGGACAACCAAAGAAAACGCTGGTCATTTTGGTGGTAGGTGAAACCGCCCGCGCAGAAAATTTCTCTTTGGGTGGCTATGGGCGAGAAACCAATCCGCGCCTGAAAAAACAAGATGTTACCTATTTCAGTAAAGCATCATCTTGCGGAACTGAAACTGCGGTTTCAGTGCCATGTATGTTTTCGAATATGGCACGCGAAAATTATGATGCTACCCTTGCCAGCCACCAAGAGGGCTTAATGGATATTCTTGCCCATGCGGGTTTGAATGTTTTATGGCGCGAAAATGATGGTGGTTGTAAAGGTGCCTGCGATCGTATTCCACATCAGGATGTTACCCAACTGCAACTCACCACTGATTGTGAGAACGGGGTCTGCTTAGATAACGCATTACTGTATAAGTTAGATAATTATATCAATGGGCTACAAGGTAACGGCGTTATCGTCTTACACCAAATGGGCAGTCACGGACCGGCTTATTATCGCCGTTCAACGCCAGAGATACGTAAATTTTCTCCTACCTGTAATAGCAACCAAATTCAGGATTGCAGCCCGCAGGAATTGGTCAATACCTACGATAACTCTATTCTTTATACCGATGCGATGCTGGATAACACCATTAAGTTGTTGCAACAACACAGTAATAACTTTAACACCGCGCTGGTCTATCTCTCTGACCACGGTGAGTCATTAGGCGAAAATGGTATGTATTTGCATGGTACCCCTTATATGTTCGCCCCCAGCCAGCAGACACATATACCATTCTTAATGTGGTTATCTCCTGAATATACAAAAAGCTTTAGCATTGACCGTCAGTGTTTATCTGCCAGTGCACAACATGATGAAATATCGCAAGATAATCTTTTCCATACCTTATTAGGCATGATGAATGTTCAAACCACTGAATATCAGTCAGCGCTAGATTTACTACAGAAATGCCGAAACCAGGGCGAAAGAATCAGTCAAAAAAGTCCGTAAAGAGTTGATACCTGAAAGTGACCTTGATGCCAGCGATCCCCTCCGCTGGCATTTTTTTCTTGACCTAGACCGATTGGTCTATTACGCTCTTCGACATGAACAAAATACAGCACGCGCACATAGACACTCGTGAACATCTGTTAGCAACCGGTGAGAACCTTAGCCTGCGTCTTGGCTTTAATGGTATGGGTCTCAGCCTGTTACTGACCACGGCGGGCATACCTAAAGGTTCGTTTTATCACTATTTCCGTTCGAAGGAAGTTTTTGGTGAGGCGATGCTACAGCGTTACTTTGATAGTTACGACGCTGAAATGGAAAGCCTGCTAACCCATTCGCAAGGTGATATGCGCCATCATCTGCTGCACTATTTTGCTCAAGCTATTGCTAACTATTGTGGCAGTGAATGCCACAATGCTTGTCTGGCGGTTAAACTCTCAGCAGAGGTAAGTGACTTATCCGAACCCATGCGACATGCGTTGGATATTGGCACAGCCCGTGTGATTGGTCGTTTGCAAGATGCCATTGAAGCCGGTATTGCCGAAGGCTCACTGCGCATTACGCTCTCACCGGCGGCAACGGCTGAAACACTGTATGCCTTGTGGCTCGGTGCTTCACTGCGGGCGAAGGTGAAACGATCGGTTGCTCCGCTGACCTGTGCGCTAGAAAGTATCGAACTGATTCTACAACCAGCCCAATAATCCAATGATTCTGAATCTAACACTTTCGTTTGTCAGAATTTACCCAGCCGCTAGTCGACTGGTCTATTAATATAGGATGCACCATGAAGACTGCTAAACTGTTCTCCCCTTTGAAAGTTGGCGCGCTCACTTTGCCGAACCGTGTATTTATGGCTCCGTTGACTCGCTTGCGCAGCATTGAACCGGGTGATATACCAACCCCTCTGATGGCTGAATATTATCGTCAACGGGCCAGCGCGGGTTTGATTGTTACCGAAGCCACCCAGATTTCTTTCCAGGCGAAAGGCTATGCGGGTGCACCAGGGTTACACACTCAGGAACAGTTAAACGCATGGAAAAAAATCACGCAGGCGGTGCATGACGAAGGTGGACATATTGCCGTGCAGTTATGGCATGTTGGCCGTATCTCACACAACACGTTACAACCGGGCCAGCAAGCCCCTGTGGCACCTTCGGCCATTGCCGCAGATACCCGCACCACGGTACGCGATGAAACAGGAGCCTGGGTCCGCGTTCCCTGCTCCACCCCGCGCGCGCTAGAAACAGAAGAGATCCCTGGCATCATTAATGATTTCCGCCAGGCAACGGCTAATGCTCGCGAGGCTGGCTTTGACTATATTGAACTGCATGCAGCCCACGGCTACCTGTTGCATCAATTTATGTCTCCGGCATCCAACCAACGTACCGACCAATACGGTGGCAGCATTGAAAACCGTACCCGTCTAACGCTGGAAGTGGTTGATGCCACGGTAGCCGAATGGGGCGCTGAACATATTGGTATCCGTATCTCACCATTGGGGCCATTCAATGGCTTGGATAATGGTGAAGATCAGGAAGAGGCGGCGCTGTATCTAATTGACGAGCTAAACAAACGTCATATTGCTTATCTGCACATCTCTGAGCCAGACTGGGCCGGCGGTAAACCTTATTCTGACGCATTCCGTGATGCCGTCCGCGCTCGCTTCCAAGGCGTTATTGTGGGTGCTGGTGCATACACCGCTGAAAAAGCAGAAGACTTGATAGAAAAAGGATTTATCGATGCAGTTGCCTTTGGCCGTAGCTATATTTCTAACCCAGACCTGGTGGCCCGCCTGCAACAACAGGCACCGTTGAATGAGCCAGATGGCGATACTTTCTATGGCGGTGGTGCGAAGGGTTATACCGACTACCCTACCCTGTAATTTGTCCGTAAATTAAATCATTAAATAACAGCCAGTTAGATTAACACTCTGACTGGCTGTTTTGTTTTTTGGCTGCACGTGGGATAACGCGAGAAAACGGCGCAATCGTATCCGGTACGGATGATTGTCCACAAGAGTGCTAACGGGAGAATGCACTAAATAGATCTTCACATCATAGCCAAATATCAGAAGAGTGAAGGTAGTGAGCAGGATGATATTACTATATGATTATGAATCAGTTTTGATTTATAATGATTTTAAAACTTTAAACTGTTGATTACAAAGAGGTATTATGAAACGCTTACTCCATACCATGATCCGCGTTGGTGACCTGCAACGTTCTATCGATTTTTACACTAAGGTATTAGGGATGCGTTTACTGCGTACCAGCGAAAATACGGAGTATAAATACTCGCTGGCTTTTGTCGGTTATAGCGATGAAAGTGAAGGTTCAGTGATTGAGCTGACC
Source organism: Yersinia intermedia (assembly GCF_900635455.1). Lineage (NCBI taxonomy): Bacteria > Pseudomonadati > Pseudomonadota > Gammaproteobacteria > Enterobacterales > Yersiniaceae > Yersinia > Yersinia intermedia. Next base: position 2,218,820 of record NZ_LR134116.1, on the reverse strand, counting down.
TATAACTGGGATGTAAATAGTTACGATATGGGGACTGCATTTGGTCATCTGGCGCTCGGCGTGGATGATGTCGCCGCTACCTGCGACCAAATTCGTCAGGCGGGTGGTAATGTCACCCGTGAAGCTGGCCCGGTAAAAGGCGGTAATACCATTATTGCTTTTGTCGAAGATCCCGACGGCTATAAAATCGAGTTAATCGAGAATAAGAGCGCCGGACACGGCCTTGGCAACTGATTAGCATCAAGGCACCTAAGGTGCCTTTTTTCTCATCGCGATATCCCCCCTGCATCCCGCGCTAAAATTTGACATAATGCGCGCTGAATTCGATGAAGATAAGAAACTGATGGTAGATAAAAGTGACCTTAACGCCCTAAGTGGCCGTTTTCGTGGGTATTACCCCGTTGTAATTGATGTGGAAACCGCCGGTTTTAATGCGCAAACTGATGCATTATTAGAAATTGCTGCGGTAACCTTGCAGATGAACAAGGATGGTTGGTTACTGCCGGATGAAACGCTGCATTTCCATGTAGAGCCGTTTGAAGGCGCCAATCTGCAACCAGAAGCACTGGCATTTAATGGCATTGACCCAACCAACCCTTTGCGTGGTGCAGTGAGTGAGCATGATGCTTTACACGCCATTTTTAAAGCCGTACGTAAAGGGCTAAAAGATCAAGGCTGTAACCGGGCCATCATCGTGGCACACAACGCCAACTTTGATCACAGCTTCGTGATGGCTGCGGCTGAACGCGCCAGTTTGAAGCGTAACCCGTTCCACCCCTTTGCGACCTTTGATACTGCGGCGCTCAGTGGGTTGGTGTTGGGGCAAACCGTTCTGGCAAAAGCCTGTCTGACGGCAGGTATTCCGTTTGATAGCAGCCAGGCGCATTCCGCATTGTATGACACCATGCAAACGGCAAAATTATTCTGTGAACTGGTTAATCGCTGGAAGAAACTGGGTGGCTGGCCGATACCGGCTGGGGAATCCGAATAGCGCAGTGTTCATGAGCTAAGATTGTTCATGAGATAAAAGGCGACAATTTTACTTTCAAAAAAGGTGGCCCAAAGGCCACCTTTTTATTTTTCACTGAAAACATCCATGCCCTATTCTGCGGCAGGTTTTTCTTCTGATGAACGGTATTTGTCAGCGGTCTCTTTCAATAACTGCTGTAGTTCGCCACGCTGGTACATTTCCATCAGAATGTCACAACCGCCTACCAGTTCACCATCAACCCACAGTTGTGGGAAGGTTGGCCAGTTAGCATATTTTGGCAGTTCCGCACGGATATCCGGGTTTTGCAGGATATCAACATAAGCAAAGCGTTCACCACAGGCAGACAGCGCCTGCACAGCCTGAGCGGAGAAACCGCAGTTTGGCAGCTTAGGTGAACCCTTCATATAAAGCAGGATTGGGTTTTCTGCTATCTGGCGCTGAATTTTATCAATCGTCGTCATTTCTTGCTTCCTCAAGCCCTATAGTGGCTACAACAATTACGCCTACTGGAATAGGCCCTTATTGCTCAATTTAATTATTACATCCGGCCTATTGTAGCGACTGTCACTACTGGAATAAAACGCCATCTTTTGCAGGGGCTTTACTCTATGGCCGAATGGTTATATTGTCAGCTACAAATATATGCATTTAGAATAACATTTTTGATCCCACTAATTCACTATTATCTTCTTTATGGGGCTCTTAAGAATACTTGCTGTTATGACTACAGTAATTAGCATGGCAAGTCAGTTACATGTGAATGGCACATCAGTAGATACCCGATTTGGCTCGTATTTATGCTAATCTGCGCAGGGAGTGAGAGTAACGCCCCCAGCAAATTCAAGTACGAAGGACATAACTCGTTGACGTATGGTTGATTTAAGGCCATTAGACGTGTGAAAAAACGGCAATTACTCATTCATTAATGTTTTCTCACAATATCGATTAAAATCATGTCGCTCTGCGCTTTTTTATATCGTGAGTTTCGGCAATACTGTGACTCTTCATATTCATCTTAGGGCAAGGTTGGTAGCGTTATTATGCGTTTAATATTTACGCTGTTTGTGCTGCTGTTTACCCAGCTATTTTTAAATTTGGCGCATGCGTCACCGCAGGCTCACGTCTCGGCTGAGCAGAAGAAAGGACAGGTCAGCCAGGCCAGCCCGGATGATCGTAAAAAGCGTAAAGCCGATAAAAGCAGCAAAAAAGTAAAAGTCGCCAACACTAAAACCACCTCGGGCAAAGTGACAACGGCTAAAACAGCGGCCAGCAACGATAAAAAGAAAATTGCTGCCAACGCCACTAAAACGATGAAGAAAAAAGCACAAGAAGTCAGTAAAACCACGACAAAAAAAACCAATATTAAAACCGCAGCCAATAAAAAAGTGACCACAGTTAAAAAAACAGAAAAAGTCGCTTACGGCCGGCACAGAAATAAAACCCAAGGCAAAGCCGCTAGCGAATTAGTCGCTAATAGTAAAATTAAGCTCAGTCCGGCACATAAAAAACGCTATCAACATGCCAAGCAGACCGCGATGAGCAAACTAATGAAACAAGTTGGTAAACCTTATCGCTGGGGTGGCACCTCTCCTAATACCGGTTTTGATTGCAGCGGGCTTATCTATTACGCCTATAAAGACGTGATCAGAATAAAGATGCCACGCACGGCTAACGAGATGTATCACCTGCGTGACGCCGCCCCCGTAAAACGTGCTGAGTTGGAAAGCGGTGATTTAGTATTCTTCAATATTGCTAACCGTGGTGTCGCCGATCATGTGGGCGTCTATTTGGGTAATGGCAAGTTTATTCAGTCCCCGCGTACCGGCGAAGAAATTCGTATCAGCATGCTGGACAATGACTATTGGCAAGATCATTACGTTGGCGCACGCCGCGTGGTCACACCAAAAACCATCCGCTAAGACTTCAGTTTGCGCCCGGTAGCACCACCGGGTGCCTATAGCACAATAAGCCCCTTCACGTGTTAAACCCGTTGTATGACTTTCACGCTATCGCTCATCAAACAGTGAGGTTATCTCTGTCATTCCTGATGAAAGTTGTTAAGATTAATACCCACAACAAAAATACAACAATTAAGCTTTAACCGCTCTTCGCCACATAGCTGCCAACGGCAATTGATGTGATTTGAGGAGCAAACACCCTGAGCAACCCCGAAAGGAGAGAGCTATGTCTTTTGAATTACCGGCATTACCTTATGCGCAAAATGCGCTAGAACCCCACATTTCAGCTGAAACACTGGAATACCATTACGGTAAGCATCACAACACCTATGTGGTTAACCTCAATAATCTGATTAAAGGCACGGAGTTTGCGGGTAAGACGTTGGAAGAGATTGTAAAAACCTCTAATGGTGGGGTATTTAACAATGCGGCCCAAGTCTGGAACCACACCTTCTACTGGCATTGCCTGTCACCTAATGGTGGTGGCGAACCTACGGGTAAGGTTGCCGATGCTATTAATCAGTCATTTGGTTCTTTTGCTGAATTTAAAGCACAGTTTACTGATGCGGCAGTAAAAAACTTTGGCGCTGGCTGGACCTGGCTGGTTAAAAAAGCAGATGGCACGCTGGCGATTGTCAGTACATCTAATGCAGCAACACCACTGACCACCACTGATAAACCGGTGTTAACTGTCGATGTGTGGGAACATGCTTACTACATTGATTACCGCAATGCGCGACCAAAATACCTGGAGAACTTCTGGGCACTGGTTAACTGGTCTTTCGTTGAGAAAAATTTAGCCTGATACGGCGACAACAGACCGGCGCATTACTCGTAACAATAATTAAGGGCGGGTTTACCCGCCCTACTTATCACTTCACACCGGCAAGCGGCTCAATTAATTCATTACTGCCACGAAGCTAAAGACAATAATCATCGCCAGCGCACCAACAGTCGTAATCAGCGACATTTTCAGATTGGTATCCATAAAAACTCCTTAGCCGGTTAGTTTGTAGTAAGATAAAGGCACATAGTTAGTGTGTTAAATTATTTTCCCACAGTTCAGAAAAAAAATCTTGTGCTCATTACGCACTTTATAACTTTGATTACCCCTTTCACTTTTCCTCCAGATCAGACAAAATTCGCAGTTCATAACTGCATACCGACTAATAACGTCCAATAAATACTTTCAGACAACCCGCTGATTCAACTTCCCAGCCTAATATCGTGTTTGTGTCTGAGTGGTTTTCGAGTATTGCAGGCAAACGATTAACATAATACTTACCCTACTGTAACCGGTAAGCTTAGGAGTCATTCTTTTTATGGCAACGATTAAAGATGTGGCCAAACACGCGGGTGTGTCCACCACCACCGTTTCGCACGTTATCAACAAAACTCGTTTCGTCGCCGAAAACACGAAGGCTGCCGTGTGGGCTGCCATTAAAGAACTGCATTATTCGCCCAGCGCTGTGGCTCGCAGTTTGAAAGTCAATCACACCAAATCAATTGGTTTGCTGGCAACATCCAGTGAAGCACCTTATTTTGCTGAAGTGATTGAAGCCGTCGAAAACAGTTGTTACAGCAAGGGTTACACCCTGATTTTATGTAATTCTCATAATAATCTGGACAAACAAAAAGCCTATCTGGCGATGTTGGCGCAAAAACGTGTCGATGGGCTGCTGGTGATGTGTTCAGAATATCCTGAACAACTGCTAGGGATGTTAGAGGATTATCGTAATATCCCAATGGTCGTTATGGATTGGGGTACGGCTCGTGGCGATTTTACTGACTCTATTATTGATAACGCCTTTGAAGGTGGCTATTTAGCGGGCCGTTACCTGATTGAGCGCGGTCACCGTGACATTGGTGCTATCCCTGGTCAGTTAGCCCGTAATACCGGTGGTGGTCGCCATCAGGGCTTCCTGAAAGCGTTGGAAGAGGCCAATATCACACTGCGTGATGAATGGGTGGTGCAAGGGGATTTCGAGCCTGAATCCGGGTATAAAGCAATGCATCAAATTCTGACACAAAAGCATCGCCCAACAGCGGTATTCTGTGGCGGCGATATTATGGCCATGGGTGCAATATGTGCTGCTGATGAGTTGGGCCTACGGGTACCACAAGATATTTCGGTGATCGGCTATGATAATGTGCGTAATGCTCGCTATTTCTCGCCAGCACTGACCACGATTCACCAGCCAAAAGAGCGTTTGGGTGAAACCGCCTTTGCCATGTTACTTGATCGTATTGTCAGCAAACGTGAAGATCCGCAGACCATTGAGGTACATCCTAAACTGGTTGAGCGCCGCTCCGTTGCCGATGGCCCGTTCCGCGACTACCGCCGTTAATGCTCTTTCGCCGGTAGCATGCAACGCTACCGGTGCTAAGTTCGCGCAATCACCTCTTGCTCATTGAATGATAATTCACCGTCATCTTTCAGCCACTCAGCATTCAGCGTGACACTGTCACCCAAATACTCGAGTAGCCAGGCCAATGCGGGCGAGTGGTTGTTCTGCTGCCACGCCAAACAACATGGGCTATCGGGCAGCGGTTCTACCAACGTCAATGCCGCTAACTTCCCTTGTTCAATCAACGGCGACACCATGTGCGCTGGTACCATTCCAATGCATAACCCCGCACACAGGCAGTCGATTCCCGTTGCCCAGTCTGGAGCCACCAATCGCTGCTGGTTAGCTAAAGTCCAGGTGTCACGCTTAGGTAGGTTGCGGGCGGTATCCTCCAGACAGAGTGAGGGATAAGGCCGTAACTGATTATCACTAAGTGGCCCAGTTAACCGGGCTAAAGGGTGATCGATGCTCACCACACAATGCCAACTTAAAAAACCCATATCGCGAAAAACAAATCGCCCACCGACGGGGATCGCGCGGGTAGCACCTATGGCCATTTCCGCCTGCCCCTCCACCAGCGCATCCCACACACCGTTGAAGACTTCATAGCGTACCCGCAGCTCAATATCAGGAAAATGTCGATAAAAATCCAACACTAAGCGGCGACTACGCTGTGGCTTAACAATTTTATCTATCACTATATTTAACTGCCCACGCCAACCATTCGCCACTTGTTGGCATTGGCGGCGTGTGTTATTCATTTTTTTGATAACATCGCGAGCATCTTTAATAAAAACCACACCCGCTTCGGTTAATTCCACATCGCGATGACGCCGTTCAAACAGCGGGACGGCCAGCCACTCTTCCAACTGACGCACCGTGTAACTAATCGCAGACGGCACGCGGTGCAATTCTTGCGCAGCAGCACTGAAACTCCCGGTACGGGCTACTGCGTCCACCACATCCAGTGAATATTCAGACCACATTGTTTTTCACCTTTTCCATCACAAATTTGCTATCAAAATTTTTAACAGCATGGCGCAAATATTAGCGTTTCACAACCGAATTTCTCATCGATAGAATGCCCACCGCAATTAATTTTCAGTAACAGAAGTTTTGCCTGCAAAAATTATAATTTAGCCAACGTCATTGGCGCGGCAACTAGCACCTCTGCGGTTCCAAGGACGAAGGATATAAAGAGAAATAAAGAATGAAAACGTCGTCTGGTTTTATGTTCTATCTGGCCGGTCTGAGTATGTTGGGTTATCTGGCCACCGACATGTATCTGCCCGCTTTTGGCGCAATGCAACAAGAGCTACAAGCATCTGCCGGCGCTATCAGCGCCAGTTTAAGTATCTTCCTCGCGGGGTTCGCAATCGCTCAGCTTATCTGGGGACCTGTATCGGATAAGTTAGGCCGCAAACCGGTTCTGCTAGCTGGTTTGGGATTATTTGCCCTCGGCTGTCTGGGGGTTTTGTGGGTTGAAAATGCGACACAATTACTCATCCTGCGCTTCATTCAGGCAGTGGGGGTGTGTTCTGCTGCCGTGAGTTGGCAGGCGTTAGTGGTAGATCGGTATCGCGACGGCAAGGCCAATCGGGTGTTCGCTACCATTATGCCGTTAGTGGCGCTCTCTCCTGCATTAGCCCCGCTGCTGGGAGCCTGGTTATTAAACCACTTCAGTTGGCGTGCAATTTTTGTCGTATTACTGGCCGTTACACTGCTGCTGCTGATCCCGACGGCACGATTGAGCGAACGCAAAAAAACTGCTCAGGATAATGCGACACGAATTAGCACCAAAATCAGTTTCTGGCAGTTGCTTAAGTCGGCAACATTCAGTGGCAACGTGATGATGTTTGCTGCCTGTAGTGCCGGTTTCTTTGCCTGGTTAACCGGTTCACCTTTTATTCTCGGTGATATGGGTTATAGCCCGAATGTCATCGGATTAAGTTATGTCCCCCAGACCCTGGCCTTCCTGTTAGGCGGGTTTGGTTGCCGCAGTGCTCTTGCCCGGATCAAGGGCAACACCTTGCTGCCGTGGCTGTTGGCAGGCTATGCGGTCAGCATGATTGCACTTTATCTGATAGCAACGTTAACCACGCCGACCCTACTGACCTTACTTATTCCATTCTGCATAATGGCGCTGGTTAATGGTGCCTGCTACCCTATTATCGTAGCGAATGCATTAATGCCCTTTCCAGCGAACACAGGTAAAGCAGCCGCGCTGCAAAATACCCTTCAGCTTGGGTTGTGTTTTGTTGCCAGTATGGTGGTCTCGGCCTATATCAGCCAGCCATTGCTGGCAACAGTGACCGTGATGCTATCAACAGTGGTTCTGGCATTTTTAGGTTATGGCATTCATTGCTACGCATTGCGAAAAGAAAAAAATCATACTAATCCGGTAACCAAAGTCATCGGCATTACAGCAAAGCCGCAAGCGGATGAGACGTGATGTGCTTAGATAAGTAAGTAATTCGGGCGATAAACCGGTCGCAAACCGATTTGAAGGCGGCTTGTGGCGGCCTCAACGAGGCGAGGCCCAAGGATGAGCCGAATAACAAGCGCCGCTAACACAGCGGTAGCGCCATAGGTGAAGTGAATTAATTCCCAATGGAAATAGTCACTAAGGAACACGCGAGCCGGGGACGATTTATTATTGAGAAAGCGCCCCGGCAAGCCTATACTCGATTTAACCAGATACAATACCATTAAAAAAAAGCATTAACTTAAGTACCTTCTGGGCGCGTGGATTGCGTCACATTTACTCTTAAGGATGAGTTGCCCTAAACCAATTTTTATTAGGGTTTCTTCTTAATCTTCCTCTGTCCGTTACGGATATTAGACACCAAGGTCACGACAACCTTATTGGTATGAATCTGCATGTATCGCGGGTCATAAGTCAGAAGAAAGTGATGGAGAAGCTATGAGTTCATCCTGTATAGAAGACCAGAGTATTCAAGAAACCCCGTGGTTTCGCATTATACAAGAAATGCTGAACCGGGCTGATATTGAAATTAATGGCCCTCGCCCTTTCGACATTAGAGTTAATAACCCTGATTTTTTTAAGCGGGTATTGCAAGAAGGATCTTTGGCATTAGGTGAGAGTTACATGGACGGTTGGTGGGAATGTGACCGCTTGGATATCTTTTTCCAACGGGTTCTCAGAGCTGGACTGGAGCATCAACTTCCACACCATTTCAAAGATACTTTACGTATTGCTGCCGCGCGCATTATTAATTTGCAATCGAAGAAAAGAGCCTGGATTGTCGGTAAAGAACATTACGATTTGGGTAATGATCTGTTTAGCCTAATGCTTGATTCAAATATGCAATACTCTTGCGCTTACTGGAAAGATGCCACGACCCTTGAGCAAGCGCAGGAAAATAAACTGCGGATGATCTGCGAAAAGCTGCAATTGGCTCCGGGCATGACGTTACTAGACATCGGTTGTGGTTGGGGGGGCCTCGCCGCTTATGCCGCCAGGCATTACGGGGTTGCCGTTTCCGGTGTTACCATTTCGGCTGAGCAACAAAAACTGGCACAAAAACGCGGTGAAGGTTTGGACGTCACTATTTTGTTGCAAGACTACCGTGATCTGAACGAACAATTCGATCGGATTGTTTCTGTCGGTATGTTCGAGCATGTCGGGCCAAAGAACTATCACACCTATTTTGATGTCGTAAACCGCAATTTGAAGCCAGATGGCCTGTTCTTACTGCACACCATCGGCGCTAATCGTACCGATCTGAGTATTGATCCGTGGATTAATAAATATATCTTCCCCAATGGCTGCCTGCCGTCAGTAAAACATATTGCTAACGCCAGTGAGCCTTATTTTATCATGGAAGATTGGCATAATTTTGGCGCTGATTATGATCGCACCCTGATGGCGTGGTATGAACGTTTTCAAGCCGCGTGGCCAAGCCTGGCGGAGAATTACTCGTCACGATTTGAGCGGATGTTTAGTTATTATCTCAATGCCTGTGCGGGGGCATTCCGCGCCAGAGATATCCAACTGTGGCAAGTGTTATTCAGCCCGAACGGAGTGGATGGTGGGATTCGCGTACCGCGTTAAAAGTGAAAATAGGACAGGTATATTGACTCCCCTGTCCTATTCTTAATCACTTTATCTCGGTTAAGACCACGTTTATCCGTGAGTGACCTTATCAACTACCGGCGTAGCATGTACCATCTCCCGCTGCGCCAATACCCGCTCGACTGTGTCCACTACCGCCTGAGTTTGTGGATCTATTTCGATATTTACCCGATGCCCCAAACGCTTTTTACCTAATGTGGTACGCGACAGTGTTTCGGGTATCAGATGCACACAGAAACGGTTCCCGACGACCTCACCAATGGTTAGGCTGATACCATCAATGCCAATAAAGCCTTTGTGTAATACATATTTCATTAAATCAAAGCTGGGCATACGAAACCAGATCTGACGATTATTTTCTGATGTGTATATTTTGACAATTTCAGCAGTACAAATAATATGGCCAGACATGAGATGCCCACCAATTTCATCGCTGAATTTAGCCGCACGTTCCAAATTAACGGTATCACCAACCTTGATATCGCCCAAATTGGTAATGCGCAGTGTTTCCTTCATTAGATCAAAGCTAACCCGATTACCCTCAACGGCGGTGACTGTCAGACAGCAACCATTGTGAGCAACAGAAGCACCTAAGGCTAATTCAGGCAGCATCTCCGTTGGCATTTCTACTACATGTGTACGGAAATTTGATTTTTCCTCGATGGCAACCACCGGCGCGGTGCCTTGAACAATACCGGTAAACATACGCCATGCCTCTTATCAGTTATCTATAAAAAGAAAGATTCTCTGCCTTGATTTTGCCTCAGAAGATAAGGAAAACCAAACCACTTAGACTAAAAAAACAGATAAGCGGTATTTAGCTGATAATTAGCGACAAAGATTGCTTAAGCGCGATGAGCAGGTACAATCCTTTATAGTTTTTCCGCTATTTTATTTATCGCCCATTGCGCGATAAACAGTCGTTATTGAAATCATAACTAGGTTATACCCAAGTTACTTCGAGATACAGCTAGGCGGCAACCGCGTGAACCTCCAGGAGCTTAGATAACTAAGTGACGGGAGTGAGCAAGGGCAGCCAACACCCCTGTATATTGAAGGGCGACGGGTAGAGAAAGGTGCATACGTGCAGAAGTACATCGTCGAAGCGCGTAGCTTATTGGCTCTCGCTATTCCCGTCGTCATCGCGCAATTGTCTCAAACTGCCATGGGTGTAGTTGACACTATTATGGCGGGTTCTGTCAGTGCAACGGATATGGCCGCAGTAGCGGTGGGGACGTCTATCTGGTTACCGGCTATTTTATTTGGCCATGGTTTGTTGTTGGCACTTACCCCAACAGTTGCACAGCTCAACGGTTCCGGGCGGCGCAATCAGATTGCCCATCAAGTCAGGCAAGGTTTTTGGCTGGCTTTATGCGTTTCCCTGCTAATTATGTTTGTTCTATATAATAGCGACCACGTTATTAAGCAAATGCATAATATTGACCCAGTGCTAGCAGATAAAGCCGTTGGTTTCCTGCATGCCATTATGTGGGGTGCACCGGGCTATCTGTTCTTCCAGGTACTGCGTAATCAATGCGAGGGATTATCCAAAACCAAACCGGGGATGGTTATCGGCTTTATTGGTTTGCTCGTTAATATTCCGGTTAACTATATTTTCATCTACGGTAAATTCGGTGCTCCGGCATTAGGTGGCGTAGGTTGCGGGGTGGCTACAGGCACGGTCTATTGGGTGATGTTCCTGATGATGCGCTGGTATGTCACGCGTGCGCGTTCACAACAGGATATCAAACTGGAAAAAGGGTTCGCTGCACCAGACTGGCAAGTAATGAAACGCCTGGGTGGCCTTGGTCTGCCAGTCGCTTTGGCGCTGTTTTTTGAAGTAACGTTGTTCGCGGTTGTCGCCTTACTGGTTTCCCCTTTGGGCATTGTCGCTGTAGCCGGGCACCAAATTGCGCTCAACTTTAGTTCACTAATGTTTATGTTGCCTATGTCGCTAAGTGTCGCGGCCACCATTCGTGTTGGCTTCCGTCTTGGTCAAGGCTCGGTTGACCAAGCGAGGGTCGCCGCCTATACCAGTATTGCCGTGGGTTTAATGCTGGCTTGTGTTACTGCGGTATTCACCGTTATTTTCCGCGAGCATATTGCTTTGCTGTACAACAAAACACCGGCAGTAGTGATGATGGCCTCCCACTTGATGTTGCTGGCCGCTATTTACCAGCTCTCTGATGCGATTCAAGTAATCGGTAGCGGTGTGTTACGGGGTTATAAAGATACACGTTCGATCTTCTTTATTACCTTTACTGCCTATTGGATACTGGGGCTACCCAGTGGTTACTTGCTGGGGCTAACCGATTATATCGTGCCCGCCATGGGGCCAAGTGGGTTCTGGATTGGGTTCGTTATTGGCTTAACCTCTGCGGCGATTTTAATGGCGCTACGCATCCGCTGGTTACAAAAACAGCCTGCGACATTTATCTTGGGCAAAGCCGCACATTAGTACTGGCAATCTCTGGCGTGACCGGCAGAAATCATATTAGCAAGTCACGCCAGCGTAAAAACACCAAGGTGGAGAAAAAAACAGCGCAATGGGCAAAAGCGCAGCAATTACGTGAGTTTGCGGTGAATATTGTGTTTTTCTCCTTGCCAGCAGACGGGCAGCTCGTTAATATTCGTCCCCGCTGTCAGCATTGATGGTGAGTAATAAAAAAGATGCGTCCGTAGCTCAGTTGGTTAGAGCACCACCTTGACATGGTGGGGGTCGATGGTTCGAGTCCATTCGGACGCACCAAATTTATTACACCGATGTAGTGGTTAAAGACGTTGTGAGTTCAGTAGCCAAAGTAGTAAGAGTTGCAATCGGTCGTCCTGTAACTTCAAGTAAGTAGGGTAATGTGCGTCCGTAGCTCAGTTGGTTAGAGCACCACCTTGACATGGTGGGGGTCGATGGTTCGAGTCCATTCGGACGCACCACTCTGGTCACAGATTTATCATCTTTAGATGCGTTCTTAGCTCAGTTGGTTAGAGCACCACCTTGACATGGTGGGGGTCGATGGTTCGAGTCCATTAGAACGCACCACTCCGCTTCACTCTGTGTTTTCTTAATCTTCCCAATACTTGTTTACGCCCCCCTATTCCAGCTAATTCTCTGCAAGAGATGACCCCAATAATACAATAGAGCTCAACGAATCCTTCGATGTCTTCTGCTTGTTTATCAGCCCTGGATTGGCTAAAAATGTTAAAAATCACACCAGTTGCGCAACAAACTAAGAAATATTCGCAATACTTGCGCGACTAATTCCCCCTTTTTATAAAAAACGGCAATGAGTTTCTGTTTTCTATTTCATTTCCCGTTACTTACCGCTTATAATACGAACCGTCGTTTCAGTTGAATGGTTTCAGCATCTTGATCTGCCGATACGCTAAAAAAATACAACTCACATTTACGCCATCGTATACCGATCATGCGTTTAGCCTCGTGCTAAAGTTTTCCGCTCAACTTCCGCAACTGTCATCTATCCTTAGTAATGTTTTGCTTCTTTGTAACGTTTCGCTACACCAGACACTAATCAGATCCCACTCCGTTGATCTCATTAACGGAACTTTCGTTTTTAATCCATCACAACTTGTAGAAAAATCCTCATGAACATGAACGACAAAAAGACTAAAATTGTTTGTACTATCGGTCCCAAAACCGAATCTGAAGAAATGCTGACAAAACTGCTTGATGCCGGCATGAACGTTATGCGTTTGAACTTCTCTCACGGCGACTATGTAGAACATGGTCAACGTATCAAGAACATTCGTGCTGTAATGGCAAAAACCGGCCACAAGGCTGGCATCTTGTTGGACACTAAAGGCCCAGAAATCCGCACCATGAAACTGGAAGGCGGCAAAGATGCAGCCCTGGTTGCTGGTCAGACTTTCACCTTTACCACGGATCAAAGTGTTATCGGTAACGACAAGATCGTTGCTGTGACTTACCCAGGCTTCGCTGCTGACCTGAAAATTGGTAACACCGTTCTGGTTGACGATGGTCTGATCGGTATGGAAGTGACTGAAGTCACTGAAAGCGCCGTAGTCTGTAAAGTGCTGAACAACGGTGATTTGGGTGAAAACAAAGGCGTTAACCTGCCAGGCGTTTCTATCCAGTTACCCGCACTGGCTGAAAAAGATAAAGCTGACCTGATCTTTGGTTGTGAGCAAGGCGTGGACTTCGTTGCTGCCTCCTTTATCCGTAAACGTTCAGACGTGCTGGAAATTCGCGAACACCTGAAAGCGCACGGTGGCGAACATATCCAAATCATTTCTAAAATCGAAAACCAGGAAGGTCTGAATAACTTCGACGAAATCCTGGAAGCCTCCGACGGTATCATGGTTGCCCGTGGTGACCTGGGTGTTGAGATCCCGGTTGAAGAAGTTATCTTCGCGCAGAAGATGATGATTGAGAAATGTAACCGCGCTCGCAAAGTTGTTATCACTGCAACGCAGATGCTCGATTCAATGATCAAAAACCCACGCCCTACTCGTGCAGAAGCTGGCGACGTTGCTAACGCCATTCTGGACGGTACAGACGCCGTGATGCTGTCTGGTGAAAGCGCCAAGGGTAAGTACCCATTAGAGTCTGTCACCATCATGGCGACCATCTGTGAGCGTACAGACCGCATTATGCCTAGCCGCATTGATACGCTGAATGATAATCGTAAAATGCGTATCACCGAAGCCGTTTGCCGTGGCGCGGTAGAAACAGCAGAAAAACTGGAAGCAAAACTGATTATCGTTGCCACTGGCGGCGGTAAATCAGCAAAATCAGTGCGTAAATACTTCCCTACTGCCACCATTCTGGCATTGACCACCAACGAAACCACCGCCCGTCAATTAATCCTGACCAAAGGTGTTGTCACTCAACTGGTTGATAAAATCGCTTCCACTGATGATTTCTACCGCATCGGTAAAGAAGCCGCTCTGGCCAGTGGCTTGGCACTGAAAGGCGAAGTTGTAGTTATGGTTTCTGGTGCTCTGGTAGCAAGTGGCACCACCAATACTGCTTCGGTACACGTGTTATAACCCCAACACGTCCTCTCGGATGATAATTAAAAACGCCGCTTTCAATAGCGGCGTTTTCTTTTTTAAACCGTCCAAATAATCTTTCTGAAAAATCTGCTTTATCACAACGGCGTTAAAGCCATTTTTTCAAATAGGACTTATCCCATAGAATCCGGCTGTTTTGCCTCGTTTTTTTAACTTTTTTTTAAAACAAGGTGCTTCTTTGAGCGAACGATCAAAATAAACCCCTCTAACACTAAAAATTTATTCTCTTTCGAAAAAACTTTGTGTAATACTTGTAACGCTACATGGAGATTAACTTAATCTAGAGGGTGTTAATAATGAATCGTACTAAACTTGTACTGGGCGCGGTAATTCTGGCTTCAACTATGCTGGCTGGTTGTTCAAGCAATGCTAAAATCGACCAACTGTCTTCTGACGTTCAGACTCTGAACGCTAAAGTTGACCAACTGAGCAACGACGTGAACGCAATCCGTTCTGACGTTCAAGCAGCTAAAGACGATGCAGCACGTGCTAACCAACGTCTGGACAACCAAGCTCACGCTTACAAGAAGTAATATTACTTCCTGAAAATGAAAAATGGCGCACATTGTGCGCCATTTTTTTTACCCCGCCAAAATGCATTCCTGACGTTACCCTCCTTGATAGCTACCTTCCTTTGCTACTCACTCACTCTGTCATCTTGCGGTTGAGGCTACAGGCTTTGCCACGACGGATACATTGCCATGGCAAAGGTGTATCTAATACTTAATTAGCGGCAGAGTAGACCGGACCTGGCTGAACCAGCTTAGATGCGGCTTCGTTAGCCGGTTGCTGCCCTTCAGTCTGTGGTTGCGCCTGTTGCTCGCCCTGAGGCGCTACAGCGGCCGGAGCCTCCACAGGTGCTGTCTCACCTACCGTTACGATGACAGGCATGCCAGCGCGGCGTACAATCGCATCCTGGACCACTTGTGCATCAGTCTGGCTGTCGCTCATAAATTTCTGTAGGCCGCTGCTGATCGCAATTGGCATCGTTTGCGGGTCATCACTGTCCACGCGGGACAACGGCTGATGAACCTCAACATAACGTTTACCATCAGGTTCTACGGAATATTTAACCGGTTCGTTGACTATCTGTACGCGAGTACCTTTAGGTACTGAGCTGAACAGTGCCTTGATATCATCAGGACGTAAACGGATACACCCGGAGCTAACACGCATGCCGATACCAAAGTTGGCATTAGTACCGTGGATCAAATACTCACCGCCACCGGCTGACAAGCGCATAGCAAACAGGCCCATTGGGTTTTCCGGCCCAGCTGGAACGACTGATGGCAAGGTAACGCCTTGTGCCAGGTAGTGCTTGCGGATGTTTGCAGTCGGTGTCCAGGTTGGATTCGGGATCTTCTGACTAACAGATGTCGTCATAGTAGGGGTATTACGCCCTAACTGGCCGATACCGATAGGATACACGATGACTTTGCTCTGGCCTTTAGGGTAGTAATAAAGACGCAGCTCAGCCAGGTTGATGACGATGCCTTCACGTGGGGTATCAGGCAGCAGCATCTGGGTTGGGATGGTTAACACTGAACCCGGTAATGGCAGATACGGGTCAGCACCTGGGTTGGCTTCAAGCATCCCCAGCAAGCCGATTTTATAATCAGCAGCAATAGCCTCAAGCGGACGGCCATCATTTGGAACGGTATAGGTAGTATTTTCACCAATCAGACGGCTATTGGCTGGCGGTAGAGGATACTCGGTCGCATTGGCAGCGGTAATACTTCCCGCCATACAAGTTGCGAATAACATACCAATCAAGGTTAATGCACGTTTCATGCTTAGTTCCTACATCACTTCTTCAAATTCGGTTTACACGGCTATACCCAATAGATTCCAAGTTGCAGGAAGGCGGCAAACAAATGAATCCCGCGAGCTTACGCAAGTAAGTGATTCGGGGGAATGAGAGCAGCCAACACACCAGCAGTTTGAAAGATGACGGGTATATCTACGTTAATTCTAGCAGCCAATTATAAGGCCACCATATAGTAACAGCCCTTATTATAAAGGCAATTTATATCTCTAAAAATCAAGGTGTTACAAAGTAATTTATTATGCTTTATCCGGCATGGCAGCCGATTTAACCTGCTGAAATTTCACCATTTTAAGACTGTGACCCATGACTCAAAAATGGTCAACTTCTGAGGAATAAAGCACAAAATGTTGGCGTGAGTTAACCGTTTTTTAAAGTTGCCGCTTTAGTACGAATAGCGCGGATCATCGCTTCCAGACCTTGTGAACGCGAAGGGGTCAGGTGCTGACTGAGGGCTAAATCGGCAAAAAATGGCCGAACATCCAACTCAATGATCTGCTGTGGAGCTAAACCGTGATAAAGGATAAACACCACCGCGACCAAACCTTTAACGATAGCCGCATCACTGTCACCAGCAAAAACCACTTGCCCCTCATCTGAGGCTGTCATGGCAATCCACACCTGGCTTTGGCAACCGGAAATCAGATTCTCCGGCTGGCGTTGTTGCTCTGTCAGTGGGGCTAGCTGCCCCCCTAACTCGATCACATACAGATATTTTTCTTCCCAATTCAGACAACGGGAAAAGTTACGAATCAATTTTTCTTTATCTGGCAAACCAGCCATAGCATGCTTCCTGATACCTTTTATACTTGATGTCGTGGGCAGTTAGCCGCGCCTACCTACCCGCAAAATCACGTGATTACGCATGGGATTAAGGAGCCTCACCTTTGAGGCTCACCTTGTGGCTAGCATAAATACCGTTCAAATCGATCCCGACCGATTGGTCATTCGCTTGCTGCAACATCAATGACATTGGTAATCGTTGAATTTTAGATACAGCGCTTATTAATAACACTCAACCCAGTAATGTTTCAATGCGCTGTAGCCCTGCCACCAAGCGATCTACTTCCTCATGGGTATTATAAAGTGCCAATGAGGCACGACACATACTAGGAACGTGGTAGAACGACATCAATGGCATAGCACAGTGATGGCCGGTACGAATAGCGATACCGTATTGATCGAGGAAACTGCCAACATCATACGCGTGGTGCTCCCCTAAATTAAACGCAATAACCCCGGCACGGGCTTGCGGGCCATAAAGTGTCAGGCTGTTTACCTGACCCAGTTGATCCAAGGCATACTGCATCAGCGACTGCTCATAGTGCTGGATCTGCGCAAACCCAAGATCAGTAACATAATGGATTGCCGCACCCAGCCCCATAATGCCTGCGGTGTTCGGCGAACCGGCCTCGAAACGCCACGGCGCATCGGCAAAAGTGGTGCCTTGCGTTAGGCTCACGGTTTTGATCATCGAACCGCCCCCTTCCCATGGTGGCATTTGCTGCAACAGTTGACTCTTGCCGTATAAGATACCAATGCCCGATGGCCCGTAAAGCTTATGGCCGGAGAAGGCATAAAAATCACAATCCAATGCCTGCACATCTATCGATTGATGCATGATAGCCTGCGCACCATCCACCAGCACCACCAACCCAGCCGCTTTAGCCTGAGCAACAATCTGCTGTATGGGATTCACGGTCCCCAAGACATTGGAAACCTGAGTAATCGCCAGCAACCGGGTGGTGTCATCAATCAAGCCCGCCAATGCGGCCAGCTCAAGCTCCCCTGTTGCCGTCAGCGGCCAGATACGAATCTCAACACCCAAGTCAGTTGCTAACATCTGCCACGGCACAATATTGGCGTGATGCTCCATCTCGGTGATGATGATGCTGTCACCGGCGCTCAGGAAATGACGGCCATAACTGTTAGCCACCAGATTGATGGCCTCGGTGGTCCCTTTAACGAAAACAATCTCTTCGGCAGAAGCTGCATTGATAAAATCAGCAACCTGACTGCGCACCGCCTCCATCTGTTGGGTCGCTTCGCTACTTAGGGTATGAATCCCACGATGAACTGCGGCATAACCCTCACGATAAAAATTAAGCTCCCTGTCGATGACCACTTGTGGCTTTTGTGCGCTGGCGGCACTGTCCAGATAGGCCAGCGGCTGGCCGTTAACCTGGCGGCTCAGCAATGGAAAGTCAGCTCTAACCTGTTCGATAGGGAAACTCATAGCGATTCTCCGGCCAAACGTTCAGCAATCCGCGCCAGCACCACTTTGCGAATGGCGTCGCTGTGAATGGCTTCAGTTAATTCGGCAGCAAAGGCAAAAATAATCATCTGTTGCGCATCAGCCTGATTAATCCCGCGCGATTGCAGATAAAAAAGCTGTTCCGCATCAATGCGACCGACCGTCGCGCCATGGCTGCACTTCACATCATCGGCATAAATTTCCAACTGCGGTTTGGTATCAACCTCCGCCAATTTACTCAATAACAAGTTATTGTTGGTCATCTGTCCGTCAGTTTTCAACGCATGTTTAGCCACTTTAATCATGCCGTTAAAGATAGCTTTGCCGCGCTCACGCACGATGGTTTTATGTAACTGGCGGCTTTCGCAATAGCCTTTGTTGTGCTCCAGATAACTGCGAGTGTCACAGATTTCGCGCCCTATCGGTAACAGCAAGCTGTTAATGGACAACGTAGCACCTTCGCCATTCAATTGGGCGCTGGTATTATGACGAGTCAGCCCCGCGCCCAGCAGGAAGCTATAACTACGCGCCCGCGAATCACGGCTTAACAGCAGGTCATTGTGGGCAAAGTGGTAGCTCTGAGGGGCTTCAAATGCCAGTTTACAGTGATGCAGTTCAGCATTATCACCTACTGCAATGGTGAGCCGTGCGCCAGTAAAGTGAGGCTGTTGATTCAGACTGACGAAATGTTCGATCACTTCAGCCTGTGCATTAGCTTCAATCACCAGATGGTGGCGGTAGTGACTGGTATTCACAACGTCAGAATCATTGCCTGAGCTGATATGCAGCAGATAAAGCGGCTTCTCACTGTGTTTCCCCACCGGCAATCGGATATGCAGACTTTCCTGCGCCAGGCTTTCCGTCAGATGCAAAAACACCTCAGACTGGATCGCCGGAGGAAACTGCGTATTCCCACTCAGATTGGTCAGTTGGTAAGGGCCACACTCAATATCACTGAGTTCAGGTGCATATCGGCCATCAATAAAAACTAAACGATGAGCATCTTGCACCAACGACAGTTCATCGCGTTGGCTAGCCGTTACCTGCGCAGGGCTGGCGAAACTGAAACGATGGGCCAGCAAACGCTCCAGCGGCGTGTATTTCCAGTCTTCATGTTTAAAGCTCGGGAAACCCAACTGCAACACCTGTTGCCAGTGTGCACTGGCCTGTGTTGAATGACCACTCTGGCGCAGATTAAACAGTTGACCGAAGTGCTTGAGAGCATCAGCACGTTGTTTCTGTTGCAGATGCTGCTGTTCCAGCATTTTACTGTTGGTCGGTAAGCCAGCCATAGCCTTGCTCCTCCAACTGTTTCACCAAGGTGAAATCACCTGACTTAATGATCCGCCCCTGATACAGCACATGCACAAAGTCGGGTTTTACATAATCAAGGATACGCTGATAGTGAGTCACAATAATGAATGCACGGTTTTCATTGCGCAGCGAGTTAACCCCGTTAGCAACAATTTTTAGCGCATCAATATCCAGCCCAGAGTCAGTTTCATCCAGAATACATAAAGAGGGTTCCAGTGCCGCCATTTGCAGAATATCGTTACGTTTCTTTTCGCCGCCAGAAAAACCCACATTTACCGAACGGGTCAATAAGTCAGCAGGCATTTTCAGTAACTCAATCTTTTCTTCAATAAAATCAGCAAAATCAAAACGATCTAATGGCTCCTGCTGGCGATATTTACGCACCGCATTGACCGCAGTTTGCAAGAAGAAATGGTTACTGACTCCGGGGATTTCCACGGGGTACTGAAATGCCAAAAATATGCCTTCACCCGCGCGATTTTCTGGGTCTAACGCCAGCAGGTTTTTCCCCTTGAAGGTCACACTGCCCTCAGTCACTTCATACTCTTCACGCCCTGCCAATGCCGCGGATAATGTACTTTTCCCTGAGCCGTTTGGCCCCATAATGGCGTGTACTTCACCGGGTTTGATCTCCAGATCCAAACCTTTGAGGATCTCATTACCTTCAACACTGACTTTTAAATTCTTAATGCTTAACATAGGGTTCCTTGGTGCGCCAGAGCGCAAAACTCTGCGAATGCGTGTTTCAACTCACACTTAACCGACACTGTGTTCCAGGCTAATAGCCAACAGTTTTTGTGCTTCGACGGCAAACTCCAGTGGCAACTCGGAGAACACATCTTTACAGAATCCGTTGACAATCATTGAGATGGCATCGTCTTCACTGATGCCACGCTGCAAGCAATAGAACAGTTGGTCATCGCCAATTTTTGATGTTGTCGCTTCGTGTTCCAATTGGGCTGAGTTATTGCGCACCTCCACATACGGGAAGGTATGCGCACCGGAGTCCGGCCCAATCAACATCGAATCACATTGCGTGAAGTTACGCGCGTTATCCGCACCGGGCAGAATCTTCACCAGACCACGGTAGGTGTTCTGGCTGTGTCCGGCAGAGATCCCTTTGGCAATAATTGTTGATTTGGTATTTTTGCCAATATGAATCATCTTGGTGCCGGTATCGGCTTGCTGGTGGCCGTTGGTTAGCGCCACCGAAAAGAACTCACCGATTGAGTTATCGCCCTGCAAAATCACACTCGGGTATTTCCAGGTAATGGCGGAGCCAGTCTCAGATTGGGTCCACGACATTTTTGAACCCGCCCCTTCACACAAAGCACGTTTGGTCACAAAGTTAAGGATCCCGCCGGTGCTATCGGCACCTGCAAACCAGTTCTGCACCGTTGAATATTTCACTTCCGCATTTTTGTGCAAAATGACTTCAACGACCGCAGCGTGTAACTGGTAGCTGTCTCGCACTGGCGCTGAGCACCCTTCGATATAACTGACATAGCTGTCTTCGTCAGCAATCAAGATAGTGCGCTCAAACTGCCCTGTTTTAGCCGCATTAATCCGAAAGTAAGTAGATAACTCCATCGGGCAGCGCACGCCTTTAGGCACATAAACAAAAGTGCCATCAGAAGCCACTGCCGCATTTAGCGCGGCAAAAAAGTTATCTTTAGCCGGCACCACCGATCCCAGATATTTCCGTACCAGATCTGGATATTCCTGAATAGCTTCGCTAAATGAGCAGAAAATAATCCCTTGTTCGGCGAGTTTCCCACGGTAGGTGGTTGCAACAGAAACTGAGTCGAAAATAGCGTCTACCGCTACCTCAACCCCCTCGCGCACCGGAACCCCTAGCTGGGCAAACGCAGACTCCACCTCTGCGGTGAGGTACTCATTCATCGCCTGTTCAGACAAATCACGTGGTGCTGCACTGTCTGCCGATGATTGCTGCACTGCCCCTGGTTGCGAATCACAACTGTCGTCACAACTGCCACAGGATGGCGCGGAGTAATAACTGTAATCCTGATAATCCAGACTTTTATAATTGGCTTTCAGCCAATGTGGCTCTTCCATTTCGAGCCAACTGCGATAAGCACCAAGACGAAACTCCAGCATCCATTCAGGTTCATTTCGTTTCGCTGAAATAGCGCGAATGACGTCTTCGTTGAGACCTTTGGCTAACTGATCAGTCGCAAGCTGGGTAAAAAAACCCTCTTTGTAACGATTCTCACTGACCCAAGCTTGCACATCATCTGGAACCTCTACATTGCTTCGTGTCATTTCGTTTACATCGCTCAAACGCCAAAACTCTCGCCACACCCGCAGGAATGCTGAGCTTTAGGATTATTAAATTTAAAAATCTGGTTTAGCCCTTCGCGGACATAATCCACCTCGGTGCCATCGATAAACGGCATCGCTTTTAATGGTACGTAGAGTTTGGCACTACCTTGTTCGAAAACCAGAGCGTCGCTGGCTGGCTCTTTAGCCATATCCATCACATAAGCAAACCCGGCACAACCGGATTGTTTCACCCCAAGCTGCAACCCTTTAATTTGCGGATCTTGCTGCATGAGCCGTGTAATTTGCGCGGCCGCGCTATCTGTTATCGTAACGCCTTGCCAGACATTCTCGTCGAGTGAAAATGTCCCGACTGATTCCTGTTGCATATGCCCTACCTTCTATTTCGCAATCACCCATTGGGTTGATCGTTTTCAGGTTAACAATTTGCTGGCTGATTATTGAAGAACCAACACAGATTATTCACAATGGTAGTGATAATAATTATCACTTCAACCGTTTGTTTTGCAGGGATATTAAGAAAAGTGCCGTTTGAACCTCGAATGAGGCGGCAACGAATAAGCATGCTGCGATGGCCTGAAGAGGTCTGAGGGAAAATGTGCACTTTTATCGCCATGAAATAAATGAATAAATTCCCCGACGATGCTCGAATCCCTTGCTATCTCAGAGGCTAATCGCAGTCAGTCTCTGAGTATTTAAAACATTCATAAAAAATACCTATTTCTCTGTTAACTTTAGCTGAAAACCCTCACAGGGGAAACCTATCATAGAGATTCGCCACATTTATTGGCTAAATGAAACAGTCTAAAGGGGATGGGGGATCACTGTGAGCGATTGAAGCCACTCAGGATCATTAAATGACCCTGAGTAGACTAATCACGAATCTTTAGCGGGAGTTATCGGGACAATACGGCGACGGTTAAACGTGAGGTACAACACAGATTATTTTCTTCATCAAAAATCTCAATCTGCCAAACTTGATGGCTGCGGCCAATATGAATGGCCCGACAGCAACCCCGCACTTTCCCGGAACGTACAGCTTTCAGGTGGTTAGCATTGACCTCCAACCCTACCACCTGTTGCCCTTCGGTGGTGCACAGATACCCAGCCATCGAACCGAGCGACTCCGCCAGCACCACAGAAGCCCCACCATGAAGCAAACCGAAAGGTTGAGTTGTCCGATGGTCTACCGGCATCGTGGCTTCTATTTCATCATCCGAGAGCCGGGTAAGCTCAATGCCCAAATGCCCGACCATGCAGTCTTGGCATTGCTGATTTAACTGTTCCAGCGTTGCGGTACGTTTCCAAAGCATCTTGTTCCCTTCCGTTCTTGAAATTACAGCGGTGTTAGCGGCGCTGGTTATTCGGCCCATCCTTGGGCTTTAGGCCGCTATAAGTAGCATGAGGTTAATAGCATAGTTAGGCAGCCAGGTTAAACCAGCTCAAGCAAAGCTTGTAACGGATGTCTCAGTCCACCGCCTTCAATACGCTTAACCTGACTACGACAAGAGTAACCTGTGGCTAAACAACGTTTACTCGGTAACTTTTGTAACGCCTGCTGCCAGGATAACGCATAGATACCCAGCGAGTTATCGACGTTCTTCGCTTCATGACCATAAGTCCCGGCCATGCCACAACACCCGACACTGACGTTTTCCAGTTTGGCGCCATAACGGGAGAATATCGCTGCCCAGTGCTGGCTGCTGGCAGGTAGCGCGGTAGTTTCGGTACAATGCCCAAACAGATACCAGGATTCGCCACTCATCTGCTGCTCTGGCTGTTCAGCCAGTGCCACCTGTAGCCATTCGTGCACCAATTGCACCGTAAAATCACCACGAGCATCACCAAGAATCTCTTTATATTCATCGCGATAGCAAAGCACCAATGCTGGATCAACCCCAACCATCGGCATCCCCAGCAACGAAATACGGTTAAGAAAATCGGCCGTCTTACGCGCCGTTTTAGCAAAACGTTGCAGGAAACCTTTAATGTGTTGCGCCTTGCCATTAGGTGAGAATGGCAACAGCACTGGATTGAAGCCCAGTTTTTCGACCAAGCGAACAAAATCGGCCACAACCTGAGCATCGTAATAACTGGTAAAGGGATCCTGTACGATCAACACATGTTGACGGCGTTCTGATTCAGGCAATTTCTCCAACTGTTCCAAGGTCATCGTGCTGGCATAATGACCCGATAACGACTGCTTCAACGTAGGGCTGGAAAGCATCGGTAAATCCACCATCCCAATACTTTTCCGGCTTAGCTCCCTGACCCACGGCTGTTTGAGGAAGAAGTTAAACACTTTCGGTGTTTTAGCCATTAACGGCGCATAACTCTCTACCCCAGCCACCACATAGTCACGCAGTGGGCGATGATAACGGGTGTGATACAACTGAAGGAAGCGGGAACGGAAGCCCGGTACATCAATTTTTATCGGGCATTGCGTAGAGCAAGCTTTACATGCCAGGCAACCTGACATCGCCTCTTTGACTTCATGTGAGAAATCGTAATCCCCCTGGCGAGCAGCCCAGGTATTACGGGTCTTCTCAATCAAGCCACGCAGACTGGGGCGCTTGGTCGCCAGCCCTTTTTCCAACGCAACAGGGTCAACCCCTTGCTCGGATAACAGCCGTAACCATTCGCGTACCAGCGTTGCCCGACCTTTGGGTGAATGAATGCGATCACCGGTAATCTTCATTGATGGGCACATAGGACTACGTGCATCAAAGTTAAAGCACAAGCCATTACCATTACATTCCATCGCACCACGAAATGACGTTCTGACCTCCAGCGGAATACGCCGGTCCAGGGTGCCGCGTTTATCGGCTGTATCCACTTTCATCATTGGTGCATCACTGCCCAACGGTGAGCATATTTTCCCCGGATTTAAGCGATTATCCGGGTCGAAAACTGATTTAATGCGCCGTAACTCGTGGTAAAGCACCTCACCAAAGAAGTCAGGGCTATATTCTGCCCGGAAGCCCTTACCGTGCTCGCCCCATAGCAAGCCGCCATAGCGCGCCGTCAGTTGCACCACTTGGTCAGATATCTGTTTCATCAGCATTTCTTGCTGTGGATCGCACATATCCAGCGCCGGGCGCACATGTAATACCCCGGCATCTACATGACCAAACATGCCGTAGCTCAGATTATGGCTATCAAGCAGTTGGCGGAACTCGACAATATAATCAGCCAAATGTTGTGGTGGCACGCAGGTATCTTCGGCAAATGGAATCGGTTTAGCTTGGCCTTTACTGTTACCTAACAAACCAACCGCTTTTTTGCGCATACCGTAGATACGCTCGATACCAGCTAATTCACTGCAAATCTGATAACCAATAACGCCGCCTTGCTGAGCAGACATCAAGTCATCCAAGCGCTGGCAAAGTGCTTCCATTTGGCTATCGATCAACGCCTTATCATCACCGGCAAACTCAACGATATTCAACCCCAACATCTCTTTATCAGGGATATCAGTAATCAGTTCTTTAACCGAGTGCCAGACAATATCTTCTTTGGCCAAATTGAGAACTTTGGAGTCCACGGTTTCCACTGACAGCGCTTTGGCTTCCACCATAAACGGGGCATTACGCAGGGCGGAGTCAAACGAGTCATACTTCACATTCACCAAACGGCGAACTTTAGGCAGCGGCGTTATATCCAATGTGGCTTCAGTGATAAATGCCAACGTGCCCTCTGCACCGGTTAAAATTCGGGTCAGGTCAAAGGTTTGCAGGTCATCGCTAAACACATGGCGCAAGTCATATCCCGTAAGGAAACGGTTTAACTTAGGGAATTTTTCCACAATCAGCGCGCGCTGTTCACGGCAGTGATGCAGCACAGTATGGTAAATACGGCCGGTTACAGAGTCTTCCTGCGCAATCGTTTCCGCCAGTGCCGTCGGCATGGCGCGGGTATCGAGCAGGGTTCCGTCCAGCAATATGGCACGTAACCCCAACACATGGTCGGACGTTTTGCCATACACTAGCGACCCCTGCCCAGAGGCATCGGTATTGATCATGCCACCCAATGTGGCGCGGTTACTGGTCGATAACTCTGGCGCAAAAAAGTAGCCGAATGGCCGCAAATATTGGTTGAGTTGGTCTTTAATGACCCCCGCTTCAACCCGCACCCAACCCTGTTCGGGATTAATCTCCAAAATACGGTTCATGTAGCGCGACATATCCACCACAATGCCGCTGTTAAGAGCCTGACCATTGGTACCGGTTCCGCCGCCGCGTGGCGTAAAGACCAGAGAGTTAAAATTCTCCAGACCAGCCAGACGGCCAATCAAGGCAACATCCGCAGTCGAACGCGGAAAAACCACGGCGTCGGGTAGCAGTTGGTAGATACTGTTGTCCGTCGCCATAGTCAGGCGATCGGCATAACCAGTGGCGGTATCGCCGGTGAATCCGTTTTGCTTCAAAGCATCCAAAAAATCCAGCACCAACTGAATGACACCCGGTGCCTGAGAAATCTGTGGGATCATTAGTGTGACCCTATCTAATAGGTATGTTTGGGGTTCCGCCAAGAGATTATCTGCTAGCAATCACCTTTGTCGAATAATTTATGCCAATTCAGAATGATGAGAAAGTGATGCGTATCTGCCGAGGATAAATGCGGCAATAAATCATTAAGTATCAAAATTATATATTGTACAAATAATAGCCGCATCAGCCCGAAAGAACATTGTTTCAGCGCTTTGGTTGCAGTTGGCGTTTTATTGTGTCCAAGCTAATGCTTTTTTTTTAATAAATCACAGCAGTAAAATCCGGTGTTGTCTGTTAAAACATTAAGAAATACACCATGATTACTACAGATACTTGATTAGTCCGAAAGCTAATGAGTGCCGAGAAAACAGTGCGATGGCCACCTTGCCATGACTTTCGATGTGAGAACCCACTGATGAATTACCCACAACAGCGCCGTTTCGATTTACCTAAACTGATGTTTGGGGTGATATTCATTATGATAATGATTATCGCCAGTTTTTGGGTGGTACAACCTTTTATTATGGGTTTTGCCTGGGCTGGCATGGTCGTTATTGCAACCTGGCCCTTGCTGATTAGGTTGCAAAAGCTCCTTTGGGGTAAGCGCTGGCTGGCCGTTATTGTCATGACTCTGTTGTTGATATTGCTGTTTGTCATTCCGATAGCATTGCTGGTCAGCAGCTTAGTGGAAAACAGCGGCCCGCTTATCCAGTGGGCATCCAGCCCGTCTAATTTGCGCATGCCAGATGTAACCTGGTTGCAATCGATTCCGATGGTGGGGAACAAACTCTACAGTAGTTGGCATACTTTGGTTGCTGGTGGTGGCAATGCGATGATCGCCAAAGTTCAACCCTACATTGGTGCGGCGGCGACCTGGCTGGTAGCTCAAGCCGCCCACGTCGGTTACTTTTTGATTCATCTGGCGCTAATGGTGCTATTCAGTGTTTTACTCTATTTCCATGGTGAGCAAGTCGGCTTAGGTATCCGCCATTTCGCGGTGCGCGCTGCCGACAAACGTGGCGATGGCGTCGTGGTGCTGGCCGCTAAAGCTATCCGTGCCGTTGCGTTAGGCGTAGTGGTTACCGCGCTGGTACAGGCCGTGCTGGGGGGTATTGGTCTGGCGATTGCCGGCATTCAATACGCCACACTGTTTACTGTCTTAATGTTTATCTGCTGCGTAGCTCAGCTTGGGCCACTGTTGATACTGGTCCCGGCGATTATCTGGTTGTATTGGACGGGGGATACCACCTGGGGCACCGCACTGCTAATTTGGAGCTGTATCGTTGGCACCATGGACAACGTTTTGCGCCCCTACCTTATCCGAATGGAAGCTGATATGCCGATGATTCTCATCCTGTCCGGGGTGATTGGTGGCTTGTTGTCATTCGGCATGATTGGCTTGTTTATTGGGCCGGTGGTGTTAGCTATTTCCTATCGTCTGACCTCAGCTTGGGTCAACGAAGCACCGGAACCTGAAGAGAGTATTCAAGAAGTTGCCAAACATTTAGAAGAGCTTTAAGCCTGAATGGGGTTTGGTGGTTATGCTGCCGAACCCCTATTATTTAGCGATATTCGCTATTAACAATAAAGAACAACCCTGTTTAATTCCTCTATCTCTATTCTCAACCTGTATTTCATTAGTTATTAAATAGAATGATTATTAATAACAGAATGAAATCAATTCCATAAAATCATTAATTTAATCTATTATAATCAGAGGATTCTTAATGACTAAGCCACGGAATTTACTTAATATTATCTATTAGAAAGTGCTTTCTCCAAGGCATTTAAATAACTCATTTTCAAGTGAGTTATTTAAATATCTGTAATCGAAATACGTATTGCTGTGTGTAGTCTTTGCCTGTCATCTAAGACGGGCTTTTTTTTACTCATTATTGCAAAAAAATCCGCAACCTACGCTGCGGATAATTAAATGTTCCTTTATCGGTATAACCCGATACCGATCAATGCTTGGTATGTTGCGCCAAACTGACCCAGGTTTGTACCACGGTGTCCGGGTTAAGGGACAAACTGTCGATCCCCTGCTCCATCAGCCATAATGCAAAATCCTCATGGTCTGACGGGCCCTGACCACAAATACCCACATACTTGCCTTGGCGTTTTGCGGCCGTAATGGCCATCGATAGCAGCGCCTTAACGGCTTCATTGCGCTCATCGAACAGTTCAGAAACCACACCGGAGTCGCGATCCAGCCCCAATGTTAACTGAGTCATATCATTGGAACCGATAGAGAAACCATCAAAATGCTCAAGGAATTGATCCGCCAGCAACGCATTGGAGGGGATTTCGCACATCATAATAAGTTTCAGGCCATTCTCACCGCGTTTCAGCCCTTGCCTTGCCAGTTCAGCCACCACCGCCTCTGCCTGAGCCACCGTGCGCACGAAAGGCACCATAACCTCAACGTTAGTCAGCCCCATCACATTACGCACCCGCTTAACCGCCTCACACTCCAGTGCGAAACAATCACGGAAGCTGTCTGCGACATAACGACCCGCGCCACGGAAGCCTAACATCGGGTTCTCTTCATGGGGTTCATAAGCCTCTCCGCCAACCAGATTAGCGTACTCGTTGGATTTAAAATCAGACAAACGCACAATCACACGTTTTGGCCAGAAAGCCGCCCCTAAGGTAGAAATCCCTTCGGTCAAACGGCCGACGTAAAACTCAACCGGATCGTCATAACCCTTCATCAGCGCTTTGATTTCCGCCTGTATTGCCGGCTCCTGGCTATCGAACTCCAGCAATGCTTTAGGATGCACGCCAATCATGCGGTTGATGATAAATTCCAAGCGCGCCAAGCCAACGCCTTCATTCGGTAAGCGAGCAAAATCGAAGGCTCGGTCTGGATTGCCAACATTCATCATTATTTTTAACGGCAAATCTGGCAATTCAGTAACCTGTGAACTCTGAATTGAGAAATCGAGCAATTCTTGATAGACATAGCCCGTATCCCCTTCAGCGCAGGAGACCGTTACATTCTGCCCTTCTTTCAGAATATCAGTGGCATTACCGCAACCCACAACTGCCGGGATCCCCAGCTCACGAGCGATGATTGCCGCATGGCAGGTGCGCCCGCCACGGTTAGTCACAATCGCCGACGCTTTTTTCATGATCGGTTCCCAATCAGGGTCAGTCATGTCGGTTACCAGTACATCACCCGCCTGAATGCGATCCATCTCGCTAATATCATTAATGACTTTAACCGGCCCCGCACCAATACGATGACCAATGGCGCGCCCCTCCACCAACACCTCACTTTGGGCATTGAGCAGATAACGTTCCATGACTTGCTGATTGGAACGCACCGTTTCCGGGCGAGCTTGCACGATGAACAGCTTACCGGTATGACCATCTTTGGCCCACTCAATGTCCATCGGGCGACCATAATGTTTTTCGATTGATAATGCCTGATGCGCCAGCGCTTGCACTTCGTCATCACTAAGAGCGAAACGATTGCGTTGCTCTTCTGGCACATCTTCAATCTGCACCTGTTTGCCATGTTCCTGGCTTTCAGCATAGATCATGCGAATTTTCTTCGACCCCATGGTGCGGCGCACAATCGCGGGTTTGCCATTACGCAATGTTGGTTTATGGACATAAAACTCATCCGGGTTCACCGCCCCTTGCACCACCATCTCTCCTAAACCATAGGCTGCGGTGATAAATACCACCTGATCGAAACCTGACTCGGTATCAATGGTAAACATCACGCCCGCAGACGCGAGATCAGAACGCACCATCCGTTGTACACCGGCAGACAGCGCCACGCCACGGTGGTCATACCCCTGGTGTACACGATAGGAAATAGCGCGATCATTGAACAGTGAGGCAAAGACATGTTTGATGGCAACCATCACCGCATCAATCCCCTGCACATTCAGGAAGGTTTCCTGCTGACCGGCAAAGGAGGCATCTGGCATATCTTCAGCGGTGGCCGATGAACGCACGGCAAAAGAAGCCTCTGGCTCACCTTCCGCTAATTGTTCGTAGGCTTCATGAATAGCCTGTTCAAACTCCGGATGGAACGGCGTCTCAACCACCCATTGACGAATCTGCGCACCCGCTTTGGCTAATGCCGCAATATCATCAACGTTGGTCTGATCCAACAACTGATAAATGCGTTGGTTAACACCGCTTTGCTCCAGAAATTCGTTAAATGCTTGAGCGGTGGTAGCAAAACCATTAGGTACCGAAACACCCAGATCTGAAAGGTTAGTTATCATTTCACCCAGGGAGGCATTTTTGCCGCCAACCCGCTCAACATCATTCATGCCAAGCTGGTTGTACCAAAGCACATTGCACAGATTTAGGCCATTGTTGGACATCGAAACAATCCTTTTTTACATTGTCTATTAGTTATGGACGGTCATTAGGGTACAGATGGACGTGTACGGCTGACGAATCAGCCATTTCAGACTAGCACAATGATCCATAGCCCATGGACAGGTGAATCGATCAACCCAACAAGAAAAGTTATTTTCAGGCGATTCTGACAGCAAACGCTTTACCGATAAGCCGAATCAGGCACACTGATTGCGTTAAACTTGTCATAAGACGCTTATTTAGCAGTACAACGAATCCGGCCGCAAAATACTCAGGAGTCAGCGTGGAAAGAAGTGTGTTTTATATTTCGGATGGTACCGCCATCACCGCAGAAGTGCTCGGTCATGCGGTTCTGTCACAGTTCCCAGTTAAAGCCACCACCTTTACGTTGCCATTTGTCGAAAGTGCAGCGCGCGCGCAAGAGGTTTGCCAGAAGATTAATCAGATATATCAAGAAACTGGCGTTAGACCGCTGGTTTTCTATTCAATAATCAGCGCCGAAGTACGTGAACTCATTCAGCACAGCGAGGGATTTTGTCAGGATATTGTGCAAGCACTGGTCGCCCCTCTACAGAGTGAACTGGGGGTCGACCCCCAACCGGTGCTCAACCGAACTCACGGTCTCACTGCCAGCAATTTGGGTAAATACGATGCGCGAATCGCGGCTATCGACTATGCCCTGGCCCATGATGACGGTATTTCGCTACGTAATCTGGACCAAGCACAGGTGATTCTATTGGGGGTTTCCCGTTGTGGTAAAACCCCAACCAGCCTCTATTTAGCCATGCAGTTTGGTATTCGTGCTGCAAACTACCCGTTTATCGCCGATGATATGGACAATTTGCAACTTCCTGCCGCGCTGAAGCCTTTTCAGCAAAAGCTGTTTGGTTTGACGATTAACCCTGAGCGGCTGGCGGCAATCCGCGAAGAACGGCGTGAAAATAGCCGTTATGCCTCGTTACGCCAATGCCGAATGGAGGTGGGTGAAGTGGAAGCATTATTCCGCAAAAATCAGATTCGTTATCTGAACTCCACTAACTACTCCGTTGAGGAAATCTCCACCAAAATCCTGGATATTTTAGGCATGAGTCGCCGCATGTTTTGATGGAATATTTGCTTGGGATATTATTTACAGTTTATTTCATCATAAATTGTATGAATGAAGGCCATGGCGGTTGAATTCATTTAGTTTTGGTTTATTGTGATCGCCATCACTTCCCGGTATTCCTGCCGCAGAGAAGAACAGATTTAGAGAATTTCCATGCATAAAACAGATGAACTGCGGACCGCGCGCATCGATAGCTTAATCACGCCACAACAACTGGCGGAAAAGTTGCCGATATCCGAGGGGATAGCAGATAACGTGACAGCGTCACGTAAGCGAATTGAAAAAATACTCACCGGTGAAGACTCACGCCTGCTGGTGGTGGTTGGCCCTTGCTCGATTCACGATCTTGATGCCGCCATTGACTACGCCACGCGGCTGAATGTATTGCGTGAGCGCTATCAGGATCGTTTGGAAATTGTCATGCGCACCTATTTCGAGAAACCGCGCACCGTAGTGGGCTGGAAAGGGCTGATTTCTGACCCTGCGTTGGATGGCTCATGTCAGGTCAATCTTGGGATCGAGATGGCGCGCAAACTGTTACTGGCAGTTAATGAGTTAGGTCTACCTACTGCCACCGAATTCCTTGATATGGTGACGGGCCAGTACATTGCTGATCTGATCAGTTGGGGGGCTATTGGCGCACGTACCACGGAAAGCCAGATTCATCGAGAAATGGCATCGGCCCTCTCCTGCCCGGTTGGTTTCAAAAATGGCACCGACGGCAATACCCGCATTGCAATTGATGCTATCCGTGCCGCACAGGCCAGTCATATGTTTTTATCGCCAGATAAAAACGGCCAGATGACTATTTACCAAACCAGTGGCAACCCGCATGGGCACATTATTATGCGTGGAGGCAAAAAACCTAATTATGGCGCATCAGATATTGCCGCTGCCTGTGACAGCCTGCGTGAGTTCGATTTACCTGAACATCTGGTGGTTGATTTCAGCCATGGTAATTGTCAGAAAATGCACCGCCGCCAATTGGAAGTTGCCGCTGATATCGGGCAGCAAATTCGTGCCGGATCTACCGCGATTGTAGGTGTGATGGCTGAAAGCTTCCTGATTGAAGGCACGCAGAAAATTGTTGCAGGCCAAGCCTTGACCTACGGGCAGTCCATCACCGATCCGTGCCTAAACTGGGCGGATACTGAGCAATTATTGAGCTTGCTGGCGGATGCGGTCAGTAGTCGGTTTTGATTAACACACAGTGATAGAATGGGTTAACCGCTATAGCGAGTCTGTTCTATCACTGGATTAAATGGTCTACGCCCCCTCATTCCGCTCAAGCCCCCTTTTTACAAATCAATTCTAAACTATCTATCCAAAATATTAATTACTAAGCAAAATAAAGGAATTAACATAAAAAGTAATAGAGATTGTTATTGAAACCATTCACCCATGGAGATGATAATCATTATCACTTAAATATGTACTCTAAAGAACACTTCTTATGCACAAAGCCATCTATCCTATTCAAACAGTAAACTGCGCACCAGAGCAAAACTCTGCTGTTTTGCAATTATCCTGTATCAACAGCGGACAACTGCTTGGCCAACATGATGTAGTGATGATCAATCACCAAGGGCAGCTCTATTATTTGCGCCAAACCAAAGCAGGTAAACTGATACTGACCAAGTGATTTGGGTCGTTAGCGCCTATTTTGAAAGAATTTCCACTACGCCAGCCACCTTATATTGAATACTCAGGCAGCCAGCAACTTATTGATTATGTTTAATAACATATGGAGAGTTGCTTATGCTTCGTTTTTTTCGTTTGTCTTTATGCAGTGTGGCGATAACCGTAGCGCTATCCCCACTGGCAACAGCTCACTCAGCATCTACGAGTAAGAATCACACCCTGGTGGTTACTGGAACTCAAGCGGTGACGGACAGTTTTAGCACCCCTGGCACAGTTACCGTCATTGATGCCAGATTGCCACAAAAACAAACCGCCACCACCGCCGCAGAAATGCTGCAAAACGTACCGGGTGTGAGTGTGGGCGGTGTTGGGCGCACCAACGGGCAAAATATAAATCTCAGGGGGTATGATCAGTATGGCGTTATGGTGCTGGTCGATGGTATTCGTCAGGGCATTAATGGTGCCAATATCAATGGTACCTTCCTTGAGCCGGCCCTGATAAAGCAAATCAGCGTCATTCGTAGCCCATCAACATCAAGGTTTGGCAGTGGCGCCATGGGCGGGGTGATTGCTTACCAAACTGTTGATGCGGCCGACTTGCTGGCAGATGGCCAAAATCTTGGCTTCCGAGTTAGCGGCTATGGGGCCACGGGTTATCATAGTATCGGCTCCGGGATGTCCGTTTTTGGCCGCACAGAGCATCTTGACGGCATTATCGCGCTAAGCAAACGTAAGGTCGGCAATACTTACCACGGCAACGGTAATGAAGCGCCGAATGATGAAACGATTAACAGCCTGATGTTTAAAGGCACCGCCGCTCTTTCTGGCAGCCAGTCGTTAACCACCGCCCTGCGTTATTACAATAACCAAGCGCTAGAACCGCGCATGGCTAATCTTAGTGCGCCTGACTTAAGATTTAATAAAAATCCAATGATGAATCGTTCCACCCTTCAACGTGATGCTGAATTAACCTACCGCCTGCAACCACAACACCTTGACTGGCTGGATGCCACCACCCGACTCTATCATTCCGAAATCAGTATTAGTGATAACGTCAATCGTGAGGGCTATGGCCGCCGAAAACAGATCACCCGAGGTTTAAAGCTGGAAAATAACAGCATGCTATTTACCCACAGCCCCGCAGCAAATGTATTCACTTATGGCATCGAAACCTATCATCAAGAGCAAGTTCCGAGCGGTGTTATTCGTAGTTTCCCCCCCGCTGAAATCAAATTCTCCTCCGGTTGGTTACAAGACGAAGTTACACTGCGTGATTTACCCATTACCTTACTGGTAGGCAGCCGCTTCGACAGTTATAAAAACAGCCGCAACGGTTTTGCTGATAGGGAAGCTAAAAATTGGTCAACTCAAGGAGCCGTTACCCTCAAACCCACTGATTGGCTGATGTTGTTTAGTGCCTACAGTCAGGCGTTCCGTACGCCAACGCTGACTGAGCTTTATAATGATTCAATCCATTTTTCTATGGGGCCTTTTGCCAATCGCTGGAGACCCAATCCAAATCTAAAACCCGAAAGTAACGTCACTCGCGAAGCGGGTTTTGGTTTGACATTTGATCAATTATTGTCCAATGATGATTCGGTTGAATTCAAAGCCAGCTACTTCAGTATTGATGCCAAAGACCGTATCACCAGTGAAGTCCACACCGAATTTTTTGGTAAGAATTACTCCGGCTACATCAATATCCCGCGCAGTAAAAGCTGGGGGTGGGATGCAGCGCTGGACTACCAAAATCAATGGTTTGACTGGACGCTGGCCTATAACCGTACCCGTGCTATTAATCTCGACACCCGCCAATTCATTAACAGTATCAATCCAGATACCGTCACCAGCAGGCTTAATGTCCCCATTGCGAGCAGCGGTTTTAACGCCGGTTGGGTATTAACCATGGCTGAAAACACCAAATTTATGAAAAATAATGATGCCAAAACATCGTCACGCCGCCCCTATGCGCCGCAAGCAGGCTATGCGGTTCATGACTTTTACCTAAGCTACCGTGGGCAAGGCTCCTTGAATGGCATCACCACCACCGCAGTATTGGGTAATGCATTCAATAAAGTGCATTACTCACCACAAGCAATCCCACAGGATGGACGTAATGCCAAATTACTGATCAGCTATCAATGGTGATATTTCACCCAAACTGTATATAGCGCCTGATCTGGAAAGCCACCATACTTAACGAACCATATTGAGTGGTTCCAAGGACACCTGCCGTATCCGATAACACGGGTTGCGGCACTATCTTAAAGGAATGAATAAATGGAAATGTCACTGTATCAACGTTACCTGAGCGCAAAGCAGCTCAACCCTCAATTACCCACCTGTGATTTAGCAGAAAGCCTGAATGTCAGCGAAGCAGAGTTGGCATATGCCCGTGTCGGCCATGATATGGAACGCTTAAATATCAGTGCCAGCGTATTGTTGGCAGAATTAGCGCATGTGGGGGTAACAAAGTCGGTCACTGCCAATCAATGCGCGCGACATGAGATAATCGGTGAGTATCAGAATTTGCGTTTACATGGTCACCTTGGCTTGATTCTTAACCCACGCGCCCTGGATTTAAGGCTGTTTTTCCGCCAATGGGATGCCATTTTTAGTCTGTGTGAGACAACACCGCAAGGTGAGCAACATAGTATTCAATGCTTTGATCTTCAGGGTAATCCAATCCATCAAATCTATTGCATCGGTGAGACAGATCTTAATGCCTGGCAAGCATTAGTGACTAAATATCGTGCCACGGATAACACTCCGCTGGTCCTACACCCCAGGGATCAGGAACTCAGCGGTACAGCACCTCTCAATAACGCCCTTATTGATGCTGAGTGGCGCAAAATGAATGATATCCATCAATTCTTTATGCTATTGAAACGCCACAAAATTACCCGTAAACAGGCTTTCCGTGCTGTCGGCGACGATTTGGCGTTTCAGGTTGATAACCAGTCACTGAGTCAAATACTTCGTGCGGCACAAGCTCGTCAGAACGAGATAATGCTATTTGTCGGTAACAGTGGGTGTATACAGATATTCACCGGCGTAATTGAACAATTAATAGTCGAACGGAATACACATGCCGACGAACAACTGTCGATTAATGTGCTTAATCAGCGCTTTAATCTGTATTTAAACAAAGATGCCATTGCAGAGATTTGGGTAACACGCAAACCCACCAAGGACGGTTATATCTCAAGTCTGGAACTCCTCGATAACCAGGGTAAGCATATCTTACAAGTGTTTGGTCAGCGCAATGAAGGTCAATCCGAGCAAAGTCAGTGGATTGAACAACTCGCAGAATTAACGGTTATAGAGTCAACACATGAATAAATGGTTGTTGATATTTACTGTCGTTATCGCGGTAAACTGTCAGGCGAGTCAACGGATTATCACTATCGGTAACGATGTCTCTGAAATCACCTACGCATTAGGCGTAGGTGCCTATATTGTTGCCAGAGATCGCGCCAGTGTTAGCCCTGAAGCGCTAAAAGAATTACCGGATGTGGGTTTTATGCGGCAACTCAATACTGAAGGCATTCTCGCTTTAAAACCGACACTGGTGTTAAGCACCACGCGCGCATCCGCTTCAAGCGCGCTGCGCCAAGTTGAGGCAAGCGGAATCAACGTGGTCTATATCCCAGTGGATACCACGCCAGAAGGGGTGCCCGCTAAAATACAACTGATTGCCGCCACGTTGAATCAAGCACAAAAAGGCCAGCAACTGATACAGCATTATCAGCAACAACTGGCAGAGATCATGTCTACGCCTTTGCCGGTCAAGGTCTTATTTATTATGAGTCATGCTGGGATCCCGCCACTGGCGGCCGGTACGCACACCCCTGCCGATACCTTATTTCGTCGTACTGGACTTAAGAATGCGATACATGAGTTTACAGGCTACCGCCCGCTGTCACAGGAGGGGATTATTGCCAGTGCGCCAGATTTGCTGATTATGACCACTCATGGGGTGATATCACTGGGCGGGGTTGATAACGTCTGGCGCATTCCCGGAATTGCGCTTACCCCAGCGGGTCAGCAACGTCAGGTGTTAATACTGGATGATAGAGCATTATTGAGTTTCGGCCTTCACACGCCAGCGGTAATGAAACAATTGCGTGCTGCGGCGCAACCCGATTGATACGAAAGCGTTTTTGCACGGGTTGTAACCCTCTTTGTGCCCAGAGGAATACGATGGCAGGGAATATCCCTGCCATCGATAGTGACTAACTGGAGCAAGATATCTCCAGATGTTTCCCCCAATCTGGAGGTAACTTAGCTAAATCATCAAATTCAGGCTGTTCGGCAAAAGGGTGCTGCAATGCCTGATGCAGGCGCTGCAATGGCTGAATATCATCCTTTTCGGCGTGGTCGATCGCTTGCTGTGCCAGATAGTTACGCAATATATATTTCGGGTTCACTGCTTTCATCAAATACTGACGCTGAGCATCGTCAATCGGTTCTTGTTGCAAACGTGCACGATAACGACTGTACCAACTGTCAAAACCGGCTCTATCGATAAAATCATCACGTAGCGGCGATTGTGCCGAATGCATTTCAACCTGACTCAACAAACGGAATGTGCGGGTATAGTCTCGGCCCTCTTGGGTCATCAAACTCAATAATTCTGTCAGTAGTTCGTTATCTTGACTGCTGCTTTCGACGAAACCTAATTTAGCGCGCATCTGTTGGCCGTAAGCTGCCATTAACTCTGGCTCGTAAGCGCTCAGTGCCAACTGCAACTGTTCCACCGACATTAAGCCGGACAGCGCCTGCCCTAGCCGATGCAGGTTCCATAATGCGACCGCTGGTTGATTATCGAATGCATAGCGCCCTTGATGATCGGAATGATTGCAAATATATCCCGGAACATAGTCATCCAGAAAACCAAATGGACCATAGTCCATAGTAATACCAAGAATCGACATATTATCGGTATTCATAACACCATGAGCAAAACCGATTGTTTGCCACTGGGCGATTAAACGCGCCGTGCGTTTTACCACATCAGTAAACCACAACAAGTAGCATTCTGCTTGCCCGACGCATTGTGGCCAGTGGCGGGCAATCACATAGTCCGCTAGCTGTTTAACCTGTGCAGGCTGCTGACGATAATAGAAGTGTTCAAAATGGCCGAAGCGAACATGGCTTTCAGCCACCCGCAATAGCATAGCGCCTCGCTCCGCTTGCTCACGGTAGACTGGATGTTCGCTGGTAACGATGGTCAGTGCGCGGCTGGTAGGTATTCCTAAATGATGCAATGCTTCGGAAGCTAAAAACTCACGGACAACTGAGCGCAAAACTGCCCGCCCATCCCCCATGCGGGAATAAGGTGTTAACCCTGCACCTTTCAGATGCCAGTCCATACTGCGACCATCACTGAGCTGCTGTTCCCCCAGCAAAATGCCACGACCGTCGCCAAGCTGCCCCGCCCATACACCAAACTGGTGACCGCTATATACTTGTGCCAGCGGTTCCATACCTGATAACAAAGCCTCTCCAGCCCATATGGCGGCTTTCGGCAGACTAAACCAACTCTCATCCAGCCCAAGCTCCTGCGCCAAAGGGGCACTATGGTACAGCAAGTGTGCTCCCCTTAACGGTGTTGGCTGCAAGTAAGTATAAAAACCGCTGAGTTGCTGCCCGTAGCTATTATTAAATTGAGGAGCATCCTCAAACTCAGACGGGTTCTCTGCTTTGGAACTGCTATCAGACTCAATGCCCTTAAAGGATGTCATCAACGTAATACCTCAGCCAGCCAATGACGAACTTGCAACAACTCGGCGTATGATTCAGGGAAATCATCGCTTAATCGCAGGCAAACCGCATTAATAGTATCAGGACGATACATCACCCCTTGTAGGCGCTCAGCCAACGCCTCCAGCGGGGCAGGATTCAAACTGTCCGTAAAAATTTGGCAACGATCAATGGCACCCTGTAATACATCGAAATGTAGTTCAATTCCGCCCCAAACAAAGCGGGTATCAACTAAGTGACTAAAGGCAGGTGCCTGACCAAAATTCCATTCCCAGCTACTCTGTTTGGCAAATTGCTCAGTAAAACCCGGTAGGTTGGGCAATACTTGTGGGGATATTATTTCCGCTGATACCTGTTCATCGTAATAATCGAAAAAAGCCTGTTCAATGGCAACAGAGATCTGCTGGTGGTCAATCCCTGGTAACAGCTCTACCAGATTAGTCACGCGAGAACGAACTGACGTAATCCCTTTAGCCTGCAATTTTTTCGGATCAGGATTAAGGTAATCGGCCAAACGGCTCAGGTCCGCACTCAATAACAATGTGCCATGATGAAAACCACGATCTTTGGTCTCTTTATAAGCCGATCCCGATACTTTGCGCTCATCATCACCGTTCTTAACCACCAAATCATTACGACCTGAAGCTGTGGCCTGAATTCCAAGCGATGCCAAAGCATTAAGAATAATTTGAGTGGAAACTGTTTTATCATATTCAGGTTTGCCGGCCATAAAGGTAAAACAGGTATTACCCAAATCATGGAATACCGCCCCACCGCCACTGCTGCGCCGAGCCAGCTTCACACCATCTTGCTCCATGCGACGGGTATTGCACTCTTTCCATGGATTCTGAGCACGCCCGATCACCACGGTATCAGCATTCCGCCACAAAAAGAGCACTCGCTGATCTGGAGACATTTGGCGGAAAATACACTCTTCTACAGCCAGATTAAACCAGGGATCATAAGAATCAGAAATGAGTAAGCGAAGGGATGACATAAACGCGGCTCCGAACCAAAATAAGCAGCCATTAAGATAACATAACCCACACTGATATCTTTAGGTTCGAGGATTCATTCTGTATTAACTAAGGATTCAAGCAAAAAAGCATCAAATACGGCGCGCTTGCCAGTAAACACGTTTCCAGTAAACATTCTCCAGCGATGAGCGGATCACACCTTTACTCGTTGAAGCATGAATAAACTCATCATTCGTATCGTAAATACCAACATGCAATCCATTTTGTCCACTGCCGGTTTTGAAGAACACCAAGTCACCAGGCATCAGCTCAT
Organism: Yersinia intermedia; assembly: GCF_900635455.1. Lineage (NCBI taxonomy): Bacteria > Pseudomonadati > Pseudomonadota > Gammaproteobacteria > Enterobacterales > Yersiniaceae > Yersinia > Yersinia intermedia. The sequence continues at coordinate 2,178,042 of NZ_LR134116.1, read as the reverse complement.
CACGACCCACTTTAGTGCCTAGCGTGGTTTGCGCTACAGTCGTCCGGGGTAATTGCATATCAAAACGATCGCGGAAAGTGCGGTAAACAAACCCAGAGCAATCAACGCCGTTTTGATCCAGCCCACCATTACGATATGGCGTTCCTTCCCATTGACGCAGTTGTTCATTCAGTTTAGCAACTACCACAATAGAATCAGACAAGTGACCACTTGGTGTTGGAGCATGGCTGCTACAACCAGCAAGAATCATACTCATCAAAAAGATCCAGCAACGCATCCGCATCGAGATATCACCAAAGGTAAGGCTTAGCCAATGCGCCAGACAGCAAGCTATTCGGCGCTACATCTGGCTAGAGATAGGCACCAGTATGGCTAATTTAGCTATCGAGTTTGGAAAAAACAAGTTATATGAATGAGATAATAGATTTAATCATTCTTTATTGGTTTTGTATGAATCAACCATATCCCCAATAGAATGAAACCTGCCCCTAACGTTTTCAGTAATGTCGCCGACTCATTGAACTCAGGTAGCCATACTGCGGCTAAATAGACTAACGCATAACTCAGACTAAGTAATGGATAGGCCCGACTGAGTGGCAGATACCTTAGTGCAAAAAACCAGCACAACATCGATAAGGCATAACCGGTTAACCCGCAAGTTACCGCTATTAACTGTGTTAAATGATGAGCTAAAAATTGAACATTAATATCTGCCAGTGATATTAATGGGGTATGCATCATCCCCCATTTAAGCATTAATTGGGCAATGGTCACCAATATTACACTGCCTATTCCCCATAGATAACCTTTCATTAATACCAACTAATCAAAAGGATGCCAAACATAATGGAGGCAACGCCAAGCCAATGGCGAGAAGTTGTCTTCTCGCCATAAAACAGCTGCGCGGCTAAGGTCACCAACACAAAATTAAAGCTTAATAGCGGATAAGCCACACTCAAAGGCAGATGTTGCAATAAACGCAGCCAGAATAACATTCCTAAACCAAGCAGTATTAGTGCAATGGTAAGCCAACGCAGTGTTGGGGCTAGCCGTTTATCACTTGGCCGATCCCAGCATTGCGCTGCTTGCTTCTGACACAATTGCCCCGCACAGGTCAATAAACTAACCACTATCAAGAGCAGATAACTTGTCATGGTGTCTTTTGGTACCACAAAAGTGCCAAACGATTCATTAAATTAACCTTGTCGGCTACCGGATAATGGGTAGGGATGCCCTCACCGCGAGATAATTGTACAACTAACGATACATCACCTTGCCGCCTTGCATGAGCCAACCATTCACTAAAATCTTTATCGCTAATGTATTTATCTTTGCTGTCAGCGTAGTTCAGCCCATAAGACAGCTCGCCCTTTTCGCTGAACATGAGTATATCGCTACGTTTCAGTTGCCACGCTAACCCCGCCGCTACACCTACGCTATCGGTAAGTACATAACGGCTACTGCTCAGTGCATCAAAATTATTCTGGATAAAGTTTTGCGGTTGTTTGGAGTCAATAACCTGCTGAGGAATCAGATAACCCACCAGCAAAACCAACAGTAATGGGCAGGCAGCAGCCCAACGCCAATAACGAGCGTTATTATACAAGGTTATAAACCCGACTAACCCCCAGCCAACAAAGGCGACTATCGCCAGTATAACTTTCTGATGCTCTTGCGGCCCATAAGCAACCATGTGCCCCACTAACCCCAAACCAATAACCAGCACCGCCAGCGCGCAAACTAATCCGAAAATAAGATTTATCGCACCATTTATCTTCAGTACGCGCATACGCATGTTACTGGCACAGTCTGTTGCGTATGCAGCCATCAGTAAAGATAATGGCGCCATACATGGCAAGATATATGTCGGGAGTTTTCCTTTAGCTACACTGAAAAATAGCAACGGCATGATGACCCAACTGAGCAAGAAAAACAGTTCAGGTTTTGCCACCCGTTCACGCCATCCTTTAAGTACCGCACCCGGTAATAACCCCAACCACGGCAATACCCCAATGCACAGAATAGGCAGGTAATACCAGATAGGCGCTTTATGTTGAGCATCTTTTTCAGCGAACCTCTGAATATGTTCAACCCAGAAGAAGTAATGCCAGAAATCAGGTTCACGTTGCGCAATTGCCAATGCCCACGGCAAGCTCAAAATTACCGCACCCAATACCGCGATCGGACCAAAAATGATGAGATCTTTTATTCGCTTTTGCTGTATGACAATAGGCAATACTGAAATAACCGGCACGGCCAACGCGAGAAAACCTTTGGTCATAAAGCCCATGCCACAGGCAAGGCCGAGCAAAAGGTAAGCGCCAACCTTCTGCGTCGAGGTTTCTGCTCGTAATGTGAGATAAAAACAGACCATTGAAGCGGTCAGCCATAATGAAATCATCGGGTCCAATACCGCATAGGAGCCGATACTAAATACCAACAACATGGAGAGATAAATTAATGTCGCCAATACTGATGTAGAGCGATTACGCCACAATAAAGTCGCCAACCAATAGACTAATATTGCACTCAGGGCGGTACTAAAAATGGAACCAAATCGGACGGCAAAATTAGTGTCACCAAATATCCACTGGCTAATATTATTAAACCAATAACCCGCGATAGGTTTTTCGAAATAACGAATCCCCAGAAAATGCGGCACTATCCAATCACCACGTTGCAACATTTCCCGGCTAATTTCGGCATAGCGCGTTTCGTCAGGCTGCCACAGTAAACGGCTATTGATTGGCAATAAATAAATAAGAGCAAAGAACAGCGCCAGCAGGGCGGCTCCGCCACCTTTTAATAATCTCATCCAACATCCTTAATATCTGACTGACACCCTAACCAGCCCTCTCGGCCAGGAAAGGTTGTACGTTCGACTGTCCCTATTGGCAATGAATCCAAGTCATCGGGTAATAGTTCTCGAAGTGGGCAAAACTGTATACCTTGTTTTTTCGCCTGGACTAATAATTGCTCAAACATCGCCGCCTGAGACATCCCTTCCACTTCAGCATGAATGGTATAAACCGAGACACCTCTATCACGCAAAATAGCTTCAATGATGAAATCATTAAAATCCTCGGCACGAACCTCACTGCCGACGACTTCATCGTACGTTGGCAACGTCACTGGGATTTGTACGCTGCCAAGGTTGCCATCAGGCAACAGAGGGCGGAAAGGATGAGTACCACGACAATCGCTGTTATAACGAAAAGAGAACGGCTGCTTTATGGCTAATACCCGAGAGTCAGCACGCCATCCAGCAGCCGCAGAACACGTAACTGGCTGCCCAATACTGTGCTGCAATGCATCCACACCCAATTGTACCTGTTCAGTTAGCTGTTGCGTTGACCAGGATGCAACTTTAGCTTGCCAGCCTTGATGATCCCAGGCATGTAAACCAACCTCATGCTCTGCTTGTAATGTGGCTTTCATTAATGAGCCAAGGTCTTTAGCGATTTTTTTACCCGGCCAGGCGGTTCCTGCCAGTAAAATATCCCAACCATAAAGCGACGCAGCATTTGAACGCAGCATCTTCCACAAGAAACGGGGACGGAAAAGGCGCCACAAGTGGCGCCCCATGTTATCTGGACCAACACTGAAGAAAAAGCTGGCACTGATATCATACTTTTCCAATACAGCAAGTAATGATGGCACACCTTCTTTTGTTCCACGGTAGGTATCCACATCAATCCTTAGTCCAACTTGCTTCATAGGTGATGCTCATCCTTTGGGGTTTCACTCAGTTCAACTACAGCACCGCGAAGGAAGAAATCCAATGTTTCGGTGACAGTTTGCTGCAAGGCAATTTCTGGCTGCCAATGTAAAATACGGCGCGCATTCGTGATACTTGGCGTGCGATATTCAACATCCTGATAGCCTTTGCCATAATATGCGCTGCTTTCAATATCTTTAAAGCCCGCAAACGGAGGGAAGTGACTGCGTAATTCATGTTTTTCAAAACTACTCAGTAGCATTTCTGCCAATTCACGAATACTTGCCTCATTGGTCGGGTTACCAATATTAATTATCTGCCCATCACAGCAGCCATCATTGTTCTCAATAATGCGAAATAGCGCTTCAATGCCATCATGAATATCAGTAAAGCAGCGTTTTTGCGCGCCACCATCAACCAGTTGAATAGGAGAGCCTTCGACCAGATTTAATATAAGTTGTGTAATGGCGCGGGAACTGCCAATACGCGCAGCATCAAGGTTATCCAGGCGTGGCCCCATCCAGTTAAATGGACGGAACAGTGTGAATCTAAGGTTCTCTTTGGCACCATAAGCCCAGATAACGCGATCCAATAACTGTTTGGATACTGAATATATCCAGCGCTGTTTGTTAATTGGCCCCACAATCAACCGAGAGCTATCTTCGTTAAACTCTTTGTCATCACACATACCATAAACTTCAGAAGTGGATGGGAAGACAATGCGTTTATTGTATTTAACACAATCGCGAACAATTTTTAAATTTTCTTCAAAATCTAATTCGAAAACACGCAATGGATTACGGGTATATTCAATTGGCGTCGCAATAGCCACCAACGGCAGAATAACATCACACTTTTTAATGTGATATTCAATCCATTCGGAATGAATGCTGATATCCCCCTCCACGAAATGGAAGAAAGGATTATCCAAGAAACGACTAATAGCATCAGAACCAATATCCAAACCGTATACTTCGTAACGGTTATCGCGCAACAAACGCTCAGTTAAGTGGTTACCAATGAAGCCGTTTACACCAAGGATAAGTACACGGGTACGTCTTTTCAGAGCTTTACTTGGCTTATTGGCTAAGCGCACATCTGTGACAATACCCATTTCTTGGGCTAAACGACTGCCCTGGACATACAAACCAGCATCGCCCTGACCAGTAACAATCTCCAGCGCACCTTCACCACAAGCAACAACCAAAGGTGAAATTGAGAGTACGGTACCAGGCAACTTCCCATGTGCTACCGTCAGTGGTCGTGCACGCCAGATGATAAGTTTACGCTGACCAAGATAACTGAATGCGCCAGGGTATGGCTCAGTCACTGCGCGAACCAAATTATTGATATCTGATGCTGACTTGTGCCAATTAACCTCTCCATCCGCAGCAGTCCGACGACCAAAATAGCTGGCATCAGCTTCTTTTTGTGGTGTTGGATGCAGCGAAGAACGCTTCATTTTAGGCAATATATCACGCAGCAATTCTTGCGATGCTTCGCGCATTTTTGCATGTAATGTCAATGCAGTATCATCATCGCTGATAATAACTTTCTGCTGGCCCACAATTGGCCCCGCATCAGCTTTTTTTACCATTTGGTGCAGGGTTACACCGGTTTCGGTCTCCCCATTAACCAGCGCCCAGTTAATCGGGGCACGGCCACGGTATTTAGGCAACAAGGACCCGTGTAAATTAAATCCTCCTTGCGGCGCTGATGACAAAATTTCCTCACACAGCATATTACGATAATAGAAAGAGAAAATAACATCAGGTTGCAATAGCTTAATACGCTCAATCCATAACGGATGATTGACATCATCTGGCGCAAATACAGGGAGTTCTAAATCAGCAGCAACACGCGCAACTGAAGAGAAAAAGCGATTTTCATTCGGATCATCCGTATGGGTAAATACCGCTTGAATATCGTAACCTGCTTCTACTAATGCTTTTAGGCCTACACAGCCAATATCATGATAGGCAAATACAATCGCTTTCATTTCTCTACTTCCTGATTATTGTCGGTCTGCTCTGCGCCGACTACTTTTTGTATAAAATAACGTGGACGCGCGCGCACATCGTTATAAATACGACCGATGTATTCACCAAGTAGCCCCATACCAACGAATTGGGCTCCGATGAACATGAACAACACGGCAAAGAGTGTAAAGACACCGCCGCCAGCCCATTCTGGGCCAAATACCAAGCGTAAAACGACTAACAGCACTGCAAGAGTAAAACCAGAAAGCGCAATGACACTACCCACCAGGCTTAACAGACGTAATGGTGTCGTTGTCAGACAGGTTATCAAGTCATACATTAGATTGATGAGTTTCATCAGACTGTATTTTGAGTCACCGAACTCGCGCTCTGCGTGGTGCACAGTAATTTCAGTGGTACGGCGAGCAAAGGTATTTGCCAGGATAGGGATAAATGTACTGCGTTCGTGACAGTGTAACATCGCCTCTACGATATGGCGACGATAAGCCCGCAACATGCAGCCGTAATCACCCATCGACTTTCCTGTAGCCCGCTGAATCATTAAATTAATTAAACGGGAGGCTGTTTTGCGAAACAGTGAATCCTGCCGGTTAGCGCGCACCGTACCGACGACGTCGTAACCCTCTTCGGCCACACTAACTAGCCGCGGAATTTCCTCTGGCGGGTTTTGCAGATCAGCATCAAGTGTAATAACCAAATCACCGCTAGCCTGATTGAATCCAGCCATAATGGCAGAATGCTGACCATAATTACGATTCAGCAAAACTGCGATTATGCAGCTTTCTGGTTCGTTCGCTGCTGCTGTCAGCATTTCAGCAGAACTATCACTGCTCCCATCATCAACCAAAATAATTTCATAAGCTTGGGTGAGTAACTTACAGGCAGCCGATGTCCTCTCTATTAATGCTGGCAAGCTCTCTTGCTCGTTATAAACAGGGATAACTATTGATACTTTTTTGATTTCTTCATTTTGAAACACGGTGCGGCCCTATAATAGTTGCCAATGCATCAACCACCCGCTCAACATCACTGTCCAGCATGTCGGGGAAAAGGGGCAATGTGCATAATCTGGCGGAATTCCACTCGGTATTGGGTAAGTTCAGGTTCGGATAACGCTCGCGATAATACTTTTGAGTGTGCGCTGCGCGAAAATGAAGGCCAGTACCAATACCTAACGCTTTCAACCGCTCCATCAGAGAGTCTCGACTAATTCCACAGCGCTGTTCATCAACGCGCACCATAAACAGGTGCCATGCGTGCTGATGGGCGTAGCCGGGAACAGCAAGGGGTTGCAAGGGCGAGTCATTCAATGCCTTATAATATTGAGTGACTAATTCTTGGCGGCGAGCATTGATTTCAGGTAAACGTTTGAGTTGCACTACAGCAATCGCTGCGTGAATATCAGATAAGTTATATTTATAGCCAGGCACTATGACTTCGGCCTGTGGGCTGCGCCCTTGTAGCTGTCGATCAAAAGCATCCACCCCCAAGCCATGAAACTTAAGTTGCCGTACTTTGTCGGCTAGCTCATCATCGTCGGTGGCAATTAAACCGCCTTCAGCACAAGTCATGTTTTTAATGGCATGGAAAGAAAAAATGGCTGTGCCCTTCTCTCCGACCCATTGATTCCCATAGCGGGTGCCCGCAGCGTGGGCCGCATCTTCAATCAGTGGGATACCTCGACGCTGAGCAACTAAACGCAAAGCATCAAGATCACAGGGAGCGCCTGCATAATGTACTGGGATAATGGCTTTGGTTTTTGCGGTGATAGCTGCTTCAACATCCGCAGCATTTACCATTAAAGTGTCGCGATCAACATCAATCATTACCGGCTCAGCGCCCAGTAACACAATCATATTGAGAGTAGAAACCCACGTTTGGGACGGGGTGATAACTTCATCCCCTGGGCCAATACCCAAGGCCATCAAGGTGATATGCATTCCCGCCGTAGCCGAACAGACAGCAATGGCATGTTTGCAACCAAACGCATCACAAAAATTAGCCTCTAATTGCTGATTCTGCGGTCCGGTGGTTATCCAACCTGAACCTAATACATTTACGACCGAATTAATTTCTTCCGTACCAATCGACGGGCGTGAGAAAGGTAAAAAATTCTGCATTAAATAATCCCTTAGGACACTAGAGCTATCGGCAACTATATGCCCACGCAAGTTAACGAAAACTAAACGTCAATCAGATAAACGCATGGTTTTCTAGCTCAACTTTAGTCCATTAACCTTAAATAAACCTTAAGACTGTCTTTTTTATCTCAGAGATCATCAGAAAGGTCACCATCACCGAGCGTGAAGTGATTTTTATCTTAAAATAAAACAACTGACACAAAACCCTACAGAATGTACAAAGCTTATGATTTAATTGACTTTATCCGTGTAAGGTGAGAAGTAAACGCCGCAGATAATAGAAATGTGAATTAAAAGTGCAGGGAATTAATTTCCAACTACCAATAGAACTTGATAAATAGATGTAAGCGTCACATGCTTTTTGTAACAATCCAATTCTGAAGCTCAAAGCTGTGAATTTGAAAGTCCACTTCAAATACGTCAGACAGAATATTTGCCTCCATTACCTGTTTAGCCCCCCCCTGCGCAAGCACGCTCCCTTTAGACATCAACCAAACCTGATCGGCCTGTTGTAAAGTATGGTTAAGGTCATGAGCACTGATGATAGCGCTGCGCCCAGCCGCACAAAACTCAGCAAGTAGCCCATCTAGCGCCACTTTTTGCGCCACATCGAGTCCGGTATAGGGTTCATCGAGTAATAACAGTTTGCTGTCAGAATTGATATCCGGCCAAACTTGCAGGAATACTGCCGCCAACCGAACGCGCTGCCACTCACCACCTGAAAGCTGTGATAGCATTCTTGGCAATTTGTCGGTTAAGCGCAATTTTTGACAGAGATAGCCAATCGTTGCAGCTACCGCATCTGGTGCAGCGCCGACAGGCTGGTAAAGCGCGAGATATTGGAAAACGGGCATTAAAGTCAGGGCTGATTGCTGTTGACTTAGATAACCTCGTGAACGGGCCAAGTCATGCCCTGCATAAAGGGTCAGCGGCTGCCCTGCCAGTAAAATATCCCCATGCGCAGGCAGCAAGCCCGCCAAAGCCGCCAACAAGGTACTTTTCCCTGCCCCATTTGGGCCTATCAGATGAATTTGCAACCCGGCAGCCACTTCAGCAGAAAAAGGGGCAAGGCGTGTTTCTACATTGACATTGCTGAGTTGCAATAGCATCAAAATAAACCTGTTGTCGGAAATTAGTTGTTGGCTAACGCTTGAGTCATTGCACCGATTAGAATCGGATCTTCTGGTGTCATATCGGGAGCAAAACGTTCAAGTACGACACCCTCGCGACTAATCAAGAATTTCTCAAAATTCCGCAGAATATCACCTGGTTGCTTTGGTTCACGCCCTTTACTGGCTAAGCGTTGATAAAACTCGCTCCCTGCCGGTTTTACTGCAACAGATTTAGCCGCAATCAATTGCTGGTATAAAGGGTGTCGTTGCGAACCATTGACCTCAATTTTACTAAACATCGGAAACTCAACCCCAAATGTGCCTCGGCAGAAGGCTTGTATCTCTTCATCACTGCCCGGTTCTTGCCCCGCAAACTCATTACTCGGAAACCCTAAAACTTCAAAACCTTGCTGATGATATGTTTTATAAAGGTTTTCAAGCCCTTCATACTGCTTAGTCAGACCACATTGAGAAGCCACATTAACGACCAATAGAACTGAGCCCTTATACTTTTCCAGCAGAATAGATTCACTTTCAATGGTTTTAACAGGGATGGAATAAATTGGATTACTCATCAGGAAGGATCCTTATTCAGCGATGTTATACAGGTGAACTTACAAGAAGATAAAATAGGTGTAAGGCCGATCACTTTACACTTTTCACTCGTGTCAGCAACCAGATAAATAATGGCGAACCTAAGGTTGCTGTTACCACACCAATTGGCAGTTCCGCCGAGAATAACGCTATACGCGCGATAACATCAGCAAACAACAGTATTCCGCCGCCAGCCAATGCACATCCGGTTAGTAGGCGGCGTTGGTCGGTTAAGCCCGTCAACCGCAAGATATGGGGGATTACCAAGCCAATAAAACTGATAACACCCGCTAGGGCAACGCTGATGCCAACCAGCAAACCGATAGCCAGCACTAATAAGTTCCGCCACAAATGGAGAGGGATTCCCAACTGCCTTGCTTGCTGCTCACCCAATGACATAAAGTTGAGCACTCGGCCCTGACAACATAGCCATACAACTATCGGCAACAGTGCCACGACTAATCCCTGCTGTCGCCAATCTATGCCGCTAAATCCCCCCATCATCCAATACATCAACTGCCGTAAATCCAGGCTAGTGCTAAAATAGACAGCCCATGTCATCACCGCACTGCACACGATCCCCAATGCGACACCGACCAGTAACAAACGAGCATTAGTTAATAAGCGCCTGCGTGCAAAGCCTAGTAGCAGCACCGTCATCAGTAAGGCTCCGGCTATGGCACAGCCACTTAAAAACCAGATAGGCAACAATCCGTGCCCTAGCAATACCGCCATAACCAATGCAACGCCGGCCCCATTCGCCACTCCCAACAAACCGGGTTCAGCTAATGGATTTTCAAACAGTGCCTGCATTACAGCACCCGATACCGCAAGACTTGCACCCACCATCATCACGGCTAAGCTCCGGGGCAAGCGCAACTGCCAGACGAACAACTGCCCACGCTCGCTGAACCACTGGCGAGGCCAAATCCAAGTATCGCCAGCACACAAACTGACTATCAGAGCCAAAAAAAGTATAATAACCAACCCTTTAAGGTAACGGTAATCCCGCTGTTGTTGCCGCTGTTGAAGTGAGGTAAATAACTGACTGGTCTGCATTACATCCTCGGCCGCTGTATCAGGATAAACCTGAAGATGTCTCATAAAGATTAGGCCTGATGCCCATCGCCAGGCACTGATAGTAGGGGGTTAACGCGGCAAGGGGAAGTTTTGCATGAAGAATAAGACGTTTACTGGGAGAAAACGCTAACTGAGCCGCTGATTTTAGAGGCAAAGTTAGCGTTCATCACGTATTTGCTGTTAGCGTTGACCACTATTTTGCGGTGGATAGAGTGGCTGACCACCGCCATTATTTGGCCCACCTTGCTTAGCAGCACGCTGGCGTCCATCATTCGCCGACTGACCACGCCCACGATTATCATTATTGTGCTGTGGCGAATTAGCATGTTCGCCACGCTCATTATGGTTTTGATCCCCATGCTGCTGCCCACGGAACGGATTACGACCATCTTGTGTTTGTGGGTGCTGCCAACGACCACCGTCCCAATAATAGCCACGTTCATTACGATCACCAATATGACCGCCACGATGTTCATGCCACCACTGCGGCGGGCGCCAATCGTAGCCATCCCAGTAATAACCTCGATTGTCCTGATCCCCTAAGTGCACGCTGACGCCAGGGATATTGATATCAAGTGACACCTCTGCCTGTGCAAACTGTGGCATTAATGCCAACGCCCCAAGTAATAGCAGATATTTTTTCATACACATCCAAATATATTATTTAGCAGTTAATGAATTTATATCAGTGAAAATAAAAACCCTCTATCAGACAACCTACCCTTTTCACTTTCACTTCATATCACTTACGAAAACCATACATATCTTACATGTCAGATATTTTTATTCACCACTATTACTAACATGTCTTAACGTTTATCTGACAGTAATAATCATCATATTAAATTATTATGATAAACTTAACTGGTAAATAAAAGGCAGAGCAAACAAAATGCGGTCTATAGCATTAATGGTGACAGTAATCATATTAAGCGCCACATTATCAGCTTGCTGTATATTCCCGCCGCATGGCGGTGGCGGTGGCGGTGGCGGTGGCGGTGGCGGTGGCGGTGGCGGTGGCGGTGGCGGTCCAAGAATGCACTACGATAACCATCCATATCATTAAATTACAGCCATAAGATAAATATAAAACTGGCATTCAATAAGAATACTCTAATTTATTTAGAAAAAATCATTGAATGCTAGCGTAGGTTTCCATAATAAAAAAACCATTCTCTTGCTAATTTAAATATCGACACTAATTATTAGTTAATAATTAATAGAACCATTACTATCAATTTAATAAGTACTGTTCTAAAGTCAATCATCTTATTCAATCAAACTTTATCAAAAACAAAAAACCGACTATCTGTTAGTATGTTGATATATTAATACTTTTCTAACACTTAATGACCCTGACACCGAATATGATCCAGTCATAATCAGGAATAACTGGCTTCAGGTTAGCTGTATATTCTGGCAATCGACAGATTTCTCGGCGAATTCAGATGGCGTCATCCATCCCAACGCAGAATGGGGAGAACGCTGATGAGATCTAGCTACAGCTATGAACCCTACAATGCGGGGTTTTTTCTTGTCTGGAACAATGCACGCTCGCTATTAGAACATGGCAAAAGGACAACAAGACCTTAAATCGCGGTCAGCATGTGGACATTAATAAAATAATTATATTTCAATGAATTACAAATAAGAAAAAGGCCGCTTACGCGGCCTTTTGTTTGAGTAGATACTCACTCTTTTGGAGTAGCACCTTCTACCCGGCTTTTTAGCTTTTGCCCTGGACGGAAAGTCACCACACGGCGCGCCGTAATAGGAATGTCCTCACCCGTCTTCGGATTACGGCCCGGACGTTGGTTCTTGTCTCGCAGATCAAAATTGCCAAAGCCAGACAGTTTGACCTGTTCGCCATTCTCGAGAGCACGACGTACTTCCTCAAAGAATAACTCAACCAGATCTTTGGCATCTCGTTTGCTAAGCCCTAGCTTTTCAAACAGATGTTCTGACATTTCAGCTTTAGTAAGCGCCATAGGTTCAATCCCTCAAGGATGCTTGGAATCGCTGTTTTAACGCCTCTACACATCTTGCAACGGTAGCGGCGATCTCCTCTTCTTCCAGTGTACGTGCGGTATCCTGCAACACCAGACTAATAGCCAGACTCTTATAGCCCTCTGCTACGCCCTTGCCACGGTACACATCAAACAAGTTTACGCCAACTACCTGATTTGCGCCAACTTTCTTACACTCCGCCAAAATATCTTCTGCGGGAACGTTTTCAGCCACTACGACAGCGATATCGCGGCGGTTTGCTGGGAAGCGTGAAATCTCGCTGGCCTGAGGCACAGCGCGGTCTGCAAGCCTGTTCCACTGCACTTCAAACACCACAGTTCGACCATTCAGATCCAGCTTACGTTCCAATTCAGGATGAACTACACCAATGAAACCAATGTGTTCCCCTGATAAATAAATTGCAGCACTCTGCCCAGGATGCAGTGCAGGATGCGCTTGTGCACGGAACTGAACATCCGATAATTTGCCGGTAAGTTCCAGAATTGCTTCCAGATCACCTTTCAAATCATAGAAGTCGATTGGCTGACGCGCCAGATCCCAATGCTCATCGTAACGGTGACCAGCAATAACACCAGCCAGCATTAGATCCTGTCTAACGCCTAAATCTGCTGTACTATCAGGTACAAAGCGCAAGCCACTCTCAAATAAACGCAAGCGAGATTGCTGGCGATTCTGGTTATAAACTACCGCCGACAGTAAACCGGTCAACAATGACAAACGCATGGCAGACATCTCAACCGAGATAGGGCTTGGCAAGATTAACGCGTCTTGTTGTGGATGCAGAAGTGCCTGTACTTTCGGGTCAACAAAACTGTAAGTAATTGCTTCCTGATAACCTCGATCAACTAAAGCCATTTTTACACGCTTCAGTGACAAATCAGCTTCACGGTGTTTAGTCATCACCAAATTAGCTTTAACTGGCACATCTGGGATATTGTTATAGCCGTAGATACGGGCAACTTCTTCCACCAAATCTTCTTCGATTTCCATATCGAAACGCCAGCTTGGTGCCACCGCCTGCCAATCAGAACCAAGTTCAGTCACCTGGCAGCCTAGTCGGCGCAAAATGTCACTCACCTGCTCAGAAGGAACGTGATGACCAATCAATCGGTCCAGCTTCTCACGGTGTAGCGTGATTGTGGCGCATTTTGGCAATTCTGCCGCCGCAGTCACGTCAATCACCGGGCCTGCTTCACCACCACAGATATCAATTAGCAGACGTGTCGCTCGCTCCATCGCTTTATGCTGCAACGCAGGATCAACACCGCGCTCGTAGCGGTGAGAGGCATCGGTATGCAAGCCGTGGCGACGTGCACGACCAGTAATTGATAATGGGTTGAAGAAGGCAGATTCCAGCAAAACATTGCGGGTCTCTTCGTTAACGCCAGAGTGCTCGCCGCCAAAGATACCGGCCATTGCTAGTGGCTTATGTTGGTCAGCAATGACCAGCGTATCTGCATTCAATTTGGCTTTTGTGCCATCTAGCAGTGTTAATTCTTCACCTTCAGCCGCCAGACGGACAATAATCCCACCGTCAATACGGTCCAGATCAAACGCGTGCATTGGCTGACCTAACTCTAATAAAACGAAGTTAGTGACATCTACCACCGGATCAATCGAGCGAATACCACAACGGCGCAGTTTCTCACGCATCCATAATGGTGTCGCCGCTTTGACGTTAATCCCTTTAACCACACGGCCCAAGTAGCGCGGACAAGCCTGTGGCGCCTCTACGTGAATTGGGAATGTATCGGGAATCAATGCCGCAACAGGTGTCATGTCCGGTTCAGATAATGGCAATTGATTCACGACCGCTACATCGCGTGCTACACCGATAATGCCCAAACAATCGGCACGATTTGGTGTGACACTGATTTCAATGGTTTTATCGTCCAAATGTAGATATTCACGCACATCGACACCGATAGGCGCATCAGCAGGCAGCTCGATAATACCATCGTGATCATCTGAAATAGCAAGTTCAGAGAACGAGCACAGCATGCCTTCTGATGGTTCACCGCGCAATTTGGCAGCTTTGATTTTGAAATCACCAGGCAACACTGCACCAACAGTTGCAACCGCGACTTTCAAGCCCTGACGACAATTTGGTGCACCACAAACGATATCCAGCAAGCGGTCACCGCCTACATCGATCTTGGTTACTCGCAGTTTATCTGCGTTTGGATGTTGACCACATTCGACAACGTGACCGATAACGACGCCATTAAATTCGCCTGCAACCGCATCTACACCATCAACTTCTAAACCGGCCATAGTAATTTGATGGGCCAGGTCATCACTACTAATGGCTGGGTTTACCCATTCGCGTAACCAAAGTTCACTGAATTTCATGAGATATCCCGCCTTACTTAAATTGTTTGAGGAAACGCAGATCATTTTCGAAAAATGCACGCAAATCGGTGACGCCGTAACGCAACATAGTTAAGCGCTCCATCCCCATTCCGAAGGCAAAACCTGAATAAATATCAGGATCAATACCGACGTTTCGCAATACATTTGGGTGCACCATGCCGCAACCGAGCACTTCAAGCCATTTACCATTTTTACCCATCACATCCACTTCAGCAGACGGTTCGGTAAACGGGAAATAGGAAGGACGAAAACGAATTTGCAAATCTTCTTCGAAGAAATTACGCAAGAAGTCATGCAAAGTGCCTTTCAAATTGGTGAAGCTGATATCACGGTCAATAATCAGCCCTTCCATTTGATGGAACATCGGTGTGTGTGTTTGGTCGTAATCATTACGATAAACGCGGCCAGGCACGATAATCCGAATAGGCGGTTGCTGGATTTCCATGGTGCGAATCTGTACGCCGGACGTCTGCGTGCGCAGCAATCGGGTAGCATCAAACCAGAAGGTATCGTGGTCAGCACGAGCAGGGTGATGAGCCGGAATATTTAATGCATCGAAGTTATGGTAGTCGTCTTCGATTTCTGGGCCAGACTCAACGGAAAAGCCCAACTCACCAAAGAATGTTTCAATACGATCGATTGTGCGGGTAACTGGATGCAACCCTCCATTTTCCATACGACGCCCCGGTAGAGAGACATCAATGGTTTCGGCTGCCAGTCGGGCATTCATGACGGCTGATTCCAGCCTGTCCTTGCGAGCATTAAGCGCTTCTTGTACTTCTTGCTTGGCCTGGTTAATCACAGCCCCGGCTGCCGGGCGCTCTTCGGCTGGCAGCTCGCGCAGCGATGTCATTTGAAGGGTCAAATGGCCTTTCTTACCCAGATATTCGACGCGTACCAAATCCAACGCGGCAACATCTTGGGCATCTTCTACGGCTGCTTTAGCTTTGGCAACCAGCTCTGCGAGATGTGGCATTGTTTTCTCTTCCTCTGGCCGTATGGCCCACTTGTAGTTATATCCTTTGTTCTTGAAGCGGCAAGGGTGTTAGCTACGCTCACTCACCCGAATCACTTACAGGAGTAAGCTTATCGGAATTTACTCGCTTGCTTGCTACCTACCTGCAACTCCAATAACGTTGGATATATGTAATGAGTTAAAAATCGATAATTGAAATGAATATTTTACACAAAATCAATAAGGTACTATATCTGTGATACCCGCACTCTAGTCACTGTAAGTGCCGTAGAGTAAAAACAAAAAAGCCTCCACGATGGGAGGCTTAGGCGCTATTTTTCGTTTCTATTCTTACGCGCAAGCCTCCTGAAATCAGGCGCTAAAGTAAAAAAAGAAGCGAAAAGTAACTGCATGTATCATAAAAATGACCTTCTTACCAAGAAGATAAAGATTAAAAGAGGGAGACAAGCTCCCTCTTCAATTCTGACTTACGCCAGAGCTACTTTCGCTTTTTCGACCAGTGCAGAGAATGCCACTTTATCGAATACTGCGATGTCAGCCAGGATCTTACGGTCAATCTCAACAGAAGCCTTTTTCAGACCATTGATGAAACGGCTGTAAGACAGACCATTCTGACGAGCAGCTGCGTTGATACGTGCAATCCACAGTTGGCGGAATTGACGCTTCCGTTGACGGCGGTCACGGTAGGCGTATTGGCCTGCCTTGATTACTGCCTGGAAAGCAACACGATAAACGCGCGAACGGGCACCGTAGTAACCTTTCGCCTGCTTTAATATTTTTTTGTGACGTGCACGAGCTACCACACCACGTTTTACGCGAGCCATTTACTTCTCCTATCGTCTTAATTCAAACCAAAATTACTTATGCGTATGGCAGACATGCTACGACCAAACCTAGATCGTTCTTAGATACCATGCCTTTTGGACGTAAATGACGTTTACGCTTAGTAGCTTTTTTGGTCAAAATATGACGCAGGTTGGCATGCTTACGCTTAAAACCACCGGCACCGGTTTTTTTAAAGCGCTTAGCGGCGCCGCGTACTGTCTTAATTTTTGGCATTGAATATATCCACTTCGCATTGTTAATTACAACGAGCTAGCTAGGCGAACAGACCCCTACTCTGCAAGCAGGAAGAGGCCTATTACTTGAGTGCCTTACTGTCTCTTCTTAGGTGCGAGCACCATGATCATCTGACGGCCTTCGATACGAGTCGGGAAAGACTCCACAACGGCCAAATCAGAATCTTCAGTCAGATCTTTTTTGACACGGTTAAGTACTTCCATGCCGATCTGTTGGTGCGCCATTTCACGCCCACGGAATCGCAGGGTGATTTTGGCTTTATCGCCATCTTCCAGAAAGCGAATCAGGTTGCGTAGTTTGACCTGATAGTCGCCATCATCGGTACCAGGACGGAATTTGATTTCCTTGACCTGTATAACTTTTTGCTTCTTCTTCTGTTCTTTTGTCGACTTGCTCTTCTCATAGAGGAATTTGCCGTAATCCATGATACGGCAAACCGGCGGCTCGGCATTCGGACTGATTTCTACTAAATCAACACCAGCTTCCTCAGCTTTTTCAAGAGCTTCATTCAGACTGACAATGCCAATCTGCTCACCATCGACGCCTGTTAAGCGAACCTCTGTGGCGCGAATCTCTTTGTTGATGCGATTAGGACGCGCCGGTTGAACTCGTTTTCCGCCTTTAATACTTTATTCCTCCAGTTGATGAAGACTACGGCTGCGAATTTCTGTTAGCAGCTGGTCTACGACCACGTTGACGTCCAAGCTTCCCAAGTCTTTACCACGGCGGGTACGAACGGCAATTTTGCCTGATTCGACCTCTTTATCGCCACAGACCAACATATATGGAACCCGAC
The DNA here is from genome assembly GCF_900635455.1 of Yersinia intermedia. Taxonomy (NCBI): domain Bacteria; kingdom Pseudomonadati; phylum Pseudomonadota; class Gammaproteobacteria; order Enterobacterales; family Yersiniaceae; genus Yersinia; species Yersinia intermedia. Next base: position 2,160,144 of record NZ_LR134116.1, on the reverse strand, counting down.
GCAACGTATGTTCACGAATTTTAAAGCCAATCTTCTCATTTCTCAAGTCCGCTTTTGCCCTAATCCCTGCATCTTGCAGTTTTTTGGTCACTTGTTGGACATAATCAGACTGACTATCGGTGATATTCATCACCACGACTTGTACCGGAGCTAACCATGTAGGGAAGAAGCCTGCATATTCTTCGGTTAAAATACCGATGAAGCGCTCCATTGACCCCAAAATAGCCCGGTGAATCATTACTGGCACCTGACGATCGTTATTTTCGCCGATGTAAGACGCACTTAAGCGGCCCGGTAATGAGAAATCGAGCTGTACGGTACCACACTGCCACGCGCGATCCAAACAATCATGTAAGGTAAACTCAATTTTCGGACCGTAGAATGCCCCTTCACCCGGCTGATACTCAAACGGAATATCGTTTTCAGTCAGTGCAGCGGCCAAATCATCTTCGGCACGGGTCCATAAATCATCACTACCAATCCGTTTTTCAGGGCGAGTTGACAGCTTAACCACAATTTTCTCGAAGCCGAAGGTGCTGTACATGTCGTACACCATCTTGATGCAGCTATTCACTTCATCGCGAACCTGCTCTTCAGTACAGAAAATGTGTGCGTCATCCTGAGTGAAACCACGGACGCGCATTAAACCATGCAGTGCGCCTGAAGGCTCATTACGGTGGCAGCTACCGAACTCAGCCATACGCAATGGCAAGTCACGGTATGATTTCAACCCTTGGTTGAAAATCTGTACGTGCCCTGGGCAGTTCATTGGCTTGATGCAGTACTCGCGGTTCTCAGACGATGTGGTGAACATATGCTCAGCATAGTTTTCCCAATGCCCGGTTTTTTCCCACAGTACACGGTCCATCATAAACGGCCCTTTCACTTCCTGATACTGGTACTCTTTGAGCTTGGTACGCACAAAAGTTTCCAGTTCACGGAAGATAGTCCAACCGTCGTTATGCCAGAACACCATACCCGGTGCTTCTTCCTGCATGTGGTAAAGGTCCAATTGCTTACCAATCTTACGATGGTCGCGTTTGGCCGCTTCTTCCAGACGTTGCAGATAAGCATTTAGTTGCTTTTTATCACCCCAAGCCGTGCCGTAAATGCGTTGCAGCATTTTATTTTTACTGTCGCCACGCCAATAAGCACCGGACGTTTTCTGCAATTTGAAATGATGACAGAAACGCATATTCGGTACGTGCGGGCCACGGCACATATCAACGTATTCTTCATGGTGATACAAACCTGGGCGATCATCGTGGCTAATATTCTCATCAAGAATTGCCACCTTATAATCTTCACCACGAGCAGCAAAAGTGTCACGGGCTTCTTGCCAACTGACTTTCTTCTTGATTACGTCGTAATCTTTATCGGCAAGTTCATGCATCCGCTTTTCAAGCAGATCCAAGTCTTCCTGCGTCAAGGTGCGGTCGATATCAACATCGTAATAGAAACCGTTGTCGATAACCGGCCCGATAGCCATTTTAGTATCAGGCCAAAGTTGCTTGATTGCGTGCCCCAACAAGTGTGCACAAGAATGGCGGAGAATCTCCAGACCTTCAGCATCTTTGGTGGTGATAATAGCCAATTGGGCATCAGATTCGATCAGGTCACTGGCATCTACCAGTTCGCCGTTAACTCGGCCAGCAATACACGCTTTTGCTAAACCTGGGCCGATATCTAAGGCAACATCAAGAGCAGAAACGGCGTGATCGAAATGACGCTGACTGCCGTCAGGAAGGGTAATAACGGGCATTCTAATTCCTTATCTACAGTGGTGACCCACACGACAGATCACATGCAAGACGTAATTATTGTTTAACTTCAAAAAGTTGCGGCATCAATTTAACCCACGTTTGTTATATTGGTACGCAACTGTGTACAGCGTTCCCTTTGCACCACAGTGTTAGCCACAAAGGAAACTCATATTATCATTACTCAATACAATGACAAGCATCTACTCAACGCCAATAACAACAGGGGCAAAACAAAATCCATATTGAGTATCAATCACTCATATTTTCATGATGGTATCTGTTACTAAAAGGAGTGCATCACCGCAGTCGGTAAGCGCAGATACAATAATACCTGCCGAATAACCTATTAATACTACAGCCAAACGGTGATAATGATCACCGACAAAGTTATCGAGCTAAAACTGCACTACGATCACTATAATATCAATACCGTACAACTGAGGGTCAACTATTGCAGCGACAACCTGTTACATCTTCCAGAATTCTGTCGATTGGTTATGATCCTGAAAATCGCATGTTGGAGATACAGTTCCGTGAACAAGGGATTTATCAGTATCTTGGTGTCCCTGAGCGTGTTTATCAGAATTTTATGTCCGTGGTTTCGAAAGGTCGTTTTTTTGATGGCGTGATTAAGGGTAAGTTTTTGTGCCGAAAAATTGGCTAATTAGAAAAATAACCAATTAAAACAGTCAACTAAATAAATCTGAAACGGTCGCTTCAATGATCAATCTGTGCAGAGAAGCCTACCGTTTTAGAAGTCATCTTTTCCCTCACATTATCCCATCATGTAACGCCATAAATAGGATATGGGTACCACAAACAATAGCGCGGGCAGAAAATTCACCACCGCGAATATTTTAATTTGTGCAATACGTAGCCCCACCGCAATCATAATAATCCCACCGCAAGCGGAAAAATCAGCAAAAGCAATATCATCCATATACGGCATGATGAGTTTGGCCAATAAAACCAACGCAATTTGAATCAACAATTGCGGAACAGCAATAGCCACCAGCGCAATACCCAGTGAAATTGAAAATATCAGCGCGGTGAAGAAATCCATTAACGCTTTGACAAATAGCAGTTGAAAATCACCGGTAATACCTTCAGTTAAAGAGCCGACAACCCCCAACCCACTGGCGCAAAACAGCACAATCATCGCAGTGAAACTCTGCGCAAACTCCTGCGGCGGTAGTGTACTGCGCGAGGGTATAACCCGCTCCAACATGATGCGAGTTTTGTTCGCCCCCCATTTTACGCCCTGCTCAAGGGATAATAACTCCCCTACCGCTGTGCCAACAATCAACGCCAAAATAACCGCTGGCATAAAATGGACTTTTACCACCATCACAATACCGATGGAGATAGAAGCCAGCGCAAACGTGGCCGGTAGCCCTTCCTGCAACCGCTTAGGGACATGACGGGCAAGTAATACGCCAACAATCCCCCCCAAAATAATACCTGCACTATTAATAAACGGACCAATCATGCCGTGCTCCCAATGGCTAAAACGCGTTCTACTGATAAAAATGTGTCTGTTTTAGAATTAGGAATTTCGATAATAGCTAAAGACAAACAACCGATAGGAGGGTTATCTCTGCATTGGAATAACCCATATAGGCAAGTCAAACGTTACGGTGTCACAAACCCCAATTCTTGTGAGATACGCTGAGCCGTGGCCAAAATAGGTTTAATCAGGGTTTTCACCCCCACCTGTTGCAGTTTGGCAGTAGGCAGAGAAACGGAAACGGCGTACGGCACCCGCTGCTGAATGTCAAAAACGGGAGCTGCCACACAAGAGACACCGAGCTCATTCTCTTCCCGGTCCATAGCCAGCCCTGTTTTGCGAATATCCGCCAGCTCCTGGTACATCTTGGGCAATTCGGTAATGGTATTGTGAGTCAGCGGCTCAATTTCATGCTGATGGCTCTGCCAATAGTCATCTGGATAGTCACTCTTGCCGTATGCCATAAATATCTTACCCATCGCTGAGCAATACAACGGCATATGCTGCCCGATATACGCACGAGTGCGCATCATGCCAGTGGTGGGTTCTAACTTATAAATCAGGATAACGTGGTCATCTTCGCGGGTTGAGAAATTGACTGTCTCACCAAGCTCAAGATTGAGTTGTTCTAAATGCGGGGCCGCAACATGAATAATATTCAGTGATGACAGTGCTTTTTGGCCGATTGAGATGAACTTGGTTGTCAGCCGATAACTGCCCGGAGAAGGTGCCTGAGTGACATAGCCACAGGTATGTAGCCCCTGCAATAACCGATGAACGGTACTTTTGTTCATCCCGGCCAATTCAGACAGATGCGCCAATGGGCAGCCATTAGGGTAATTACTTAATATCTCAATCAGTTGCAGCCCGCGAAACAGACTTTGGCTGCCTAACGGCTTATCTTTCTTGTCATCTGTGAGTGTAAGGGCCATAGACAATATCCTTGTTGTTTAGCATGAAATGGTACTCCAAAGCCGTAGTCTGTGTGAAGCACGAAACAGTGTTTCGGTATCATCGCAGGCATCGCGTTTCGCAACATTTACCCAACATAAGAAGTGCGTAGTTCGTCACATTTCCACAAACAAATAAATAACCATTTGTTTTTTATAAAGAATTAATTCATCACTTCTTTTGCTTTAGCGAAGATATCAGCATATGATTTTTGAAATCTGATTTCGCATGTTGAAATATAAAGTCTAGTTTATGCTCGATAACCACTAAATCGCGAATGCTTTTACTCAAAACATTCGCCGGATAAGGGGCGTCACACTGATGAATACCACTGAATTGGGCCAACCTATTCTCTCGATGCGCCATATCATCAAAGGATTTGGCGGTAATATTGCTGTCAATGATGTCAGTCTTGATGTCATGCCAGGCGAAGTAGTGGCACTGCTCGGCGAAAACGGCGCAGGAAAGTCCACCCTAATCAAAGTATTGGCAGGTGTCTACCCACGGGACAGTGGCGATATTCTGTTTCAGGGAAATACCATACGTTCTGCCGCAGAACTTAAAAGTGATACCCGTCAGCCTATTGCTTTTATTCATCAGGATTTAGGGCTAATTGACTGGATGACTGTTGCCGAAAATATGGCACTGGTGATGGGGTTTCCACGTCGATTCGGTTTGATTAATTGGTCCGCTATTCGCCAGCAAGCCAGTCGTGCTTTGCAGGATATCGGCATTGACCTCTCACCCGATACTCGGGTGTTCGAGCTGTCACGTACTGAAAAGTCATTATTGGCCATTGCCCGCGCCGTTGCGGTTAATGCCGAATTACTGGTGTTGGATGAGCCAACCGCCTCTCTGCCTGCCAACGATGTCCGCCATCTATTTGAAGTGATTAATCGCCTGAGAGATAAGCATGTTGGCATGATTTACGTGACTCATCGCTTGGATGAAGTGATTGAGATTGCTGACCGGGTATGTGTGATGCGGGATGGGCGCTATGTTGCAGGTGGGAATACCGCCGACTATTCATTGCGCGATCTGGTGCAAATGATTGTTGGTGAAGCCATGGGTGACTCCCAACGTGAACCGTTACCGGAAGCAGGCAAACCCGTATTACAGCTTAACGAGGTGATGGTAGGTGAGATTGGCCCGGTTACTTTCAGCCTGCAACCAGGCGAAATGCTGGCCTTGGCGGGGCTAAGAGGGGCAGGCCAGGAGGAGTTGGGCCGCCTGCTATTTGGCTTACGCCATTGTGATCAGGGTGAAATTATTTTCCGCGACCGCCCCTATACCGCCTCTTCGCCGCAGCAAGCTATGGCGGCAGGTGTTTCATTGGTGGCCGGTGATCGCACCGGTGAAAGTCTGGTGATGTCGATGTCGGTGCGCGAAAACTTATTCATTAACCCAATTGCCAGCGGTCATAAATTACTTTCTCGTTATAGCACCCGTAGCGAAATGGGGGAAAGTTGGTGGAAGGTGCAGTTATTCGATGTTCGGCCTAAAGACGTCAATATCGATATCAGCGCCCTTTCCGGCGGTAACCAACAAAAAGTGGTTATGGCACGCTGGATGCATCTGGGCGCGCCATTACTGATTCTTGAAGATCCCACAGCCGGCGTGGATGTTGGCGCACGTGCTGAAATTTATCACTTATTAAACAAATCATTAGCAGAAGGTGTGGCGGTTTTGGTGATTTCCAATGATTTAGAGGAGATCGCGCATATCTGTAATCGGGCGTTGGTGTTTAACCGTGGCGAAGTGGTTGGTGAACTGCGTAATCAACAGGTCTCGTTCGCTAATTTATTGGAGCTGGCGTCTGCCAGCACCGGGGAAGTTACATCCGTTTAAAACAGCGACCTGTGCTAACGATGATATCGCCCTGCGCGGTGTCATTGTAGTGCTCAGGTTTCGGAGAGTGTTATGTCTAAAACATCCATAAAATCGACAGCGCTTGAACAACGAGTCAGCCTGAGCGAACACGGTTTCGGTGCCTGGTCCATGCAGGCCATGACCCGTTACGGCTTACTGCTATTGTGTATTTTATTGGTGCTGGTGTTCTCACTGACCACCCCGTCGTTTGCCTCCATGCTCACTTTGCAGGCCATTTTGTCCAGTAAATCAAAAATTGCTTTGCTGGCACTGGCCGCCACTATTCCGATGATTGTCGGCAAGATCGATTTAAACGTCGGTTTCGGTATTGTGCTCTGGCACATTCTGGCGATAACCCTGCAAGTGCAATACGGTTTTTCCTGGCAAGCTGCCGTTATAACCGTATTGATAATTTCGGCACTTTATGGGCTGTTAAACGGCATATTAGTGGCATTGGCCGACATTGATAGCTTTGTTGCGACCTTAGGCTCAGGCACCGTGCTTTACGCCATTGCATTATGGCACTCAGGTGGCCGCCAGATAGTCGGTGATCTTCCTGATGCTTTTATTGCGCTGCACCATACCGAGATATTCGGCATTCCTATTGTTGCGTTCTATGTATTGATTATTGCCGTGGTGCTGTGGCTCATTACCGAACATACCCCGCTTGGCCGCTGTATGTATGCCGTAGGTGGGAATCCCGCAGCCGCCCGGCTTAACGGGATTTCAGTCAACCGTTTTACTGTCGGCGCATTTATCGCCTCCAGCGTGTTGACCGGATTTAGTGGCATCCTCATCGCCTCTGAACAAGGCGTTGGCCAGGCCAGTGTCGGTATGGACTATCTGTTACCTGCACTGGTAGGTGCCTTCCTCGGCAGTACCACCATTCGCCCAGGTCGGGTCAATGTGTGGGGAACGGTTGTGGGTATCGCAATCCTGGCAATCGGTATTGCAGGTATTCAGCAATTCGGCGGCGAGTTCTGGGTTGAGCCTTTGTTTAACGGTGCCACACTGCTGCTTTCCATCACCTTAGCCGGTTATGCCCAACGGCGCAGATTATTGAATCAAAAAGCCGTCAAGCCCAGCCAAGCGCCGGGCAATACTAAAAAAGCCACAAATTCTTAACCTCATCAAGGAACAGAATATGAAACGCAATTTGATACTACAGGGCTTACTTTTTACCACAGTATTTGCTACCGCATTACCAAGCTGGGCTGATAGCTACCTTGATGAAGCCAAGGCCGCAGTCAGTAAGGCCACATCTACGGTAACTGAATGGGATGGCCCCACCAGCGGCCCCGCGCTGCAACCCAATAAGCATATTATTTTTATTGCTTCTGATATGAAGAACGGCGGTGTGCAAGGGGTACAAGAAGGGCTATCACAAGCGGCCAAAGCGGCGGGCTGGAAGCTGGAAACGCTTGATGGCGGAGGCTCGGTTAAAGATCAGTTATCGTCATTAAATCAGGCGATTGCACAAAAACCTGACGGTATTGTTATCGGTGGCTGGAACCCTAATGTTGCGAAAATACCACTCAAAAAAGCCATTGCACAAGGCATTGTGCTGACCGCCTGGCATGCCGTCCCAGAGCCAGGCCCGGTGAAGAATTACAATATTTTTTATAATGTTACCTCCGACTCCAATGATGTAGCCCGTATTGCTGCACTGTATGCCGTAGCTAAATCAGAAGGTCAGGCCAAGGTACTGATTTTCACTGATTCGCTGTATCAAATCGCGTTGGACAAAGCCAATGTGATGAAGCAGACCATTGAGAAATGCACTGGATGCCAGGTGATTGAATTTATTGATACCCCGCTGGCAGATACGGCCAACCGCATGCCAGCGATGACGTTCAGCCTGTTACAAAAATACGGTGATAACTTCCAGTACGCTTTAGCAATTAACGATCTCTACTTTGATTTTATGGCCCCAGCACTGAAAACCGCCGGCAAAGGTGGCAAGAATGCACCTTATAATATTTCGGCTGGTGATGGCTCTATTTCGGCCTATCAACGCATTCGCTCTGGCGACAGCCAGTCAGCTACTGTGCCGGAGCCGTTGAAATTGCATGGCTGGCAGCTACTGGATGAATTTAACCGTGCATTCGCTAAACAGCCCCCTTCTGACTATGTAACCCCTGCCCATTTGGTTACGCGTGACAATATTGGCAGTGACGGTGGTGATAAACAGATGTTCGACCCACAGAACGATTATCAGGGTCACTATAAAACTATCTGGGGCGTGAAATAAGTCAGGCGTCGGAGGCAGCAACCATGACAACTTTAACGCTGGCTGAGGCAGGTATCGGTGAATTATCGGCGGTGTTGGCCGCCGATAGCCAACTGGAATGTCTGTGCTCTCCGGCTCTTTGGGCGGAAGGGCCGGTCTGGTTACCACAAGAAAATGCCGTGGTATTCAGTGATGTAAAAGGGAACCGGATGTTCCGCTGGTGTCGCGACGGCGAACTCAGTCTTTATCGGTCGCCGTCCAATTTTGCCAATGGTAATGCCCGTATGGCTAATGGCAGTATTGTCAGTTGTGAGCATGGCCGGCGCGGCATCAGCCAGACTGATATACAAGGCAATATCAGCCTGTTGGTTAATCGTATCGACGGCAAGCGTTTTAACTCACCCAACGACATTGTGGTGAAATCAGACGGTACTTTATGGTTTACCGATCCGCCTTATGGCATTACCGGCGACGATGAGGGCTATAAATCAGAAAGTCAGGTTATTGGCTGTTATTTATACTGTTTTGATCCTAAAGACAGCTCATTACGTATCGCCGCCTGTGACTTACAACGACCAAACGGGCTGGCTTTTTCGCCAGATGAACAACTGCTGTATGTGGCGGATATGTCAATTGTCGATTTCCCCACCCTCGGTCGGCGGCAGTTACGGGTGTATCCGGTAAAAGGGTTACAACTGGGGGATGGGCGCATTTTTGCAGAAGTAACACCCGGTTTCCCCGATGGATTCTGTGTCGACCATATCGGCAATCTATTTTGCAGTTGTGCGGATGGTGTCCTGATTTTTACCCCGCAGGCGGTATTACTGGGTAAGATTTCAGTTCCTGAGCGGGTATCAAATTGCACGTTCGGCGGGCCGAACGGTGATGAGCTTTATATCACTGCCGGTACTTCACTGTATCGCATCAAGCTGAATACTTATGGCTGAGAAAATCCCATAGCTTAGTCCCTTATCCATGCCGGATTCATCCGGCATTTACCCTCGTAACTCTATAATAAAACAGGATTATCCTGCGCACGGTCACGTCGTGCTTGTGCGCTGCCAGTGCCTAAATAATCAACAAAACGAGGTGGTGATCACATATTAGCGAAAAACAATATAACTGATTGTTTTTAAATAATATTTAACTAATGCAGTGCTTTGACTTCACTTCTATGGAGGTATAGCATTAATTTGAAATGTGATTTTGCATATTGAAATTTAGAGCATCAAAAGTATGCTATTCGATTTTTAAATTATTCAGGGGAGCGCGCGATGAGAGTCAGTTACCAGCAGTTAAAGGCCGAGTTTAAGCGGGTACTATTGGCGCGAAAAGTGAGTGAGGCTACCGCCGATGCCTGTGCCGAGATGTTTGCGCAATCCACTGAATACGGTGTTTACTCCCACGGCGTAAATCGGTTCCCGCGTTTTATTCAACAATTGGAAGCCGGTGATATCGTACCTGATGCTATCCCAACGAAGGCATTAGCACTCGGGGCTATCGAGCAATGGGATGCTCACCAGGCTATTGGCAATTTAACCGCCAAACAAATGATGGATCGCGCAATGCTATTAGCGGATCAGCATGGTATTGGGGTGGTGGCATTGCGCAATGCTAACCATTGGATGCGTGGTGGTGCCTACGGTTGGCAAGCGGCAGAACAAGGTTACATTGGCATCTGTTGGACAAACTCAATTGCTGTCATGCCGCCGTGGGGAGCTAAAGAGTGCCGTATCGGCACTAATCCTCTGATCATTGCCGTTCCTGGTGAAACCATCACTATGGTCGATATGTCGATGTCGATGTTCTCCTATGGCATGTTGGAAGTTAACCGATTGGCGGGCAATACATTGCCCGTAGATGGCGGTTTCGATAATGACGGCAATCTCACGCGGGATCCGGCCATTATTGAGGAAAACCGGCGTATTCTGCCGATGGGTTATTGGAAAGGTTCTGGTTTATCTATTGTGCTGGATATGATTGCCACCCTACTCTCTGGTGGTTTATCCGTTGCCGACGTTACGCAAGATAAATCAGATGAATTCTGTATCTCACAAGTGTTTATTGCTATTGAAATCGACCGCCTGATTGATGGCAAAACCCGCGACGAAAAATTAAAACGTATTTGTGATTATGTCACTCAAGCTGAGCGCGATAACCCTGATGTTGCTATTCGCCTACCGGGGCATAAGTTTCCACGCGTTAAAGCAGAAAACCAACGCGATGGTATTCCTATTAATGACAATGTCTGGGCTAAAATCTTGGCGCTGTAATTAAAAGCGATAAAATTCAGTGAGATAATTATTTTATCTTGAAGGGGGTCTGGAGGGCCATGGGTTCTTAACATATTTAGCTAATGAATTAATCATCAGAGTTAAAATAAATATTCAGAGGGATAATCTCAGGTGAAAAATTAATTCCCATTAAATTTAAACCGTAATAACGCATAGGAAAGACGTCTTTTTATATAAATATATTTGATATTTATATCATTAGCTGTCGCCTTCTTATTGGCACTGTGCTGCCCAAAATAAACAAAAAAGCTGACCGGAGGCTGAAATGGAATATTGGTTGGGTATCGATTGTGGCGGCACCTTTATTAAAGCGGGTCTGTATGACAGAGACGGTAACGAATGCGGGATCGTGCGGCAAAATCTAGCCATTATCAGCCCCCAGCCGGGATGGGCTGAGCGCGATATGACCGTACTGTGGCAAGCAATGAGTTCAGTGATTCGCCAACTGCTGGCCAGCCACCCGGTTCCCCCCCGTCACATTCAGGGCGTTGGTATTTCAGCTCAAGGTAAAGGTTTGTTTTTGCTTGATAAGCAAGGAAAACCATTGGGCAATGCCATATTGTCCTCTGACCAACGGGCGCTGTCATTGGTTAAACAGTGGCAGCGAGATGGCATACCGCAAATGCTCTACCCGATCACCCGCCAAACGTTGTGGACCGGGCACCCGGTATCCTTGTTGCGTTGGTTAAAAGAACATCAATCCAGCCGTTATGATCAGATTGGCTGCATCTTGATGGCCCATGACTATTTGCGTTATTGCCTGACCGGTCACTTAGGTTGCGAAGAGACCAATATTTCAGAATCTAATCTCTATCCGATGGCCGAAGGTGGCTATCAACCCGCACTCGCACAACTGCTAGGTATCCCTGAAGTTATAACGGCCCTGCCACCAATTGTGGGTTCCGCACAAATTGTCGGCACCATCACTCAGGCCGCAGCTAATGCCACCGGCCTCACTGTTGGCCTTCCTGTTGTCGGCGGTTTGTTTGATGTGGTCTCCACCGCCCTCTGTGCTGGCCTGAAAGATGAAACCCGATTAAATGCAGTGATGGGAACCTGGTCGGTGACCTCAGGAATTACCGACCAGCTTAACGCTGACGTTGAATATCCCTTTGTCTACGGCCGTTATGCCGAAGCGGGTAAATATATTGTGCATGAAGCCAGCCCGACCTCTGCGGCTAATCTGGAATGGTTTACCCAGCAATGGATTGGCGCTGAAGGTGGTAAAGCAGACTACCAAGAACTTAATCAGTGGGTGGCGCAGTTACCTAAAGCAGGCAGCAAACTACTGTTTGTACCGTTTTTATATGGTTCCAACGCTGGATTAGGAATGTGTGCCGGATTTTATGGTATGCAATCTTTCCACCAGCGCCAACATCTGGTGCAGGCCATCTACGAAGGTGTGGTATTCAGCCATATGACCCACCTCAACCGTATGCTGAAACGCTTTCCGAACGTTAGCGCGTTGCGGATTACTGGCGGACCGGCTCAATCACCGCAATGGATGCAGATGTTTGCCGATATCAGCGGGTTACCGGTAGAGCTACCGCAAATTGAGGAAACCGGTTGTCTGGGCGCATCACTGGCCGCAATGGTTGGAACGGGGCGTTTCGCTGACTTCAGCGATGCTCAGCAGGCCTTAACCCCGCAACTGCATACTCTGCAACCCGATCAACATGCCAGACAGGCATATCACGATAAATATCTCCGCTATCAGGCATTGGTTGCTGCTCTTGGCACCTTGCAATGAGCTTCTATTGCTCAGGCAAGGTTGCGGCATCGACACTATTTAGGACATTGATACTATGACAACTCAGCACCTCAGGCCGCAATTACAACTCGCCCTGGACCATACCCGCCTTGATGCCGCACTGGCGACCACCGCGTTGCTACACCCTCACGTCGATATCATCGAGGCCGGAACCATCTTGTGTATCAGTGAAGGCATTCAGGCGGTCAAAACTCTACGTCAACTTTATCCACACCATACGCTGGTCGCTGATCTTAAAGTGGCTGATGCGGGCGCCACACTGGCGCAGCAAGCATTTTCTGCTGGCGCAAACTGGATGACGGTGATTTGCGCAGCGCCTCTTGCCACCATGTCAGCCGCATTGGAGGTGGCAAAGCAACATGATGGCGATATCCAGATAGAACTGTTTGGCCACTGGACGCTAAATGACGCTAAAAACTGGCGTGACTTAGGAATAACACAAGCCATTTATCATCGTGGTCGTGATGCTCAAGCCAGCGGACAAAGCTGGAGCCAGGCTGATTTAGAGAGGATGCAAGCGTTGTCCGATCTAGGAATCGAACTGTCTGTTACCGGCGGTATCACTCCTGCTGATTTACCCCTCTTCCACGCCATTGCGGTACGTGCCTTTATTGTCGGGCGCGCACTGTCTGAAGCCAAGCATCCCGTCGCCACCGCCACCGCGTTCCACCACGCCATTGACGCTATTTGGGGGAAGTAATATGCGCCAACATCCATTAGGTATTTATGAAAAAGCCTTGCCCAAGCACTTGAGCTGGCCTGAGCGTTTAGCCTTAGCCAAAGCATGTGGTTTTGATTTTGTAGAAATGTCTATCGATGAAACAGATGAAAGATTAGCGCGGCTCAATTGGAGCAAGGCACAGCGTTTATCCCTGGTCGATGCCATGCTAGAAACCGGGATCGCTATCCCATCAATGTGCTTGTCGGCCCATCGCCGTTTCCCTTTTGGTAGCCATGATGACGAACTGAGAAAGCAGGCCTACCTTTTGATGCAACAAGCGATTCAACTGGCGAAAGACGTGGGTATCCGCACCATTCAGTTAGCCGGCTATGATGTCTATTATGAAGAGCAAGATGATGGCACCGTCGCGCGCTTTACCGAGGGGCTGCAATGGGCGGTGCAACAGGCGGCAGCCGCACAAGTCATGTTAGCTGTCGAAATTATGGATACACCGTTTATCAACTCGATCAGTAAATGGAAAGTCTGGGACAACTGCCTCGCCTCACCGTGGTTCACGGTTTATCCTGATGTTGGCAACCTTAGCGCCTGGGGTAATGATGTCAGTAATGAGTTATCGCTAGGTATTGATCGTATTGCAGCCATTCATTTAAAAGATACCTATCCAGTTACTGAACAGTCACCAGGGCAATTTCGTGATGTCCCTTTTGGCGAGGGATGTGTGGATTTCATCAATGTGTTTAAAACCCTCAATCAGCTCAATTATCGCGGCGCATTCCTGATTGAAATGTGGACAGAGAAAGCAGAGGAACCCGTGGCAGAAATTGTTCAGGCCCGCCGCTGGATTGAGCAACGAATGCAGCAAGGGGGGCTCACTGCCTAATTTGACTTTGGCTACATTACGGCATTGACGCTGAAATGAATGGGGAACAAAAAACCTACAAATACGGCTGACATTGGTTGTGTAAAGGTGTTTATCATCACCAACAATGATTTACATTATGATCTATTGCTTTTGAGTAGCGCTAGGTGTATTGCTATTTTAACAGGATATGCTCATAATCAATTTCCGTTTCCGTGTAGCAATGGTTACTGGAACGCCGCCCCGATTGTTCACGCAATCGGGGCGTTTTATTTGGTGGCTATCCACAATTTCTCTCACCAAAAGCTGCGTCACCTATCCCTATTGTTCATTTATCACTGTTTAGCCTTTGCCGCAGCAGTGATAAATACGGAACAAAATAATGCTTTCCATCCGTTTTTCTTCCGTATTTTATTGCCTATGATTTGTTCATTGGTCAACAAGGGGGAGAAATATGATGCAAAAGATTACAGACGACCTGTCAACTCTCGAACGTTACTTCCAACAAACACACCAACAATGCACAGCCAAAACGCCTTGGTTTACGCGTTGGTTATATCTTCCGGTAGCAGAAAGAATGCAAATACTGGATGACTTACTCCTGCCATATCCAGATAAGTCACCGAACAAGCATTAAGCTGGGTGGGAGAATGCTGATATTAAATCGGTGTAAGAAGAGAGTGGCTGAAACGGATTCACTCAGATGAGTGCGTTTTTGCCAACTCTATGGCGGCCTGAATAGCTGAACGTGCTTGTGGGCTATTTTTCCAACAAGTGGAACCCACCATGGCCGCCGCACTGGCGACTATTTCGCGCATATCAGCCTGACTGAGTTGCGCAAGGGAGGTAAAACCAAGTTGCTCCAGCCGAGTAACTACCGTTGGCCCTACTCCTTTGACGGCTAACAGCGCACTACGTTCGTCGGCGTTAAAGGCCATATCAGCTTACTCCACATTTAACTATTAAAGCCGTTTTCTGGCCGCATTTTCCGCACTGAAAAACCATAGCTCTGGCAGACGGTTAGGATAAAAACGAATCTCGTAAGTATCTTTTAATGGTGCTAAACGCCAGCGCGGCCGAGCTTCACGCTTGGGTTTTAAAAAACGTAACCGACCACGCGCACGCGCGGCTTGTGTATCTAACACCCATGCAGCAGAAGCAGAAAGCGGCTGACGAGTATATTCATCTTCAACACTGATATCACAAATGCACAAAACCGAGTTCCTTGCAGAAATTGATGCTGACATGATTATTCTGGATCTGCGGTATTGAACCAACTGTTGCTCGCCAGAGATTTGATCTATATCACATATAAGTTACCGTAGCGTTGGCAGCATTTATTCACTCAACCCGCTCACTTACCAGTGATTCATCAGCCACAAGTTAATCCCCGATAGCCTTTTGCCTGACGTATCGCGTAGAGTGGCAAAGTAGGGAATAATGCACTGTTGCAATATATTTACCCAATGTACGACTAATTGCCTGATATGCTTTACTTTCATCGGGGCGTTTGATGTTATTTTCGGAGTAAGACTGATGCAAGATATTTTCGAATTATGTAAAGCCATTGGTTTAGGCTTGGTATTACTGCTGCCACTGGCAAACCCGTTGACAACGGTAGCCCTATTACTTGGGTTATCTGGCAACATGACCAGCGAGGAGCGCAATCAGCAATCGAAGATGGCATCAATCTATGTCTTCTTTATTATGACCATCGCTTATTATGCCGGCCAGGTTGTGATGAATACCTTCGGTATTTCTATTCCCGGTTTGCGTATTGCCGGTGGGCTAATTGTGGCATTTATCGGTTTTCGTATGCTTTTTCCACAGCAGTCGACTGAAGATACCCAATTAGAAGCAAAATCGCAGGATTTAAAGAAGCGGAAATCTATTAATATCGCCTTTGTACCGCTGGCGATGCCAAGCACTGCCGGGCCTGGGACGATTGCTATGATAATCAGTTCTGCCGCATCGGTGAAAGACCATGCCGTATTCAGCCCATGGGTCGTCACTGTCGCACCGGTGCTGATTTTTCTTTGTGTTTCATTGATTTTATGGGGCTCACTGCTCAGCTCCGGGGCCATTATGCGCTGGGTGGGCAAGAGCGGCATTGAAGCCATTTCACGGTTGATGGGGTTCTTGCTGGTATGTATGGGCGTACAATTTATTATAAATGGCATACTGGACATTATTGCTAACTATCATCCAGCACTTGCATAACCAAGAGTGAGATTGAAGAGGGAAACGCTAGCCGATGTTTATACTGATAACAGTTACAGCGCCTGAAAGACTACATCGGTTAGCGTTTTAATATTACTCTGACATCGCCCGGTACGCGGTATCTACTTTCCACAAATAGCGTGGCGCTTGTGCGGCCGGATGTTTCTTTTGTATATGCTGATAAAACTCGTTCGGGCTAAGACTATTTATTTTATTCACTGCCAGACGTTTATCGGATGAAAAAGTCCGCAGCATCGCACCCGCACCATTGGCATAAGAAACGATGGTGGCATAACGCAATGTTTGCGGATCACTTATCCCCGCTAACTGCTGGTTTTGCAAAATATTGATATAGGCCGCGCCAATATCAATATTCTTCACCGGATCTTTTAGTTCACCTGAACTCGGTTGACCATTACGCCCTTTCATTCGGTAAGCATCACGGCCAGCGGTAGAGGCTTTAATCTGCATCAGACCCACGGCATTCGAGGTACTCACCACATCAGGATTGTAACCAGACTCCACCTGAATAATGGCTTTAATCAAGGTTTCATCAACGCCGTAATGGCTGGCTGCTTGTTTAATTACATCGCTATAAGCAACTGTAGTTGAACCGCCGCTGCTTTTCGGTCCGTTAAGTAAACCACCCTGTGGCGCTTTCTTCAGCCACCCGTTATTTGCTTGTGGTGACGGAGTTTGTTTAGCACACCCCGCCAGCAATAAAATTGCCATTAGGCAACCGACTTTTGGATTCACAGTATTCCCCGTGCTGATAAGCCGTTTTGTAGCATATACAAGTTGTCACCTCGTCCAAATAGATTTTTTGGCCTATTTTGACCATTATCAACATAATGATCAGGCTATATTCAGTAACTATCGGTAAGTTTTAGTTTATTGTATGGCAAGGCTTGACTTCATCGCTAATGATATTGATAATCATTTTCATTTAAAGAAAGGGAACATCGCCATGTTTACTAAGCAAAAAATACCCTACCTGCACCCCATTAGCCGTGTTACCCCCCGTTTTTTACGTGCCATGACACTGTTCACTCTCGTTGCATTTTCCTCGGTGATCAGCATTTCAGCATCGGCTGAAAATAAACCCAGCGACGCTGATAAAAAATTCAAAATCGTGACAACATTCACAATTATTCAGGATATTGCGCAGAATGTCGCCGGTGATGCGGCCGTTGTTGAGTCAATCACCAAACCCGGCGCAGAAATTCACGACTATCAGCCCACCCCACGAGACATCGTGAAAGCACAATCAGCAGATTTGATTCTGTGGAATGGGATGAACCTGGAGCGCTGGTTTGAGCGTTTCTTTGAAAATATTAAAGATGTCCCTTCGGCTGTGGTTACGGATGGCATCACCCCCCTGCCTATCCGTGAAGGGCCCTATAAAGGTATTCCAAACCCACACGCCTGGATGTCACCATCAAACGCTTTAATCTATATTGAGAATATTCGGAAAGCACTGGTGGAGCACGATCCCGCCCATGCTGAAACCTATAACCGTAATGCCAAAGCTTATGCTGAAAAAATTGCCGCGCTGGATGCCCCGTTACGTGAGCGCTTATCTCGCATCCCCGCGCAGCAACGGTGGCTGGTGACCAGTGAAGGTGCCTTTAGCTACCTGGCAAAAGATTATGGTTTTAAAGAGGTTTACTTGTGGCCGATCAATGCTGAAGAGCAAGGCTCCCCACAACAGGTGCGCCGCGTCATCGATACCATGCGGGCAAATAAAATCCCGGTGATATTCAGTGAAAGTACCATTTCCGATAAACCAGCAAAACAAGTTAGTAAAGAAACCGGTGCACAATATGGTGGTGTGTTATATGTAGATTCTCTGTCGAATGAAAAGGGGCCGGTCCCCACTTATATCGATCTGATTAATACTACCGTACAAACTATCGCGAAAGGATTTGGTCAATGAGTCATGCTGTTTTTGTCCGCCCAGAGCTGGTAGTGGATAATGTCACTGTCACTTATAACAACGGGCATACTGCTATCTATGACGCCAGTTTCTCACTGACCGGCGGCACAATTTGCGCCTTAGTCGGTGTTAATGGCAGCGGTAAGTCGACACTGTTTAAAAGTATCATGGGGTTAGTTAAACCCAGTGTCGGAAAAGTAGAGCTGAGCCATAAACCCATCAGCCATGCCTTAAAACAAAATACCATCGCTTACGTGCCGCAGACCGAAGATGTCGACTGGAACTTCCCCGTATTGGTAGAAGACGTAGTTATGATGGGCCGTTATGGCAAAATGAATTTTCTGCGCATCCCGAGCCGTGAAGATAAAACCATTGTCGATAAAGCCATTGAGAGAGTCGGTTTGACGGCATTACGTTCACGCCAGATTGGTGAACTATCGGGGGGGCAAAAGAAGCGGGTGTTTCTGGCTCGCGCGCTGGCGCAGCAAGGCTCAGTATTGTTACTGGACGAGCCGTTCACCGGCGTTGACGTCAAAACAGAAAATGCCATTATTGATTTATTGCGGGCGCTGCGCGATGAAGGCCACCTGATTCTGGTTTCCACTCATAACCTCGGTAGCGTGCCAGAATTTTGTGACCACGTGATTCTGATTAACCAAACCGTGCTAGCCGCCGGGCCGACCGAAACCACCTTTACCCAAAAGAATCTCGAAATGACTTTCGGTGGTGTTCTGCGCCATATCAATCTCTCCGGTACCGCACTGCACGATGATAATGACCCACGAACTGTCACGGTCATTACCGATGATGAACGCCCTGCGGTATTTTATGGTCATACCAAGAATGACCCACCAGCACAGAGCCAGTCAAAGGAGAAAAACCCCTAATGCTGGAACTGTTACTGCAACCGTTTAACTACAACTACATGGTCAAGGCTATCTGGGTCAGTGCGATTGTCGGTGCCGTCTGCGCATTCTTATCTGCATATCTGATGCTGAAAGGTTGGTCGCTGATGGGTGATGCACTATCACACTCGGTCGTTCCAGGGGTGGCGGGTGCTTACGCGCTCGGGCTACCTTATGCTGCTGGTGCATTCTTTACCGGCATGCTCGCGGCATTGGCGATGACCTTAGTGCGCCATGTCACCCGTCTGCGAGAAGATGCCATCATTGGTTTCATCTTCTCGACCTTTTTTGCCGTTGGCTTACTCATCGTTTCGCTCAACCCGACCTCAGTCAATGTCCAGTCAATCATTTTTGGTAATATTCTGGGGATAGCAGATGAAGATGTATTACAAGTAGAGATCATTATTTTGGTTTCTTTTGTAATTTTATGCCTGATCTGGAAAGACTTGCTGGCGGTATTTTTCGATGAAAGCCATGCGATGTCGATAGGGCTATCCCCCTTACGCCTGAAAATTCTGTTTTTCACCCTGTTAAGTGCCTGTACTGTCGCGGCCTTGCAGACCGTTGGGGCGATCTTGGTTATTGCCATGGTGGTGACACCAGGAGCAACCGCTTACCTGCTCACGGACCGTTTCAGCCGCTTACTAATGATAGCCATTGCCATTGGTGCCTTTACCAGTGCCTTCGGTGCCTATCTCAGTTTCTATCTGGACGGCGCAACGGGCGGGGTCATTGTGACCTTACAAACGCTGGTCTTCCTCTTGGCCTTTTTCTTCGCGCCGAAACACGGATTACTGGCGACCCGTTTCCGTTCTCGCCAAAAACGCCGCCATCCAGCGCCCCACCAGCCGGAGGATAATGTATGAATACATTGTTTAGCCTGGTCAGCGAACCTTTCGCCTATCCCTTTATGCAACGGGCGATAGTGGCCGCGATTATTACTGGTGTGGTATGTGCAATTCTGTCTTGTTATCTGGTATTAAAAGGCTGGTCATTGATGGGGGATGCTATCTCTCATGCCGTGCTACCAGGTATTGTGCTGGCCTTTTGGCTCGGTATTCCACTGGTTATCGGGGCCTTTGTTTCCGGTATATTCTGTGCCATTGCCACCGGTTATTTAAAAGACAATAGCAGGGTCAAAGAAGATACCGTCATGGGGATTGTGTTCTCCGGTATGTTCGCATTTGGCTTAGTGCTATTTTCCCGCATGGATACAGACCAACACCTCAGTCATATTCTATTCGGCAATATGCTGGGTATCTCATTGGCGGAACTGAAACAAACCATGTGGATTGCCGGTTTCACTCTGTTGGTGGTGCTATTAAAACGTAAAGACTTCATGCTCTACTGCTTTGATCCAAACCATGCCAGAGTCATTGGGCTACCGGTCAAATTGCTGCACTATGGCTTACTTTGCCTATTGGCATTAACCATCGTGGCGTCATTGCAGGCCGTGGGGGTTATTTTAGTTATCGCCATGCTAATCGCACCCGGTATTATTGCCTTTATGGTTTGCCGCAGTTTTGATCAAATGTTGATTGTTGCCACACTGGTGTCAGTAGTCGCTTGTGTGCTGGGTACCCTGATAAGTTTCCATATTGATGGTGCCACCGGCCCCTGTATTGTCATTATTCAGGCATTGTTCTTTGTGATAGCCCTAATTTATAGCCATATAAAACCAGTAAAGGGCCGCAAAATGGCCCCTCAGTCCACAGCCGCTAGCGCTAAAAACACGCCGAAAGGTAACCTGCTATAATCAATTAAGTCCCAATAAACATGCCGGATAGCAATTATGCTGTACGGCAATGTTTATTATTCAGGCTCAACCAGTAGCAAGTTTTTCTAACATGCCATTTTTGTCGTAATATGAACAAAACAGCAAAACGACTAACACTTTACCAGTAGAATCCGTCTTTTGTTTGATCAGGCACGGGTATCCCTGTGCGCCAGCTCTTGTTCTTCACACCATAAAGACGCTAACCTAATGATCTGTAGTCAAAGTAATAGGTCTTGCAGGCTGTAAGTGAATAACCAATCATTCAGGAGTCCATTTTAACAGTATTTATGCTTGTCCCAGGGATGAGGCTCATTAATCCTGATGGCTAACGCAGTCGGATAATTAGGATGAGTTACCGTCGCTAACAACCCTGTGATTTCAATTTCAAAGGGTGTAACTGGCAGCTAATAGGGGGTGAATCATGTGGCAAGCAGTGAATCGTCTGTTAGGTGAATACTTTGGCCCCGCCGAAATTCGGGAAAGAACCGAATTGCCGGGTGGGGATATCCATGAAGCCTGGCGTCTCAGTTATGGTGAATCTGAGGTTTTCGTGAAATGTGATAGCCGCGAGATGCTGCCTATATTTACCGCTGAAGCTGATCAACTCTCGTTATTGTCCCGCAGTAAAACAGTCCGGGTCCCCGAAGTCTATGGTGTGGGCAGCGATCGCGATTACAGTTTTCTGTTACTTGAATATATCCCTCTGAAGCCACTGGATGCCCACAATGCCTATTGTCTGGGCCAGCAATTAGCCCATTTGCATCAATGGAGCGAGCAACTGCAATTCGGGCTGGATTTTGATAATGATCTGGCCACCACGCCGCAGCCTAATAGCTGGCAGCGCCGCTGGGGGCAATTTTTTGCTGAGCAGCGTATCGGCTGGCAATTGCAGTTGGCCGCGGAAAAAGGCATGTCTTTTGGTGATATCGACCAGATAACCGACTTAGTGCAAGAACGTTTACAAGGTCACCAGCCACAGCCCTCACTCTTACACGGTGATTTATGGCCAGCTAACTGTGCTGCCAGTGCCCAGGGGCCAGTGATTTTTGATCCCGCCTGTTATTGGGGCGATCGCGAGTGCGACCTTGCTATGCTACCGCTCTACCCTGCCTTACCCGCCCAGATTTATGATGGTTATCAGAGTGTTTGGCCGCTCCCTGCCGACTTTATTGATCGCCAACCTATTTATCAGCTTTATTATTTATTGAACCGCAGTAATTTATTTGGCGGGCAGCACTGGATTAACGCGCAGAAAGCCGTTGAGCACTTGTTGCACCCCGAACGTTTTTAGTGGGTACTCGCTAGACGCCGGCTAGTGCTAATAACCAGCCGGCTATAAAAAGCACCGCATTATTGGTCAGCCAATAAGGGTGCTTTTTTTATGACCAATATCTCATAACGGAAGACGTTTTTTCTAAAAAAACATGAGCAAAACCACAGATTAGATGCATCCCCACCGTCTAATAATGACGTGACACCCTGTTCTTTTTTGCCCGCGACAATCCACAGCAAAAAGCGCTTACTTAAATAAAATCTATACCCTAAATAATTCAAGTTGCAGGAAGGCGGCAACGAAATGAACCCAAGGAGTTGAGATAACTCAATGACTTGAGTGAATGATGACAGCCAACGCACATGCAGTTTGAAGTATGACGGGTATAAAGCCTTCGTCGAGGAATATCTCATAACCTTCGATAGGCATTCTATTGCCAGTAATTGGGAGCAAGACAAATGGTGGATATTCGTGAGTGGGAAAACCTCGCTAATAAAGAGTTAAACAAACGAGGAATTAAAATAGAGGATTTGAGCAGCAACACACCCGAAGGTATTACGGTAAAAGCGCTTTATACCGCCAGTGATCTTGATGGGTTAGAAGTTACCGGTTCGTTCCCTGGTCTCGCTCCCTACGTTAGAGGGCCGAGAGCCACGATGTATGCCGCTCAGCCCTGGACAATTCGCCAATATGCTGGCTTCTCAACCGCTAAAGAATCAAATGCTTTTTACCGCAGAAATCTGGCTGCGGGGCAAAAAGGTCTTTCTGTGGCATTTGATCTTGCCACCCATCGCGGTTATGACTCAGATAACCCTCGCGTTTCTGGTGATGTGGGTAAAGCAGGTGTGGCAATTGATAGCGTTGAGGATATGAAGGTTCTGTTCGACCAAATACCACTCGATAAAATGTCTGTCTCAATGACGATGAATGGTGCGGTACTGCCCATTCTGGCGTTTTATATCGTCGCGGCCGAAGAGCAAGGTGTAGTTCCAGCGCTACTGACCGGTACCATCCAGAATGACATTCTGAAAGAATATCTGTGCCGCAACACCTATATTTACCCCCCCAAACCCTCCATGCGCATTATCTCCGACATCATCGCCTGGAGTTCGCAAAATATGCCGCGCTTCAATACCATCAGCATTAGTGGCTACCATATGGGAGAAGCCGGTGCCAACTGCGTGCAACAAGTGGCTTTTACTCTTGCTGATGGTATTGAATATATCAAAGCGGCCTTAAATGCCGGTTTAAATATTGATGACTTTGCCCCACGCCTCTCATTCTTCTTCGGCATTGGCATGGATCTGTTTATGAACATTGCCATGTTACGCGCCGCACGCTTCCTTTGGAGTGAGGCAGTCAGTGGATTTGGCGCAACCAACCCTAAATCATTAGCGCTACGCACCCACTGCCAAACCTCAGGGTGGAGCCTGACCGAGCAAGATCCCTACAACAATATTATTCGCACGACCATTGAGGCTCTGGGTGCAACCCTCGGCGGCACCCAGTCTTTACATACCAATGCTTTTGATGAAGCTCTCGGCCTGCCAACTGATTTCTCAGCACGCATTGCGCGTAATACACAGATAATCATTCAAGAGGAGTCGGCGATTTGCCGCACCATTGACCCGCTGGCAGGCTCTTATTTTGTTGAGTCATTAACCGATCAAATGGTGAAACAAGCCAGAACCATTATCAAACAGATCGATGATGTGGGCGGCATGGCAAAAGCCATTGAGGTTGGGTTACCCAAACGCATGATTGAAGAAGCATCCGCCAGTCAGCAATCACTTATCGATCAGGGTAAACGCGTTATTGTCGGTGTGAATAAGTATAAGTTAGCGACAGAAGCTGAAACTCAAGTGTTGGAAATTGACAACGTTAAAGTGCGCAATGAACAAATTGCACAACTTAAACGTATTCGCGCCGAGCGGGATAACAACGCGGTTCAACAAGCGTTGCTAAACCTGCGCCATGCGGCTGCAAACCATGAAAATCTACTGGAGGCCGCCGTTCAAGCTGCACGACTGCGTGCAACCTTGGGTGAAATTTCCGATGCGATGGAAATGGTATTCGACCGCTATCTGGTACCAAGCGAATGCGTTACCGGTGTCATTGCGCGCAGCTATCACCAGAGCGAGAAAGACGCTCAGGAATTTGATCAAATAGTGGCGCAGACCCAAATTTTCTTCAGTGAAAACGGTCGCAGACCCAGAATTCTGATTGCCAAAATGGGCCAGGATGGCCATGACCGGGGCGCTAAGGTCATTGCCAGCGCATACTCTGACCTCGGTTTTGATGTCGATCTTAGCCCGATGTTCTCAACACCAGATGAAATCGCCCGTCTGGCAGTGGAAAATGACGTTCACGTTATCGGTGCGTCTTCCCTTGCCGCTGGCCACAAAACATTGATCCCTGAGTTGATTGAAGCGCTGCGTCAATACGCACGGCCAGATATTCTGGTGGTGGCAGGGGGAGTTATCCCGCCACAGGACTACGCCTTCTTGCGTGAGCAGGGTGTGGCAGCAATTTATGGGCCGGGTACGCCAATGCTCGTTAGCGTGCGTGACGTTCTACAACTCATCAGCCGCCGCCATGATTGATATCGACAATATGGAGGACTACGTTCACCGCTTGCGTCAGGGAGACCGGGCCGCATTAGCGCAAGCCATGACGCTGGCAGAAAGCCGCCTCCCCCGACATCAGGCATTAAGCGCTCGGCTGTTAGACCGCATTATGCCTTATACCGGGCAGGCTAAACGGCTGGGGGTTACCGGCACACCCGGTGCGGGGAAAAGCACCTTTCTTGAGGCGCTAGGCGAAGAGTTATTGGCACAAGGGCATAAGGTCGCGGTGATTGCAGTTGACCCCAGCAGCCCCATCAGTGGCGGCAGCATTTTGGGCGACAAAACCCGCATGCTGAATCTATCACGCGCTGAGCATGCTTTTGTGCGCCCGGTGCCGTCAGGGGGCCACCTCGGCGGGATAAGCCAGAGTACCCGCGAATTGATCTTGCTCTGTGAGGCCGCAGGTTACGACGTCATCATCGTTGAAACCGTCGGCGTTGGGCAATCGGAAACCGAAGTGGCTGAAATGGTGGACTGCTTTATCTCTTTGCAAATTGCCGGCGCTGGCGATGACCTGCAAGGCATTAAGAAAGGCATTATGGAAATGGCTGACTTTATTGTGATTAACAAAGATGACGGCGACAACCACAGCAATGTTGAAATCGCCCGCCATATGTATCACAGCGCACTGCATATCATTCGCCGTAAATATCCTGCATGGCAGCCACGGGTTCTCACCTGTAGCGCGTTGGAAAAACGCGGTATTCGCGAAGTGTGGCAGGCAGTACAAAGTTTTTGGCCGGTCATGACGCAAAGTGGGCAACTCACCACCTTGCGCCAACAACAAAATCTTGGTTGGGTGCGCCATCAGGTAGAGGCAAATGCACTTGCAATGCTGTTTTCTCACCCCGAGGTCCGCCAGCACTACCAACAAATTGAAGATCTGCTACGTCAAAATCAAATCTCGCCGCGAGCCGGTATTAATGATGTAACCCATTTTATTACACAAAAAATCATCAATTAAAGGGAATAACCATGTCTTATCAGTATGTCAAAGTGTTGATTGCCAATCGGGTGGGTATTATTGAGTTCAACCACACACGCAAACTCAATGCCTTAAGTAAGGTGTTTATTGATGATTTGATGCAAGCATTGCATGACCTCAATCATACCGATATCCGCTGTATAATTCTCCGCGCGCCCGAAGGTTCAAAAGTGTTCTCCGCCGGCCATGATATCCACGAATTACCCACTGGCCGACGTGATCCACTGTCATATGATGACCCGCTGCGCCAAATCACCCGAACTATCCAAAAGTATCCTAAACCGATCATTTCCATGGTCGAAGGTAGCGTTTGGGGCGGAGCATTCGAGATGATCATGAGCTCAGATATTATTGTGGCTTGTAACACCTCAACCTTTTCGATGACACCAGTGAATCTGGGGGTTCCCTACAATTTGGTGGGTATCCACAATCTTATTCGCGATGCTGGCTTCCATATTGTGAAAGAGTTGATTTTCACCGCCGCGCCAATAACCGCACAGCGTGCGCTTTCAGTTGGCATTCTCAATCATATCGTTGACCCCGCTGACCTGGAGGATTTCACCCTAAAACTGGCCCACGTCATTTCTGAAAAAGCGCCCTTGGCAATCGCCGTTATTAAAGAAGAACTGCGGGTTTTAGGTGAAGCTCACACCATGAATTCAGATGAGTTTGAGCGCATTCAAGGTCTGCGGCGTGCCGTCTACGATAGTGAAGACTACCTTGAGGGCATGAGCGCATTTATGGAGAAGCGTAAGCCTAACTTTTTGGGGCATTAAACCTTCTCAACCAGAGGATCTCTTTATGAAACGGTCATATTGCATGATGAGCGCTGATGAAGCCGCCGAATGTATTGAACATGGTCATATGGTGGTGTTCAGTGGATTTACCCCAGCCGGAGCGCCTAAGGCGCTTCCTGCCGCCATTGCGCGACGCGCCATGGCGTATCACCAGCAGCAAAAAGAGTTTCAGATTCGTTTACTGACCGGCGCATCTATTAGCGCCAAAGCTGATGATGAAATGGCTGAGGCTGACGCGGTCGCCTGGCGCGCGCCCTATCAGACAGCGTCTGTATTGCGGGAAAAAATCAATCAGGGTGCAGTCAGTTTTGTTGACCTGCATCTGAGTGAAGTGGCACAAATGGTCAGCTATGGCTTCTTTGGTGAGATTGATGTTGCAGTTATCGAAGCCTCGGCGATAACCGCTGATGGCAAGGTGTATCTCAGCAGCGGCATTGGTAATGCGCCGGTTTTTTTACATAAAGCCAAGAAAATCATCATAGAACTCAATCATTACCACAGCCCACGCGTCGCTGAACTGGCTGACATCATCATGCTAGGTGCCCCACCACGGCGTAATACCCTACCTATCTACCATACACTGGATAAAGTGGGCCAACCCTATGTACAAGTGGACCCCAGCAAAATTGTTGGCATCGTTGAAACCCATTTGCCTGATGCCGGTAATAGCCTGGATCGCGAAAACCCGCTGTGCGAGAAGATCGCCGACAATGTGGTGAGTTTCCTACTTAATGAACTCAAACTAGGCCGTATTCCACCAGAGTTTCTCCCGTTACAAAGCGGCGTAGGCAATATCAATAACGCCGTGATGAAACGTCTGGGGGAAAACCCAGATATTCCGCCGTTTATGATGTATTCGGAGGTGTTGCAAGAGTCGGTGGTTCAATTATTAGAAACCGAAAAAGTCATGGGAGTAAGCGCATCCAGCTTGACTGTTTCCCCCGCTTCACTGAAAAAAATTTATGACAATATGGATTTTTTCTCTACTCGCATTGTGTTGCGGCCACAGGAGATATCTAACAACCCTGAAATCATTCGTCGGTTAGGGGTTATTGCCCTTAACGTCGGGCTTGAATTTGATATCTATGGCCATGCCAACTCGACCCACGTTGCCGGTACAGAATTGGTCAACGGTATTGGCGGCAGTGCAGATTTTGAGCGCAACGCCTATTTGTCGATCTTTATGGCCCCCTCCATCGTCAAAGGTGGAAAGGTCTCCACCATTGTGCCGATGTGTACTCATGTTGATCATAGTGAGCACAGCGTAAAAGTTATCGTTACAGAACAAGGCGTGGCTGACTTACGCGGGCTATCACCCATGCAACGTGCCACTACGATTATTAATAACTGTGCGCATCCGATGTATCGTGACTATCTGCATAGTTATCTGGCACAGGCCAAAGGCGGGCACTTGCATCACAATTTGGCGCAAGCATTCCAGTTGCACCAAAATCTGTTCGAATTTGGCTCAATGTTGGCACCTTAATCACCCTCTCGGTCTGCATGTATATAGCCCATGACTTTTTCTATGTGATGGTTATTCTTGAGCGAATAAAGATACTCTCGCATATACATGGGCTGATTCGGCGCATCAAAATATTTCAGTTTGGCGGGGTTAACTAACCGATAAGCAAACTGCGGCACCACCGTCAGAAACTGCCCCTGCTCAACAGCACTGATTTTTGCCATGAAGCTGTAAGGGCGATAGATAATGGTGGGGTTAATCCCAATCGCACGAAAATGCGCACCCAGTAGGGACTCAAAATTTGCCCTATTTTGGAAGCGCATTTGCAACCAAGGTAATGTATTCAACAACTCTATCGCCTGGATATTTTCAAAACGACGTGACACTAAAAAACCAAGCCGTAAAGAGGGAAGCTCGGTGGCTTGCAGGGTATCAATATGGGTGACACGCTGTGACGCTTGCTGAGGAGAGATAATAAAATCCACCCGGCGATCGAGTAAGTCATCAATGACACTGTTTTCGTTAAACTCAAAAGGCTGAGCCGTAATCCCATCGTATTTATCGCTAAGACTGAACAATTGATCAAAAATGATGGTTGGATAAGTGTTATCAACCCCTATCACGATATTCTTCTGCCGTTGTGACATGGCCAAGATACTGTTATCTATAGCTGAAAGTCGTTGATAAATAGGAAATAATTCCTGATAAAGCTCTTGTCCTGCTTTATTGAGGCTGATACTTTTCTCATTGCGAGTAAATAAGGAATAACCCACCAATTCTTCCAGCGCCATAATGCTTTTGCCGAAAGGTGATGCCGTCATGTGTAATTTTTCAGCCGCCTTCGCCATGCTATTTGTTTGGGCTAATACAATAAAATTACGCATTTTCTTGGAAATGAAAACGTTCATTACTTTACTGATATGACAGAGGAAAGAGTGCTACAGCATAAGGGAATCACATCAGGAATAGTGTGAGTGCAAGAGGGGTATCGCCACCCGTTTCTCGAAAAATTCTTTCAATACATTAATTTCGTTATATATCAACTAAATAGGCAGTAAAAAGGCCAAAATGCTGCTCCACACGCTGGCCTGTTTATGCATCTATTTATCACTCAGCAAGGCTTGCTTACTCCAATTTGCTTACTACAGAATCACCCTTGAGCCATCAATCCCAACAATTTAAGAACAAAATACCCCACCACACCAATCACCAGCGGCAAGATATATAAGGTAAAAAACTGCAAGAAGATAGTGTGATGCGGCAAAACCACCTTCTCTTCCAACTGTTCACGGCTGCGCCCTTCGCTACCTTTGGCTTGTTCCAAAATCAATTGATCTTCAATACCCTCACGAATGTGCCGAACCTGCCGCGACATGCGAGCACCGGATGCCTGTAATGACAAACCGACAAAAATCAGCATATAGATGATAAAGAACATAATGTTCGCGGCGGTTACGCCCTGCTGAAGATCAGGTACTGGTGAGTTGAACCAGAAAACATCCAGAAAAGTGGTATTGAAGCGAATCATATCGGTCATCACATGGATAAAATCCAACATGACCGCATTAATCCCGCTACTTTTTTGACTATATTGATAGGCAAAATTGATAATTGAGATCAATGTTGACAGCAGTGCTGGAATAAAAACGAGCCACCCTGCAATCCGTTTGATAACAGCGACGCGCCCAGCCTGTTGATAGGTCATGACTTCTCCTTGTAAATACCACAACTTATGTAGCTTTAGTTTACCCGCTACATGCGTTCTTTGTGCAAAATTTTTGCTTTAACTCTCACCCTTAACGCAAATTCAAGCCTGGCTCATGCGGCGCTTTATCATTAAGTTAATGATAAAGTATTCAACTGGTAGCTAAAAAACCACAGGAGTGATGATAAATGGCAACCCCTCACCCGATTAAAGCCGCAATTTTCGATATGGATGGCTTACTGATTGATTCGGAACCATTATGGCTACAGGCCGAACTCGATATTTTCACCAATCTTGGTCTGGACACGTCCTCGCGTAATTCATTGCCCGATACTCTGGGTTTACGCATCGATTTGGTGGTTAAACTTTGGTTCCAAACCATGCCATGGCAAGGCCCGAGTCAGGCGGAAGTGTGCAACCGCATTATCGCCCGGGCAATAGAGTTGGTAGAAGAAACTCGCCCAGTGCTGCCAGGTGTTGAGTACGCACTGGATCTTTGCCGCCAACAAGGGTTGAAAATTGGTCTGGCGTCAGCATCCCCTTTGCATATGCAAGAGCGTGTGTTGGACATGCTAGGCGTTAGAGATCAGTTCGACTGTCTGGTTTCGGCCGAATATCTGCCTCACAGTAAACCGCATCCTGAGGTATATCTAAATGCTGCGACGGCTCTTGGTATCGACCCGTTACAATGCGTCACGCTGGAAGATTCGGTGAACGGTATGATTGCGACGAAAGCGGCACGAATGCGCTCTATCGTGATCCCATCGCCCGAATATCGCGCAGACCCGCGCTGGGTATTGTCTGATATTAAGTTGGAATCATTAGAGCAATTGAGTAAGAAAGATATAACGTAATATTACCATGTTGATCGTAGAGGGCGGTGGAGCCACTGACTCAACCGCCCGAATACCCTTAGAGGAAATCATCTCGCTTAGGGTTAAAGGTGTCGATTAAAATACTGTTATCTTCCAGAGATACCGCGCCGTGCATCTCATTTTTCACGGCACGATATGCATCACCCGCTTTCAATATGCGTTTTTGCCCTTCAATCTCCACTTCAAAGCTGCCTGCAGCAACATAAGCAATCTGGTCATGAATGTCATGTTTGTGTGCAGTACCAATGGCACCTTTGTCAAAGTGAACGCAGACCATCATCAGATCATCGCTCCAGGTCATTACTTTGCGTTTAATACCATTGCCCAACTCTTCCCATGGCGTTTCATCATTAATAAAGAACATCTTCATTGTCACACCTCATTATGCAGAATAAGTTTCTGATGTAGCGTAATCACAGTTTCACGCTGAATTCTGCCCATTCTACGGGCAAAATTGGCAGACAAGCCATAAATAATCCAAAAATCATGACATCCCTCAAAAAATAATAAAACATCATTTCATTTTTATTGAATTAACTTCCCGCAAACACTATCATCTCAGCATTACAAGAAACGCTCGGTCAGAAGTCAGACCAGTACAGGTTGTCAGCAACAATTTCGGCATCATGCGCTGGTTCACGTCTGGCTTGTTTTCTGCGCTGGGTTTTACCCACCAAGATACTGTTCTGTAAGAGAGGCACTGACATGCAAGTTCGTCAAAGCATCCATAGCGACCACGCGAAACAGCTTGATACTGCGGGTTTGCGTCGTGAGTTTTTGATCGAAAATATATTCACCGCAGATAAGTACACCATGACCTATAGCCACATCGACCGCATCATCGTCGGGGGTATTTTGCCTGTCAGCAAAGCGGTCAGTATTGGTGATGATGTCGGTAAACAACTGGGTGTCAGTTACTTTCTGGAACGCCGCGAATTGGGTGTAATCAATATCGGTGGCCCAGGACTTATCGTTGTTGATGGTCAGCGGTATGACATTGGCAACGAAGAAGCATTGTATGTGGGTAAAGGTGCGAAAGAAGTGCAATTCAGCAGTATCGACGGCGCAAAACCTGCCAAGTTCTACTACAACAGCGCACCAGCACACACCACTTATCCAAACAAAAAAATCACGCTGGCAGAGGCGGCACCGCAGACATTGGGTGATGATGCCACCAGTAACCGTCGCACTATAAATAAGTACATCGTGCCTGACGTGTTGCCAACCTGCCAACTGACCATGGGTTTGACCAAACTGGCTCCGGGCAATCTGTGGAATACCATGCCTTGTCATACCCATGAGCGCCGTATGGAAGTGTATTTCTACTTTGATATGGACGAAGAAACAGCGGTGTTCCACATGATGGGCCAGGCGCAGGAAACACGTCATTTATTAGTCCACAATGAACAAGCTGTGATTTCACCAAGTTGGTCGATTCATTCTGGCGTGGGCACTAAGCGTTATACCTTCATCTGGGGCATGGTCGGTGAAAACCAAGTCTTCGGTGATATGGACCACATCGCTGTTAGCGAATTGCGTTAAGCGTCACCAACCGAATCCGTCCTTTGGACGGTTTTCTCCCCAATATTGAAATCGCGGCAATCTTTGACCGCCTTGAGAGAGATGTTAGCTATGATTTTAGATTCCTTTGAGTTGAAAGGTAAAGTTGCACTGGTTACTGGCTGTGATACTGGTTTGGGCCAAGGCATGGCGATCGGTTTAGCCGAAGCCGGTTGTGATATCGTTGGCATCAACATTGTTGAGCCGCGTGAAACTATTGATAAAGTGACTGCTTTGGGCCGCCGTTTCCTTAGCCTGACTGCTGACTTGAGTAAAATTGAGCACATCCCTGCCCTGTTGGAACAAGCAGTCGCTGAATTTGGCCAAATCGATATCTTGGTCAATAACGCCGGTATCATTCGCCGTGAAGATGCGATCAACTTTAGCGAAAAGGACTGGGACGATGTCATGAACGTTAACATCAAAACCGTGTTCTTTATGTCTCAAGCGGTTGCCAAACAGTTCATCAAACAAGGCCATGGCGGCAAGATTATCAACGTGGCATCAATGCTGTCTTACCAAGGTGGTATCCGTGTGCCATCTTACACCGCATCGAAAAGCGCAGTCATGGGTGTAACCCGCCTGTTAGCTAACGAGTGGGCTAAACACGGCATCAACGTGAACGCAGTCGCACCGGGTTACATGGCAACCAACAATACCCAACAGTTGCGTAAAGATGAAGAACGCAGCAAAGAGATCCTTGACCGTATCCCTGCGGGCCGTTGGGGCTTGCCTGATGACTTGAAAGGCCCGGTGGTCTTCCTGGCATCTAAAGCATCTGATTATATCAGCGGCTATACCATTGCAGTGGACGGCGGTTGGTTGGCTCGCTAAGCCGATAATCATGACTAATTTGAGTTAAGGTCTATCAGGCGGTGTTATTCGCACTATTTTGACTCAAAGGCTCGTCGAGGCACAACTTCTGTTGTGCCTTTTTTATTATTTATTTATCAATTAGTTAACAAATAAATTCGCCAATAAATTCCTGCTAAAACTGCAAAAATAAAAAATTCAAAACAACGTTCCGACTTCGATCACACTTTTGTCATTCGCTCAATGACTCGTCAGTAAATACAAATATAATAGATTGTGAAACGACGTTTCTATTTATAAGGAACCTTAAACCGGTTCCATGCTGATAGTTGATGATGGGGTTATGGCGATGGATTTTGTAGGCAACATTAAAGGCAGCGACGCAATGATGGTTAACTGGCTCTGTGCTATTCGCAGCTATGTTGATCTGGTCCAGTCTGTTGGCCATAGTAGCCAAAACCCGACACCTCTGTTAGCTGATGGTTTTGATGTACTGACTCATCAACCAGTAGTGTGGGAATTCCCTGATGGGCACAAGACACCAATATCTAACTTTGCCAGCCAGCAAAACTGGCTGCGGACATTGGATGCCCTCAGTCTGGTGACTCAAGATCCGCAATATCACCAACAAGCACGGGTGCAAAGCAGCTATTTCATGCAGCATGGCGTTCATGACCAAAGCGGACTGTTTTACTGGGGCGGCCATCGTTTCCTGAATCTGGATACGTTAACAACCGAAGGGCCAGAGTCAAAAGCACAAGTACATGAACTGAAACATCATCTACCTTATTACGATTTTCTGGTCACTATTGACCGGGAAAAAACACTTAATTTTTTGCAAGGCTTTTGGCACGCCCATGTAGAAGATTGGCAAACACTGGATCTGGGCCGCCACGGTAGCTACGACAAGTTACGCGACCCGCATGTGTTCACTCATGCACGCCGCGATGTGGTTAACCCTACTGACTTGCCACGTCTTCCTGAAACCAAAGGCCTGACCTTTGTGAATGCGGGTACTGACCTGATTTATGCCGCGTATAAGTATGCTGAATATACGGGTGATATCGCCGCAGCGGCTTGGGGGAAACACCTCTATCGCCAATATGTGTTAGCTCGTAACCCGGAAACAGGTTTACCGGTTTATCAGTTCAGTTCGCCACAACAGCGTCGCCCTATCCCGGCGGACGATAACCAAACCCAATCTTGGTATGGCGATCGTGCCAAGCGCCAGTTTGGCCCAGAATTTGGTGACATTGCCCGCGAAGCAAATGTGCTGTTCCGTGATATGCGCCCACTACTGATTGATAATCCATTGGCGATGTTAGATATCTTGCGTCAACAACCCGATGCCCAGGTCCTGCAATGGGTTATTGATGGCTTAAAAAATTACTATCGTTTTGCTTATGACGTTGAGAGCAATACATTGCGCCCATTATGGAACGATGGGCAAGACATGAGCGGTTATGTGTTGCAGCGTGATGGCTACTATGGCGCTAAAGGTACCGTTATTTCGCCATTCCCATTAGACGTTGATTATTTACTGCCATTAGTTCGCGCCTGGCGCTTGAGTGAAGATGAAGAGCTGTTGGATCTAATTGGTGTATTACTGCACCGTTGGCAGTTTGCTGAATTGAATAAACAAAAACGCCGGGCATCATTGATGGTGGGTAAAAAACCCGCTGCCACTGCACACCTGTTGTTGGCCTTAATTGAACTGGCGGAGCACTGCCAATGTAGCCGATTATTTGAGTTAGCCTGGCAAGTTGGCGATGAACTCTTTAAACAACATTACCATCGCGGCCTGTTTGTTGAATCGGCTCAACACCGTTATTTCCGCATCGACAATCCGATTGCATTAGCAATATTGACCTTAATTGCAGCAAAACAAAATAAGTCTGCTGCTGTGCCTCAATTTATTACCAACGGTGGTTACATTCATGGAGATTATCGGGTGAACGGGGAAAACCGTACTCTGTATGATATCGATTTTATTTATCCGACGCTTTTGAATCAGTAATTTTATTTATCTTTCATGTTATTAAAAATAGGTAAGCATTATGAATGAAAACAGAATGCTGGGGTTAGCCTATTTATCACCTTATATACTTGGGTTGATAATATTTACGGCTTTCCCCTTTGTATCATCCTTCTTTCTCAGTTTTACTGAGTATGACTTAATGAACCCTCCTGTATTTAACGGGATCGAGAATTATCGTCATATGTTTCTTGAAGATGATTTATTCTGGAAATCCATGGGCGTGACATTCGCTTATGTTTTTCTGACTATTCCTTTAAAACTGGCATTTGCTCTAGGGATCGCTTTTGTACTGAACTTTAAATTACGCGGTATCGGCTTGTTCCGTACTGCTTTCTATATTCCATCAATCCTCGGCAGCAGCGTTGCAATTGCCGTGTTATGGCGTGCCCTGTTCGCCATTGATGGCCTGCTAAACAGCTTTATTGGTGTGTTCGGGTTTGACGCCATCAACTGGTTGGGAGAACCAGCGTTGGCACTGACATCTGTGACATTACTGCGTGTCTGGCAGTTCGGTTCAGCCATGGTTATTTTCCTTGCCGCATTGCAGAACGTACCGCAGTCACAATATGAAGCAGCCATGATCGATGGTGCCTCTAAATGGCAAATGTTTACGAAAGTTACCGTGCCACTGATCACGCCGGTTATTTTCTTTAACTTTATTATGCAAACTACGCAGGCGTTCCAAGAGTTTACCGCACCGTACGTTATTACCGACGGTGGGCCAACTCACTATACGTATTTATTCTCGCTCTATATCTATGATACAGCGTTTAAATACTTTGATATGGGATACGGTGCTGCACTGGCCTGGGTATTATTCCTGGTAGTCGCCCTCTTCGCCTCAATTGCATTTAAATCATCTAAATATTGGGTCTTCTACTCCGCCGATAAAGGAGGAAAAAATGACTGACGTACAACAAACTTCCAACCAGAAGAAATTAGATCTGGCGCAGGAAATTGCTGATGCGGAAATTAGCCGCACAGAACGCAAAGCAAAAATCAGTGCTGCTTTCCGCTACATCATTTTGATTATTGTCGGTTTGATGATGCTTTATCCACTGCTGTGGATGTTGTCTGCGGCGTTTAAACCTAATAATGAAATTTTCACCACATTAGGATTATGGCCAGAAAACGCAACTCGTGATGGTTTCGTTAATGGTTGGAAAACCGGTACTGAATATAACTTCGGTCACTACATGCTTAACACCTTTAAGTTTGTAATCCCGAAAGTCATTCTGACGATTATCTCTTCCACTATCGTGGCGTACGGTTTTGCACGCTTTGAGATCCCATGGAAGAAATTCTGGTTCGCAACATTGATTACCACCATGTTGCTACCAAGTACTGTGTTATTGATTCCGCAATACATCATGTTCCGTGAAATGGGCATGCTGAATAGTTACTTACCACTTTATCTGCCGACGGCCTTCGCCACCCAAGGGTTCTTCGTCTTCATGCTGATTCAGTTCCTGCGTGGTGTTCCACGCGATATGGAAGAAGCGGCACAAATTGACGGTTGTAACTCGCTACAGGTGTTGTGGTATGTGGTTGTGCCAATCTTGAAGCCGGCCATTATCTCCGTCGCACTGTTCCAATTTATGTGGTCAATGAACGACTTTATCGGCCCGCTGATTTATGTCTACAGCGTAGATAAGTACCCGATAGCGCTGGCTCTGAAGATGTCAATCGACGTCACCGAAGGCGCACCGTGGAACGAAATTCTGGCAATGGCAAGCATCTCCATTCTGCCGTCCATCATTGTTTTCTTCCTGGCTCAACGCTACTTCGTGCAAGGCGTAACCAGCAGCGGAATTAAAGGTTAATAGAGGATTTATCATGGCTGAAGTCATTTTCAATAAATTAGGCAAAGTTTACTCCAACGGTTTCCGCGCGGTTCATGGCATTGATCTGAAAATCCATGATGGCGAGTTTATGGTCATTGTTGGTCCATCAGGCTGTGCTAAATCCACCACCCTGCGCATGTTGGCAGGTCTGGAAACCATCAGTGATGGCGAAGTTAGAATTGGTGATCGGGTCGTTAATAATCTGGCGCCTAAATCACGTGGTATTGCCATGGTGTTCCAAAACTATGCGTTATATCCGCACATGACAGTGAAAGAGAATCTGGCCTTTGGCCTGAAACTGAGCAAGCTGCCAAAAGATCAGATTGAAGCACAAGTTGCAGAAGCAGCCAAAATTCTGGAGCTGGAAGATCTGCTGGACAGGCTGCCACGCCAGTTGTCAGGTGGCCAGGCACAACGTGTGGCAGTAGGCCGTGCGATTGTGAAAAAACCTGATGTTTTCTTGTTCGATGAACCGTTGTCGAACCTCGATGCCAAGTTGCGTGCATCAATGCGTATCCGTATCTCAGATTTGCATAAGCAATTGAAAAAAAGCGGGAAAGCAGCAACAACAGTTTATGTTACCCATGACCAGACTGAAGCCATGACGATGGGTGACAGGATCTGTGTAATGAAACTGGGCCATATCATGCAAGTTGATACCCCGGACAATCTTTACCACTACCCTACCAACATGTTTGTTGCAGGTTTTATTGGCGCACCGGAAATGAACATCAAACCGAGTACGCTGGTAGAAAAAGAGGGGCAAATTGGCCTGACAGTTGGCCAGTACACCCTGGTATTGAGTGAAAAGCAGCAAGCCAAAGTGGCCGCCCATGCCGGTGAAAAAGTGTTCTTTGGTGTACGTCCAGAATTTATTCGCATGTCCCAACAACCCTTTGCCAATAACCATTCGCAAGGTGAATTAGTTCGTGTGGAAAACATGGGGCATGAATTCTTCTTGTACATCAAGGTTGACGACTTTGAATTGACTTGTCGCTTACCGTCTGATGAAGCACGGCCAATTATTGAAAGTGGCCTGCATCGTACCGTGTACTTCCAGTTTGATATGGATAAATGCCATATCTTTGATGCAAAAACAGAAAAAAATATCTCTCTTTAACAGGAGCAGTACCCAATGAAAAAAGCGATCCTACACACGCTGATAGCATCCACTCTGGCTTTATTATCACATCAGGCTTTTGCACAAGATGATGTTAACCTACGCATGTCATGGTGGGGGGGCAATGGGCGTCATCAAATGACACTTAAAGCTCTGGAAGAGTTCCACAAGCAGCACCCAAACATTAATGTTAAAGCAGAATACACAGGCTGGGACGGTCACCTTTCTCGTCTGACAACGCAAATTGCGGGTGGAACTGAACCTGACGTTATGCAAACAAACTGGAACTGGCTGCCAATCTTCTCCAAAGATGGCACTGGCTTCTATGACTTAAATAAAGTGTCAGAGCAGTTGGATTTGGCTCAATTCGATCCGAAAGAACTGCAACAAACTACTGTTAATGGCAAATTAAACGGTATCCCGATTTCAGTGACAGCGCGTATTTTTTACTTCAATGACGCGACCTGGGCTAAGTCTGGTTTAGCGTATCCAAAAACGTGGGACGAATTACTTAACGCAGGTTTAGTGTTTAAAGAAAAACTGGGTGACCAATATTACCCTGTGGTATTAGAGCATCAGGATACTCTGGCATTAATTCGCTCTTACATGACACAAAAATACAACACACCGACTATCGATGAAGCTAATAAAAAGTTTGCTTATACACCAGAACAGTGGGTTGAGTTCTTTACTATGTATAAGAAAATGGTTGATAACCATGTGATGCCTTCCACTAAATACTATGCCTCATTCGGTAAAAGCAATATGTACGAAATGAAGCCGTGGATTAATGGTGAATGGGGGGGTACTTATATGTGGAACTCCACCATTACTAAGTATTCCGATAACCTGACTAAACCAGCAAAATTGATACTTGGCCCTTATCCGATGTTGCCAGAAGCCAAAGATGCAGGTCTGTTCTTTAAACCAGCTCAAATGCTCTCAATTGGTAAATCGACTAAGTACCCTAAAGAAAGTGCCATGCTTATCAACTTCTTGCTTAACAGCAAAGAAGGTGTTGATGCTATGGGCTTAGAGCGTGGCGTACCACTGAGTAAGACTGCTGTAACTCAACTACGTGCCAGCGGCGTGATTAAAGATGAAGATCCATCTGTTGCTGGTTTAAATATGGCATTAGAACTACCACATGAAATGAAAACATCACCATACTTTGACGACCCACAAATCGTTTCATTGTTCCGGGATGCAATTCAATATATCGATTATGGTCAGAAATCTGTTGAAGAATCTGCGGAATACTTTAATAAACAAGGTGACCGTATCCTGAAACGCGCCATGAGATAATATGTAATTCTATTTAACTTAAGTTGTCATTAAACCCTGCCATTAATTTGGCGGGGTTATTTTGTTTTATAAATAAAAAATAATAACCAATTAGATCGCCATCACAAATTAATATCTGATTAAAAAATTAATCGATAAGAAAGATCTGGATCACACAAATAATTATCTATATAAATAGAATATGAATCCACATAAAGTGAAACGTTGTTTCTTTGATTGTGGAATTGTTTTTTAGTCGTGTGTTGATTTTTATAAATTTGTTAATGATTGTTGTTTTAAATAACCATAACCCTGGGATTACATAAAAATGAAATTTAAATTACTTACTTTGGCAGTGGCATCTGTTATCAGTTTTAGTTCTGTTGCAACAACAATTGACTATCGGCATGAAATGAAAGATACCAGTAAATCTGATCATAAAGACCGTTTATTGATCTCCAACCGTTTTGCCAATGGTTTTGGTTTATCTTTAGAAGGGAAATGGGGCCAGCACAGCTCTGATACTACGCCGAATAAACCGTTTAATGAGCAAGTCAGTAATGGCACCGAAGTGGTTGCCAGCTATGTTTATCAATTCAACAAAACGTTCCAGATTGAGCCTGGCTTCTCATTAGAGTCATCATCTGACTCGAACAACTATCGCCCTTACTTGCGCGGTAAAGTGTCCTTCACTGATGATTTCTCTACTTCACTGCGTTATCGCCCATATTACAAGCGTAACCAGCCAGCTCAGAGCAAAGCAACAGAAAAAGGCCATGAGTTCACCATGCTGTTTGCTTATAGCTTCTTGAAAGACTATTCAGCGGAATACGAATTAAACTACAAGAAATCTGAAGATGAAATTCTGGCAAATAAAGAAAAAGAAGAATGGAGTCATGATCTGAAAATTGCTTACAAATGGGATAAAAACTGGAAGCCATATGTTGCTATCGGCAACGTAGCGGGTAGCAAAACGACTGACGAACGTCAAACTCGCTACCGTGTCGGTGTGCAGTACAGCTTCTAAGTATTATGTCGTTATGAGTACCCTCATCATTATTTGTTAAATTATGCCCATACCGTATTACTTTGGGGAAAAGTCGACTCCCGGTCACTTTTCCCCTTTTTTTATCTATGTAACGTCATTTCAGCCCTAGACCTGATATTTCCCCCCTGAATACTCACGCTAAACTCCCTGCACTCAGCCAGAGAAAAATGAGACATTTAGTTACAGCGTAACGGCTATCCACGCCAAGATAAATCTCATATACTGGATAAATCAACAGCTACAGATTCGGAATTCAAGTATGACAGGGGAAGGACACCTTATTTTTTCTGTCGCCTGCGCTATCTTTGCCAAAAAAGTCGGTCTAACACCGGAACTGGCACAGGGTGACTGGTGGCATATTATACCTGGCGCCCTGCTAACTTCCCTGCTACCCGATATTGATCATCCAAAGTCAATCCTTGGCCAGCGGTTAAAGTGGCTCTCTACCCCCATTGCCCGCGCATTTGGCCATCGTGGGTTTACCCATAGCCTCTTGGCAGTTATCGGTGGTGTGGCACTATTTCAAATGGACATCTCACGCGATTGGATTATTCCCGCAGATGCGTTCCATGCAATGATTATTGGCTATTTCAGCCATTTGCTGGCAGATAT
Organism: Yersinia intermedia; assembly: GCF_900635455.1. Lineage (NCBI taxonomy): Bacteria > Pseudomonadati > Pseudomonadota > Gammaproteobacteria > Enterobacterales > Yersiniaceae > Yersinia > Yersinia intermedia. The sequence goes on along the minus strand of NZ_LR134116.1, from coordinate 2,119,334 downwards.
GCTCACACCTGCTGGTGTACCGCTGTTATGGCCTTGCCGCTGGCGATTCTGTATTCCGCTATTACGCCCACAAAAAGGCAATCAATTAGAACGCGTATTCTGTGTTCTATTAGTTTGTTTTTCCGTCTATTGGCAAACTGATACCACCATTCCCCTGCTATCCTATATGGAACAATTGAAAAACTTTCGATTGTGATCACATTTTAATGGGTGAATAATCACCAATCTGAATATATTCCATACAAATCAGGCGAAAAATTTATATGCCATTCTTTTTGGATATAAGTGAGCCTGAAAAGGAACTGCTACCATATACGGCTAATTGCACCATGACGGTGCTTGGCTCTGTTCTAGATAAAAATAGCAATAGAATATGTAGCCAGTATTTAAAATAATAATTTGGAGATATGGGGATGAACCTTCCGCTTGTGATTAACGTGCTGGTATTTGTAGCACTGCTATTACTATTGGCACAAACCCGCCATAAACAATGGAGTCTGGCTAAGAAAGTCTTGGTTGGCTTGGCACTGGGTGTGCTATTTGGTCTGGGCTTGCAATGGGTATACGGTGCTGATAACCCGGTACTGAAAGAGTCCATCACCTGGTTTAATATTGTCGGAAATGGTTATGTGCAATTATTGCAAATGATTGTTATGCCGCTGGTATTCGCCTCAATATTGAGCGCTGTCGCTAAACTGCATAATGCCTCTTCGCTAGGCAAAATCAGCGTCCTGACAATCGGTACTTTGCTGTTCACTACGCTAATTGCTGCCCTGGTTGGGGTGCTGGTTACCAATCTGTTTGGTTTAACCGCAGAAGGTCTGGTGCAAGGTACGCAAGAAACGGCACGTTTGAGTGCCATTGAAAGTAACTACTTAAGCAAAGTGACGGACTTGACAGTACCGCAGTTGATCCTGTCATTTATTCCGAAAAACCCGTTTGCCGATTTGACCGGAGCCAGTCCGACCTCAATTATCAGCGTGGTTATTTTCGCGACTTTCCTCGGTATTGCCTCACTGCAACTGCTGAAAGATGATGTTAAGAAAGGCCAACGCGTATTAGTGGCTATCGATACACTGCAAGCTTGGGTAATGAAACTGGTTCGTCTGGTCATGAAGCTGACGCCCTACGGCGTATTGGCATTAATGACCAAAGTTGTGGCCGGCTCTAACATTCAAGACATTATCAAGCTAGGTAGCTTTGTCGTTGCCTCCTACCTTGGCCTGGCAATTATGTTTGTGGTTCACGCTGTGTTGCTGTCATTGACCGGCATCAATCCGTTGAAATTCTTCCGCAAAGTCTGGCCGGTTCTGACCTTCGCCTTTACCAGCCGTTCCAGCGCGGCCAGTATTCCGCTGAATGTGGAAGCTCAAACCCGCCGCTTGGGTGTCCCTGAGTCTATCGCCAGCTTCTCTGCCTCCTTTGGTGCCACCATAGGGCAAAATGGCTGTGCTGGTCTTTATCCTGCAATGCTGGCCGTTATGGTTGCGCCAACGGTAGGCATCAACCCGCTGGATCCAGTATGGATTGCCACACTGGTGGGGATCGTAACCATCAGTTCTGCCGGTGTTGCGGGTGTTGGTGGTGGTGCAACCTTCGCCGCACTGATTGTGTTGCCTGCACTGGGCTTGCCAGTCACATTGGTTGCTTTATTGATCTCTGTTGAGCCATTGATTGATATGGGCCGGACCGCGCTGAACGTTAGCGGTTCAATGACCGCCGGTACCATTACCAGCCAATTGATGAAACAGACAGATAAAGAAATTCTCAACAGTGACGACGATGGCGATTTAGCGCATCAATAAACAACGCTAATTAGCCACTCTATTGTCATTATTCAGAAAGCCAGTCAGTAAAATGACTGGCTTTCTGCGTTTAAACAGCCATTGCCGCGGGCCAATTGGTAATCGTTAACTGCCCTGGGGGTGATATTTCTCAACCAATGCTAAGGCGATAGCTTCAGTTTCTATATCCGGTACGCCGCGAATATTTTGCGCCCTGAAATGCATCTGAAAAGCCTTAATAACCTGAATGGTTTCATTATCCAACACGCCGTTTTGTGGGATTTGATAACCATAACGGGCCAATGCCTGCTGAATAACAGTAACAGAGCCGATATCATACTTATTTCGGCCATTAATATACTTAGCAACTGTTGCGTCATCTGGCCAAGCGCCTATGCCTTGCTCGGCTAAACGTTTCCATGGGAATAACGGGCCGGGATCAGACTTTCGCTGTGGGGCGATATCGCTGTGAGCCACGACATTCATCGGCGCGATATTATAACGCTCGACAATATCTCTGCTAAGGCGCTCAATCAATTCAATCTGAGATTCATTGTAAGGGTACCACTTTCTACCCAACATCCTCTCAGTGAAGCCCTTATTGACGATTTCGATACCTATAGAGGTATCATTGAGACTCGTGCGCCCTTCCCAGTAACTCACCCCTGCATGCCAGGCTCTTTGGCTTTCAGGCACCAATTGCAAAACAACAGGTTTACCCCCAACATTCTCAGGATGCGTTTTTACCAAATAATGAGCGCTAACATCGCCCTGAGTCAGTATGCGTAGTGATTCAGCATCATCTGTTGCAGTATAATGAAGCACTAAAAACCGCACCCGCTCATTTTGAGCCACTGATGGATTATTAGTATCGATTTTATACTCACCACGGTCGATCAGTTTATGCGGCCGGTCACTGTGAGGGCTACTACACCCCGCCAATAGCAGTAACAAACCCGCGCTTAATAACTTCCTCATCATTTTTCTCCCTATAATATGATTAAGCACGGTTATAGTGACCCAACCGAATTAAATGGACTGTCAACAATACATTTAATTAACAAATCACAAGATGGAATAATACTAAGCACAAGAAATAGTATTAGATCAATAATTATACATAGAAATTAATTACCGTTATGGCTGTTTTAACAACTCACCTGGCCGTCGGATCACTTACACCTTGGCGGCAAGGTATTTGCCAAAAAAAACGGCCCCTGGTTAAAGGAGCCGTCCGGTGTGGGAAGGAATAAATAGTTATAATTAACAGCCGATTAAAAATATCCAATAATTATAAAGTATTTACCCTATTTCGCTTTCTCCTCAGAAAGGATATTCGCGATAACCCATTTGTTCTGAGATGTTACGTGCCGCGCGATGCAAAGATTTAACAATATTACTTTTGCTATCTTCAGAGAAACGCAGTGTTGGGTATGAAATACTTAAACCCGCGATCACTACACCGAAACGGTCAAAAACAGGTACAGCGATACAACGTAAACCTTCTTCTTGCTCCTCGACATCTTCGCCAAAGCCCTGCTCACGCACCAGATCCAGCACTGGCAATAATGCAGCCGCGCTATCCAGAGTGTGTTTAGTGCTACGGGTGAACTCGATATGAGACAAGATTTCCTCTACTTCACCACGGTCACGCCACGCCAATAACACTTTACCAATTGCAGTACTGTGCAGTGGGTTACGACGACCAATACGGGAATGCATCCGCAGGTTATACATAGAATCAATTTTATGAATATAAACAATGCTGTCTTCATCCAATGCGCCCAAGTGAATAGTTTCACGAGTTTCATTAGATAATTCACGCATCTGTATATCTGCGCTACGAATCAAATCAACATTTTGTAACGCTTTAGCCCCCAGCTCAAACAACTTCAGCGTAAGGGAGTATTTCTCTGATTCGCCTTCCTGGGCAACATACCCCAAGGATTTCATGGTCTGGAGAAAGCGGTAAACCGTACTTTTTGGCATCATTACCCGTTGAGAAAGCTCGGTAATACCAATCTCCCGCTCTTCACCCAATGCTTGTAAGATGCCAAAAACCTTCAGAACCGACGACACAGAGTCGGGCTGTTTATCTAGATCTGCAATAGCCATTTATTGGTTACCCTACTCAGTTTTCTGTGTTTCATAAAACAATATGTTTTAAAAAAAATAGAACAGTGGTTTTATTATAAAGGGAAGTTGCGAGACTGTGCAATAAACCAATGTGAATAATAAGATATTAGCCTTGCAGACAGCAAATTAGCCTCTTTCCATGAAAGAGGCTAGTGCAAAATTTAACTATTGCCAGACAGATTCAGGCAAAGTGGCCAAATAGAGCGCAGGTTTGCCATGAACATCTGATGTAAACAGAATTTGTTTGTCATCAGGGGTAAAAGAAGGGTGTGGATGCGTCACCTGCCGATCACCTTCAAATACCTGCCATGAGGTATCGTGGCGAGCAACACGATGCTGACTGCCATTTTTCATGTTGAATACATACAAGAAAGGATCGTTTTCAATCTTATAGCCGCTGTCATCTTGTACATCTACCGGTGCATCTGAACCATCGCCGACCATCAACGTACCGTCGTAGTTACTCATCAGATGAGAACACGCCGGCATAGAGGTCAATTGGCGGTTTTCCAATGTCTGTGGGTCCGCACTGTAGATAAAGCGATCCGGGCTGCCTTTCAAATAGGAGACATACACCAGCGCCGAACCATCAGGCACCCAGAACTCATGGGTACAGCTTTCGCCTTCGGCATGGGTTTTCACTTTACGCATGTTGCTACCATCTTCATTGATTAGCCACATACGTGCGTCAACCAGATCGTGTGGACCTTCATGGCAGAATGCGACCGTACTGTCATCATAAGGGCGATAGATTGGGTGACCTAACCATTGATTCTCTTGCAAAATCACTGCCGACTCACCGGTTTTCAAGTCAACACGCATCAAACGGCAGCAAGGTTTAGTGAAATAGAACTCATGGAATTTCTTCCAATCGGTCAAGGGTACCCAGTCTTCACGTTTAATTTCAATACCAACCAATTTGGTACAATCTGAATTGGCGACCCAGGTACCATAACCCACCCACTCTTCAGGCACTTGATAAATCACGGTCTCTTCCAATGTGGCAAGACAGACTCGCATCAAGTTACGGCCATCTTTGACATAAAACAGTGCGTCGTCTTCAGGTGACAGGAAACCACCAAAGGTATTGTCGCCACGCCCTTCTGTCAGTTGTGTTGCCACTTGCGTGTTGAGATCCAACAAGTAATAGTTCCACGGACCATCAAAAGCGCCGCCGAACAACAACTTACTGCCATCACGGGTGAAACATTTTTGATAGAAATAGTTACGGTGGCAAGTGACATCAGGCGGCGTTAACCGCGTAACTTGTGCACCGGTAGAGGCATCCTGATATGTGTGAAATGTCAGGGGGATTTGTTTACCTTTGGCCATCAGGAAAGTCCTTAAAATCATCAGAGAATTAAAATTTGCCCGCAAGGGAACCTGTTAGGCTAATACTATCTCACATTATAGAAACGATGTTTCATTTTTCCGTGATCGCGGTTCTGTTTTTACTGATTTAGCCAAATTACTGTGTTTATCAGCCTGTTAATCTGGTTACGATACCAGCACCACATCGCTATTTACAAATAAGCCGGCTGGCAAGGATGCATTCAAACACAATACTGGTTAGCATATAAACACTTACCTACCTCCTTATTTTTACAGATAAAACCTATGACTCCATCATCAAGCGATGGCATGCCGGTTCCTCAACGTTATGCTGCAATACTGGTTATTGCTCTCGGTATTACCATAGCGGTGTTGGATGGCACTATCGCCAACGTCGCTTTGCCGACGATTGCCCGTGACCTCAATGCCAGCCCAGCCACGTCTATTTGGGTGGTGAATGCTTACCAGTTAGCTATCACTGTGTCGTTGCTCTCAATGGCATCTCTGGGCGATATTATTGGGTATCGGCGGGTTTATCAGACTGGTTTACTGGTATTTAGTGTGACATCACTGTTCTGCGCCCTGTCTGATTCCTTATGGACGCTAACATTTGCCCGTGTGCTGCAAGGGCTTGGCGCAGCAGCCTTAATGAGCGTTAATACTGCATTGATTCGAATTATTTATCCGCGGGCGCAATTAGGCCGAGGTATCGGCATTAATTCATTGATTGTGGCTGTCTCAGCCGCCGCTGGCCCCACCATTGCCGCTGCAGTGCTATCAGTCGCCTCATGGCAATGGCTGTTCGCTATAAATGTCCCCATCGGCTTGTTGGCATGGTTATTAGGTATGAAGTATTTACCCGCCAATAATATGAAAAGTAACGGTAACCGCTTCGATTTTACCAGTTGTGTTATGAATGCCCTGACCTTTGGTTTACTGATAATCGCTATCAGTGGTTTTGCTCAGGGGCAAAGCCCGACGCTCATTGCTGCCGAAATTATCGCATTGCTGTTGATTGGTTTCTTCTTTGTACGCCGCCAGCTTAGCCAGCCTTTCCCGCTGCTTCCGGTTGATTTACTGCGCATTCCTATTTTTGCACTCTCGATCGGCACCTCTATTTGCTCTTTTGCCGCACAAATGCTGGCAATGGTGTCACTGCCTTTCTTCTTACAAACTGTGTTGGGGCGTGATGAAGTAGCAACCGGACTGCTGTTAACCCCATGGCCGTTAGCAACCATGGTGGTAGCACCGATAGCCGGGCGATTAGTCGAACGTTATCATGCAGGATTATTAGGTGGGATAGGTTTGGCGGTGTTTGCCAGTGGTTTATTCCTGCTAGCATCGTTACCAGCCAACCCCAGTGATATGAACATTATCTGGCGGATGGCGCTATGCGGTGCCGGTTTTGGCCTGTTTCAGTCACCGAATAACCACACCATTATTTCTGCTGCACCGCAGCATCGTAGCGGTGGGGCCAGTGGCATGCTAGGCACAGCACGTTTACTGGGGCAAACCTCTGGAGCGGCATTAGTGGCATTAATGTTCAATCTGTTTTCAACCAGTGGCACTCATGCTTCACTCGTACTGGCGGGCTGCTTTGCCAGTATCGCCGCATTGGTCAGTGTACTGCGCATAAGCCAGAAACGTAGCTAGGCTCAGGCTGCCATAAAAAACCCCGCTGGCGAGCGGGGTTTTCAATCAGATGATCTTATTGTGGCTACTTCAGATACTGGCCTGAACGCAGCGCTTCAATACGTTTGTCCAGCGGCGGATGCGACATAAACAGCTCGCTGAAAGTCTTGGACTTACCATTAATGCAGAAAGCCATCATGTTGCCTGCTTCCTGTGGCTCATAGCTTGTTTTCAGCCGTTGCAAGGCGGCTATCATCTTCTCACGCCCTACCAGCTTCGCTGAGCCGGCATCAGCGTGGAATTCGCGATGGCGCGAGAACCACATGGTGATAATGCTGGCCAGAATACCAAAGACCAATTCCAAGACCATTGATACGGCAAAGTAGACCATCGGGTTACCGGCGCTACTGCTTTCATTATCACGATCACCCGATAAGAAACCGGCAGCGACTTGCGCAATTAAGCGTGAAATGAAGATCACAAAGGTATTCACAATCCCCTGAATCAAGGTCATGGTGACCATATCGCCGTTAGCGACGTGGCTAATTTCATGAGCGATAACGGCTTCCGCTTCATCGCGGCTCATGTTCTGCAATAAACCTGTACTCACCGCCACCAAAGAGGCATCACGACGAGCCCCGGTCGCAAAGGCGTTAATATCCGGTGCCTGGTAGATAGCAACTTGTGGCATGGCAATACCGGCTTGCTGAGATTGGCGACGTACCGTATCCAGCAACCAGCGCTCAGTTTCATTGCGCGGTTGTTCGATAACCTCACCACCCACTGAACGCAAAGCCATCCATTTGGACATCAGCAACGAAACAAATGCGCCGCCGAAGCCGAACAGACCAGCCATGATCATCAGCCCTTGTACACTGCTGGACTGAATACCTGTCAGGCTTAGTACCAACCCGAACACCAACATAACGGCCAGGTTGGTGAGAAGGAACAGAGCGATACGCATCATAAAAATTTATTTCCTTATTGTTTTAAGTCGACACTGTGTTGAGTCACATGGTTCTTAAGTCAAAATTGACATAATCCTGAATGATGACTTAGCCAAATTACTACTGAGATACGCTGATCGTATGGGCATCTGATAAATTTTCAAGGCTTGTTAAGTTCTAACAGAGTAAATCAACATAACTTTACAAATTTGGATACTTTTCATTACATATTTTGCTATTTTTTCGCCAATTAATAAATTGCGTGATAAGAAAAACGCAAAAAAAATCCGGGCTCGTTAAGGCCCGGATCCTTCATATTGTCTGCTGACTTATTTTGCAGCAGGTACTGCCGCCGGTGGTGATTCAACCTGCGGTTGCGCTTTTTCTTTATGTGCTAAATCCAAAGCGATATGAACAGTCTCATCCAAATAAGGGTCTGGCTCCTGATAGTCTTTTGGCAAATCATCCAATGACTTCAGTGGCTTTTTACCTTCACGTTTGAAACGCTCATTCAAGCGATTCAGCCGCGTGGCATCATCATCATGGTTCTCTTTTTCACGCTGAGCGTAATTAAGAGAGACAATGTTGCGTTTCTCTTTCAACGCTTTATAACGTTCAATATCTTGCTGAATATGCTGGAATTCAGGATCAGCGGCGATACGTGTTGTATGCGCTTTCAGCAACTCAGGTTCCAGTGGCTTCAGATCGCCGCTCTTGACGTAGCTGGCCGCATTGATACTGTCCCAAGGCAAGGCGTTATCTTCAAAACTCTCACCCGTTTCTGCCGGATCGACACCTGTTGGCATCACGATATCCGGGGTTACCCCTTTACGCTGAGTACTGCCACCATCTACCCGATAGAATTTCTGGATAGTGTATTGCAGTGAACCTAACGCTGGCCATTCCGGGCGCAACATTTGATCGTAAATACGGTTCAGCGACCGATACTGTTGAACAGTACCTTTACCAAAGGTTGGCTCACCGACAATTAATGCACGACCATAGTCCTGCATAGCGGCAGCAAAGATTTCAGAAGCGGATGCGCTGTAGCGATCAACCAACACCACCAGCGGGCCTTTGTAGTACACCACGCCATCAGTATCACTGTCTTCACGCACTTTGCCGTTATTATCCCGCACTTGAACCACTGGCCCACTAGGAATAAACAAACCGGACAGTGACACAGCCTCGGTCAGAGCACCACCACCATTGCTGCGTAAGTCAATAATAATGCTACTGACATTCTCTTTCTCCAGCTTCTGCAATTGCACCTTAACGTCTTCTGTCAGGCCAACATAGAAACCAGGGATATCCAGTACACCGACGCGCTCTTTGCCGATAGTTTTCACCGACATTTTCACTGCGCGATCTTCGAGGCGAATACGTTCACGGGTCAAGGTGACAGTACGTGGTTTGGTGCCTTTACCGGCAGGTAAAATCTCCAACCGCACTTTACTGCCCTTCGGCCCTTTGATTAACGCCACAACATCATCAAGACGCCAACCAATTACATCCACCATTGGCTTACCGGTTTGACCCACACCGATTACCCGATCACCTACGGCGATAGTTTTACTTTTCGCCGCGGGGCCACCAGGAACCATAGAGTTGATTAAAGTGTAATCATCATCCATTTGCAGGACAGCACCAATACCTTCCAGAGACAAGCTCATTTCAGTATTGAACTGTTCGGTATTACGTGGCGACAGATAGTTGGTATGAGGGTCAATTTCATGCGCAAACGCATTCATAATTAACTGGAAAACATCTTCGCTATTACTTTGCGTCAAACGCTTAATGGCAGCCTGATAGCGTTTAGTCAGCGTCTCTTTGATCTCTTTATCCGTTTTACCGGTTAATTTCAAATTAAGCTGATCATATTTGACTTTTGCGTCCCAGAGCTTGTTCAGCTCAGCTTCGCTGGTCGGCCAAGGGGCTTTAGCTCGGTCAATATCAATGGTGTCATTACCGGTAAAGACCATCGGCCTGTCCAGTACTGACAATGCATATTGGTAGCGCTCAAAGCGGCGTTTTTGCGCCAAATTGAATAACGCAAAAGGCGTGTCTAACTGGCCTGATTTTAACTCATCATCCAGCGACTGCTTTTTATCCGCAAACTGTGCCACATCTGATGCCAACAACACGTTATGGCTGTAATCCAGCATGTTGAGGAATCTATCAAATATTTTGGCGGAAAACTGATCGTCCAGAGCGAATTGGCGATAGTGAGAGCGAGTGAAGCGCGATGTTACGCGCTCACTCACGGTTGCATGCTCGGGTTCCTGACGTAGTTGAGGTAGCTGATCAATGCGATACGTCGTATCCGCTGCGTAACTCGCCCCCGCCAGTAACAAGCCTGCGATTGCTGTTAGTCTGACAAATTTGTTCATGCCTAGGTTGGCCTCCGTATCAGAACTGCAAGTGTTCTGCGCGCACAATCATCGCCAGACCGGAAGATAGCTGCACCCGTACGCCATCTTTAGCGATTTCTAATACGGTTGCGTCCATCGCGCTCTTACCTGCTCTGACTTTGATTTCTTGACCAATTTGCAGTTTAGAGATATCTGTGACCGGCACAGGGCGTGGCTGGTTTTCCTCGGCCTGTGGGCGAGGTGGCCGAGCCTGTGGTGGGCGAGGTGACTGACGAGGCTTGCGGTTTTCCGAAGCCACACCCGCTTCACGACGCGGCGCAGGTTTTTTACCTGCCGGACGTGGGCGACGTGGCTCTGGGGTTTCACCCGCAGCAATGGCAGCTTCGCGCTTTTTAGCTTGTTGTTCAGCACGTTGTGCCTGAACACGGGCTTTCGCCTCTTCGAGCTGTTTGCGGGCATGTTCTACATGTTGCTCTTCCAGCACACCACAAGGGTTGCCGTCTAAATCAACACGTTCAGCACCGACTTTGACCCCATAAAGATAACGCCAGCTTGAGGTATAGAGACGCAGCGCAGAACGCAATTGCGTTTTGCTTAAATTCTCTTCCCCCTGAACACGTTCGACCAGATCTTGAAAAATACCGATCTTCAGTGGACGTGCTTCGCCTTCGGCGGTGAAGCAAAGCGGGAACCGCTCAGCCAAAAAGGCTATGACTTCTTTACTACTGTTCAACTTAGGTTGATTTTCCATGAAATTTCCTGATTACAACGGGTTTGCCAACCAGCGCAGGCATGAACAGGCGTCATTATAATGACGCCATCAGCAATTGCCACGTTATCCGTATATCAACTTGCAGTCTGTGTGACATATTTATCACTGTCACACAGGTCAAGATGCTCGCAAAGCCCCGCCACGACTGAGATTAAGCCCAATTCATCGGTTTCGTCAAAGCGATCATAAACAATGCTGTCGATATCCAAAACGCCGATAATTTTACCCTTCGCAGTGATTGGCAGCACAATTTCAGCATTACTTGCGGCGTCACAGGCAATATGGCCGGGGAATGCATGCACATCTGCCACCCGCTGAACGCGGTTTTCTGCCACGGCGGTTCCACATACACCTTTCCCAATTGGAATGCGTACACAGGCGATTTTCCCCTGAAAAGGACCGAGTACTAATTGATTACCGTCGATCAAGTAAAAACCGGCCCAATTCAACCCATCAAGGCGCTCATAAAGCAAGGCACTGGTGTTAGCCAGAGTAGCAATAAAATTCGTTTCACCTGCAATCAGGGCACTCAAATCACGTTTTAATTCCGCGTAGAATTCTGCTTTTTTCATGTAATGACCGTTAGAAACCTAAGAATAGCCAGAGGCGATAGTTATGCTTAGCTTATATAAAGTAATCATTAAATACCCTTGGCTACAAGGTTATTCCGCTATAACGAAGTAAAAGAGTTGTCGACATCGGGGGTTTGGCCCGTTTTGCCCCTTGTTTTGACCGATTGCTCTGCTACCATCCGCGCTATTCTTTATAAACCGGCGTCAGCATCAGGGTTTTATAATATGAAGGTACATGCCATTCAACGGCCACTCTCCACTGCAAGGGTTCAGCGTTGCTGCCAGTGCGATGCGCTATTTACCCTGCCGCCGCTCAATGGTACACAAACAGCCTATTGCCCACGGTGCAGCGCAAAAATTGCCAATGGGCGCGATTGGTCCCTTACCCGCCTGACCGCCATGGCGGTTGCCATGTTACTGCTGATGCCATTTGCTTTTACCGAACCGCTGATTACCATTCGTCTGCTCGGCACGCGTATTGATGCCAGTCTGCTGGAGGGGGTTTGGCAGATGAGTCGCCAGGGCGGCCCGATTACTGCCAGTATGGTGGCATTTTGTATTATTGGTGCTCCCGTTACACTCACCGCATCGATTCTGTATCTGCGTATCGGCAGCCGGATTGGTATGAACCTGCGCCCGGTGTTATTGATGCTGGAGCGGCTAAAAGAATGGGTCATGCTAGATATCTATCTTATCGGTATGGCCGTGGCCTGTATTAAGGTCAAAGAGTATGCGGACGTTATGCCCGGTGGCGGGTTGATAGCGTTTCTGGCTCTGACGTTACTCAGTATTCTGACGCTAGTGCATTTGAATCTGGAGCAGTTGTGGGAGCGATTTTATCCCCAAGAGCAGCCCCCTGGCCCACGAGAAACATTGCGCATTTGCCTGTCATGCCATTATACCGGGCACTGCGACGCACGCGGCCGCTGCCCACGCTGCCATACCCCTTTGCGCCATCGCCGCCGCCATAGCATCCAAAAAACCTGGGCGGCGTTAATCGCCTCGATAGTCCTGCTGTTGCCTGCTAATCTTTTACCGATATCAATTGTTTATGCCAATGGTACCCGCATGGAGGATACTATTTTCTCCGGCGTGGTTTCTCTGGCTTCTTCGGGTAACCTGCCCATCGCCGCAGTGGTGTTTATCGCCAGTGTGCTAGTCCCATTTACTAAAGTGATTGTGTTGCTAACATTGTTGCTCAGCATTCATCTGAAGACACAACATAGTCTTAAAACACGCATGCGATTACTGCGACTAATTACCTGGATTGGCCGTTGGTCGATGCTAGATCTCTTTGTTATTGCGTTAATGATGTCGCTGATTAATCGTGATCAGCTCCTTTCCTTCACTATGGGACCGGCAGCCTTCTATTTTGGGTCTGCGGTCATTTTGACTATCCTTGCTGTTGAATGGCTCGATAGCCGATTGATTTGGGATGCACATGCAACAGGAAACGCCGAGTACACCGACTGAGGCACAAATTAAACATAAACGCCGGATATCGCCTTTCTGGTTGCTGCCTTTTATTGCCCTGCTGATTGCCGGTTGGCTGGTTTATAACAACTGGCAGGACCGTGGTACCGAAGTCACTATTGATTTTCAGTCTGCCGCCGGTATTGTGGCGGGCCGAACCCCTATTCGCTATCAGGGCGTTGAGGTCGGGATGGTGCAATCCATCAGTCTGGATGATGACCTGCGCAATATAAAAGTCACCGCCAGTATCAAAAATGATATGGAAGACTCATTGCGAGAAGGGACACAGTTCTGGTTAGTGACGCCAAAAGCCTCTTTGGCTGGGGTTTCTGGCTTGGACGCGCTAGTCGGTGGTAACTATATCGGGATGATGCCAGGCGAAGGCAAACCGCAGAGCCACTTTACGGCATTAGATACTCAGCCCAAGTTTCGTATGAATACCGGCGAGCTAATGATTCACTTGCAAGCCCCTGATTTGGGGTCACTCAATAACGGCTCACTGGTTTACTACCGTAAAATCCCGGTTGGCAAAGTCTATGATTACAATATCGCACCTGATAATAATGGCGTTGTCATTGATGTACTGATTGACCGTCGTTTCGCCAAATTGGTAAAAAACGATACCCGCTTCTGGAATGTGTCTGGTTTTAAAGGTGATTTCAGTCTCAGTGGCGCGTCGGTTCAAATGGAAAGTCTGGCCGCTCTGGTCAATGGTGCTATTGCCTTTGACTCCCCCAAAGACAGCCAGCATGCGAAGCCGGATCAACCCTTCCAACTCTACCCCGATTTAGCACATAGCCAACGTGGTGTGGCGATTACGCTGGATTTACCCAGCGGGAGTAGTTTAAGTGAGGGGCGAACACCGCTGATTTATCAGGGGTTACAGGTGGGTACCCTGACCAAAATGACACTTCAACCGGACAGTAAAGTGAGCGGTGAACTGACCATTGATCCATCAGTGGTCGATTTGATGCGTGCAGGCAGCCGCATTGAAATGAACAGCCCACGAATCAGCCTTAATGATGCCAAACTGAGTGAACTCTTGACTGGCAATACATTAGAGTTAATCCCAGGTGAAGGGGCGCCACAAAAACACTTTACGGTGCTACCAAGCAGTAAAAGTCTATTGCAGCAGCCCAATGTGCTCGAATTGCAATTAACCGCTCCACAAAGTTATGGCATTGATATCGGCCAGCCGCTCTCCCTACATGGGATTAAAATTGGCCAAGTCTTGACCCGTGAGTTATCAGCCGACGGTGTTATCTTCACGGCGGCAATTGAAGCCAAATACCGTGATTTGGTGCATAAAGACAGCAAGTTTGTGGTTAACAGTCGGCTGGATGTGAAGCTCGGGATTGATGGTATTGACATTCAGGGCGCCAGTGCACAGGAGTGGATTGATGGTGGCATTCTGATACTGCCGGGCAGTAAAGGTGAAGCCCTGAATAAGTATCCGCTGTATAGCAGCGTAGCCAAAGCCACCGATGGCATTTTAGGTAACGCCCCCGCCACAACACTACGTTTAACCGCTGCCAGCTTGCCCGATGTGCAAACCGGCTCTGTCGTGTTATATCGCAAGTTTCAAGTAGGTGAAATCACCCATATCAAACCGAAAGCGAATGAGTTTGAAGTGGAGGTCTATATTCAACCTGAATATCGAAATTTACTCACTGATAAGAGCATTTTCTGGGCCGAAGGCGGAGCAAAAGTTCAGTTGAACGGCGGTGGGCTAACGGTGCAGGCATCGCCTTTGAACCGCGCCTTAAAAGGCGCTATCAGCTTTGATAATCTGGAAGGTGTAACACTGGATAAAGGGGCCACACGAACCTTGTATGGCAATGAAACTGCTGCCCGTGCCGTCGGCAGCCAGATCATATTGCGTACCTTTGATGCCAGCAAACTAGCAACTGGCATGCCGATTCGCTATTTAGGTATCAATATCGGTCAGGTCGAATCGCTGAAGTTGGCACCCGAGCGCAACGAAGTATTAGCCAAAGCCGTGCTCTATCCCGAATATGTGCAGAATTTTACCCGAGCCGGTACCCGCTTCTCCATTGTGTCGCCGGAGATCTCTGCCGCCGGGGTCAATAATCTCGACACATTGTTCCAACCTTACATTAATGTCGAGCCGGGTAAAGGTGACACCTTGCGTACTTTTGAGTTGCAAACCGCCACTATTACCGATTCCCGCTACCTTGATGGGCTGAGCATTATTCTGGATACCGCCGAAGCAGGATCATTGCAGGTTGGTACCCCGGTGCTGTTCCGTGGGCTTGAAGTGGGTACAGTTACCGGGCTTAACCTTGGTGCAATGTCTGATCGCGTGCAGGTATCGATACGGATCAGTCAGAAATTCCAGCAGTTGGTGCGGCAAAATAGCGTCTTCTGGCTGGCGTCAGGTTACAACCTTGAATTCGGCCTAACCGGTGGTGTGGTGAAAAGCGGCACCTTCCAGCAATTTATACGCGGCGGTATTGCTTTCGCGACGCCACCGACTACGCCATTGGCCCCGAAAGCCAGCGTGAATCAGCACTTCTTGCTTAACGCTGAAGAGCCTAAGGATTGGCGCAATTGGGGGACAGCAATCCCTCGCTTTTAGCTAGTCATCAGGGTAGCTCACATTGGGCTGCCCTGGTTATTCCCCTACGTTATTTCTGCATTTCTACGTAAAGATTAATCTTCGTGTGCAATCTGCGGCTCACTCGGTGCCACCACCACCTCCAGCACACATTGTCGCAACCAACAGTGCGCCGGATCGGCATCCATGCGCGGATGCCACAGCATCGAAACTGTGATAGTCGGTAATGTTAAAGGAAGAGGAAAACTGTACATCCCTCTACGCAGATTTTGTGTATGCCGCTCAGGAACAGTCGCCACACAGTCCGTCTCTCTCACCAGCGCCAATGCGGTGGATATGCCATCAACCGAGGCGACAATATTCCGTTCAATCCCGAGTAATTGTAGCGCCTCATCAATCGGTCCTTTATGGCCCTGACGCCGTGAAACCACAATATGCCCCTGAGCCGCATAGCTCACGGGGGTGATTTCCTCTCCACATAACGGGTGACCAACACGCACCACCCCCATAAAGCGATCGCGGAAAAGTGCCCGTGTGCGTAATTCAGGGCTGGCAGCCAAACCCACAACCCCCGTTTCCAGATCCACCATACCATCGCGTAGCAATGCGCTGTCTTTATTCAATTTCTGCATGAAACGCAGTTGCACATTGGGCGCTTGTTGATGAATCCGGGTCAACAATGCGCCACCGAAGTTTTCGACAAAGCCATCGCTGGTACGCAAAGTGAAGGTACGCATCAACTGTGCGAGATCCAGTTTCGCCGCAGGACGCAGCACCGATGTTGCTTCTTGTACTAATTGGCTGACCTGTTCACGCAGCTCAAGCGCTCTTGGTGTGGGAACTAAGGCGCGCCCTGCTCTAACCAGCAAGGGGTCACCGGTTGTTTTACGTAATCTTGCTAACGCCCGGCTCATTGCCGATGGGCTCAGCCCTAATCGCTGGGCAGCTCGCGCCACGCTCCCCTCGGCAAGCAGAACATTGAGTGTGATTAACAAATTGAGATCGGGTTTTGTCATGCACTAACTCTAGCATAACCTTATGCTGACATGGCGTTATATGCATGGATAAACTGCATTTCATGCGTCTTCCGCCTTATGATGTAATGCCCTAGTCTCTCCTGAACAAGTCATTCAGGAGTTAACCCATTAATGAAAATCAATACCGAAAACATCGATAGTGACATCATCGCCAACAGTGCGCTAAGCAGAATAGTTATCAGCCTCTCACTGCCGATGCTGCTGTCCTCATTAGCAACCAGCATCGCTAATGTAGGCTTGCCCACGTTAACACTCACTTTCAGTGCCTCTTTTCAAGCGGTGCAATGGGTCGTTTTAGCCTATTTACTGGCGATTACCACCTCGGCCATTAGCATTGGACGTTTGGGGGATATCACTAACAAACGCCGATTGTTGAATGCGGGGATTGGTTTATTCACAGTAGCCTCTATAGGTTGCGCGTTAGCTCCTGGTATCGGAGTGCTAATCGCTGCCCGTGTGTTACAGGGATTGGGGGCCGCCACTATGATGACTCTGACTCTGGCGCTGGTAGGTGAAGCTGTCTGTAAGGAAAAAATCGGGCGTACGATGGGCATACTCGGTAGCGTATCGGCTGTCGGTACGGCACTTGGGCCATCAGTGGGCGGCATGTTAATCAACGAATTCGGTTGGCCAGCGATGTTTCTGATTAACATTCCGTTGGGGTTGTTAGCCCTATTTTTACTATCACGTTATTTACCCGCACCCGAATCATTAGCCATTGACAACAATGGGTTACAACAATCCCATAGCGGTTTTGATCCCCTTGGGATGCTGCTACTGGGCCTGACTCTGGCACTGTATGCCCTTGCCATGACGCTTGGCCACGGCACCTTCGGCACACTTAATGTCGTGTTATTACTCGGTGCAGTAATCGGTATCGGGTTATTCGTTAGGGTAGAAAAGAACGCAGCATTCCCATTAATTCAAACCGCTATGTTGCGCCACTCACGGTTGCGTAGCGCATTGATAGTCAGTGCATTGGTCACCACGATCATGATGGCAACCTTAGTCGTTGGGCCATTCTATCTTTCGCGAGCTTTCGCCATGAGTACACAATGGGTTGGATTGTCGATGTCCGCCGGCCCAATAGTCGCGGCCCTCATCGGGGTTCCTGCCGGTTATCTGGTCGACAGATTAGGTGCTCAAATGATGGTGATTATAGGATTAACGGCGATCACTACCGGGGCGATTGCGCTGTCGATGCTGGGGCCAGTTGCTGGCCTGCCCGGCTATATACTGCCGGTCTGCCTGATTACAGCGGGCTATGCTATTTTCCAGGCCGCAAATAATACCTTGGTGATTAAATCTGTTGGCGCGCAACAGCGAGGCATTGCCTCCGGCATGCTGAATCTTTCGCGCAATCTCGGTCTGATTACTGGCGCATCTGTCATGGGGGCTATTTTCGCCTTTGCCTCCGCCCAACAAGATATTCAATTAGCAACTGTGGATCACATCACTCAGGGAATGCAGTTTACTTACCGCATAGCCGCCCTACTAGGCGGGGTTGCTTTAGCTATTTCTGCAATACATTCAAAAAGAAAATCTAATCAATAACCAGGCTCTTTGATATGAGACTCAGTGTATCCTTATTTTGCTGAATGGATTCATGCCAGAAAATCCCAAGATAATGTCAGTGTAGTACTGGAATACTAGCGTGGAGCTGAAATATCACAGAAGATATTAAATTAACCACTTGTTTTTATTAACTATATTCAATTTTTCGTTTTGGATTTTTGAGGGTTAAAATTTTTAGTTATTGTTTATTTATAAGAAAAATCCGATTGGGCTGTACTAAATCTGCTCCTGTTATACAATCTGCGGGCTTAAATAATAGCCGACATATTTCTATCTAAGGAAAGCCGCTATTAAACAGGAGTGGGCATCATGACTGACTACGATAATCGGGAAGAATCAGCTAACATTGGTCTGTTAAAAGAAATGAGCAGCTTACGGGATATCATCGAAAACAATTCAGACTGGTTCTGGGAAGTTGATACTTCTGGCCGTTATACGTTTTCATCCACAAAATCCATCGAGCTTCTGGGCCGCCTACCCCATGAAGTGATCGGTAAAACACCGTTTGATTTTATGCCGAAGGATGAAGCCCACCGGGTAGGAAAGATATTTGCGGAGATTACGGCTGCACGTATCCCTTTTTCCGGTTTGCAAAACCGCAATATTCGTGCCGATGGTAGTGAAGTTTTAGTTGAAACCAGTGGTGTCCCACTGTTTGATGATAATGGTGAATTCAAGGGTTATCGCGGAATTGATCGCAACCTGAGCAATTTGTCTAATGATGCAGGTAAGCGCTTATTCGAGTTGGAGTCGATTTATTCCAGTGCCCCTGCGGGCCTGTGTTTTATCGATACTACTCTGCGCTACGTTACGGTAAATGATTATCTGGCTGAACTCTTGGGTAAAAACACTCTAGAGATCAATGGGCGAAAAATTGCCGATTTCCTACCTAGCATTATTCCTATTTTGCAAAGTGCTTTGTTGAAAGCCTATTGCAATGAAAGTATCCCCGATGCTGAATTTCAGATGCCCGATAAAACGCGGGTCTTCTTTATGCGGATAAATGCGGCCAGATATCCCAATGGTCAGGTTAGTGGGCTGTCAGTCGCCATGATCGACATTTCGCCGCTGAAAGAGATGGAAGAAAAGCTGCGCAGCAGCAAACAGCATTACCGCAACATGGTGGAGCTGAACCCACAAATTCCTTGGACTGCCTCGCCGGACGGTATGATTACCGATGTCAGTTCACGCTTTGAAAAAATTACGGGATTAACCCGCGAACAAGCGCTGGCTGATAAGTGGCTCCGTACCATCCATTTAGATGATCGCCACCCTACGTTGATCCGTTGGGAACAAGCCTTACAAACACGGCAGCCACTCGATGTTGAAATTCGCTTTTGTCATGTAGAAAAGGGATGGAACTGGATGCGAATCCGTGCGGTCCCCAGCATAGATGATAATGGCGATGTATTGTGTTGGTACGGAACCGCTGAAGATATTCATGAACGAAAATTACTGGAGCTTAAGCTGGTTAAAGCTAATCGGCGTCTGGAAATTCAGGCCCGAACTGACTCGTTGACTAAATTGCCTAACCGCAGAGCGTTCAAAAAAGTACTGGCTCATGAGTTTATGCGAGCTAAACGCTCAAATTCTCCGCTGGCAGTGTTAATGATTGATATCGATTACTTTAAGAATTTCAATGATTGTTATGGTCATATCTCCGGTGATGCCTGTCTGCGGTTGGTCGCCAGAGCATTACGTAAATCACTAAAACGCAGTACCGATATTGTTGCTCGTTATGGCGGGGAAGAGTTTGCCGCTATTTTGCCAGATACCGATCAGCGGGGAGCCAGCCTGGTAGCTGAGCATATCTTGCAATCTATCCGTGCTATGGGTATCAAGCACAGTGACAGTAAATTCCGTAAGGTTACCATCAGTCTCGGTCTAACCATTTACCAGGCCAATCAGCATGTTGGCACTACGGATCAGGCAGATTTAATGCTCGCGGCAGATCAAGCACTCTACTACTCGAAAAAGAACGGCCGTAACCAATTTAACTTAGCTGAACTCCCCTGCTAATGCGGCCGAACCGGCTACTCTGAGTAAAAATAACCGGTATTAAATAATGATGGCCGCCACGCCCTATATGGCTAAATGTTTCGTTAAGACAATATTTTTTCGATGCCGTCTCTGGCACTTTTTTCTGGCTCGGCTATTCTCAATAAGGCGACCAATCTGGTCATACCTCATACCACTTGGTGGGTAAGGAGTCTTTATGGGAAAAACCGTGGTAAAAATCAGAGATTTTGAAGTTGATGACGCAGAGCTCTCTGCACCACTGACAAAAGGCGAAAACACACTCAGTATCCCTTGTAAATCGGACCCTGACTTGTGCATGCAGTTAGATGGATGGGATGAACACACCAGTATTCCCGCAACGTTAGATGGTAAAGACCGGCTGCTTTTCAAACAGCATTATGATCAACATCAGGATGCCTGGGTGATGAGGGTAACGTAATTGCTGCGATAAGAAGATCCGTCAACCCATAGCAACAATTTATGAGTGACGGTTTCTTCTCTCGTGATCCGATAATACCTGTCATGCAAAATCAATCAGATTACTGATTACTAAAATCAGCCATCAGAACTTCTCTAATAGTTTGAATTTCATACAGATTAACATCATCTCTGGGGAAAACATCTCGTATTCTTCAAAAAAGCGCTGCTGTGTTTTACGCCAATACGCCAGCGTTCGATCGCCCTCACCCTCAGCTAGGGCATGGGATTCATCAACCTGATCAAACGTGTTCAATTCTACATCGGTCAACTCTACCGCACAAACCGGCTCATTGCGGCCATCGACCACAACAAACATATCCCCCGCCTGCGGTACACCATCTTCATCCAGTGCAGCACAGGTCGCTGTTTTTGTACCATTCAGTACTAATGCCAACAAATCATCTGCCACTTGTTCAGTATCACCAAATGCCCAACGTTCGGCGTCTTGATATTTTTGTGGGACTGTAGCCATAGTTTCATTATTCCTATTCGTCATCTTATTGATGCAGCGCATATTACACTTTATCTTAACTGGCACGAACTGACTAACTCTCGCATCAGCATAAATTTTCGCTACTATACCTAAAGTAACCAGCGTCGCAGTAAACAAATGAATTCCGCAGAGCTGACCCAATCAGACATAATATTAAGGACCCTATGGTGACCAAACGCTTGCATACGAAACATTGGAAGATGTTTGTGGTGTTACTCTGTATCTGTGGCGCATTAATGCTGCTGCGGTGGGCGTCGATGATCTTTGGCTGATATTGCCACCACTAGCGTTTGTCTTTAGGTAAAAATAAGCAGCCACACTTCGGGCATACTAATGCCGTATTTTTGTGTACTTTTTCTGAGCTCTGCTCAGAGGCTGCACCACAATCCGGGCACTTAATATTTACTTTGGCACTGCTAACCAATCTTCTGACGCTATCAAGAAATGACATATGCTCGCCTCTCAGTTGTACAACCTCGTTAGACTACGTTAACCAGCGGCAATAAACCGTGGCGTGGTCAGCGTTTACTCATATTATCTCTACCGGGCCAGATTTTTTTCGCGAAAATAGCCGGTTTTTGCGGGAGACAACGGAAAAAAACAAGCAGAAAATGGAAAAGTACGGGGAAAACATTCACCACGCAGCATGGCTTGCATGCTTAGCGTAGTGACGTGGTGGGCGGGTTGTTGGAAACCTTTGGTCTGGGATCAGTGATTCCATAATTCTTGGATCAATCCTCTGACCCGAACTTTGGAAGCACCCGCAACCAAGCTGATAACACGGTTAGCACTCAACGTAGAAACGTCGGTATTCCATTCATCAAATGAATGTTCTGCGTAACTATCGTTGAAAACCTTTTTTATCGAGGATTCAGCTTCAGACATCTCACTGAAACTCTTAGCGTTTATTAAGCACTGAGCAATGATTGAGACTTTTTTCATGTTTTATCCTTGATTATCGGTCGCATAGTGTAGCACAATTAGCTCCTCTCTGATCATATGCTGCTTAAATTGTTTTCAATTGAAGTTAACATTTTGATATCACAGTAGATTAAATCAAACCTAACAGGGCACTCAGCCTTCGCATTGTCATTAACACATACTAAAACTCTCTCCCGTCTCTCAGAACTTGCTTAAAAAGCACCTATCAGTATAAAACTGTAATACAAGTTTCATTACTTATTCACAATTAGTGCCTTTTTTAGTCAATTCTCGTGCTATATTGTCATGGTGTTATCATGATAAATACCTTACCTGTTCGGGTAACTGAGGGGCCAAATGGTCAGCAATTTATTTCTCTACTCACTATTTATTATCTATATCACCGCCGCAGTCATTGATGGTTCGCTCCCACTGTTTAGTCTAATGTAAACCGTGTGCGAGCCAGGCCTTGGCGTAATCCTCAGCCCCAAATCCACCTCTCAGTTACTGTGAGTAACAGCAGCATCTTGTAATAACTCGCCCATCTCAATAACGCCTGGTGGACGCAGTGACCATTTTGGCCCTTGTAATGCCTCGGCATAACCCGCCTGATACAAACGCTCCATCTTAATTGGATCAAAAATCTCTGCGCCGTTTGTATCAACATTCGATGGAATGGTTATCCAGTGGAACCCCGATTTTTCAGCCAAAGAGAATGCATAAATACGATATAAATCCCCGACCAATGCCGCTTTACTGGTCGAGTCCAGAGTACGCAGGGCAATATTACGCACCAGCCGTGGTGTCGGTTCTGGTTGTGGGCCAAGTTGGCCGTTATGAATGATGTAAATATCTTCTTTACTGTCTATCAGCCCTGCTCTGGCACGAACAACTTTTGAGCTGTACACGCCGCCATTGTAGAAGACCCGCGCCGCCACACCGCCGTCAACATGCATTTCGTCGTAATGTTTACCCTGAGCGACTACATCAAAAAACACCGGAGAAAATGCGACCGGGACGGAAGAAGAAGCCAGCATCACTTTTCGAAATAGCATTAGGGCCTCAGGAGTACCTTTCGCCGCAATCAGCCCCATATTCCAGACCATAAATCTTTGCGAATCGAGATCTACCGTCCCCATATACAACCGCCGACCATGCTGATGAGCCTTGGCTATCTCACTCATTAATTCAGGTGTAATGTGCCCATCAATCAATTTAGATAACGGGCTGGTATCGGCTAACGACTCACGGAAGAAGAGGCGAAATAGTAGATTATCCAGATGGAAAATATCACGCGTGGTGGTGGTGGTATAAAAGTCATGCAATGCCTGATCGTGATCGCTACCTAAAAAGGCAAAAGGTGCAATCAGCGCGCCAGTAGAAACCCCGCTAACCACTTTAAAAACTGGGCGCTTGCCTGTTTTGGTCCAGCCATTCAAAAAACCGGCACCAAAGGCACCATTTGGACCACCACCAGATAATGCCAGGTGGGGATAAACCAATGTGCCATCCGCAGCTCGGAACATCTCTTTAGATTCGTCTTTATAAGATTGCAGTAGATCTGCTTCAAATATGGGGCTAATGTGCCCTGCCCCTGCACGAATATTCGGCATTCCGGGGATTTCCGCTGCTGGCATTAATTCCACTGGCACTGGGTTTCTAGGTAATTGGCTACAGGCCACCAATAAAGAAAACCCGGTTAGCAACGCCATGGCACGCCCTAATTTCCAGCTTATTATCATTCTATTTCCTAGCGGATGTGGCCACATGTTACTGACTAAACGTAGACTAATTTAATGATACTTTCACAAAATAATACTATCTGTTATGCCATTGTTGATGAGAGAGAGTATACCGACAGTGCTGGCTTAACTCGCTGTCAGGGCTGACATTTGGGTGGGGGAAATGGCCTGGCACGCGCACCATGCCGATGCGCTCCATCAGTGCTTGTGAACGCAGGTTAATTAAAGCAGTAAAAGAGACAATTTCGGCCAGTTTTAATTGCTCGAAACCAACCTTCAATACTGCCAATGCAGCTTCCGTTGCCAGCCCCTGCCCCCAAAATGAAAAAGCGAAACGCCAGCCGATCTCGACACAAGGTGAAAAAGGCAACTTAACTGTCGGAATATGTAGCCCCAACGCACCCACAAACTGCCCGGTAGCTTTAAGTTCAACAGCCCACAGCCCCCAGCCGCGCTGCGCTATTAATAATTGACAACGATCTGCCATCGCATCGCTTTCAGCACGGGTCAGCGGGGCTGGGAAACACGCCATAACACGCAGATCCGCGTTCATTGCCGCAAAAGGTACCCGGTCTGATGGCCGCCACTGACGTAGCAGCAAACGCTCAGTTTCGAACTCGATAACATTTTTCATTCTATCGATGCTCATCCTACTTTGGCACAAGGTGAGGGCGCGCTCCCCACCTTCCGTTTTATTCCCTCTACTTCTGTGATAATGCCAGCCATTGCTGCACAGAAGGCCGCTGCCATTGATAACTTGCATACTGACGAAGATACTCAGGTAAGTTATCGCCATTCAGAACTAACCGATTAATCATCAGTGCCAAATCAGTATCTGCAATACACCATTCACTGAATAGATATCTCCGGCCATCCGACAGCAAGCGCTCCAATCCAGAAATAAGCTTATTCGCCGCCTGTTGGCCACTGTCAGACAAAGGAGGCAACCTGAGCCCGGCGAAGACCACTTCAGTGGAACGTTCGGTGCGGATCGGCATAAAATCACTGCGCAACCACGCCTGTATTTCACGCGCTCTGGCACGCTCTTGCTTATCTTGCGGATAAAGCCGCGCATACTCTGGTGCAGGGAAACGTTCATCTAAATATTCTGAAATAGCAGAAGACTCCGATAGTTGAAAATCATCAATAACCAGTGTCGGTACCCGGCGTGTCGCCGACAGCCGAGTATAAGCCTCTTGCAAATTCTCCCCAGCAGACAAACTGATGGTATGTAATGAAAAAGGGAGAGCTTTTTCTACCAATGAGACGAATACCGACATCACGTAAGGACTGAAAAAATCCGAATCTGTATACAACGTAATAGTTTTCTGACTCATTGAAACTCCCGCTTGATTATCACTAAGTAGATTGACGTTAATCGGTTTTCATCTGATTGAATAGCGACTTTTGCAAAAAATCATCATGGGCAATAACGCCATATTCCCCGGTTTAAAAACAATAGATAATCTTTGTATCGCAACACTCCACAGCCGAAAATCAAAACAGCGACAATTAATCAGCAGCTTGCTGATCATCTAAAATCGTCAGCAGAATATCTGCATCCGGGGTTGTTATATGCTTCCCTTCGAGAAAACCGACGAGTTTAGCCTCCGCACCATGCTCATACACTTCATAACCTGCGATTCGATAGCCCGGTACGCCATCTTGGCCACGGATGTACTCATCACCATCAATGTAATACTCAACAACGCCGCTGGCATCTTCAATCTCATAACGTTTATCGAAAGGGAACTGTTTCATTACTCATCCTAAAAAAACACAACATGCCTATATGATGCCAATTTATAGCTATTTTAGGAAGCGTTAGCCGTACAGTCCCTCTCGTTTGCATGCGGCAACGTTGATTTGGAAATAAGAAAAGTGCCAACTTACTCAGGTAAGCTTTGTTACTTTCCATCTATTTATACACAATAAAAATAACTGACCTGACTAATGACTATTTTTTAACTTTAAAGAAATAGTGTTTCCCTGCTAACATTCATATACCTCCAGCTAAAACCTTAGTCATATTAAACGTAATTGTCGATGCCGAAATAATAGCCAGTTCGTTTTTATAATCATCTATTGCTTTTTAATTGTGTCCGCCGGTTTTATTTTCGTCCATCTAAAATAGATTAAAACTAATCAGCGCTTAGTTATTACCTAATAAACCAAATGGTATAAGAAATAGATTACTGGTTAGTTATATTCACCCTGCGATAAATCTGCATATTAAGTTCTTTTAGCCCGCCCCAAAAAATCAGCTATCTGGTGCAGATTTCACCGGTTACAGACGTGAAAATAAATGCAATTAAGGTAAACTTAAGCCCCTAAACAAGGGGACAGAATGAATAGTGAAATATTTTTTGCGGTGCTGGGGGCTGCACTGTTACATGCTTGCTGGAATGCTCTCGTCAAATTTGGCCGTGATCGGTTTGTCGCAATCTCATTGATGGCCATTTTCTCCGGTGTGATTTCACTGTTTGGTGTTTTCTTTGTTGGGTTACCCTCGCTGGGCGCACTTCCTTGGTTGCTGCTATCGGTTGCTTTTCACACCGGTTATTGCCTATTTCTAAGTAAAGCTTATGAACAAGCTGAGTTTGGTCAAATCTATCCTATCGCTAGAGGGATTGCCCCGCTGCTAAGTGCGCTACTCTCTTGGCTAATTTTGTCGGAGATTCCGCGATCTTTATCATTAGTTGGTGCTGCTATTTTAGTTTCCGGTGTCATTATGATGACGTTTGATGGCCGCTGCGGCCCTAAAAAAATCAGTTACAGAGCTATTATTTATGCATTAATTACTGCTACTTTTACCGCCTGCTATACCCTATCGGATGGGGCTGGTAGCCGTGCCAGCATTGAACCGCTTAGTTATATCCTTTGGTTGTTTATGTGCAATGGGATAACTATGTTTGTATTACTTTGGATAATGCACCGCAATGTGGTTTTTCGCGAAATACGCCAGCACTGGCGACATGGAGTTATCGGCGGTGCGATGCAGTTACTGGCTTATGGTATTGTCATTTGGGCCATGAAAAGCACGCCCATCGCCCTGGTCGCCGCTCTGCGAGAAACCAGTGTCTTGTTCGCCATGATAATCTCTATCTGGATGCTAAAAGAGAAACCCTCGATGTTACGCCTTATCGCCAGTGCCATTATTATGCTGGGTGTAGCAGTAACCAAGTTTGGCTAATATTTCACCAGATAATTAGAATGTCATTTATTCAAAAAGGAGAGCGCAACTTCTTCTATAAACGCGCTATACTCATATAAATCCTATAAATAAGGAGAATATATGCTCATAGGATTTGTTTTATTGGTTAGCACCTGCGGAATGGATGCTTGCGAGGCACTGCCCGTGACCGATGATGTCTACACAACACGCCACGAATGTATGGAGGTAGCCGCTCGCATTCATGCAAGAAGGCCTGATGTGATCTTGCTTTGCGGGGAAGTATACCGCCAATCTGATAGTGACCAATCTAATTGAGTGGCTTCACCCCGTTAGTTTTTGGTATCTGAAGATGTAGTTTATTTTCTACATCTATTCTGTATGACATTTGAAAACCCACACTCACCAGCCATTAATTATAATAGTTAAATGGCCCGCCGAGTTAAATTTAACCTGTATTTATTGATAAAATTCAGTTCTGATATTGGCAGTCAGATTAAGTCCTATTACTATTTCGTTGAATTGTTTTAACTCCACACAGGCTATTGTTTACTCTTATCCTAACGATTGGTATATGTTTTAGCGGAACGGTAATAAATATCAAGCAAGCTACCACCAGCCCGATCCCTACCCACCCCATAATAGGCAGCCTTTCTCCCACTATAATTACTGCCAATATGGCTGCAACCACTGGCTCAATAAGGGTGATCGTCGTGGCCATACTTGCTGTTATTCGTGCCAGCCCATATCCATAGCAAATATAGCCAATAAACATCGGGACCAAAGCCATATAAATACCTACCGCAGCATTACTCCATGATGCTAATAGCGGCGCGCCAGTAACAAAAAGCACCGGCATTAGCAACATACCGCCAAGACCAAAAATCGCCCCCATAGCTGTTTTAGAAGGAAGGCCTTGTTGCATCATGCGGCGAGCAGCCCACGAATACAGCGCATAAGTAAAACCAGCGAGAAGACCGAGAATAACACCGAACATGACATTGGATGACTGGACTAAGGTGTCGTGGCCGGTACTTTCAGCCATACTGAGCAATATCATACCCGCAACACCAAGGATGGCCCCTAACATCCAGCGAACCGTCAGTTTCTGCCCCTCCAATCCATACTCAATAAAAGCAGATAACAAGGGGGCCGACCCGATGGAGATTACAGTGCCGACCGTAACACCCGCTAAATGCATAGAGGCATAGAACGCCAGTGGATAAATGGCAACGGCGCTGCCCCCTATCAGCAGTAAACGCCACTGTTGAAATAGTTTATCGATGTATCTGGTGATACTCCCAGCGGCTATCATCGCCTGGAGTAGCCCCCCAAAACCCATCGCAACAGCGCCTATGGCAACGGCGCTGACCGCAGGAGCAAATGTTGCCGCTGTTCCGGTTGTTCCCCACAGTATGGCAGCAATCAACACCCCCACCATGCCCAGCATGCGCTCTTTCTGAGTAACCGTCATAGCGACTCCATCATGTCGGCGGTCATTGCCATTGCTTGACGAACGCATTCACCATTACCTTCCAAACCCGCGCGGGACATACTCCCCTCAAGTAAAAATGAAAAGTGCCTGGCCATCCGTATGGCACGTTGCTTATCACCAGAGAGAAGCACACAAAGATGTTCAGTCAAAATCGACTCTACCTGCTCTTTGTGCCCGCGCACTGCCTGCCTACCCGGTGCCCCAGCGGGCAGTTCAGCCGCAGCATTGAGTAGCCCGCACCCTCTGAATCCACGTTCATAGGCAAATTCAGCATGGTCTGCATAAGCAAGAAAAACAGCCATCACGCTCTCTTTCGGACTCGCCGCTTGTTGCAAACGATTAGCGTACAGTGCGAGCCACTCTTCATGGCGAATCTGTAAATAAGTCGCAACAAGCTCTGCTTTGGACGCAAAATTGTTGTAGAGGCTTTTCTTGGCAACACCAGCCCTTTTAACAATGGCATCAATACCGGTTGCCGCAATTCCATCGTTATAGAACAACACCCTTGCAGCACTCAGCAGCCGATCTCGGGCACTTTCTGATAATTCGCGTGAGGACATGGCAAACTTCTTCCTGCTTTGATTGGATGTAGGTATACCAGTCTACCTACTATTATTGCGGCGTCAATATAAGCAAAAAAGGAATGCTCTATATTAAATGCTGAAAACTAATACCGTACCCAGCCATAACGTCAGGTTTGGCCGGAAATGAGGGAAAGGACTGATGATGGGTTTCACGTCGAATGTTTCATCACATAAAACTCGGCCACCGCCGAGTTTACATGCTCAAGTACAGAGACTGATGATAATGATGTGAACTTAGCGCCCTTTTTTCTTACGCCCAGGCTGGGCAAAGCGCTTGCGGGGAGCCGAATTACTGTCGGACTTTTCGGGTTTTTTCACCCCATTAACTCTCGGTTTTTTATCTGCAACAGACTTAGCTTGTACTTTTTTCACCGGTTTTTCATCTGATGATGAGTTTTCAATCAGCTTAAATAATTCGATTAGCTCATCATCAGTCAAATCTCGCCACTCGCCCATTGGCAACCCTTTCAGGGTGACGTTCATGATGCGAGTGCGTTCAAGTTTGGTGACTTCATAGCCAAAGTGTTTGCACATCCGGCGAATTTGGCGATTTAAGCCCTGCACCAGCGTGATATTAAACACAAAGGTCGCGACTTTACTCACTTTGCATTTTTTAGTCACCGTACCCATCATCGGCACACCAGCACCCAGGCCGAGAATAAACTCTTCAGTCACCGGTTTGTTGACCGTCACCAAGTATTCTTTTTCGTGATCATTCCCTGCTCGCAGGATCTTGTTGACCAAATCGCCGTGATTTGTCAGAAAAATCAACCCCTGTGAGTCTTTATCCAAACGCCCGATGGGGAATACACGTTTGCTGTGATTAACGAAATCAACGATGTTATCGCTTTCACCCTCTTCCGTGGTGCTAATAATACCAACCGGTTTATTCAACGCGATCAGCACCAAGTCATTTTCGTTACGAGGTTCAATAAGCTGACCATTAACTTTGACTACATCCCCAGAATATACCTGATCGCCAACAGCAGCACGCTTGCCGTTAATAAAAACATGCCCTTGTTCGATGTAACGATCGGCATCGCGACGAGAGCAGATGCCGCTCTCGCCAATATATTTGTTAAGACGGGTGGATGAGTTGGTCAGCATAATTCTTCCGTAAAAATAAGACGATACCACGTTAGGCTACAGAGCCAGCAGAGTAGCTTAACAGAGATAAAGCAGAGTCATAGCGACATTATTTCTGCTAGCGTGTATTTATCGCGTTTTTGGCTTGCCATTCTTATGCCACTAAACGATGCGTTCTTCAACAAGTGACCGCTCATGATCACGATAAAATGCCTATATATCTCTATATCGTCTGTTTTTTTAACGGCCTTTACCGCTGTGAAGTGTAAAAAAGGGTAAACAAGCTTACATCATGGCTCTTAGCCTTTAGGCTAATATTTTTTAGACTTAAGCAGGAAGCGTAATGCAACAACGAATAAGTCAATGGTTGGAAAGATTGGGATTGGAATTCAGCGATTTGATGTCACTGACAATGGTTATTGGGCTTATTTTATTAATTTCTGTTGTCATCCATCTGATACTACACCGCGTGGTATTGGCATCCCTCCAACGTAACACTCAACAATCGAAACACCTCTGGCAACGGGTTGTCACCCAACACAAACTTTTTCAGCGCATGGCATTATTGCTGCAAGGGATTATCATCAATCTTCAGGCAGTTCTGTGGTTACAAAACGATAGCCAAGCGCAGGTGATTATCGCGACAGCCGCGCAAGTGTGGATCATGGTCTTCGGACTACTAGCCCTATTTTCATTGCTTGATACGTTGCTCGCACTGCTACGCCAAAATTCAATCGCTCATCAAC
The DNA here is from genome assembly GCF_900635455.1 of Yersinia intermedia. Classification (NCBI taxonomy): domain Bacteria; kingdom Pseudomonadati; phylum Pseudomonadota; class Gammaproteobacteria; order Enterobacterales; family Yersiniaceae; genus Yersinia; species Yersinia intermedia. Next base: position 2,088,386 of record NZ_LR134116.1, on the reverse strand, counting down.
TACCTTTGCGTGGTATTTTTCAAGGGTTAAAGCTAATCGCAGCGATATTTATCGGTATCATGATTGTTTCACTGTTGATGGGGCGATCCCCCTTATTGTTGCTAAGTGGCTTGGGTGCCATGACGGCAATACTGATGTTAGTTTTCAAAGACCCAATTCTAGGCTTGGTAGCCGGTATTCAGCTCTCAGCCAATAATATGCTAAATGTAGGCGACTGGTTGGAAATGCCAAAATACGGTGCGGACGGTGCCGTGATAGACATTGGTTTGACCACAGTAAAAGTCAGAAACTGGGACAATACCGTCACTACTATTCCAACTTACGCACTGATTTCCGACTCTTTCAAAAACTGGCGCTCGATGTCTGAATCCGGCGGGAGGCGTATCAAACGCTGCATAAATATTGATACCACCAGCGTGCATTTTCTCTCAGAGAAAGAACAACAAAACCTTAATCGCCATCCATCGTTACAACGTTACCTTAACGAAAAATCTCAGGAACTGAATCAGTATAATCAGCAAATTGCTCTCGATCTGAGTTCGCCGCTAAATGGCCGACGTCTAACTAATCTTGGTACGCTACGCGCTTATTTAACAGGATATTTACGCGATCATCCTGGTATTCATAAATCAATGACGCTAATGGTGCGCCAACTGGCCCCCACTCCAGAGGGCCTGCCCTTGGAGATTTACGCATTTACCAATACGACTGTCTGGGCAGAATATGAAGGTATTCAGTCAGATATTTTTGATCATATCTTTGCCATCGCAAGTGAGTTTGATCTGCGTATCCACCAAACGCCAAGTAGCTACGATATGCGTAATATGCTAACACTCGCAACTCCCTCAAATAGTTAGGATTCAACATTATTAACTGTGTTGTTAACTACGCGAGTGACACCAAAGATTTACTGCAAAAAAGCCGCCAATGCAGGTTCATCATCGAAAGGCTGAGTCCAGTAAGGACTCAGCAGCTACGCCGTATCCTATTGTTCCTCGCTGCCTGGTCAAGCGCTATGGTGTAGAAATTGTTCGCCGCTGTGACCCATTAAGATAAAGACTTATTAGGGGATGATTGATTTTGGCAGGGTGCTATAAAAAAGCCTATATTGATAGCGCAGCCCCATAGTTGAATTACTTGCAAATATGTAGGCACTTTCATGCGATAATAAGTAAATTACATGGACAAAAGGAAAATTGCCCCATGGACACCGGATTTATCCTGTTCTGGATTTACGTAGTTGGCGTTATTGTCTCTACTTTCATCATCTTCCCCCTCACGCGTGATCAGAGCTTATTAGTCAGGTGGTTATCTGCATCTCTTATCGGTATAACCTGGCCCTTGAGCCTCCCGGTTGCCTTACTTCTCTCAATGTTTTGATCAAGATGCAGCCTGAAATGTTTGTCCTAAAATGACCCTGAGCCATTGTTCACAAGGGTACTCTGATTATCATCGTCCGATGATAACGCCCCCTACTATTCTGACGGACTTTACTCGCTAAAATCGCACACGTAGGGCGGATACGTTTACGCGCGGATCGAATATCAAAGTTCCCCCTGGCAATCATATGACCTTTCGCTTGATGCGCTATGCCATCGCGGCCATACGACGCCAACAGGGCTAACGCCCCGGTGAATTCAGCCTAAAAATTATACAGTGGAAATCGGAACCAATTGTAGTCTGCAATCTAACATCTGGAATTTCTTGATACCGGATTCACACCGATACAATTTAGATGTTCACCATATAATGTCATTTCAAGATAGTGGCTATAATATTATAAGAGGTAATAAAACAAATAGGAGGATGTATGTATCACTCTATTCTAGTCCCCATAGACATCTCAGATCCTGAGTTTACCCAGCAGGTCATTGCCCACGTTGAAACACAATCAAATCTGACTGATGTCGCTCACGTTCATTTCCTAACGGTTATTCCGACATTTCCCTATTACGCTTCTCTTGGGTTAGCTTATGCGGGAGAGGCTCCCGACCAGGAACAGATTAAAAATGAAGCGCTAGCAAAATTATCTGAAATCATTGATAAATTTAATATACCGAAAGACAGGATAAAAAAACATATAGCTTCTGGCTCCCCCAAAGATGAGATACTCAGGCTTGCTAATGACATTAAAGCCGACTTGATTGTCATCGCGTCACACCAGCCAGGCATAATGACTTATCTACTGGGCTCGAATGCCGCGGCGATAGTCCGCCACGCCGAATGCTCAGTTCTTGTCGTTCGTTAAACCTGGCATAATGTGTTCCCTCCCAAACCCTGCTGAAATCGCAGGGTATTGGATAGGACCGACTTAAAAATCCCCCAGTACAAATTCATCCCTGATAGAGATAATTAATCATGGCATCAAGGCCAAAACGATATGATGCCGTCTTACCTAAAAATCGGGCATATCAGCGATATTACAAATCTTATTACTGGCGAAATCCACTTACTGAAAAAGAGATTCCTCTGTGACAAATCACCCGTAGAGATGCCATATCCCAAGCTATTCAGGCTCACAATATATTGAATCAAACTTTCAGCCAGTAGTCCTACTTGAACGACTGCCAGTTCTGCCCCAACTCCTGCGGCTAAAGCGTTATTCAGCGCTATTAAAGCATCGCGAGCTGGCTGAGAACACCATGAAAATGAGAGTCCTGCAAATCGGATATATTAACCAAGAATTTGAAGATAAGCCGCTCAAGGCCGTTACCACCAAGCATATCGCTGATTTTATTAACACCTATGTCGATAGCGGTAAAAGTTCAATGGCAGTAAATCTACGTTCTGTTTTGTCTGATGTTTTTCGCGAAGCAATAGCTGATGGTTTAATTAGCAGCAATCCAGTGGAAGCAACACGCACGCCATCACCAAAAGTTAAGCGGGAGCGACTTGACTATGCCGCCTTTTGCAAAATTTATGAGGCTGCTGGCCAACAACGGAACTGGGTTCAACTCAGCCTGGCTCTGGCACTGATTACCGGCCAACGCCGTGACGATGTGCGGCAATTAAAAAGAAGCGATGTTCATGACGGCAAACTTTGGATAGTCCAGAGTAAAACCAAGATGCAGATTGCGATATCGCTATCATTACGGCTGGAAATAATGAAGACCACGGTTGGGGAAATTATAGAAAAGTGCCTGAATAACAGCAAAAGTGAATATCTCATTTGCTCGTCCAGTAGAAAATCAGGCCGGGAGCTAGGTGCATTAAATGCGGACTCACTCACCAAAGCATTTGTTAAAGCATTGAAAGCAACGGATCTGGTTTATGACATATCCCCTCCCAGCTTTCACGAGATCCGCAGCCTGGCATCGCGGTTGTATGAAGCGGAATACGGTAAGGAATTTGCACAGAAATTGCTTGGACATAAATCGATGAAAATGACGAATGTATACCTGGATTCACGTAAAAATGAGTGGGTTGAGATTTAGGCCGAGTATAGGATTTCGGGGAAATTTCGGGGGATTTCGGGAGAGCCAAAAAAAAACCCTTAAAATCAACAAATTAAAAAAAGACCGAATACGATTCCTATATTCGGTCTAGGGAAATGGCTCTTGGGACAGAGCCGTGCGCTAAAAGTTGGCATTAATTAACGTAGGCTTATTCAGCCGTACTCCTTAAGCGTAGTCGAGTACATGTGTTTAGCCAACTTGGCAATGGAACTAATTAATTACGGTTGTAAACTAATCTGAAGGGTGAAAACCCAAACGGGTAGCAAAGAAGGTAACCATTTGAAAAATAAAGGCTAGTATCAGTGCATCTCACAACCCCAAGTTTATTTTTGACACAGTGACATTGCGCGCTGCTGGAAAGGTTCCAAACTCATCTTCTGACCGGGCTTGTCACTGTCGTCTAGCAACAAAACATCTAGCGGTTTCGCTAAAACATAACCAGACTTCATCTGATCAGTTGCAATATCATTTAGGGGATATTGCGCTAACGTACTCGGGTTAATAACAAACAAAGCGTTACCCGTGCGGCATTCCAGCATCACTTCTTCCCGATTAAATGCCCATTGCTTGCCAAATTCAAACTTACTGACAGTCACTATCTTCCCGGCAGCAATAGCGTTAACGGATAGCATCAGCAACGATAACGTCAGCACAAAACCTTTCATCTAGATTATCCTCAATTAACTGATTGCTTAGATTTTCTCGCATCCCAAGGGATCGATGCAAGCTTGGAAGCAATATCTGTTGTTTATAGTCTTATTCTATATCGGAGCCATAGTCGCAAAAATACTGACTAATAGTAATACCGCCGCGCCAAGGATAATTTCGACATAACTATTTATGACAAGCCAATAGTGAGCCTTAGCAGGTAATTGTCTGAGCAGTGGCACGATGATATAGCGATTAATCAGCGCAACAATAATCATAAACATCACCAATATCACTTTGCAGAGCAGAAGTATCTGATAGGTAGATGTCAGCGTCAGCGCGGTATCGCCCAGTATAATAATGCTGTTAATAACACCACTCGCCAGTATCAATGCTACGGCCAAATGTCCCCAGCTTGAGAATCGAATCAGCGTAGTGATGGCTTCATGTTTAACATCATTATTGTGAGCATAAGCAAGGCAAATCAGAAGTGCCGGTAGGCAACCCAACCAATAACCCGCACTGAGCAGATGTATGATTTGATTGGTTTGGTGAATCCATCCCACTAGCCCAGCATGCATCGCCGCATGCCCGGTAAAAGCAAGGCTCGCGAGTAACAGCGTTGAGCAACCTGCAATCAGCCGGTAGTTGCTACGGGTTGAACCCAGCAACACTATCCACATAATCAAAATGGATAAGCCAAGATGCCATTGCCACACCTGACCGAAACGAGTACCAAATACCGACCACCAAACGGTCATTCTGTAGGTATCAGCCCAACCATTCCCCATCATTCCTGCCTGAACGGCTAAAAGCCCGACAGCAGAGATAAGCCCCAGGGAAGTACTGAAGATAAGTAGCGGGGACAGACGGTTTTTCAGTATTAAAGAGAATCGATCTGGTGCTAACAAGGCGGTGAATATACTGATGCCGAACATCAGCATCACCGCCCAAAAATGCAAGAAGCGACACAGAACGAATAGAGTCGCCAGAGACATATTATTTCACTGTGAAGCTGTATGTGCCTTTGGTTTTATGACCATCAACAGACACGACATGCCATGAAACGTTATATTTCCCAGCAGTTAATGCATGGTCAATCGGCAGAATCAGCTGTGTATTATTCACCGGGTCCAATGTTAACGCACCGGTTTTCACTATATTGTTATCTGGACCAGTCACTTTCACACCACTGAAGTTTAGCTCGATACCTTCAGAGAACCCCAGCGTCAGTGCTTCTGGCGCTGAACCGATAGTAGTATCGGCAGCCGGTGACTCTATCTTCAGGTGTGCGTGAGCCAGAGCTTGCTGACTGGATAACCCAACAAACAACACAATAAGCGCCGAAAGCATGCGGCAAGAAGAACGTACTTTGCGAATAAACATAGTATCCCTTAATCAATGGGGGTGAAGAATCAATCTGCTACCAACCATATCCTATATTGGCAGCGCGAACCCCTATCACTTCCAGTCAATTGCACTACCTGTGAGATAGCACACAAAACAAAACGCCAAATTCTGAGTGGCGATTGAAATATCACCAATAATTGAGCAGCAATTCAACTCACTGCCATGTCGGTAGTGCAAATGATAACGATTTGAATATGGCAAGTCGAGAAACCATAGCCAAACAGCATGTAATTAGCACGAAAACAACAAGATGAAGGAAAGTGGTACAGATAAGCTTGCGAGGAAATAACAGAAACCGCAGTTTTTGGTTCCGTTGATCGGGAATCAAAAACTGCGGAAAACACACTAGTAATACAAATTAAGCCTAAATATGGCTTTGAGCTGCCATTGTCTTCAGATCTTTATCAACGAAGAACAATGAATTACCGCTGTTACCCACCAGCGCCAGCTTATCAAGAATGGATTTGAACAGTTTTTCTTCTTCATGTTGCTCAGCTACATACCATTGCAGGAAATTGAAGGTGGAATAATCGTGATTTTCCATTGCTGCATGAGCCAGTTCATTAATTTGAGTAGTAATAAGCTGCTCATGTTCGTAAGTCAGTTTGAATACATCTGCCAGAGAAGCAAAATCAATTGGTGGTGCGGTGATGGTACCCAAGACCGGCATAGAGCCTGTCCCGCTGAGGTATTCGAACAAACGCTGCATATGTTGCATCTCTTCTTGAGAATGCAATTTTAAGAATGCCGCAGCACCTTCAAAACCTTTATCGCTACACCAGGCACTCATCTGCAAGTAAAGATTCGCAGAGTAAAACTCCAGGTTCAGTTGCTCATTGAGCTTTTGAGCCATTTCGGTTTTTAACATAATAATTCCCTTATTTTTATAATGCAGGTAAGTAACGATTATCTTGGTGTATTATGCCAAGATAAAAACAAAATAAGAACACTCTATTCACAATAATATTGTGACAAAGATAAAATAATTCAACACATTGATTTTATTGTATAAATAAAATCCGATAGGCACTGAATTAATTATTATAAAAATCATTAATATTGCAAACTAAATACTAAAAGGAATGATTCTTATTTTAATTTCCACCAGATATAATTACTGCTCACACTGGATACTGATATTATGCCAAGCAAATAGCTCATTAATGTGCTGGTTCGATCACATTAGCGGCTTGCCAATACCCATTGTCTGCATTACCTTTTGCCCCATAACCTCCCACGGCCCAAGAAGGAGAAAACTATGGGATATAATCTGACGGAGCTTTCTGAAGAAGAAACAGCAAAAATGAATGTTGACCTAGCCGCTTCAGGCGTAGCATTTAAAGAGCGCTACAATATGCCGGTGATTGCAGAAATGATCGCCAGAGAACAGCCTGATGAGCTGCGTGAGTACTTTTTGCAACGCTTGGCTCACTACCGTACTGAATCAATTAAATTCTCACGTTTACCGTATGAACCTAAGATAAAATAAGCAACAAAAAGCTCCCGCAGGTATCAAGTTGCGGGAGTGTGCGAATAAAACAGTTATGGCTTACGAGCAAATCTATCTGTAGCCAGAATCAACTGGTGCAAAATGCCCGGTTCATCAAAGGAATGACCAGCACCTTCGACAATATGTAATTCAGCCTCTGGCCAGGCTTGCGCTAAGTCCCACGCATTCTGTGGCTGGCAAGCCATATCATATCGGCCATGAATAATAACTGCTGGGATATGGCGAATACGAGTCACGTTATCCAACAGTTGGTTATCACTGTCCAAAAAACCTAAATGAGTGAAATAGTGATTTTCAATACGAGCAAAGGCCAGAGCAAAATCATCCTCTCCAAAGGATGCCGAGCTTTTGGCCGGTAATAAAGTAACGGTTTCACCTTCCCATAAACTCCAAATCTTGGCAGCCTCCAGTTGCACAGCCTTGTCAGGTGAAGTCAGTCGCTTACGGTAAGCGGCGGTAACATCCCCCTGCTCTTCTGGTGATAAAATGGAGAGTATACGTTGCCATTTCTCTGGGAAAAAACGTGAAGCGCCATCCTGATAGTACCAATGCAATTCTTTTTTGCGCAGCGTGAAAATACCACGTAGCACCATTTCACTGACCCGATCGGGGTGCGTTTCACCATAAGCCAGTGCGAGTGTTGAGCCCCATGACCCACCAAATACCAGCCATTTATCTATACCCGCCATTTGGCGTAGCCGTTCAATATCATCAACCAAATGCCAGGTTGTATTGTTGTCCAAACTGGCATGGGGTTTTGAGCGGCCACATCCACGTTGATCAAACAGCAGCACTTTATATTTTTTGGGGTTGAATAGTTGCCGGTGATAAGGCGCAATACCACCTCCAGGGCCACCATGTATAAACACGGCGGGTTTACCTTCTGGGTTACCACAAAGTTCCCAATAAATCTGATGCCCGTCGCCGGTGTCTAATAAACCACTGTCGTAGGGTTCATATGCGGGATAAAGCCCACGTAATTGTTCCATTATTTTTCCATGTTTGTTATTAGACATTAAAGTTATCAAAGCCTATACAGCACGCAGGGTCAACGATAAAACATCACATTTACATCAATCAGCCAATTAATTACTCCAACTGGTGATAATTACGCCATATCTCAATAGATTATCCGCCGTTATATCGCGAGATGGTACGATTTAAACGGTAACTATATAGATTAAGATTTAATAATGCTGTTGTTAAACAATACATTAACGGCATCGATGCTTTATCTCCTTGCAACTTACCCTCATAAGGTGGTTAATAGGTGGGCGTACCAACCTAACCGAAGGTAAAGAGAGGCAAGCCATGAGTAAGGGAATGGACAGCAAAAAGAACGCGAAGAAAAAGCCACTAAAAACTCCGGCTGAGAAAAAAGCTGAGAAACGCGCTAAGAAGTCATCTTCTACCAGCGCAGAATAAACGGGCTTTTCGTCTCGTCAGTCAACCCGCCATATTAGGCGGGTTTTTTGTTGCTATTATTTAGCAATAGTCGGTGGGAGATAAAAATGTATTTTCGTATTATCGATACCGAAACCTGCGGTTTAGCCGGTGGTATTGTTGAGGTCGCTTCGATTGACCTGGTTGATGGGGCATTAGCTAACCCGATGAGTGATTTGATTAGCCCAGACCGGCCAATCAGTATTGATGCAATGGTGATTCATCATATCACTGAAGAAATGGTAGAAGGCAAACCACGGATTGCGGTTGCGATTAGAAGATATCAAGGCAGCCCATATTATGTTGCCCATAATGCGCCTTTTGATCGTGGAGTATTACCGGAGATGGGTGGCCAATGGATTTGCACCCTCAAGCTAGCCAGAATGCTCTATCCTGACATCAAACACAGTAATCAATATCTGCGTTACGCCTTGAGACTGAATGTTTCAGTACCGGATAATCTATACCCGCACCGTGCTTTATACGATTGTTATGTCACGGCCGCGTTATTACAGCGCATTATGCAAGACTCAGGTTGGAATGCCGAACAAATGGCCGAAATAACGCAGCAACCGCTGCTGTTACAGACATTTAAATTCGGAAAATATCGAGGCAAAAGTATTGAGCAAATAGCCCGGCAAGACCCAGATTATCTGCGCTGGATGTTAGCTTCAATATCTGATCTTACGCCAGATATGCGCTATACCCTAGCCCATTACCTGACGTAAGATCCCTGACTAGGTTAAGCCAGAGCCAGTATGAATGCGTATTCCAAAGCGATGTCTTCATACGCTTTGAAGCGCCCTGATTTACCGCCGTGACCTGAATCCATGTCGGTATAAAGCAGTAATTGGTGGTCATCTGTCTTCATTTCACGCAACTTGGCGACCCACTTTGCCGGTTCCCAGTATTGAACCTGTGAATCATGTAAGCCGGTAGTCACCAGCATGTGCGGGTAATCCTGAGCCTTGATCTGATCATAAGGGCTGTATTGCTTAATATAATCGTAATACGCCTTATCGTTCGGGTTGCCCCATTCGTCATACTCGCCAGTAGTAAGAGGTATCGATTCATCCAACATCGTGGTTACCACATCAACAAACGGCACCTGCGCCACAACACCTTTATATAACGCGGGTTCCTGATTGATGACCGCTCCCATCAATAAACCACCAGCACTGCCCCCCATGGCAAACACACGGTTAGCATCGCCATAGCCCTCGGTTATCAGCGTTTTGGTGACATCGATAAAGTCGTTGAATGTATTTAATTTATTGAGCAATTTACCATCTTCATACCATTGCTGGCCCAACTCCCCACCGCCCCGAATATGTGCCAGAGCAAAGACAAAACCGCGATCCAATAGGCTTAATCGGCTACCACTGAATGCAGGATCCATACTGCTGCCATATGAACCATAACCATAAACCAACAGTGGATTATTACCTGAAACAAAATGGTCACGGTGATAAACCAATGAAACCGGCACTTTTACGCCATCGGTTGCAGTGACCCATATGCGTTCGCTGCGATACTTTTCCGGGGTGAAGTTCTTCACTTCCTGCTGCTTAAGCAACTCGCGTGCGCCGGTATCCATATTAAGTTCAAACATTGAACTTGGTGTGGTCATCGAGGAGTAGCCATAGCGCAACAATTCTGTTTCTGGTTCTGGGTTATATGCCAGCCAGGTAACGTAGGTAGGATCATCAAAAGTAATGAATTTCTCTTCGGCAGTGGTCCAGTGAATTTGCCGTAAAAGCGTCAACCCGCCACTGCGCTCTTCTACTACCAACCAATCACGGAATAAGCTGAACCCCTCCAACATAACATCTGTTTTTGGTGCAATTAATGGTACCCACTGAGATTCATCGGCAAAATCACTTTGTTCTTTACCTGCCTCAGCGATTTGGTACAAACCAAAATTCTTACCATCTTTATTCGAGCGTAAATAAAAATGTTGCTTATAGTGGTCCAAACCGTATTCATGGTCTTTACGACGTGGTGCGAACATCTGTGGTAGTGGTTCAGGCTTATCAGCATCCAGTAACAATACTTCAGATGTTGTGGTACTGCTCAGATGGATAACAATGAAACGTTCAGACGTGGTTTTTTCTAAACTCACGTAAAATGTATCGTCAGTTTCCTGATAGATAAGTTGGTCCAACTGAGGATCGGTTCCTACTACATGGCGATACACTTGATAAGGCAGTAATGTTTTTTCATGTTTGCGCACGTAATAGAGCGTTTTCGAATCATTGGCCCATTCAAAGTTACCTGAGGTATTGCTGATAACCTCCTCGTGCCAAACATCACTCTGTAAATGTTTTACCCGAATATCATATTGGCGACGCGATAAGAAATCCTCTGTAACTGCCAATAGATGATTATCCGGGCTAACATCTAACCCGCCCAAGGTATAAAACTCACTATCTGCCGCTCGTTGGTTGCCATCCAGTAACGTCTCCCAACTGCTATCAGCCCAAACGGGTTGACGCACATAAATAGCATATTCATTACCCGGCTCAAAACGCGTTTGGTAGCGATAGCCGTTGCGAATATAGGGAACGGATTCTTCTTGTGGCGGGACGCGGGAAACCATCTCTTGATACAGGGTTTCACGCAAGGTTTGTTGCGGTTGTAACACCGCGTTAGTGAAGTCATTTTCAGCTTGCAAATAGTTCAGAACATCAGCGTCAGTACGCTCATCATCACGCAGCCAATAATAATCATCTACACGGGTATCACCGTGCATAGTTATTGGATAAGGGCGTTTATTCGCCTTTGGAGGTATGGTCATTATTTGAATTATCCATCTGTGTTCGTTACCGCGAGAGTGACACGATTACCTGTGGATGCCAAGTATCAGCATATGCTTATAATTTAGCGAAGGGGATCTAATTAAATGATAAATATAATTATAAAAGATACCCGAGAGAGTTTTGACTTGGAGGGATAAGCAGGTGCCTGATACGTTGCCTCAAACACCTGATTGGTAGCGATTAGCTTTACGCTGACGTTATTCCACTCATAACTATTTAGGGCCATTATAGGTAATGGTGCCAGCTTTGCAGTCAAGTAACACTTGATAGGTTTTGTCGCCCTTGTTGCCACGAACAGTCATTGGCACCTGCCACACATCATCTTTGCCTGTAATGTCTACCGCGCTAATCCAAACGATCGGCTTATCAGTGCCTAATTGTTTCTTATCCGCTTCCCAGCGTGTAATTCTGTTTTGCAGAAAGTCTCGCTTAACCTGCGTTGCTACCTGAGATTGATTTAAACCGGAGCAAGCAGGTAATTTCGCGACTCGTGGCTCTTGGGCCTGTACACCCACAGTGATACCGGCCAATGCCGTAACCAATACCAAGGCTAATCCTGTCTTTCTCATCATTCCTCCAAATATTATTATTTCTATCCTTGGTAGGAACGATGATTGAAAGGTAGGTTACAGAGTGAACAGCGTTGCAGGGTAATAATGGTAACGCCGTTTAATTAACACCGCGTAAATTCAATCACATAAAACTGTTCCAGCCCAGGATAGATCTCCTTAATCACCTTTTTCAGCTCATCCAATGACATATTTTCTTGCTCAGCGTGACGGTCAGACAGTGCCTCCAGAGTGATTGGCGTGACTGATTTGACCATAATGTGGCAGAAGAATACGCCATCTTCATTGCGACATACGCGCAGGGTTTCCCCTGGGCGGAAATCGGATTCACTGCTATCCCGGATGGTGATCGTCTTACGATCTGCCAGGATATCCGCCTCAAATCGGCGAAAGAAGGTGATTTCACGATTCATTTTAGATCCCTTTTTCACTTTCTGCTGAAAGTTGGCAAATTAAGCCGCTTGATTTTCTTCAGATTTGTTTTTTTTCTCTGGCACATTCTTTTCCGCTTTCAGTTTTGCTTGCCCATCGACAGGAGTCGCAGGGTTAGCACCACGAAGAATTTGCCCTAAAGCATCTTTATTTTCTGCCAGGAAGAAACTCAGCGCCTCACGTTGATCTTCTTCAAGGGTTAAGGGAGCCAATGACAGCCACTCAGACAAATTGTCAGCCAAATCCAGCATTTTATCGTAGGCATCGGCTTCTTTTTTGGTTGTGAATGTCATTTTTTCCTCACCCTGTCTCACTACGACGAATTTTATTTCAACGGCCATTGTTGTATGTCCTTTTCATTTCTTTCACGCCCACAAGCAACTGTATATGCATACAGTATAATGCGAGTTATCGGGAGGATGCAACCGTCATCGCCCCCTCGTGTCATTATTTCAATAAACGGGATTTGCAGTTTTTGCCTTTAATCTTGCCTTGTTGTAATTGCTGTAAGGCACGTTTGGCACTGGCTTTACGGATGGCAACATAGGCATGAACCGGGAACATATCAATCTTACCGACATCAGCGGCGGTCAGACCGGCTTCACCGGTTAAAGCACCCAGAATATCACCTGGGCGAATTTTTGCTTTGCGCCCACCATCAATGCATAACGTGACCATTTCTGGCTCCAGCATCGCATTAGCACTGCGGCTCACCGGTTCTGCCGGGGTCCATTTCAGTTTTATTTGCAGATAATCTTCAATGGCATGAGCACGGGACATCTCTTGTGGTGTACACAAGCTAACCGCCAGACCACTCATCCCTGCCCGACCAGTACGACCAATACGGTGCACATGAACCTCTGGGTCAAAGGCCAGCTCAAAGTTAACTACCAGCGCCAGATCTTTAATATCCAAGCCTCGGGCCGCGACATCGGTTGCTACCAGCACACGACAACTGCGGTTGGCAAAACGCACCAGCACTTGATCACGGTCACGTTGTTCTAAGTCACCGTGTAAAGCCAACACACTGATTCCACGAGATTCCAATGCTTCATAGACGCTCTGGCAATCTTTCTTGGTGTTACAGAAAACCACACAAGAACTCGGCTGATAGTGACTGAGGACTGATATCAACAACGGCAAACGTTTTTCGCGAGTGGTTTCAAAGAACACCTGCTCAATAGCGGGTACTTCATCGCCATCATCAACTTCAACATTGATTGGTTGGCGCTGGACTCGGGCACTGATTCGTTCAATGCCGACCGGATAGGTGGCCGAGAACAGCAGAGTTTGGCGCTGTGGCGGAGTATAGGCAATGACATCGTCGATGGCATCGGTAAAGCCCATATCCAGCATGCGATCAGCCTCATCCAATACCAGAATCTTAAGATCGTCCAGTACCAGTGTTTTCTTGCGCAAATGCTCTTGAATACGCCCCGGCGTGCCCACAACAATGTGTGGCGCATGCACCAGTGAATCCAATTGATGCCCCATCGGTTGGCCACCGCATAAGGTCAGTATTTTAATGTTTTGCGTGAAACGGGCCAAGCGGCGCAACTCTTTGCTGACCTGATCAGCCAATTCACGGGTCGGGCACAGTACCAATGCTTGGGTAACAAACTCCCCGACCGCAATTTTATCTAGTAAACCAATACCGAATGCCGCAGTTTTTCCACTGCCGGTTTTGGCTTTCGCACGGACATCCTGCCCGTTGAGGATTGCCGGTAAAGCCGCAGCCTGTACCGGTGTCATCTCGGTATAGCCAAGTTCATTAAGATTGGACAACTGCTCAGTAGGCAGCGCCAGGGAAGAAAAGGAAGTTGTGCTCACGGCAGTAACTCTTATAACTGGATGGAATGGCAGCGATGGCCTGAAGGCAAGCGCAAGATTTTGGCGCGATAATACCAGAAATGAGTCCATTGCCGGAATTAAACCGTAAAAACAGTCCAAAAACGCAATGCGCTGCGCATATATCGATATCGCCTCACAGCCATCCGTTAGATACGCAATCGTTTTCGTTGCTATTTTGCCGTATACTAATGCCCGTAAAATTGATCGTACAACAAATTAATGTGCAACTCTCCCACTGATGTAGGTACCTAACTATGCTGACTATTGGAACCGCTCTGCGCCCAAGCGCTACCCGTGTCATGTTGCTTGGCTCTGGCGAGTTGGGTAAAGAAGTGGCTATCGAATGCCAAAGACTGGGGCTGGAAGTGATTGCCGTTGACCGCTATGCAGATGCCCCCGCCATGCATGTTGCCCATCGCAGCCATGTCATCAATATGTTGGACGGCTTGGCGCTGAAACAGTTGGTCGAACAGGAAAAACCGCACTATATCGTGCCGGAAATAGAAGCTATTGCCACCGACATGTTGGTTGAGCTAGAGAAAATGGGCCAACGGGTCGTGCCTTGCGCAGAGGCAACACGGCTGACGATGAACCGTGAAGGTATTCGCCGTTTAGCGGCAGAAACCCTGCAATTGCCAACCTCTAGTTACCGTTTCGCCGACACTGATAGCGCATTCCGCCAGGCCGTCAGTGAAGTGGGTTATCCCTGTATCGTTAAGCCAGTAATGAGTTCTTCCGGTAAAGGCCAAAGTCTGATCCGCAATGCAGGTCAACTTAAAACTGCCTGGGATTATGCCCAACAAGGTGGCCGCGCCGGCGGTGGTCGAGTAATTGTCGAAGGCTTGGTCCGTTTTGATTTTGAAATTACCCTGCTGACAATCAATGCTGTTGATGGCATTCATTTCTGTGCGCCTATTGGTCACCGTCAAGAAGATGGTGATTACCGCGAGTCCTGGCAGCCACAGGCGATGAGTGAGACCGCATTGGCGCGCGCAAAAGAGATCGCTTCTCAGGTGGTGAACGCTCTCGGCGGTTATGGTTTATTTGGTGTGGAATTATTTGTTTGCGGTGATGAGGTTATTTTCAGTGAAGTATCACCGCGCCCGCACGATACCGGTATGGTAACGTTAATTTCGCAGAATATGTCTGAGTTCGCATTACATGTCCGGGCATTTCTTGGCCTCCCGATTGGCACTATTCGCCAATATGGCGCGGCCGCTTCAGCGGTTATTTTACCTGAATTGACTAGCCAGAATATTGCTTACCATGGCTTAGAAGTAGCTTTGGCTGGCGATACGCAGATTCGCTTATTTGGTAAACCTGACATTGCTGGTAAACGGCGCCTGGGGGTAGCATTGGCAGTCGCTGATGATATCACCACCGCCGTCAACGTGGCGAAACGAGCCGCAGGGGCTGTCGTGGTCAGTGGGTAACCGCCAGTCCGTTCATCTGGTTATCCCATAAAAAAACCCGCCAATTAACGGCGGGTTTAATATTTTTAATTAAGCGTGATGAATGGGTTACCCCTCATACGGGTCTTCAATCTCATCCGCATCTTGCTCGTTATCACGACGATAATCAGACTCATCATGATCATCAAAATCAGTATCTTCAAAGATAGCCATGGCTTGTGGATCATCTTGGTGCCGCTCACGAATCTCTGCGGCCACCAATGCAATCGCTTCACCACTGCTCATACCTTCCGACATGAATTTGTGAATACGTTCGACAGCTTCTTGCTGTTCCTCATGGGAAAGTGAAGGCATACCCGCTAGCATTGATTTATCTCCAACATATAATTGATTAAGTATACCTGTTTATTCAGGTCTGCGGTGAATTGACTGCCCCATACGACCCGCCAGCCAATTTATGTTAATCTTCCCGACGGCCCGTTGCGAACGCATCATCACGCCACCCAAATATGTCTATCCGAAAGAAAAGAATAGTGACTCATGAGTGTGAAATCCCTGACCATCAAAGCCTTGCCTTATCAGCCAGACGCCCTGCTCCGACAATTTGCCCCACTTGCCAATCAAAGCTGGGCAATGCTGCTGCATTCGGGATTCGCAGAACATGCCCATAATCGTTTTGACATATTGGTCGCTGACCCACAGGTAACACTCACCACCCGAGGCGAGCAAACGGAGATAATCAGCGCGCAAGGCCGAGTCTGCTCCCCGGCAGATCCCTTCTCTTTATTACAGCAGCAGCTCGATAAATTCGCCTTACCAATGCCATCACACCCTGACCTGCCATTTCTGGGGGGCGCATTGGGGGTATTTGGTTATGATCTGGGCCGCCGGGTTGAGACATTGCCTGCACTGGCCGAGCAAGATATCGCATTACCGGATATGGCGGTCGGCTTGTATGACTGGGCGCTGATTGCGGACCATCATCTGCAAAAGCTAACGCTGGTGTGCCACGGGGATGCAGAGCAACGCCTATTGTGGTTACAGCAACAAAAAATGCCTGAAGTTGCGCGGCCATTTACGCTGACCAGCCCTTGGCAGGCCAATATGTCGCGGGAGGAATATGGCGAAAAATTCCGCCAGATTCAAGAATACCTGCACAGTGGTGACTGTTATCAAATTAATCTGGCACAAAGATTCAGCGCTAAATATCAAGGTGATGAATGGCAAGCCTTTCTGTCGTTGAGCCGCAGCAATCGCGCACCGTTTTCGGCCTTTATCCGCTTGCCACAAAACGCCATATTGAGTGTCTCGCCGGAGCGTTTTTTATGGTTGGAAAACCATCAGATTCAGACCCGCCCCATCAAGGGCACACTACCACGTTTGGACCATCCTGAGCAGGACCGCTTGCAGGCTGAACGGTTGGCTAACTCACCGAAAGATCGGGCAGAGAACTTGATGATAGTGGATCTGCTACGCAACGATATTGGCCGTGTGGCGCAACCGGGTAGCATGCGGGTGCCTGAGTTGTTTGTCGTTGAGCCTTTCCCAGCGGTACATCATTTGGTGAGTACCATTACCGCGACCCTACCTGCTGAATGCCCAGCGACTACGCTGCTCCGAGCCTGCTTCCCCGGTGGCTCAATAACCGGAGCACCGAAGATTCGTGCCATGGAGATCATTGAGCAACTGGAGCCACACCGACGGAATGCCTATTGCGGCAACATTGGCTATATTAGTTGCTGTGGCACGATGGACACCAATATCACTATTCGCACGCTGTTGACCGAGAACGGAAAAATCTATTGTTCTGCCGGTGGAGGAATTGTGGCTGATAGCCAGGAACAGGCAGAATATCAGGAAACATTTGATAAAATCGCCCGCATCTTACCGCAACTGGAAAATACTGGGTTTGTTGAGCATATATAGTTGGTTGAAAATATACAGTGGTTGAAAATACATAACTTATAAGCGAGTCATTCTGTGAGTGAATTATTTATCGGGCACACTTTGTCTGAATTTATCAGCCGGTTTCAACTGCAACTGCCCCAAGCAGGCAGCTTTACGGCCAATAGCCACCATGCCGCCGTTTTAATCCCGATAATTTGTCGGCCTGAGCCAACGTTGCTACTGACCCGGCGCTCTAGTCATCTGCGTAAACATGCCGGTCAGGTCGCCTTCCCCGGAGGCAAAGCAGACCGGGAAGACAGTTCACTGATTGATACAGCACTGCGTGAAGCGCAAGAAGAGGTCGCAATCCCTGCTTCGGCTGTACATGTCCTCGGGCAACTGGCGCCATTAGACAGTTCCAGTGGTTATCAGGTTACCCCTATTGTCGGATTGATCCCTGCAAATATTGCCTTTCATGCCAATGAAGAAGAGGTGGCTGGGCTGTTTGAAATGCCCTTACATGAGGCGCTTAGCCTTTCACGCTACTATTCACTGGATATCCATCGTGGCGGTGTCAATCACCGGGTCTATCTTTCTTGGTATGAGCGCCAGTTTGTCTGGGGATTAACGGCGGCGATTATCCGGCGGTTGGCGCAACAGGTGAGTATTTAACCTAAAGCCATAAATCCAACATGGATAATGAGTGACACGCTTCACAGCGTTGCGGCTAAAAAAGCTGAATTACAGCATAAAGCGATCCCTATCACCCCATCACATCGATTTTTACTCTATTTTCCCTGCACAACCATTTTAAAAAAACTGTAAACTGGCCTGTCAGCGTTATGAAATATCTGTGAAATGACATTCATCACTATAAACCACTAAAAATGTAAGGTTAAAACCTGATAGTGAGCGCCACTGATGTCATCCTAAGCTGCTAGCGACTTAGTGCATGGGTGGTAATACCGGACGATGCCGTATGTAGTTAATTTAATACGGTTTTTATAAAGCGGAGAGCGTTTTATAACCTTAAATTGACCGTGATATGTAACTGTTGCTGCATTAAATTGATGTGGCTAACACCAGTAGGACCCAAATTAACAAGGGTCTGTGATGGCAAGACTTCATGTATAAGTATTTATCATGCGAAGTTATCTGCTGCTATCCACAGAACTCTTATACTTAATATAGATATTCTCAGTGACATTCATGTGCACTGAGAATAACAAAATGCGTTGTTAAGGAGTTATAGCGTGATTAGCGTTTTTGACATGTTTAAGATTGGTATCGGTCCATCCAGCTCTCATACTGTTGGGCCAATGAAAGCCGGCAAGGAGTTTGCTGATTTGCTGGTGACTCAGGGCCTGATGCCAACTGTCACGCGTGTTGCCGTTGATGTTTACGGCTCACTATCATTGACAGGGAAAGGTCATCACACCGATATCGCCATTATTATGGGGTTAGCAGGCAATATGCCTGACACCGTGGATATCGACAGCATCCCAGCCTTTATCCGTGATGTGGAATTACGCCAGAAATTGATGCTCGCCAATGGGTTGCATGAAGTCGATTTCCCACGGGAAGGCGGAATGGTGTTCCGCAGCGATAATCTGCCACTGCACGAAAATGGCATGCAAATCCACGCCTTCGCCGGTGATGAGAAAGTACTGAGCAAAACCTATTATTCAATCGGTGGTGGTTTCATCGTTGATGAAGAGCATTTCGGTAAAGCTGCGGTAAATGCTGTCAGCGTGCCCTATCCATTTAATTCTGCTGAAGAAATCCTGGCAAACTGCGAGCAAACCGGTATGTCTATCTCCGGTATGGTGATGCAGAATGAATTGGCGATGCACAGCAAAGAAGAGATTGAAGCCTATTTCACGGCTATCTGGCAGACCATGCGAGCCTGTATTGATCGCGGTCTGAACACCGAGGGCGTATTACCTGGTCCTCTGCGTGTGCCGCGCCGCGCCTCCGCATTGCGCCGTCTGCTAGTCTCTTCCGATAAGCTGTCCAGTGATCCAATGAACGTGATTGATTGGGTCAATATGTTTGCACTGGCGGTTAATGAAGAAAATGCGGCAGGCGGGCGTGTTGTTACCGCGCCAACCAACGGCGCTTGCGGTATCGTCCCCGCAGTTTTGGCCTATTACGACCACTTTATTGAGCCAGTTACCCCGGAAATCTTTATCCGCTATTTCCTGTCATCAGGTGCTGTGGGCATTTTGTACAAGATGAATGCCTCCATTTCGGGTGCTGAAGTAGGTTGTCAAGGTGAAGTGGGCGTTGCTTGCTCAATGGCAGCCGCAGGTCTGGCTGAATTACTGGGTGCCAGCCCAGTACAAGTCTGTATCGCTGCTGAAATTGGCATGGAACACAATCTGGGGCTGACCTGTGATCCGGTTGCCGGTCAGGTCCAAGTGCCTTGTATTGAACGTAATGCCATTGCATCAGTAAAAGCGATTAACTCTGCACGCATGGCGATGCGCCGCACCAGCGAGCCACGCGTCTCACTCGATAAAGTGATCGAAACCATGTTTGAGACCGGTAAAGATATGAATGCTAAATACCGCGAAACATCCCGTGGTGGTCTGGCTATCAAAGTGCAATGTAATTAATTTCGTTTATAAGTAATAGCGTGATCAATAAGGGGAGCCGAAGCTCCCCTTTTCTTTGATGGTAAATGCTGTAATTACCGCACTGTGGGCAAAGATTTAAAACCTACGCCGTTACGATCTGAACGGCGTGTTGGCCCAGGCACTTCAGCAATCTGATAATTACCGGTTTTACTCTTCCAGTTCGTTATTCAGTTTGGTGATTCGCACTAATTCGATACGGTAATCTGAAACTTCCATAATCTCAAAACGCAGGTTATGCAGTTCAACCACATCTCCTGCGGTTGGCATATGGCCTGAGTGAGACAGCAGCATACCGGCGAGTGAAGCGTAATCAGCGGTCGGGCTTACCAGTTCCTGACAGTCCAGAGCCTGTTCCAGCGAGTGTAAATCCGCCCCCCCTTTCACCAACCAACCATCACCGTCAGTGATAATGTCAGGGGTTTCATCTTCATCCGGGAACTCACCAGCAATCGCTTCCAGCACGTCAAGAGGTGTTACCAGCCCCTGAACGACACCAAACTCGTCGTTCACCACCACTAAGCGACCTTTTGCTTTGCGTAATACTCCCAGCAGATTAATCACGTCCATAGTATCTGGCACCACAATCGGTGGTGTCGTCGCCGCAAACTCACAAATGGAATCACCTCGCTCGATGGCAACTAACAGATCTTTGGCTCGCACCACACCGATTATCTGATCCAACGAATCACGACAAACCGGGAACAAACTGTGTGGCGTATCTAATAGTTGCTCGCGGATCTCCTCTTGTGAGCGATTACAATCGACCCAGGATATCTCAGTACGAGGTGTCATCACGCTACGCATTGAGCGGGATGCCAATGTCAGCACACCACTTATCATATAGCGCTCTTCTTCAGCAAATGCTTCGGTTGGAGCCACCTGCTGCGGGTTACCATTTTGTGGCTCCTGCTGTTGACGCCCCCCCATCAAACGGATGATCGCTTCAGCCGTGCGCTGACGCCTTGGCAAACGTGACTCATGCTTAATGAAGTTACGGCGCGCAATCTGGTTAAACAGCTCAATCAGAATAGAGAAGCCAATGGCTGCGTACAGATAGCCTTTCGGAATGTGGAAACCAAAGCCTTCAGCAATCAGGCTCAGGCCAATCATCAACAAGAAGCTCAGGCACAGCACCACCACCGTAGGGTGGGCGTTCACAAACCGGGTCAGTGTTTTCGATGCCAACAACATCACGCCCATGGCAATGACAACCGCAGTCATCATAATCGCCAAGTCGTTAACCATCCCCACGGCAGTAATAACGGCATCCAGTGAGAAGACGGCATCCAGCACCACAATCTGCGCCACTACCGCCCAGAAACTGGCATAGCCTCGATTGGCACTGTCATCGTGCTGGTTACCCTCCAGCCGTTCATGCAGCTCGGTGGTGGCTTTAAATAGCAAAAATAGCCCCCCCACCAGCAAAATCAAATCTCGCCCTGAGAAACTAAAACTGCCGACACTAAACAGTGGTGTCGTCAGCGTAACCATCCAAGAAATGACCGACAGCAGCCCCAGGCGCATGATCAGCGCAAGTGACAAGCCGATGATACGTGCTTTGTCTCTTTGTTTAGGCGGCAGCTTATCGGCCAGAATGGCAATGAATACCAGGTTATCAATACCCAGAACAATTTCTAGCACCACCAGTGTAAATAACCCTGCCCAGATTGAGGGGTCCATTAGAAATTCCATGTCAGACTCCGAAAATAAGAACACGATTTAGATGATGAACGCACCGCAACAGGTACAGCAAAGCGCCGTAACACGGTTGTCAGTATAGATACGTAGAAAGATTGGGTGAGATTATACGCAGCAAGCGTGCGTGATTGAGTAACCAGATTTAAACCCACTGGTTGGGTATTAACGCTAAAGAAACAGTAACTTCGGTGACAGTCCATAGGGAGAGCTGAGGCCCTTAACTCCTGACAATTAATAGAGCCGTTAACTTTATCAGGATTTTTTTTATCAGCATAGTGAGATTTATTATCTGGCCCACGATAAACCGTCATCTAATGGCGTTAATACTCATCATCAGCCCAATTCTATTTTTCTATACCTGAAATTTATCCTAAGCTAAAAAATGGCTATGCATCATTTTTTATACCGATTACGCAAGTAGTTAACACAAAAACGCTGATATGGAGCGAGTAGCCTAATCGAATACATCAATATCGCTTATATAGTTGCTGATTAATCGTTCAAGTAGGCTAAATCATTCATAACATGTCCGAATAAATGAACAGCGTCACATAATTTATTTTTTCACTGACTAAAATAAATCACATCCAACAACATTACGTGGTCTACCTGAATCGATTCATTTGTGTTGCGAATAAATCATCAGCAGTACGCTGATATTGTGACTATCATAATAGATTCAATGTATACCGAAGTGCTGTGGGTGATTACTGGGTTGTCTGTTACGTGTTAGGACTCAATTCTGAGTTAACAAAGGGGGTAGCGAGTGAGTATAGCTATTATCATTGGCACACATGGGGCTGCGGCAGAACAACTGCTGAAAACAGCCGAAATGATTTTAGGCGCACAAGACAACGTCGCTTATATCGATTTCGTTCCAGGTGAGAATGCCGAAACGTTGATTGAGAAATACAACGCTAAGTTGACCGGGCTTGATACCAGCAGTGGTGTCCTATTCCTGGTTGATACCTGGGGTGGTAGCCCGTTTAACGCTGCCAGCCGTATTGTTACCGATAAAGAAAATTATGAGGTTGTAGCGGGGGTTAATATCCCGATGATGGTTGAGACCTTTATGGCCCGTGATGATAAACCGTCATTTGCTGAATTGGTCAAAATCGCGGTACAAACTGGCCGTGAGGGGGTTAAAGCATTAAAAACTGTCGAACCTGATGTGGCTACCGCTCCGCAACCACCTGCCGCTGTACGTAAGGTCACGGCCCCAGCCGTCGCTTTAGGCCCAGATGATCACATGAAGATTGGGTTGGCGCGTATTGATGACCGCTTAATACATGGTCAGGTCGCCACCCGTTGGACCAAAGAAACTAACGTAAACCGCATTATTGTTGTCAGCGACGAAGTTGCTGCTGACAAAATGCGCAGTACGTTGTTGAAGCAAGTTGCTCCTCCCGGTGTAACGGCGCACGTCGTTGATGTTGAAAAAGCAATCCGCGTATATAACAACCCGCAATATGCCAAAGATCGGGTCATGTTGTTATTTACCAACCCAACTGACGTAGTCCGTATGGTTGAAGGTGGTGTAGACATCAAGTCAGTCAATATCGGTGGTATGGCATTCCGTCAGGGTAAAACCCAGGTGAATAATGCGGTCTCCGTTGATGAAAAAGATATTGAAGCTTTTAATAAATTAAATGCCCGTGGTATTGAGCTGGAAGTTCGGAAAGTGTCTTCGGATAGCCGGCTCAAGATGATGGATTTAATCAGCAAACTTAATAAATAGCTTTATTAAAAACTACGTAGAAAGGTAATGCCCTGTTCTGTTTGGAACACGGTTATTTTTACTCAGCTTTTTTGGTCATAGGAGAAGTACAATGGAGATCACAACTCTTCAGATTGTGCTGATATTTATAGTTGCATGTATCGCCGGGATGGGCTCCATTCTGGATGAGTTTCAATTTCACCGTCCCCTGGTCGCCTGTACTCTGGTAGGTCTGGTTTTGGGTGATATGAAAACCGGTATTATTATCGGTGGTACCTTGGAGATGATCGCTCTCGGTTGGATGAACATCGGGGCTGCAGTGGCTCCTGATGCTGCTCTGGCATCGATTATCTCTACCATTCTGGTTATTGCAGGCGGCCAAGACATCGGTGCGGGTATCGCACTGGCTATTCCGCTGGCAGCAGCCGGTCAGGTATTAACCATTATCGTCCGTACTATTACTGTGGCCTTCCAGCACGCCGCCGACGGAGCCGCCGAACGTGGCAGCCTACGAGCGATAACCTGGATCCACATTTCTGCCCTGTTCTTGCAGGCGATGCGTATCGCTATCCCTGCTCTGATCGTTGCCTTGTCTGTTGGAACATCTGAAGTTCAGATGCTGCTCAGTTCGATTCCTGATGTGGTTACCAGTGGCCTGAATATCGCCGGTGGTATGATCGTTGTAGTAGGTTACGCCATGGTTATCAACATGATGCGTGCCGGCTACTTGATGCCATTCTTCTACTTAGGTTTCGTGACCGCCGCATTTACCAACTTCAACCTGGTGGCTTTAGGTGTTATCGGTGTGGTTATGGCCCTTCTTTATATCCAGCTCAGTCCTAAATACAACAAGTCACAGGTTGTACAGTCTGGCCCGTCCAATAATGACCTTGATAACGAATTAGACTAGGAAAAGGTGAGAGAAATGGTTGATAAAACAACGACTGGTGAAAAGAAACTCACGCCTGCCGATATTCGCGGGGTGTTTATCCGCTCTAACCTCTTCCAAGGGTCGTGGAACTTCGAACGTATGCAGGCGCTGGGGTTCTGCTTCTCTATGGTACCGGCGATCCGTCGTCTCTACCCTGAGAACTCAGAAGAGCGTAAGCAGGCAATCAAACGCCATTTGGAATTCTTCAACACTCAACCCTTCGTTGCCGCGCCAATTCTGGGCGTAACGCTGGCGATGGAAGAGCAAAAAGCGAATGGTGCCGAGATTGACGATGCGGCTATTAACGGCATCAAAGTCGGTCTGATGGGGCCGCTGGCGGGTGTCGGTGACCCAATATTCTGGGGTACGGTACGCCCGGTGTTGGCCGCTCTCGGTGCAGGTATCGCAATGAGCGGCAGTTTACTTGGCCCATTGCTGTTCTTTGTACTGTTTAACCTGGTACGCTTGCTGACCCGTTATTACGGTGTGGCATATGGCTATAAAAAAGGCGTCAATATCGTCAGCGATATGGACGGTGGTCTGCTGCAAAAATTGACGGAAGGGGCGTCTATCCTCGGCCTGTTTGTTATGGGGGCCTTGGTTAACAAGTGGACCCATGTCAACATACCGGTCGTGGTGTCTAAGATAACCAATCAGAACGGCCAGACCACAGTGACTACTGTGCAAACCATTCTTGACCAGTTGATGCCAGGTTTGGTGCCATTACTGTTAACATTCGGCTGTATGTGGCTATTACGCCGTAAAGTTAACGCTCTGTGGATTATTATGGGCTTCTTTGCCATCGGTATCTTCGGTTACTGGATTGGCTTCCTGGCACCATAATGATGCTGTTAGATTGAGAAAAACCGGGGGCCTGCTCCCGGTTTTTTATTTAAGATAACGTCTTATACCCAATAGATTTCAAAGTGCAGGAAGGCGGCAAGCACACTTGTGGTTTGAAAGATGACGGGGATATATTTGGGAGTGGTTGCATGTCGGTTACTGATGTCGTTTTAATTGTTTTTATCGCTCTACTACTCGCTTATGCCATCTATGATGAGTTCATCATGAATATGATGAAAGGGAAGACCCGGCTGCAAGTTCACTTAAAACGTAAAAACAAGATTGACTGTGCCATCTTTGTCGGGCTGATAGCTATTCTCGTTTACAATAATGTCATGGCGAATGGTGCACCGTTAACCACCTATTTATTAGTAGGTTTAGCGCTCATCGCGGTGTATATCTCTTATATCCGTTGGCCCAAATTATTGTTTAAAAATACCGGTTTCTACTACGCTAATGCTTTTGTTGAATATAGCCGAATAAAAAGTATGAATTTATCTGAAGATGGCATCTTGGTAATTGATTTAGAGCAGCGCAGATTATTAATTCAGGTAAAACAATTAGATGACTTAGAGAAAATCTATCACTTTTTCGTTGAAAATCAATCATAAAGAAATATTCTGGGAAATAAGCCTATTGGTTATATATTCAACTGATTAATTTCCCAGCAAACCACCCTCCTCTTACTCTGTTTATTCCCACATCATTACTGGTGCTTATATGTGCTATTTCTTCCTGAAACACAGATAATGAAAATCATTATCAATAGTGCTGACATACCCTATTATCTTTGGGGTTGGCGATATAATAATTTATATGTTAAGGTTGCACCATTAATGGGGAGTAGCCGGTTTCTGTGCAATATATCAGCCGATATATTGATAAGCAGAAACGCCCGTATCAACATACTCGTTTCATCTATTGAAACGTGGTGCGGGCAACCAGGTAAGGTTGGCGAGACCATAGACACGTAACTCCGTCGTTAGGTTGGGGGTGGGTTACGTGTATATGGAGCCACCCGGCCGAGTTTATTTCTATGAATCTATCTGCAACTCTTGTCCTTGCTTTTGCTATGTCCATGGATGCTTTTGCTGCTTCTATTGGTAAAGGTGCCAGTCTACACAAACCCCGTTTTCGAGAAGCACTGCGTACCGGCCTCATTTTTGGTGTGATAGAAGCTATTACCCCACTTATTGGTTGGTGTATCGGCCTGTTTGCCAGTCAATATATTCTGGAATGGGACCACTGGGTTGCTTTTAGCCTGCTGTTTATTCTTGGTTGCCGCATGATTTTTGAAGGTGCGAAGCAGCAAGTAGAAGAAACTGAAAAAATGCGCAGTCACAGTTTTTGGGTTTTGGTCATGACGGCGATTGCCACCAGTCTTGATGCAATGGCGATCGGTGTCGGTTTAGCTTTCTTACAAGTAAATATTGTCCACACCGCCATGGCGATTGGCTTGGCAACCATGATTATGGCTACCCTAGGTATGCTGATTGGCCGTTATATTGGCCCATTATTGGGTAAACGCGCCGAAATCATCGGTGGGATAGTCTTAATAGCGATCGGCTTTAATATTCTGTATGAGCATATCTATCGGATCGCCTAACGGCGAAAGCCCGTCTATTATCACAATAAAATAGAGTCATTGGGCAAAAATTAACCCCGCATTCAAAGAATAGCGGGGTTTTTTATTACCTCTGATACCCACTTATACGGCAAGTCTCAGCGCTGCATTAAAAGTCCATAGAAACCGACAGTTTCAGTTCGCGCGGGTTGCCTTGGTACATATAAGTACCGGTATCTTCAACCGATTCCCAGTAACGTTCGTTGGTCACGTTCTGAAGGTTGGCGCGCCAGATCAGATTGGTCTCTTTCAACGGCATGGTGTAACGCATACCCAGATCCAAGCGCGTCCACGGTTTCAGTTTTAAGGTGTTTTCCTGGTTAGCGTACTGAGAACCCGAACGCGTGACAGTCCCCGTAGCCGTCAACCCTTCTACGGCTTTAATATCGTACTCGCCGCCAAACACTAATTGATAACGGGCAACCCCCACAGCATAGTTACCATTATTTTTACTGTTTTGCGCCTCAGTCAGTATTGGGTCCAGCCATACTGCACTCCCTAACAGCCGGGTACCAAACACTGGCTCACCGAATACGTTTAATTCGACACCACGGTTACGCTGCTCGCCGCTCAAGGTGTACATATTGGTGGTTGCATCAATAGAACCGGCAGGTCTGGTGATTTCAAACAGTGCTAACGTACCGCCATAGCGCTGGTTATCAAATTTCACACCCACTTCATTTTGTTTAGCATGAATAATACCGGTAACATTGCCCGCATTGGCAGTATACCAAGGAGCCACTTTACCCGGAGACAATGCTTCGATGTGGTTTGCATACAGTGATACGTTTTCCCATGGCTTAACCAACAAGCCATAAACTGGCGTCACTTTCATGGCATCTTGCACATTTTTACTGTCTGCCACACCATTATCAAAGTTGCGGATAACCACTTCTTGGCGGCGTAGACCTAGCATCAACTGCACTTTATCATCCAGCGCCGATAAGGTATCAGACACCGAAATGCTGCTGGCACGAACCTGACTGTTTAGTGTTGGGTCCTGATTAGCGCTGCTCATGGTTGTTGGTGGGAAAGGTACAACCCCTGGATTATAAATATTGGTGCTTACTTTATCTGACATATTCCAGGCAGATTTGGCGGTACGATAGTTAGAAGCGTAACCGATATTCACTTTATGCGTCACCGGGCCGGTATCGAAATGCCCCCTCACCCCACCCAACCCGGCTATGGAATCAGAGACATAAGGGACATACAGGCGACTGATGGTGGCATTGCCATTATTATCAGTCAGCGTCGGTGAACCATATTGTCCGGTCTCGTCATTGTGACTTGCACCGAGGGTACCGTACACCGTCCAGTTCTGGCTTAAGTCATACTCACTACGCAGCATACCAAAGGTGGTCGCCATATCGGTATACACCCACTGCTGACCATAATTTAAGGTAGCTGCCGGTGGCTCTGGGATAACCGTCGCACTACCAATGGCAACATCAGTACGCATACCGTGAACCGTTTGTTTTTGATATCCGATATCTAAAGAAGTACGGGCGCGCTCACCCCGGTAATCTAAACCGGTTGAAAGTGCCGTCGTGCGCTCTTTCTGATCATGGATAGCGGTCTCACCTTCGCGGTGTAGCGCATTAACCCGCACACCGAACTGGTCATTGTCACCAAAGCGGCGGCCGACATCCAGCCCGCCCCCCACTTTAGAGGCAGAAGTGTAATCCAGACTGACACGGGTTAATGGGGTATCACCGGCACGTTTAGGTTCCAGGTTAATCATCCCCCCCACACCACTGCCGCTCGGCGAAATACCGTTTACAAATACGTTCGGGCCTTTAAACACTTCGACCCGCTCTACCATGCTTGTATCAACCACCTGACGAGGCAGTACGCCGAACAGACCACCGAACGAGATATCATCCCCATCAAGGTTAAAACCACGAATACGGAAGTTCTGCGAGGCATTACCATAGCCACGCACGTTCTGCACTGACGCGTCGTTTCTGACCACATCAGCCAAAGTGTGCGCCTGCTGATCTTCGACCAGTTTAGAAGTGTAACCGATCACATTAAAAGGTACGTTGCGCGCATCTTGCTGCCCCAGAAAACCAATACGTCCACCATTAGCGACCTGACCGTCCAGATAGGTCGGGATGAGATCATTACCACCAGCACGGAATGTCTCCTGCTCCCCGACCACGGTAATAGTATCAGTTGTTGTACTGACCTTTTTGCTGCTTTCAGCTACAGGGTCTGTGGTGGTTGCAGCCCACACAGATGCGGACAAAGTACCCAATGCCGCGCCGATCATGACGCACAAAAGGCGTGGTGCAAGCCGCTTCTGGCGTGCACGGAGGGAGAAAGTTTGATTCATCGTGTTGATGCCCCTGAAGTTTACAAATTTATAAATAATGAGAATGCTTATTATAAGTGTTCAGGATTATCCTGATAACAGTTGCTGATGCAAGCATTTCTGCACTTTAGCGGGGCTATTTTTTGTGCGGTGAAAAAATTAGATCAGTTGTGTGATAAACATGATCACGTTCGGTAACGTAATTGTCCCAAGCGGGAAATTTAAATTAGCAGAGAATTATTGCGGCACTTTATTTTATATTACAAATAGACTAATTACTCCGTCCTTACTTAAGCCAAATTTTATTGATTATTCGCGTTAACTTAACCCTATTGTTAATAGGGAAAACTTTTATTCATTCTCTATATTGACTTAAGTTTACCGGCCTAATCCCTTGTGGTTACAGGCTTGATAGGCGTAAGCCTTTAAGTCATTGCTCCTCTGACCTTATATTTATTTCTGGTAAGAAAATTCTTATTACCTAATTTCCCTCGTTAGCGATAGACTGTTGCATCATTTTTATCTCAATAACAAATTAAGCTTTCTGGCTCTCGTTCTGCTCAGCCAAAAGTGGCTGAATATAAATTCAAGGAAATATAGGAATGGCTTTGCACCCAGCATCATTTGACGATCATATTTTCCGGCTATTGATTGAAGCCGTTGATGACTACGCCATATACATCATCGATGCTCAAGGACATATCCTCACTTGGAACAGTGGTGCAGAACGCAATGCCGGTTACGCTGCTGAAGAGGTTATTGGTCAATCTTTCGAACTGTTTTATACCCCAGAGGATCTGGCGAACAAATTACCGACCAAGGGACTGCAACATGCCAATCAGTTTGGTCACTATGAAACACAAGGCTGGCGGGTTCGTAAGAATAGTAAACGTTTTTGGGGCAATATTACCCTTAGTGCACTGCATGACTCAGACCATGTTTTGCAGGGTTTTGTCCATGTCACCCGCGACTTAACGGATAAATGGCAGCGCGAAAATGCCCTGCGAAAGAGTGAAGAACAATTTCGCCATCTGATCAGTGAAGTCGAAGATTATGCTATTTATATGATTGATACTCATGGCCGAATTTTAACCTGGAATAAAGGCGGTGAGCGTAATGAAGGCTATACCAGCGATGAAATAATCGGCGAACATTTTGCCCTACTATTCACTCAGGAGGATATTTCTGCTGGCGTACCGGAGAAATCGCTCGCCCAAGCGACTACAGAAGGAAATTACCAGAGCGAAGGCTGGCATGTGCGTAAAAATGGTATCCGCTATTGGGCCAGTGTGGCAATTAACCCGATGCATGATGACAGTGGCAAGCTATTGGGATTCACTAAAATTGTCCGCGATCTCACCGAGCGCCGCCAACGAGAAGAAGCATTACGCATCAGTGAAGAACGTTTTCGCCTAATGGTTGATACCGTTGAGGATTACGCGATTTTAATGCTCGATCCCTGGGGCCGGGTTAATACCTGGAACCACGGTGCCGAGCGGAATATCGGTTATGCCAGTAATGAGATAATTGGCCAACATTTCGGTTGTTTCTTCTTACCAGAGGATATTGCCGCCGGATTACCGGAGAAATTGCTGAAAACCGCCGCATCAGCAAGCCGAATGGAGCGTGAAGGCTGGCTGGTTCGCAAAGACATGACCCGCTACTGGGCGATGACGGTCATCACTGTGGTCCATGACAATAACGGTAAACTTCTCGGTTATGCTGAAATAATCCGTGATATGAGTGAGCGCAAACAACGTGAAGATGCGCTGCGTGCTAGCGAAATAGCGCGTTATGAAGAGCGTGAGCAACTGCATCGGGTGTTGTCATCCATTCAGGAGGGAATTATCTCCCTCGACACTGAAGGCCGGGTAGTATTGATGAACCCCAAGGCCGAAGAGATGACGGGCCGTAGCCAGAATGAATCCTGCGGTTTGCCCATTGAAGACGTCTTTATTTTGTGGTCTCCGCTGCAAGATAAAAACCAGTTACTTGCTTTCAATCAGTGTTTGGTCGAAGGGCGTAATACCTTATTACCAGAAGGTAGCCAGTTGTTATCGAGCAAAGGAGAACGGCAAGAAATTCGCTGTTCTGCCTCGCCAATTCGCGATCGTGATAACGTACTCACCGGTGCTGTCATTGTATTTCAGGATGTAACTCGCGCCCGCCATGCACAACGTGAACTGCAATATCAGGCCAATCATGACATGTTGACCGGGCTGATTAACCGGCGCCGGTTGGAAGAGCGATTAACCCAGGCAATCAGCCAATTGGGGGATAACGATCAGCATATCCTCTGTTATGTCGATTTAGACTATTTCAAGGATGTTAATGATACCGCAGGTCATGAAGCTGGGGATATGGTGTTGAGAATGGTGGCGCAAACCATGCAGCAAGCGGTGCGTGAAAATGACATTGTTGCTCGTTTAGGGGGCGATGAATTTGCTATTGTGCTGTTTAATTGCCAAAGCAAGCCTGCCACAGACATTCTGGAATCTGTGGTTGCCGATATTGCCGCCATTCAATTTCATTGGCACGGTCAATCATATACCTTTACCGCAAGTCTGGGTGCCGTCCCCCTAACTCGCCAAACTGAGAATGCCGCACAATCAATGCGTCAGGCCGATATCGCCTGTTACGCAGCGAAACACGCGGGCCGTAACCGGCTATCACTCTCACTCTAATCCCCGCTGTACGGGTGGCGGTGACTGCCACCCACTCATCAAGTTGGTCAATCACCAGCAGGCATTAATCTATCCCCCCCTTAATGGCATAATATTAACAAGGTTATTGTTTTGTATGTCGCGCAATTAGACTTTGGTCAAAATATCGCTATCAGCGCTGTGATATATAAAGATAATCATTTATAGCTTGGAACAAATAGATATGCCGTACTTTACGGTTAGTGTTGTTTTGCATAATGCAGTAGATGGTGATTACGAGTCTCTTAGCAAGAAAATGATTGATGCCGGTTTTACCCGCCTTATTGGTCGGGAAAAAGTCTATAAATTACCTGAAGGAGAATTCAATTATGGTAGTGGCACACTGAACAAACAAGATGTCGCTGATTTAGCATTAAAAATTGCCGAAGAAGTAAGGTTTATACCCTCTATTCTGGTGACTGAATCCGGTGGGCGAACTTGGCGAAATTTAGATCTGAAATAAGTTACTTCAGTAAAACATAAAAAACTAAAAATTTAGCTTAAGTCAATTAGAGCCCCACACCAGGGAGTACTATTATTACCTCATTGATAATTATTAAATCTTAAACTTGAACGGATCTTATTTATATAAGACCTACGGCCCGAACATGTCAGGCCAACGCTAACAACATATCCTACTGGTCACCGGTTACGGCTGCAATTTCAACAGCAGGATCTTCTCTGCGGCGGTGCAACGCAATGACAAAATCAGTTTCACAGATAAATACATGCCGTGCAGCCAACGCTTGCCCAGTCTCGATTGATGCTCTCCAGGCAAAAGGCGTCATTTGCAGTAAATTAAAACTCTGCTTACCGGGAAGTTTCATTTCATAAGCCAGTTTTTCGCAACTCAGTAACTCAAACCCCTCCAGATGTTCTTGTGCATCACCATGGAGTTGTACCTCTGGGTAAATCAGCGCTTTTAACTGGTAGAGATGACGTGGGCCAGGAGCAACAGTAACGACAATACCACCGGGTTTCACAGTACGTGACAATTCTGCCGCTTTGCACGGTGCATAGATACGTAACACAGCATCAAGCGAGCCACTGGCAAAAGGCAAGCGGTGGCTGGAAGCCACACAGAAGTTCACCTGTTGGTAGCGCTTTGCCCCATACCTTACGGCAACTTTTGCAACATCTAAGCCGAAAACAGCCATCTGCCGCTGCCGATTTAGCCGGTCAGCCACGGCGGCCGTGTAATAACCCTCACCACAACCGATATCCAGCAGCATAGTGGCATCCAGTGGTAGAGCGGCATCCAGAAGCTCACAGACCCGCTGCTGCAACGGTTGATAATAGCCCGCATCAAGAAATGCTCGTCGAGCCTGCATCATCTCCGTGCTGTCTCCGGGCTGTTTCGATCCCTTATGCTGCACTGGCATCAAGTTGACATAACCCTCTTTGGCGCAATCGAACTGATGATTATTGCTACAACGCCATTGCTGCACGCTAAGCTGCAAAGCCTGATGACAAAGAGGGCACTGATAAGACATGGTTTATTTCCAGATGACAGACAAGTAACCGCAAGAATCACGGGCAGACACGGCGTTAGTCTAAAGAAGCACTCCAGCCGTTGCAAGTCACTGTTTAGCGCCATAAATAACCGAATATCAGCTATGACCGACAATCCCTGTTGGGATAGCGTCAGGTTCAACATTCATGGTCCGCAAAATTTGCCCCATAATATCGCTAAATACTGGAGCAGAAACCGCACCACCATAATATTTGCCACCTTGTGGATTATTGATCACGACCACCAGCGCAAAACGAGGTTGGCTGGCAGGCGCAACACCGGCAGTATAAGCCACATACTTATCAATATATTGACCATTTGGCCCAATCTTCTTGGCTGTGCCCGTTTTAACGGCAACACGGTATCCCCTGACAGCCGCTTTCACGCCACCGCCACCTGGCAGTGCCACACTCTCCATCATATGTTCGACTTGTCGCACCAGAACGTCGGGAAGTACCCGTGGCCCGAACACCGGAGGATCGACTTTGGTAATCGATAATGGCCGATAGATACCGAAGCTGCCAATGGTGGCATACACCCGAGCCAGTTGCAGTGGGGTCACCATCAGGCCGTAACCGAAGGAGAATGTCGCGCGGTCCAGATCACTCCAGCGTTGCCGATGCGGCATTAGCCCGCTACTTTCTCCGGTTAGACCTAACTGAGTCGGTTGGCCCAAACCAAACAACGTGTAAGTTTCCATCAATGCTGAAGCTGGCATTGCCAACGCCAGGCGAGAGACACCCACATCACTTGATTTCTGCAATACGCCGGTCAACGACAATGCGGGATAAAAACCCACATCTTTGATTTGATGCCCACTCAACACATAAGGATGGGTATCCAATACACTGTCCGGCCTAACCAGATGGTGTTGTAATGCGGTCATGACTACCATCGGTTTGACGGTGGAACCCGGCTCAAAAATATCGCTGATAGCCCGATTACGGAAATTCTCCTCAGGTGTACCTACACGGTTATTAGGGTTAAAAGTGGGATAGTTAGCCATCGCCAAGATTTCGCCGGTATTCACATCAATGACCACCGCAGAACCGGAATCAGCCTTATTGAACATAACAGCATTGGTCAGCGCATGGGATGTTTCGGCCTGCAAACGCTCATCAATACTGAGTTCAACATTTTGTCCCGGATGGCTATCCGTCGAGGAGATATCCTCAACCACCCGGCCAAAGCGATCTTTACGCACCACCCTACTGCCGGCAGTGCCACTTAATAGCGAATTAAAACTCTTTTCAACACCTTCAATACCCTGGTCATCTATATTAGTGAAACCAATCAGATTCGCCGCCACATCGCCGGATGGATAAAAACGCCGTGACTCCGCTTTAGTCGCAATACCCGGTAGTTTCAAACGTTGAATGTATTCAGCTACATTAGGTTCAACTTGGCGGGCAAGATAGATAAAACGGGCATTGGGGTTTTGATTGATACGGTTAATTAATTGGTCCATTGGCATATTGAGTTCCTGAGCCAATGCCTGCCAGCGCTCGGTAGTGCCTACCCCGCCCTTTTCCACGACTATTTTAGCATCGGCCCAAATGGCCTCAACCGGGACACTGACCGCCAACGGATGCCCGTTACGATCAGTAATCATACCGCGCGTGTTTGGTGTTGCCATTACACGCACTGAGCGCATATCTTCTTCTTTTACCAACGGATCCGGTTCAATAACTTGCAGCCAGGCAACCCGTGCTAGCAGACCCAAAAGTGACATTAAAATGCAACTGCACAACAAACCAAAACGCCAACGAATAAAGTTGTTACTGTCATTTTTTGGTTTAGGAATCATTAAGTTCAACCCTGAAGGATAACTTGCATCATGGCTGCCATTAAACCCTATCCCTTGCACTAACAGGAGCCAAAACAGTGATACAAGATGCGTTATTTTGCAACAATTCACTAACGGCGGCTTAAAAGAAAAGGTGACTGGTCAATAACTTAAAATTCGGCTTACACTGAGTGGCGTTCTTTTTCTTCATTAGGTAGATTCTATGACTGATTTTTCATCACAACTTAGCCGAATCACCACCATCAGCCATGGCTTTGGCAATAAATCGGCCCTGTTTCCTCCCAGCTTGCTGCCATTTCAGGTTTCACAAGCCAACAAAAAGCAAGTTCATGGCACGACAATTATTGATGTGAACACGCCGGGGCAAGAATGCGGGGAAGCCGATAGCCTCTATACCACTCAAGCAGGTATTTTATTAACGGTTCTGACGGCTGATTGCTTACCGATCATTTTTAGCCAACAGCAAGGGAAAGCCATTGCAGTGGTCCATGCCGGGTGGCGGGGCTTATTAGATGGTATTATCTTAAAAATGGTTGAACGGATTGCTCGCGATGATGACCCGGCAAATTGGGTTGCAGCCATAGGGCCAGCCGCACGATCTTGCTGCTATGAAGTGGATGAGGAGTTGGCCGAACGCTTTATTAACCAATTACCACTGGCAAAAAATATCATTTCACCCCGTTTTCGCCACCTCAACTTAGCGGCCATTGCTGAACATCAATTACGTGGGGCAGGAATTCATCAAGTAGACCTCGTTGGCAGTTGTACTATCTGTACCACTATTCAACATGACGAAAAAAACGATAAAAACCGTTTTAAATATACCAGTTTCCGCCGAACCAGCCAGCAGCAAACGCTTAACCCAAGCCATCCAGGAATTAAAGGACGCAATCAGTATTCCGGCTTAGTTATTTTGCCTTAACGGATAGATTAGCGCCTTCACACACACTTAATACGAAAAAACCCGCACAAAGGCGGGTTTTTACAGCAAAAGAGCTGATTAGATTGCAGTAACGTTTACTGCAGACGGACCTTTCTGACCGTCTTGGATTTCGAACTCTACGTTCTGGCCTTCAGCCAGGGTTTTGAAGCCATTACCCTGGATTGCAGAGAAGTGTACGAACACATCTTTGCTGCCGTCAGCTGGAGTGATGAAACCGAAACCTTTAGACTCGTTGAACCACTTAACTTGACCTTTGATCTTTGCCATCTTGAGTATTTCCTTTGGATTGTTTAACTCGCCCGTAGGCGTTTACATAGACAAACTAGAGTCGTTACTGCTTGAGGCACTAAGATAAGGATCGGCAGAGAAGCGGTATTCAACGCTAACGTCTTTACTCAGAACTTCTTTACTGAAAATGCCACACATATACAGAACTGTACCTCGTTTTACCCATATGCGTTATCACATACTCTGTATTCGATGGCAAGCCATTTTTATTCAAGGGTGAACCTGTCGCACATATTTGAAACGGTTGTTCATAAAGAATGCGTAAATATGCTAAAATTTGTTGAAGGTCATCGTATTTTCTGCTCTATTTTTTATACTGCCCCATCGCGCTTTCTTACTGGTTTTTAACATTTCAGCTAACACTTTTTATAATACTGCTTACGCAGACACCCCCCCATTTTCTATCCTCAGCAGCGAGGTGATAAATACAATAGTATAAAATTTATTAGCATTAAATATATAATAATTGAATATATCGCGTTCCAGTTCCGGCTGCTCGTTCTTGTTATTGGCTGGCTCTCTCGCAGTCAAACCGGCAAGCTAACCCCTTACTTAACCTCAGGTTATACTCTGAACCTTACTTTCACTAAAAAAATCAAAAATATTCGATTTATTACCTTGTGTGAAGCAACAATGCACAACCTAACGCCAGCAGTAAAAAGGGGATCATGCTATAGACAAATACCAACAAAAATATTGCGTCTATGCATAGGGGGGAATTATTTCTATCAAATAAGACATTGTGCCATATAGGTGCAATATCTTCTGACAATTAGCCTTGCTGCACTACCAAGGTGCGATAGCGTTCTATTTGAACGCATAAGTATAGCGAAAACTACGCATTGTTAGCGAATTACCCGTGATGAAATGGGGCCTTACCCACCCACATTTAGTATTCTAAATACCTCTTAATATATTCTTTATTTTTCTGAGACAACATTTAACAACACTCGCAGCGCCAGTTGAAAACTCTATATTACCTTCTCGTTACAACACTGTTTAGGTTTGAGATTATAAGCTCAACACCATTATAAATAATCTATTAACCGCACTTATTGTGATAAGCACAAAGATTACCTGATGCACAGAAATCTTATTTCGCCTTATCAGCATCAGAGGTCCCTGGTATGAATTGTAATTATATTATCAACACCTGTATTCTCAGCAGCTTATGGTGGGGTCAGGTCACGGCTGTATTAGCAGACGAATATTCTCTGCCAGCACGGATATCGATAGAGCAGCGTGAACAGCAAGGAGATGATGGCAACGTATGGCAGCGCCTGACGAGCAACATCTTGCTCACCTGGGACTCTCCGAACCAGGAGCTGTATATCCCGCTGAATACCTGGCACAACCGCTGGACCTATGACGACGACAAGATAGAGTCATACAATGAGCGGCCATGGGGTATCGGCTATGGTAGGTATCGTTATGATGAGGATAACAACTGGTACTCAGTATATGCGATGGCCTTTATGGACTCACACAACCGAATTGAGCCGATTATAGGTTATGGCTATCAAAAAATGTGGATACCGGGGGAGATGGACGGCTGGCGTTTCGGTGTGGGTTTTACCGCCAGTATTACCGCGCGGCATGAGTATTATTACATTCCTATACCATTGCCTCTGCCACTTTTTTCTATTGAATATAATAAGTTTTCACTACAAACCACCTATATTCCCGGCACTTATAATAATGGAAATGTTCTGTTTACCTGGATGCGCTGGCAATTCTAATTGATTATATTATTAAATTATTTAAACCATGCAATAAAGGTGGTTATAGGTAATTATTAAGAATTAATCTCACTTGGGGTTAATTGCCCAAAAAGAAGCAATAGCCCTTACCTATTAAATCAGGTAAAGAGCCCACTTAGTTTATTGCTGATTATTTAAACACAGCCACTTGCACCTTAGATCATAATAGCCGGGCTTGATTATTGGTACATTTAACTGCCCGGCTATTTTATGCTAACACCGCGGCTAATCAGGCTGCGTCTGAATCATTTACCTTCAGTGGATGACGAGTATGTTTGCGGCGAGTAAGCATAAAACCGCACCACAATAGCGCAACCCAAACGGGCATCATCAGCACGGAGATCTGAATACCATCAGTGAGATACATGATGACCAGAATCAACGACAGAAACACCAGGCACAGATAATTACCGTAGGGGTACCATAACGCCTTAAACCGTGGTTCGACGCCTTCTTGCACCTTCGCAGCCCGGAATTTGAGGTGAGCTAAGCAGATCATCACCCAGTTAATGACCAGTGTTGAAACGACCAGTGCCATAAGCAGTTCAAACGCTTTACCAGGCATAACATAGTTGATAACAACACCAGCGGAAGTCGCCAACGCGGAAAGAGCGATTGACAGAATAGGCACGCCGCGCTTATTAACCCGAGTCAACACCTTAGGTGCATTCCCCTGCGATGCCAGGCCAAATAACATGCGGCTATTACAATAGACACCGCTGTTGTAAACCGATAGTGCAGCGGTCAGAACCACAACATTCAATATTGTTGCCACCCAATTACTGTCTAGTGCGTGGAAAATCATCACAAAGGGGCTACCACCTTCAACTACTTTGCCCCACGGGTACAAGGAAAGCAGCACCGCCAATGAACCGATATAAAAAATAAGGATGCGATAGACAACCTGATTGGTCGCTTTCGGAATGCTATGATGCGGATCTTCAGCTTCGGCGGCCGTAATACCAACCATTTCCAAACCACCAAAAGAAAACATAATCACGGCCATCGCCATCACCAACCCACTAAGGCCATGAGGCATAAAACCCCCTTGCGCCCAGAGATTAGTAACCGATGCCTCTGGCCCACCGGAACCTGAGGCCAACAAATAAGCGCCGAATACAATCATGCCGATAATGGCAACAACCTTAATAATTGCAAACCAGAATTCAGTTTCCCCGTACATACGTACATTAATGAGATTGATAGCATTGATTAAAACGAAGAATACGGCAGCAGAAACCCATGTAGGAATTTCTGGCCACCAATATTGAATATAAATGCCCACGGCGGTCAGTTCGGCCATGCCGACGAGAATAAACATTGCCCAGTAGTTCCAGCCGGATAAAAAACCAGCGAAATCCCCCCAATATTTATACGCAAAGTGACTGAATGAGCCTGCAACTGGCTCTTCGACAACCATCTCACCAAGTTGTCGCATAATGAGAAAAGCGATAAAACCACCGATGGCATAACCGAGTATCACTGAAGGGCCAGCCATCTGAATCGTCTGTGCTATCCCTAGGAATAATCCGGTACCAATCGCGCCACCCAGAGCAATCAGTTGAATATGTCTATTTTTTAAACCGCGTTTTAGTGTTGAACCTTGCAACTGCTGTTCCATCCTGTCCTCTGCCGCACCGATTACACACTGGCGTGTTAAACAGCGCTTTCGTAAATGAATCTGCGGCGGTTTTTTAACACTTAAAGCTGATTGCAGCAAGAATAAAGGTGGTGAGCTGACTATCGAAGCAGGATCATCAGCCGATGTTTATACGAGAAGGATTTGGAGGACGATGGTGCTTTGCCTGTTTAAGGCCGTAACGCAGATATACCACATAACTTACTCAGGTTCCTGGCCCCAATCATCAATGTAGCAACATAAGATTGGCGACGGGTGACGACTTCAACCGCCACGCGATTATTTTTATAGCGGATAAGATAAGTTGAAGGCCAACCTTGACGTCGCTCACCGTAAGATTTTTGATGGTGGTCAATCGCCGCGTGAGCAATGACCAAGTGAGATAAATTTGAATCCCCTTTAATAATACGTTTCATCATCAACTCCAAGAAATCAGTTAGAGAATCGCTTACCGTTGGTTACGCCCTGGCTCCAGCAGCGTACGGGTACCCACGCGTGTCAAAAACCATCAACGTTTACTCAAATATCTTGGCTGAGTAGATAACAAATCATCGCCGCACGAAGTGGGCTTTGGCTGTAGGCTTGCCACTCACCTTGCGGATTGATAATCCGAGCATTCCACTGATCATTATCATTAATTTCAGGGGAATAGAGCCCAATTTTATTCGCATAGATAATAGGCCAGGCATCAGAAGGATTCTTGCAGTAGTCCTTACCTTTAACACCGCCATAGGGGTACCACTTATCGGGATCTTCCCCTGTCAGTAGGGCAATACTTCGGTTCACTTCAGTGTCACTTTCTTCATACCATTTGATCATCAGAATCACCGTTATCTTGAAAAGTTCTGGCTACATTACGGCGAAAATAAGACAAATTTATGACAATCAGCGCAGTATATTGAGCTAAATAAAGGGGCAAACTCACATCTGTGGAAAGATTATGCCGACTAAGCAGGAGAAGCTATCATTCTGGGTACGACGATACTCTGATACTGCCAGGTGACAGCATCAGAATCAGGAGGGGGTGTTTATCTCTCTGGAATAAAACCTTTAAAGTCGAGAGGGGAAACGATATCACTCTCCTCTTGCTCATGTCTGACACCCGTTGCGTTTTCTAGTAAAGCCTTGAGCAATTCAGTTTGCCGCTTTTGCTGTTCGGCGATTTCGTGTAACAAACGGATTTGTTCATTGGCTCGCACACTGGCACGGCTCAAAAAGAACCAGACTATCAAGAAGAAAATGACAGTAAACAGCGATAAAGCAATTGGGATGACACCCAGTGCTCCCATACTTGTATCTAACATTGACAACCCTATAACATGCGTGGCTAAGGCGCTATCTTATCACTCTGCCTACAACAAAGGGGATCTGAATAAACAATTCGCACTTAATAACGATAATCTATGGTAATAGTTATTAAGAGTTATTACTTGTAAGCACAATGGGTTATCCCTACCATGGAATAATCGAAGTAATAGCACAGATACCGGTGGAAAAAGTCCCCCCCTGATCGCAATAACTATCAAGGGCCAATAGATAAAACAAGCAACAAACGGCAATGATCCCTACCGCTGTAACAAGTTTTTTAATGTTCAAATCAGGCACCTTACTCAATGTTTTTTTTAAATTATACTGTATTAAACATCAACCATTTATAGCCAGAATGTAATTACTGATGTTCACTATGGTCTTGTAACAATATTTACATATGAATGTACTATTTAGCCTTATAATTCAATATGATTTAGGATTTTTACTATTAACTAACTTATCATTACAAGTTAAACTACTAAATAACTATCCTAAAAAAATAAGTAAAACTAATTACATGGAGTGACTACATGAGTTTATTCAGACTGGTACTGGTGGCTGCAATCATATACTTGGGCCTTCTCTTTTCTGGCTATGGTGTGCTTATTGGCAGTGAAAAAAATGCCGCAGGCATTGGTTTACAGTGTAAATATCTGACAGCCAGATCAGTTGTAACCGCTCAATTTATAAACGGTGAGAATGGGATCATTGGCGTCAGTAATTGCCCATTAGTGAAGAAAATAGGCAACAACGTTTTTGAATAAATAATTGACCTGCGGGTTTGCTACCCATAACCCGCAGTGCATTTCCCATGATCGCAAGGTAACGATCCGATAATACAGCCCTACGTGCAGGCAACCTTCACTAAGTACGGCTATTTTTGGCTAAATTTCATATCAATTAATGCAATGGCTTTCTCAATCGCTCGCTTAGTCACGGGATCCGTACCCGCCGGGTGTATAGAGAAATCAATCGCTTTAAGTTGATGGGACATTTTATCCCGCACCTCTACTGGTGCAATGATATCAATCACATCCAGGATCTGCTTAATCACCAGTTGGCAGGCAACCAGATCCGACACCAGCTCTTGGTCATTAGTAAACATTTCAGACATGCATAATTCCTTCTCAGTAATATCGCGAAAGGATATCACGCTTGCTGAAATATTTCTTTAACCCGCACTGCTATCCAGGCTTTTTGTAAACTCGCGTTACTGGAATTATCCTCGACGAATGAAACACCTACAGCCGATGTGGGAGATACGAAAAATCAATAGTCGGTACGTTTGCTATCGCCACAATGACAGAGACGAAATGGCAAGGAAACTAACGTCGATATGACGTCTGGGATAAAAAAACCAGGCATGAAGTTATCAATCGCCTGGTTCTAGGGGAAACGCTTTGTATGTAGATCGATCACAATCTTCCTAATCTCACAGTTCATCACCTCCTGCGCCTTTGCCTTTATGCAGGACCATTACTGGCATCTTTAGAAAAACGGTTACGCCCACAACCGCTATCAGAGTCATAATCACCGTTATTAACATGCGATCACCTCATCATT
This sequence comes from Yersinia intermedia, assembly GCF_900635455.1. Classification (NCBI taxonomy): domain Bacteria; kingdom Pseudomonadati; phylum Pseudomonadota; class Gammaproteobacteria; order Enterobacterales; family Yersiniaceae; genus Yersinia; species Yersinia intermedia. Next base: position 2,045,655 of record NZ_LR134116.1, on the reverse strand, counting down.
TTTAATTTCTATTTTTCCAAACTCAGCCCTTTATCCTCGGGATAGACCCCTTCCAGATGACACTACCCTTTTACTATGGCACCAGAAAACTCTTTTGCAAATACTGTCTGAAAAGTCTTTATGCGCTATCTTGTCCCATTGAGGCTAATTTGGGGTTTTGTGTTGTTCGATTCAACTTGTGTATACTGCTCTACTCCTATCCAGAAAAAACAGACTAAATAATGTCACAAGAAAATCATCTCGCGTTAGTCTGCGCCCTCAGCAAATGGGTCGAAACCCATCTAGGGCGGGTCATCTACCTTGAAGAGTTAGCCGCGTACTCAGGCTACTCACTTTGGCATATGCAGAAAATATTTAAAGAAGTAACAGGGATATCGCTGGGTAAATACATTCGGGAAAGGCGCTTAGCGGGTGCGGTTTATCAACTAAGAAGCAGTGACAGTACGATTTTTGATATCGCTTTGGACTTTGGCTTTGGCTCACAGTCGCATTTTACATACATGTTCAGGAAACGTTACGGCATCACCCCGTATGATTTCAGGCAAAATACCAATATTGATCTGAATATCGCGTTGCCCTTACATGCTATTCACCAAAAACTGGCATAACATCCCGCAATGCCCACTATTCGCCTCAATGCCCACGGCAGCTATCTGGCGAATGACCTTTTTCAGTTCTTTTTATAGCAATTCTGCACATCGATTGTTTGTACTTCGTTACGTTGGCGGTCCGCCATATAGGTCATCGCAAACATGACGCTAACCACAATGAGGGCAGCCAACAGTAAACCAATCAATGCAATGACTTTATTGTCATCAAACAAGCTCTTATCCATACATTCCCCCTAATTTCTATGGTGTATCATCAGATTAACCATAGGATCGCAATCAGCGTTATTGCAATCAGCAAACATGATGTTGTAAGTAAAACTACGAGCGCAAATTGCGCATCGCCAATTCCCGCAGAATAATCACTATTCGGGGTGATATTTTGTTGTTTTTTCAAAACGATACCTACTGATTGGCGCACACCAATCTTAACTCTGTATCAGAAAAATCGTGTTTTATAGTGGACATCTTTCTATCGGGCATCAGCCTAACAATCGACTATTCCAACACGATCCTGTCGTAGTCTGTGTTATAGATCAAGCCCATCCATTGTAAAGTTAGGGGCATGAACAAAACACATTAACACCGATTAAGTGTTTGCGGCGATAATGCAATGCCCCCTTGTCCGCTGCCAAATGTTGAATCGCCTACTCTATTATACCGCAATTATTCCAGTAGCGAGGCTATACACCGCGGCTAAAGCGGCGATGATGGCTACAGCAAAAAGACATTTTTCAATCGGAGCGAATATTGATCTCTTTTGCTCGCGCTTAGCGATAATAAACAACACCGTTCCTGGGCCATATATCACCGCTGACAGTAATATGTATTTCAATCCGCCCGCGTAAACCATCAATATGGCATACAGTGTTGCTATCAAAGCAAAAATAAAATCTTTCTTCCGTTCGGCTGAATCTATGGCATAGGTTTCCTGGGTCCAGGCCAATTTCAAACCATAGGCTGCAACCAGCAAATAGGGGATCAAAACTAATGAGCTGGTGAGTTCCAGTGCCAACTGAAAAGCATACTCAGTGAAGAGCGTAACAATTAAGAATAATTGGATGAAAATATTCGACATCCAAACCGCTGCCGATGGCACCCCACGCTTATTCTCCGTTGCAAATATCTGCGGCATGATGTTACTTTTGGCAGCGGAATAGAGTGCTTCCGCTGCCAATAGGGTCCATGACAAATAGGCCCCCATGACGGAGATAATCAACCCGATGCTAATAAATATAGCCCCCCATCTCCCCACAATATGTTCTAACACTCCAGCCATTGAAGGTTGACGTAAAGCGGCAAGATCAGGACGAAGCAGTACGCCATAAGAAAGCATCGTTACTAATACCAGTAAACAAAGAACGCCAATAAAGCCTAAAACAGTAGCAATACCCACATGTTTTCTTTCTTTCGCGTAACGCGAATATACACTGGCCCCCTCAATGCCCACAAAGACAAATACGGTAACCAACATAGTACTGCGCACTTGGGAGAATAACGTCTCAGATGCAGTACCAATTTCTAATGCGGCATGACCAGTATAACCATAATCATCCAGATGAGAGAGATCACCGATACCTGACAACGATTGGCTGCCCCAGAAGTTTAATGCAAAAGTATCGGTATGAAATGCAAATGCCAGAACAATAACAAAAATAAATATTGGAATCACTTTAGCAAACGTGGCAATAGTATTAATCGCTGCGGCTTCTTTGATGCCACGTAACACCATGAAATGGAAACTCCACAAGATTAATGACGCAATTAGGACTGCGGATAATGTATTGCCATCACCAAAGAGTGGAAAGAAAGCGCCCAATGTTGATTTGATCAAAACAAAATAAGAGACACTACCAATACAGGCACCGGCCCAAAAGCCGATTGCCGAAGCAAAACCAGCGTAATCACCAAATCCAGTTTTAGCATAAATATAAACACCGGAATCCAAATCCGGCTTACGCTGTGCCAGCGTCTGAAAAACAAAAGCCAGAGTCAACATCCCACCACCGGCAATAACCCATGCAATGATAGCGCCAAAACCACCAGTGGCACGGCCAAATGTGGCAGGTAAAGAGAAAATACCGGCACCGATCATTGAACCCACAACTAGAGAGGTTAATGACCACAGCGAGAGTTTTTTATTTGATGAAGCCGCCATATTCATTTCCATTTACATTAGCTAATCCAATATAAATCAGAATAACCTAATAGAAGACTAAGTCCTATAGATGTAATTCAGAGAAAATGTGAGCCTCCTTTAAAAGCTGAATATACGCCAGTGAGTGGACGTAGCAAAAAATATTAAATAATGCATATACTCGCCGTGGTAGTGTCGTTATGTCGACACCACCAAACAGACCTATTAGACATAGGTCTTGATACCATTAGAATGTAAACTGTGCATGGCTAACTTGAGTGGAATGCTTGCAGTGTAGCCAATCTAATCAATCAGGTTTTTAGTCAAATAATAACGGTGATATTCACCCAATACATTTTCTAACGTCATTTTCAATTGATAACCCTGCTTTTCATAGAACGGACGAGCCTGGAAGCTGAATGTATCGACTTGAGCGAACTTACATCCCCGCTGTATCGCTTCCTGCTCGACTGCTTTCATCAAGGTACTCCCGGCACCGGAGTGGCGTAATGCATCCGAGACCCATAGAAACTCAATACTCAGACAATTACCTAAAGTATAACCCGCTATTCCCCCCAGCTTCTCACCACCGTCCCCGGTGATAAATACTGCTAATGGTTTACGACCATTATCACCAACGAATTTACGGTTAAAAGCTTTCAACCCCTCGATGATTTCTGCAATATCTGCTGTTGTTGGGTCATCTGTCATGGTCAAATTCATCGTCACTACTCCTCGTTATTATATGACTAACAATACTCAATATAACCCCGACTGCCATGGACATTCTCACAGATAAGAATTTTATTGCTGATAATAAGTGGCAAAATAAATGCTATTAAGAACCATTTACATTTATAATGCAACGAACTGCTCTTTCTACGATTTGTATCATTTTTTCCTCTGCACTTGTAAGGATGCCTCAATGCTCCGCCGTTTCTTTTCTTATTACACCCCGTACAAAGGGCTTTTCTATCTGGACTTTGGCTGTGCTATTTTGGCCGGGTTGCTAGAATTGAGTTTCCCAATGGCGGTAAAGCTGTTCATTGATAAGTTACTCCCAAACCAAGACTGGGTGCTGATCGTCTGGGCGGCAACCGGCCTGTTGATGATTTACCTGCTCAATACTGCGCTGATGGCGATTGTTAACTACTGGGGGCACGCACTGGGTGTAGGCATCGAAACCGACATGCGCCGTCAGGCTTTTAGTCATCTGCAAAAATTATCATTCAGCTATTACGATAATATGAAGACGGGGCATATTATCACCCACGTCACCAAAGACCTTGAAGAGGTTGGAGAAATAGCCCATCACGGCCCTGAAGACCTTTTTATTGCCGTTATGACCTTTATCGGCGCATTCATCCTGATGGCCTCGGTCCATTTGCCGCTGGCGATGCTCACCATCGTCATCGTGCCCTTTATGACCTATCTGGTCAGCCGCTATGGCTCACAAATGACCGAGACTTGGCGCAAACTGTTTGGCCAAGTGGGTAATTTTAATGCCCGCATTGAAGAAAGTATCGGTGGCATTCGTGTCGTCAAAGCCTTCGCGAACGAGTCTCACGAAAAGAAATTGTTCGCCGCAGACAACGAAAATTACCGTACTACCAAACTGCGGGCTTACCGCATCATGACTACCAGTATGACCATGAGCTACCTAAGTACTCGTCTGGTGCAGTTAATTGTGATGGTTGTCGGTACCTGGTACGTAGTACATGACCAATTGAGTTACGGCGGTTTCGTCGGTTTTCTGCTATTAGTTGAAGTATTTTTCCGCCCGGTGGCGAAAATAACGTCGGTATTGGAAAGTTATCCGAAGGGAATTGCCGGTTTCAAACGATTTACTCAACTGATTGATACACAACCAGATATTGTTGACCAACCCAATGCCCGCGCTGTCGGCCATTTGCATGGCGATATTTGTTACCAGCATGTCAGTTTCGGTTATTCAGCGCAGAATAAGATTTTTACCGATTTGAACCTGCAAATCCGCGCAGGCGAAACCGTGGCATTCGTCGGGCCATCGGGGGCGGGTAAAACCACATTATGCTCGTTGCTGCCACGCTTTTATGAACTTGATGAAGGGGTAATCACGATTGATGGTATTAATATCCGTGATATGACTCAGCAATCATTGCGAAATAATATTGGTATTGTTCAGCAGGACGTTTTCTTATTTGGTGGGTCTATTCGTGAGAATATTGCTTACGGTAAACTGGATGCCAGCGACGATGAAATCATGGCCGCAGCACAACAAGCCCGGCTAGATGAGTTGATTGAAAGCCTGCCTGATGGGCTGGATACCGTTGTCGGTGAGCGTGGGGTGAAATTATCGGGTGGGCAGAAACAGCGCTTGTCCATTGCGCGCATCTTCCTGAAAAATCCCCCCATTTTGATTCTGGATGAAGCAACCTCTGCACTCGATACTGCCACTGAGCAAGCCATCCAGCTCGCGTTAACTGAATTATCACAAGGCAGAACGACATTGGTGATTGCTCATCGCTTAGCCACGATTCAAAATGCCGATCGGATCATTGTGGTCGATAAAGAAGGCATTGTGGAACAAGGCAACCACCATGAATTACTGGCCCGTAAAGGGGCCTATGCAAAATTACATAATGCCCAGTTTAGTGCTGCCTGAGACTCAGTAAAAACCCACCTACTGGTGGGCACGAATGGTAAACTGGAGGAAAATTCAGCCAAAGCCATTCCATCGCGGGCTTAAATAGGGTACAAGGACGCCATGAAAATTCCAAAACGAATCCAACCGCTGGTTGATGACGGCTTGGTTGACGAAGTCATCCGTCGTTTGAAAAGTGGCAAAGAAGCTGATGTATACGTTGTCCGTTGTGGGCAGGATATCCGTTGCGCTAAAGTCTATAAAGAAGCTGAGAACCGTAGTTTCAAACAGGCAGTGCAATATCAGGAAGGGCGTAAGGTGCGTAACAGCCGTGATGCCCGAGCCATGGCCAAGGGATCTAAATTTGGCCGTAAGCAACAAGAGGAAACCTGGCAAACTGCCGAGGTGGATGCTTTGTACCTGTTAGCCAATGCCGGTGTTCGCGTACCTCAGCCTTATGCATGCCTTGATGGTGTTTTATTGATGGAGCTGGTCACCGATGCAGACGGTCTTGCTGCCCCTCGACTGAGTGATGTGCCATTTAGCAAAGAACAAGCGCTGATTGACCATGCCGTGATGATCCAATATGTGGTACGGATGCTTTGCGCCGGTTTAGTTCATGGCGACTTATCGGAGTTTAATGTCTTAATTGATAAAGAAGGCCCGGTGATTATTGATTTACCGCAAGCCGTCAATGCAGCAGCAAACAACCATGCTAAAGCCATGCTGGAGCGTGATGTCGCGAATATGACACACTATTATGGTCAATATGCGCCAGAGCTGCTTAATCGTAAATATGCCAAAGAGATGTGGGCACTCTATGAAGACGGTAAATTGCATCCAGAAACGCAACTGACCGGTGAATTTGCAGAAAGTACCGAAGCGGCTGATGTTGAGGGCGTACTGGAGGAAATCAACGCGGTTATAGCTGAAGAGCAGGAGCGCCTGCGTGAGGCTCAGGATCACAACAGCTAGGCATTAGTATCTATCGCTAACATCTAATCTTTGTGGGGCAGTAATCGCTCGATTCCCTGCCCCACACACTCTTTACGTATCAGTTAAGCGCCACCGCTTCCACGCGGTTTCGACCCGCGGTTTTCGCCCGATATAATGCTTTATCCGCAGCAACCGACACGTCTGTCGCCGAAATAGACTCACCTGGCGCTGATACCGAAGCCACACCGATGCTGATGGTCACTCGCCCTCCTGGAGACATCCCATGGGGAATATCTAGCTCCTCAATCGAGTGACGCATGCGTTCGGCAACAGCTTTCGCATCCTCCAGAGTACTGGGCGCTAGCAACACAATAAATTCCTCGCCACCATAGCGAGCCAAAATATCTGAACCACCACGAATAGATTTTGACAAAGTTTCGACAATGGATTTCAAGCACACATCCCCCATAGCATGGCCATAAAGGTCGTTAAAACTCTTGAAATTATCAAAATCAA